>CAVPPA010000001.1:0-92708 GCA_963707285.1 uncultured Candidatus Saccharibacteria bacterium
CACTTCGTATTGAGTCAAAACAGCCGCTTTGTGCCCATCTGTGACACATGGTGACCATCTTGATCATCACACGTCTGAACAGTCAGGTGCTGCACTTTAGTAGCCAGTCGTGTTGGTGTGGGTACTCTCAGGTACCGCAGGAGAGCCTGAGACGACGGGATTGTCGTTGCCCTCCGGGTCGGCCAGGACGGTCCATGAGACGTCGCCCTGGTCGATGCCGGCGGGCGTGGCGCCGAGATCGGCCAGCCGCGCGACCAGGTCCGCCTGATGGGCCGCAGACGTGGCGGCGGGGTCGAGGTGCACGCGGTTCTTCACCGTCTTGGGTTCCGGGACGGCAATGACGTCGATGCAGACGGCGGCAGGGTCGGGATAGGCGAAGCCTGCGGGTTCGAGGTTGGTCACGCCGGGTTCCTCACTGGAAACACCCCAGCCGAGCGCCTCCGCCCAGAACCGGCCGACCGCGGAATCATCCCGGGCATTCATCGCAATCTGAACCAGCCGCAACGTCATGCCGCCAACCCTACGCTCAGCTGGCTGAAGGTAATGAACAGGTCGGAGAGGGCCGTGCGCACTTCCCCTGGACGCCAACCGCTGACGAACCTCGTCGCGGCAGATTCCGGGCGTTCGTCGCGCCCCGCTGCTCTTGCATACTTATGCGACACTCGAAGAGGCATCCAACGGGCCTACAGTTCTGAGTTAGTTCACACCTGCCGCGCGGTCGGGTCTCCGCGCAAGAAGTGGGAGTCCCCGAGGCCGTCCCGCTGTACACAAGCTGGTGGACCCTAGGAATGGCAAAATCAGGCTCGGGACGACGAGGAGGGGACCTGATGCCCAAGATGACGCCCGAAGCAGAAGCGCGGTACGCGCTGAACTTCAACATCGCCCGTAGCGGCCTGTCTATGCCCGCCCAGTTGGCCTATGACCAGCTTCTCCGTGACGGGTACGGGCGGGCAAAGGAAGAAGAAGAAGAGCCAGACGCCGTCTTCCCCGCGCTGGGGGTGCAGGTACGCGGTGAGAGGGTCGAAAGTCATCTGCCCGGGTACCTCCCGCGAGCGCTCGGCCCGCTGGCTGGCGCGCAGGCCCAGAATGACGGACGGCCATCAGGCCTGGAGCCCGGGGCGGGCTATATTCCTGCCCATCGGGATGGCCGGGCTGGCCACCAAGACCCGCGCCACTGCCTTCGTGATCTTCCCTGTGGCAGCTATCATGAGCGCGCTCTGGACAGCAACAAGGCCGTCGGGGCAGCGCAGAGCGAAGCACTCAAGTTCAACCTGCTTGCCAGTCCTCCCGCCGCGCAGCAACCACAGCCTGCCCAGGAAGACACGGCAGCGACCCTCCGCAAGCTGGCGAGCCTGCACGATGAGGGGCTGCTGACGGACGAAGAGTACGCGGCCAAACGCGCTGAGGTTATCGCAAGACTCTGAAGCTCAGGCCCCGACTGTCCGTGGCGTGGCTGAAGTAACCGAGAGGGAACCTGACAGCGTATTTCCCGGGAGAAGCTCAGCGGACTTCATCCGACAAGCGCAGCATCTGGCCAAGCAACAGCGTCTGGTCGGGGCAGAACTGGATGCGTTGCAGTAACGCCTATCACTCGCCGTCCGCCCACGCTGTACTGGCGCGTGGATCGCTGATGAGAGTGCGCGCCTTGCGATGTCGTGAGCGAGCTTCGTGCGTCTCTCCCAATCATCGTCACGCCGCTGGTGTTCGCCGATACTCCATCCAACGGCTACCGAGCTGATCCCAGATCTGCTGGTACTCATCGAACATGCCCCGAAGCCTTGATTCATCCAACTGATCTGGCTGCACGGCCGCAATGTAGTAAGTAAGCTCGTCGCGCAATCTATAGAACTTGTACTGCGCCTCTTCCATCAGTATCCATCGCGATCTCCATGCAAAGAAGGGCTCCAGGGTATTAACTGCTGTTACGACCGCCACTAGCGAAAAGGCGATACCCGTCCAGACATTAAGCTCCTGCAGGCCAAGGATAATTGTAGATGTCACTGTCAGAATCAGTGACATCATCCTCACGACAGAAGAGCTCGACCGAAACCGATTCTTCCGTGACCGAGCGTAAGCATTGCCCTGCTCGATCCTGGCCACAAGATCTTGTGCAAGCTCAAGCGGTGTAAGTCCAGGCTTCGGCATCGCCGACTGGATCGGTGGATCTGAGTCCGTCACGCCTCGAAGGTAGCCTTAATACCACTTCGCGCCCGTGCTACGGGATATCCGCACGTCCCACTCGGTGCACGGAGGTGGCCAGGTTCACTGCCCGGGGCGTACCGCGCGCCCAGTGCGCCCCTCACCGGCGGCTGGGGCTGGCGGTGACCGGATGCCATGCCCTGCCATCGGCTTACCATCAAGGGCCGTCACTGCACGGCGACACGCTCGCAGCGGCATGTGAGTGCGTTCTGGCGGGGGCGTCAACTAACTCTGCTACGGCGCGACTAGTGGCCTAACGAGTTAAAGTGACTGAGCACTCTTGAGGCGTAATAGCCTTCCCAAGGCTGGTCTGGCGATCTGGTGGTGTATTCCTTGTCCAGGGAGACGAGCAGGTAGACTCACCGGCTCGTGCATGGGGGAGGGCCTACTCTGCATCATGGCTCCTGATCATGTTTGCCCAGTGGCCTGGGCCGAGAGCCACGGCCTGCTGGCCGGCTCACTGGTTGAACTGTCGTGGTGCCTGTCGTATCAGCGTGAACGGCTGATGGCCCTGACCGAGCCCGATGTCATGAATCCTGAATTGTTGCTCTGGCAGAGCGCACCGCTCAGCGTGTATTACGCCCCGTGGGACTGGGTAAGTACTGCCGCTAGGGTGATGCTGGTCGGGATCACTCCTGGCCTCCATCAGGCCACCGAGGCGCTGCGCAAGCCCGGGCTGCCGGCACAAGGCCCCTGGAATAGGAGGCGCTGCGCAGCGCCGATGTCGTGGGGTCCTTCTCTGGGCCTATGCGTGCCCATCTCGTCAATATGCTCGACGGTATCGGGCTTGCCGGCGCGCTGGGGGTGGACAGCTGCGCCCGCCTTTTCGATACCCATCATCACCTGGCCGCCCATGTCTCCGCTATCGACTATCCCGTGTTCGTGAACGGCCAGAACTACGGAGGCAGGAGTCCCTCCCTGGTCAGGCATCCAGTCCTGCGGTCCCTTGTAAGGAGCTGCCTCGGTGCCCGGGTAGCGATGGCTCCCGGCGCACTGGTCATCCCACTGAGCTCCGCAGTGCAAGAAGCGGTCACACTGCTAGTTGCCGATGGACTCCTCGACCCCCGCCGTTGCCTTACTGGGTTCCCGCATCCGTCCGGTGGGAACGGCCACCGGAAGAGCCAGTACGCTTCCCGACGAGAGGTCCTGAGCACGAGCGTCGCCCAGTGGGCAGTGAACCAGCAGAGCACGCCAGGCCTTGATGACGCATGAACCACGATGAGCAGATCGGGCCGGGCTCCAGCAGCCAGTGCGGCTCGATCAGCAGACAGGCACCCCAAAAGCGGCAAATACGGATAGTCGCCCCGAGAGCGCCGATGCATAAATATACGGCTGGTGGGTCGCTTGTCCGTTGGCCCGTAACCGCGTCTGCCAGGCGGCCAACTACGCGAAGCCCAGGTTGATAACCGCGCGCCGACCCGCCGTAGTCTCAAGCCCCGTTCTGGCTGTCTTTGCTGTAACCGCGGAAGGTCCTGGGCTGCGGCGAGGACACGTTATCTGCAGGGGCGTATTCGCTGTAGCCGCTGTAACAGCCGCGGGTGTCTGGTGTCTTGGGTTCACCCCCTGGCTTGCCCGGCGAGTCCGGCTGCGGGCGTCGCGACCTCACGGGTCAGCCCTCGTTGGCGCCTGATTACTGCTGGGCCGGGGACGGCCCCGGCTGGGCGGAGCGGCTGAGCGTTCCAGTGACCGCCGTGGCCCGGGTCGTCCTGATCCTGCATCGGGAGGTGCTCTGCGCTGGCCGCGAGATACCGCGGCGGTGGCCGCAGCCGCTGCCCGCACCACGCAGGTGCCGAAGCGCTCGGGTCAGCGGTGGATATCGCCTGCACCGGATCATCCGCCTGCGGCCGGGACCGCTTCGCGGCCAGCTCGCCCTAGCGTTTCCCTTCAGCGGGCGTACCACGCCGAAGATGCGCCCGCCGGATCGCGATGACACCGATGATGACGTTTGCCCGCAGCTGCGGCGGTGACATGTCTACGCCGCAGAAGGTATGAGCACGGCTTGTGGGACCCCTCCGAGCTCTAGTGGTTGCGGGTCAGTACGCTTCCTCAGCGTCAACAACTCTCGCTGTAGGCGCCATCACCTTGCAGTGAACGTTTTTCATCCTGCGATCTCGCGGGTCTGGAGGACGTGGATGGCCTTGGCGATCTGCCCGGCGCGCCAGGGGCAGCAGCGGAGTTTGCGCAGGATGCCCCAGGTCTTGAGCTGGGCGTTGGCCCGCTCGCCAGGCGCGCGCAGTTTGGCGTGGGCGGAGTTGGCGGCTTTCTGGGAGGCGGGCTTGTTCCGGCCCCGGTACGGGGTTAAGACGTGCTGGCCTGCGCCGATGTAGCCCTTGTCCGCCAGCACGATCAACCCGGCGGCCTCCAGTTCGCGGATGATGCCCCAGATCCGCGCCGCGGTCAGGTCATGCACAGTGCCGGGCAGCGGCCCGGAGACCCACAGGATCTCGCCAGCCGGGCTGGAGATGACCTGCAGGTTCATGCCGTGGCTTCGGTGCTTGCCGGAGTAGAACGGCCGGTCCGCGGCGACCCGGTCGATGGGGATGAGGGTGCCGTCGATCACCACGAACGCGTGCCCGGCCTTCTTCGCCGCCCTCAGCGCATCGCGCAGCCTGGGGGCCCGGGCGGCCAGCAGGGCCACGGCCTCGCGCACATACCGCCAGGCCGTGGCCGTGCCGATGCCGAACCCGGCCGCCAGGGCGGCGAACGTCTCGCCCTTGCGCAGGTGCGCCAGCACCAGCAGCGCCTGCTGCCCGGGGTTGCACTTGCGCCAGCACGAGCCGATCTGCCTGCGGTAACGGCGGATCACCCCAGCCACATAGGTGAGGGTCGCACGAGACAACGGCAGCGCAGCACGGTAGAAAAGCATCGAAGCCCCTGGGCAGACGAGGGAGATTGTGGTGATCGCCTCATCTACCAGGGGCTTCACTACGCCACGAGCCGCCACGCCGACCGTGATCAACCCGTACCCAGGCCCTCCAGATCAGGATGAAAAGGGCTCAGTATCTACTTTCGCGCCGGAGCCTGAGAGAGGCATGATAGCAGGGTGAGTGCGTGCCGGATCGTCGTAACTGCGACAGCTGGTCTAGTAGCTATGCTCGCTACGCTACTGTTGCCTATTGGTCCGATAGCGCGGATAAGATCGCGGCAATCCTCTCAAGATGCCGGCAGAGCGGCGTGGCCGTGGCCTGGTAGCACTTTCGCTTGGAGAGTAAGAGAATGCCTTACCATCTTATAACAGCAGGGGCGGTTGTGCTGCATCGCGCCATCGCCGCACTTGCCGGACACGCAACTGGCGCCCATACCATTCTTGCCGCTGGCGTGATAACAACTGTGCCGTACCTGGATCGTGACGCCATTACGAAATGGTATGACGAGAATAGTCCAGGGGACGTGGGCGCTAAGTCTACTAAATTTGCCATAGGCGGCAAGCTGATGAGCGGTAAGTTTCAAGTGATAAATTCGGCAGAGCCCCCGAAGCTCGTCCTGCTGGGATTCATGAATGAGGGCAATGGCATAGTTAAGTCTACCATAATTAATCCTGGTCGGCTTGAACCCAGCTTGGCCAAAGCCCTTGTTGGCGGCGGTGCGATCAAGTTTCAATAGAGCATGTTACGTTCTGGCGTAGACAGATCTGGGATCTGTCCAGTCCTTAAGCAAATGGAGCTGGACCGGCGGGACTGCGCCGCTCAAGTGAGACAGAGAACTTGCCTTTATGAGCAGCTGTTATTAACCGTCGAGCGAGAGGTGGTGTCGTGGCTGTATTGGTGCAGGTTCCGTGAGGATACCCAGGGCGGGGCCGTGGTGCTGGTGGAGGCCGATCGTGGCGATATTCCCGGGTGGGCTGACGTTGGCTTCCCCGGAGCCGGGGCAGGCCGCGGCCAGGGCGGCCCGGTCGTTGTCGGCGTCGCTGGAGCAGCTTGAGCCGGTGTTGCGGACGGTGAAGGACAAGCTGGTCGCTTCCGCGCCGGAGCATTTCACGGTGGAGTTCGGGGTGAAGCTGGGCGGCGAGACGGGGATCATCCTGGCGAAGGGGACCGCGGAGGTGAACCTGAAGATCACGATGACGTGGGATCGGGAAGCCTGACAGCGGAGGCGGTGCCAGTGGCCGGACTATGAGACGGCGATTGTGCGGCTGCGTGGCTGGGCGCCGGGGAGGCCGACAGCGGGGCTGGGTCTGCTGGTCGGTAGCGAGCAGGTGGTGACGTGCGCGCACGTGGTGAACACTGCATTGGGCCGCGGCCAGCGGGAGCAGGCGCGGCCTGGCGAGTCGGACTTGGTGCAGGTGGAGTTCCCGCTGCTGCCCAGGGCTGCCGGTGCGGCTCGCGCAGGGTCGTCACTGGGTGCCGCCACCGCCGAGTGGCCGGCGGCGGTGACGTCGCCGGGCTGGTGCTCACCGAGGAGGCGCCCGATGGTGCCGCTCCGGCCCGGTTCGCGGCGGCGACGCCGGAGCCCGGGACCCGGTTGCGGGTGTTCGGTTATCCCGGGAGCCCGGCGCGGGAGAACGGCATGTGGGTGGATGTCGACCTTAAGGGGGAGGTCGGCGGCCAGCTGATCCAGGTGGAGAGCCGCGAGTGGCCAGACCGTCAAAGCGCAGCCCGGCTACAGCGGGTCGCCGGTGTGGGATCACGAGCACGGGTGAGGCGGTCGGGCTGCTGCAGGCCGCGCCGTTCGCCGACGAGCCGGAGCGTGACGCCTACCTGCTGACGCCGGCTCGCGGTCGCGCAGGCGTGGGAGGAGCCGTTTGACTACCTGCTGGTGCCGGAGAATCCGTACCGCGGGCTGGAACCGTTCACCGCCGAGCACGCCGCGGTGTTCTTCGGCCGTGATGCTGACATCGCAGCGCTGACCGCGCGGGTGCGCGCGCAGCCGGTAGTCGTCGTCGTGGGACCGTCAGGGGTCGGCAAGTCCTCGCTGGTGCAGGCGGGCCTCATTCCCGCGCTGCAGGAGCGAGCAGCAGTGGTCGGTGGCGCTGGTCCGGCCGGGCCAGGATCCGTGGCTGCGGCTGGCCGCCGGGCTGTTGCGCGCCCAGCATGGCCCGGATGCGAGGTCACGCTTGAGGAGTCCCAGCGCGAGATCGTCGGCTGCGTGCGGAAGGATTCGGCCCGGTGGCCCGGTTCCTGCGCAGCGAGAGCCGCCCGTTGCTGGTGGTGGTCGACCAGTTCGAGGAGCTGCTGGCCACGGGCAGGACCCCCGGATCAGGACCTGCTCGACCTGCTGCTCCCGCCGCCTGAGCGCTGCCGACGGCGTGCCGGCTGGTGCTGACCTTGCGTGCGGATTTCCTGCCCGCTTTGCAGTCCATTCCGGGCTTCCACACCCGGCTGAACGAGCGGCTGTACCTGCTGTCGCCTCTGACCGCCGAGCAGATGCGCCAGGCAGTGGACCGCCCGGCGGCAGCCCGTGGCGTGGCTTTCAGCCGGGGCTGGTTGATCAGATTCTCAGCGACGCCGCCGGGGGTGCGCTGCCGGTGCTGGAGTTCACCCTGACGAAGCTGTGGGAGACGCAGCGCCGCAAGACCCTGACCTTCGCTGGCTACCACGAGATGGGTGGCGTCCGCGGCGCGCTGGACCGGTTCGCCGAGGAGAAAGCCGCCCAGCTCACCGACGCCGCGGCTGAGGTCCTCGACCGGGTGCTGCTGCGGCTGGTCCGCACCCGGCGGCGGCCCGGATCTGGCTATCCGCCAGCGCATCTTTCAGTCTGAGGTTTCGGGCGCGGAATGGGAGGTTTTGCGGCGCCTTGCCGATGCGCGGCTGGTCATCCTCGACACTGGTCCGGCCGACGTGAGCCGTACGCCGAGCTCGCGCACGAGAGCTTGATCACGGCGTGGCGGCGTCTGCGCAACCTGGTCGCGGACAACGCCGAGTTCCTCAACTGGCTCGCCAGGGTACAGCAGCGTGCCGCAGAAGGGGATCCGCTGCCAGAGGCGCGGATCGCCGAGGCACGGCGCTGGCTCGACACCCGGCCCGGCAACATCCCGGATGCAGTCAGGACGTTCATCGAGAGCAGCGAAACCGCGGCCGAGGCAAGGCTGCGCGAGTTGCGTGAGCGCCCGTGACCAGCGCCGAGGCATGCGCCTGGCAGCCGACGCCGAACTGGCCCTGCGCACATCGCACGCAGCCATGATCGTCTCCCTCGCGCTGGCTGTGGAGTCGGTCCTCACCGAGCCGACCGTGCAGGGCGACCTGGCCCTGCGCAACGTCCTGCGCCTGCACCCGCGGACACTGGCCCGGCTGGACCACGACGGCCCGGTGTGGGCGGTGGCGTTCAGCCCGGAGGCGCCCGGGTCGCCACCGCCAGCCACGACGGGTCGGCGCGGGTGTTCGAGGCGGCCACCGGGGCCGAGCTGGCCCGGCTGGACCATGACGGCCCGGTGAACGCGGTGGCGTTCAACCCGGATGGCGCCCGGGTCGCCACCGCCAGCGACGACGGGTCGGCGCGGGTGTTCGACGCGGCCACCGGGGCCGAGCTGGCCCGGCTGGACCATGACGGCCCGGTGTGGCGGTGGCGTTCAGCCCGGACGGCGCCTGGGTCGCTACCGCCAGCGGCGACAGGGGTCGGCGCGGGTGTTCGACGCGGCCACCGGGGCCGAGCTGGCCCGGCTGGACCACGACGGCGCGGTGTACGCGGTGGCGTTCAGCCCGGACGGCACCCGGGTCGCACCGCCAGCGACGACGGGTCGGCGCGGGTGTTCGACGCGGCCACCGGGCCCAGCTGGCCCGGCTCGATCACGACGGCCCGGTGTACGCGGTGGCGTTCAGCCCGGACGGCGACCCGGGTCGCTACCGGCAGCGGCGACCAACGGGAGTGGTCGGCGCGGGTGTTCGACGCGGCCACCGGGGCCGCAGCTGGCCCGGCTGGACCACGACGGCCCGGTGACCGCGGTGGCGTTCAGCCCGGACGGCACCCGGGTCGCCACCGGCCAGCCACGACGGGTCGGCGCGGGTGTTCGACGCGGCCACCGGGCCGAGCTGGCCCGGCTGGACCATGACGGTCCGGTGAATGCGGTGGCGTTCAGCCCGGATGGCACCCGGGTCGCCACCGGCAGCGGCGACCGGTCGGCGCGGGTGTTCGACGCGGCCACCGGGGCGCAGCTGGCCCGGCTGGACCACGACGGCACGGTGTACGCGGTGGCGTTCAGCCCGGACGGCGACCCGGGTCGCCACCGGCAGCGGCGACCCACGGGCGGGGGTCGGCGCGGGTATTCGACGCGGCCACCGGGGCGCAGCTGGCCCGGCTGGACCACGACGACCCGGTGAATGCGGTGGCGTTCAGCCCGGATGGCGACCCGGGTCGCCACCGCCAGCGGGGACCCAGGGCGGGGTCGGCGCGGGTGTTCGACGCGGCCACCGGGGCGCAGCTGGCCCGGCTGGACCACGACGGCGCCGGTGTGCGCGGTGGCGTTCAGCCCGGAGGCGCCCGGGTCGCCACCGGCAGCGACGACCCACTGGGTCGGCGCGGGTGTTCGACGCGGCCACCGGGGCCCAGCTGGCCCGGCTCGACCACGACGGGCCGGTGTGCCGCAGTGGCGTTCAGCCCGGAGGCACCCGGGTCGCCACCGGCGGCGGCGACTTGGGCGGGGGTCGGCGCGGGTGTTCGACGCGGCCACCGGGGCCCAGCTGGCCCGGCTGGACCACGACGGCGCCGGTGACCGCGGTGGCGTTCAGCCCCGATGGCGCCCGGGTGGCTACCGGCGGCGACGACGGTCGGCTTGGGTGTTTGATGCGGCTACCGGGGCCAGCTGGCCCGACTGGACCACGACGGCCCGGTGACCGCGGTGGCGTTCAGCCCCGGTGGCGACCGGGTCGCCACCGGCAGCGGCGACCAGGGGTCGGCGCGGGTGTTCGACGCGGCTACCGGGGTCCAGCTGGCCCGGATGGACTGCGACGGGCCGGTGACTGCGGTGGCGTTCAGCCCTGATGGCGACCCGGGTCGTCACCGGCAGCGACGACTCAGCAGGCGATCGGTCGGTTCGGGTGTTCGACGCGGCCACCGGAGCCCAGCTGGCCCGGATGGACCAGGATGGCGCGGTGACTGCGGTGGCATTCAGCCCCGATGGCGCAAGGGTCACCACCCTCGGAAGTGGCCGGTCGGTGCGGGTATTTGAGGCGACGCCCCAGCTGATTGTCAAGCGGGCGTTTGATGTGATGACGCGCCCGCTCAACGCGGCTGAGCTGCGACGATACTCGCTGCCATCAGACTGTCGGCATATCAGGGAGTGGGCTCACCGAAAGGCCACAGAAAACGAGGGTCCTTGAACCCCAGTGTCGTGTAGTTATGCTCCAAAATGGCCGATATGAGCACCGCTCGTGAGGTTTGCACCTCGCGGTTCTCGAGCACCAATTCGATCTGATTTCCTATCAGAACGGTGGAAGAAACTCCACGCCGGTCATTGGCAAGGCCGAGAAAGAGTGAATAAGCATTCCGTGCCGCGTATGGATATGCGTCGGCTTGACGCCCTCATTTCGGCATTCTCTGAACAATCAAGGTGAACTTGAGAGTTCGGACATCGTCGCAGGCCAGGACGCTTGCGCGGACATCAGGGCTGGTGTCGACAAGCGGCAACGAGAAGAAGGCAGGCGATCCGTTCAGGACCGGATGCCCACTTTCTGCAGTGCCTCGCAAGGGTCAGGGCCGCGGCGGCCGGCCGATCACGACATTCCGGTCAGCTCCGCGACGCCAGGCTCTAGCCGAACAGCCCTCTGACCTGCTGCGACGCTCCGTAGTTCAGTGAACACGCATGTGAGTGAGTCTCAGCACAGGTCTGGCCCGCCTTGATGGCAGCACCGCCAGGCATGGCGCCCGTCCGTGCGCCGTCGAATACCGGCGTCGGCTCTTGGCCTGTGTCGCGGCAGGCGCGAGGGCACGGCTGTTCTTGTAGGGCGACGTGCCGCAGGGCCTCCGGCGGGAGTTGAGGCGGGGGCCTGTCGCATGTCAGGTGATGGGGTCGATAATGCGGTGGTAGCTGCGGCGGGCTCGTGCACTCCGGGCGCTGGCGCCGTAGCGGCGCAGCATCTGCGGTGAGGTCCACCCGTTGCTTCCCGTGGTGAGCCCTCCGAAAGCAAGGGTTTGTGGGGCTTCTATGGGGGCCCGGCCGAGCGCGGACGGGCTCGGCGATTGCGTCGGGCGGGGAATCTGGGGCAGTCGTCGCACCTAGCAGCCATCGAGTCGGGCCAGGAGTCGTCACGCAAGGTGAAGAAGCGTCGAGCGCCCGTACCACTCGCTGAGCGCAGATCGCCGGATCCGGCGTCGATCGAGGCTCAGATTCGGGTGTGAGGGTCGAGGCGCGGATCGGCAGTTATGTTCGGTCGGGCCAACGCCGCATCGACCCGTCGAACGGCCAGTCACCGGTTGTGCAGGTGACGCCTAGCTCACGAGTGCCGGCTAGCGCAGCGGGCGGAAGGCGGCGCGCAACTCTTCCGAGAAGAGCCCCGGTTCCTCCCAGGCGGCGAAGTGACCACCCTTGTCCACCTCGTTGAAGTAGATGACGTTGGGGTAGGCCTTCTCGACCCAGTTGCGCGGCAAAGATCATCCCGCCCAGCTTCCTCAAGGGCGGCGAGCACTGGGTGGAGGGCACCCGGCTGGGGCTGGGACCGCGACGGCTCGTGACCGTGCAGGGCAACGCCCTGAGGTGCAGTAACCGCGAGTAACGTGACCATAACAGGGGAATCATGAGAACCAGGAACCTCGTCGTAGCCGCAGCCGCAGCGCTCGCCACCGGGCTAGGCGCATGCGGGTCAGCCGCCAGCCACTCAGCATCTGCGAGTCACCCGGCGGTCGTTTATTAGCCCGGCCTTTGTGCCGTTGTCTTCAATAAAACCATTCTTAAGGGGTTTTGCCGAAAATCAACCTATGACACCAATCGTAGAAACGTTGAGATCGTTGCTGACGAATGGCACGGCTGGTCCGCGAGTTTGGGCGGCAGTAGCTTGGAGCTTAGGCATCTTGGTAGTTACATATTTTCTATCACTTAGTGTATATAAACGTAAAACTATCGTAGTAAATACATAAGAATTCCTGAAGTCAAGAAGTTCTGATTTAAAGTTTATAAAGGTATAGACTTTTGAACTGGTTATCATAAAACAAAAGTTATTTGACATATATTATAAAGAAATTATAATGATAAATATGATTGAAACTGAACAGAAACTCATACAAATTGGTTCCAGTGAAGGCATAACCTTATCAAAAAAAGATATAGCTAAACTCGGCGCAAAACGAGGGGATATATTAAAAGTAGAGTTGAGCTTGTCGGTAAATCCGCAAATGACACAGCAGAAGTCGCTTCGCGAATATGACGATTTTGTAAAAAAATATGGACAACATTAAAAAATCTTGTAGCAGATGAAGTTTGTTTATCTAACCGTAGTAGAAATACTGCGGCTTCATTACCAAATAATTGAAGACTTTGGCGGATCACACGGAGTACGTGACGAAAATCGGATACATTCTGTAGACTTTGGCTCCTAGCCAGCAAGTATATTGGCAAGGAGCAGTATCCTACTGTTTACGACAAAGCTGCGGTATATCTAAGGAATATTATTGGTGATCATCCCTTCAGCGACGGTAACAAACGTACTGCATTGACGGTTTGTGGTATCTTTATGGCGCGCAATAACCATGAAATTTTAACAAGCCCAAAAGAATTAGAAGATTTTATTATGCGAGTTGCAACAAAACATCTAGAAATAGTTGTTATTGCTGACTGGCTTAATACGCACAGCAAGAAGCAGATTTGACAATGTAGAAGAAATTAGAACCACTCTGATTTCTTATTCCTCAAAGTATGTCGCCATACAATATTTATTGCGAGCATAACTAACACATAAATAATCTGAAATAATAAATGAGATGCTCGATTATTAAACAAATTAAATAACAATATGAATAATCCTAATGCTGCCGCTACATACAGCAATTGAAATATCCAAACTATAATCGGTATTGTTAATAACTTATGTTTTAAAAAAATTGTCATTTCTTAATACTAACACTTTAATTCTAGCTTTTGAGATTAAATGTCCACTTTGAATAATTCTAGAATTAAACTTGTCAGATCACTAGATGTAACCGATTAATACTCTTTATAGATATCCTAAATAAGGATAAGTGGAATTTAATTCAGAATTAGAACATTAATTAAGCTAATCCAAGCTACTGGTTATTTGTAGAAACGGAATCACTCGAGGTTGTTATCGAATCCGTAAGTGAAGCTGTAGACGAGTTGCTATAGGTAAAGGTTATAGAAAAGGCTACAAAATATTATGCCCATAATTATTTTGGCTGCAGTTTTCTTAGCTGAATTATTTGGATATCTTTTGGTGATTGAAACGTACCTCGGTTTTCGTGTCCTAGAAGTTTTAAGTTCTTTAATAATACTCAATATTTCATTGTAGACTAACAATGTTGCTGGAATTATGATACAGAGAATTAGTCCAGGCATAGTCTTTATAAATAAGCTCAGGTAACCGACTATTGGTACGGAAAATAATACTTTGCCAATAATGCTGTTGGGAGTAACTGTTTCGGAATCAACCACAGGATTAGCATCACCTTTAACAGTATAAACCGGTGTACCTGTCACGCTGTTTTTAATGCTGAAAATCCGATGAGTAACAGGATCAGCGAAGCCAGCACGATGAAAAGTAATGACGTCACCTATTTTATAACTTGTCGATTTGTTATCTATAACTAGGCTTCCAATCTTTATTTTTGGCTGCATAGAACCTGAGCGCACCACATATGTTTTATAACCAAAGAATCCAACTGAAGAAATAATAACTAACAAAGAGAAGATAGCAATAGCCGCTATAATAGTATTCTTTAAAATCTTGAAAAATTTGATTCATATTATTTGACCTTTGCCATGGTCGAGTCGGGCATAGACGCCCGACTCTACAAGGCATCGAATTGACCTACCTAAGGGATTATTTGGTCAAGGTGGAATACCACATCATAGGTGATACTCTGGCCTTGAGCCGCATTATCTACAGTAGGAGTGCCATTTGGCCACAGATTGTAGCAATACATATCTATGGTCTGACTGGGTTTAGTGTACACCGATATCCACTTTGTAACCATTCAATTGATTTATTGAATAGTTAGCTGGTGTGTAAGTGACACCGTAAGGTGAATCGTTAAGTTCGCAGATTGGCTGAACTAGATTCGCCAAGGAACCATCACCAGATGCGTTAATGTTTGCAAAAGTGAACCAAAGATCACCATGCGTACTTCCGGTGTTCTTTAGCGCTACACCTCCTGCACCTAGAGCCGTTGACCAGCCTCCAGGAACTAGATTGCTAACGTGGAAAGTATCTGTAGCTGTGTTGTGCGAGCCGTTGAGTGTTAAAGACAACGTGCCAGCAGCAATGGTGTTACCCGTGCTTGTAACTTGGTCTGTAAAATAGGCGATTCAAGCGCCGTGTAGACAAAGCGACAACAGCCGCAATCATGGCTAGCTTGAAGCAATTTTCTTATTCATATTTTTAATCTCCTATTATCATTAAGCGGTGGACCGACCATTTCACTCACCACTTTGCCCACCACATTCTCGATCCCGCCCTAGGATTCGCGCGAAGCTTATCTTAATGGCATAATATGCTTAAAAAAGTTACATGTCAATATATATAGTAACTTGTCAAATTTCTTATGCTTTATAGGTCATAATTGATAATTTTTAAGATTTAATAGCTATTTTGAATAAAGTTAGCAACAAAGATTCTGGATATTAAGGTTTAGTCTTCTATCTTTCTTTTTAATTCTTTCGCAAGATCATCTGGTTCCTGGTATGGGATATATTAAGCTATTCCCATTGCTACAATCTCTTTCATAACCCAGCTGAGCTTTTCGTTTGGGCCAGTAGTTAAAATAACTCGCTTGCCGCTATTATAAGCATGTTCAACTTCAATGCCACGTCCATCCGATCCTACAGTATCTACTAATGCTAAAAATATGGGGCATTCTTCGATATTTCGCAAAGTTTTTTGACATACTAACGCCGGGTTCTTGCTGGCTGATCTTCCAGCCTTCCGCTTCAACCGAACAATAAACGGCATATCCCCCTACGTCTCTTAATGCACTTAAGAGACCTTCAATTCTCTTCTGAAGTCTGGGTTCACTTCTTTAGTTTCATAATCCGTATGACCAGAAAATGAAGTTGCAAAAAATATACTTTCTCAACAGGGATCATGAATAGAATACGATAACATTAAATATAGTAATATTCAATTTGGCTGGGGTGGTAGGGGTCGAACCTACGGTCTCCTGCTCCAGAGGCAGGCGCCTTACCACTTGGCCACACCCCAATATTGATGACCTATCTAATAGTACCCAATTAATCGAGAAGATTATACAGAAGCATTCGGAGTTTGACCAGTTATTGCGCTATAGTGAATATAAAGGGAAGTGTGTCAGGTGTTACATGGCTAACGTTGCACAAGTACTGTTTCGTACCAGTAATTTTCGTAAACTTTTTGCTGGTCAGCTTATATCTGGTCTTGGCGATTGGTTAGCTACGTTTGCTTTTATTGCCTTTGTTTTTGCTTTAACTGGTCAAGCGACGAGTGTTGCATTTATCTTAATCCTTAGACTTGTACCACCGATGTTTGCGGCGCCAATCGGTGGCGTATTAGCCGATCGCCTACCACGCAAGACTATAATGATAACTTCAGATATTCTTCGGGCCGGCATTATTATGCTGGTTCCATTTACCAATCTCTGGTTTGTCTATGCGATTGCGTTTGCTCATGAATTTATATCGCTGTTTTTTATACCGGCTCGCGATGCCTCGATACCTCAACTGGTTCCTAAACACGCCCTTGAGACAGCCAACGGGCTGATTCTAGCTTCGTCATACGGTATGTTGCCGATTGCCGGCGCCTTATTCGGCTTGCTTCATGGTGCCGGTGGCCTATACCCCCACTTTTTACCATTTGCCCAAAGAATTAGTGCCCACCCGGAAACCTTAGCTTTTTTTGCTGATGCTGTCACTTTTGTTATTTCCGCCATTTTTATTATTAATATGAGTTTCCCTAAAAATACCGAAAACATGGCTAAACATCGTAATCTCAGTTTTCATGAGGACTTTCTAAAAGGCATTCAAGCCGTTTGGCAAAATCCAACAATTCGCAGTCTGGCTTACGGTATCGCAGCGGCTATGTTTGGTGGTGGAGTACTCTTCGCGGTCGGTATCGGTTACGTCAATAAAACACTGGGCGCATCATCAACTACTTTTGGCTGGCTGATATCGCTCTGGGGAGCTGGGATGGGGATTGGATTAATAGCAGTTCGGCAACTGGTAAATAGAAAAGGCCGAACCTATATTTTTTCGGCAGCTATTGTGGTGATTGGTGGAATTATTATCAGCATGGCGCTAGTACCAGTATTGGTTATAGCTATGGCGCTGGCGGTTCCCTTTGGAGCTGCTTTTGCTTTAGCTCTGACACTAGCTATGACTATTGCTCAAGAGTCGGCTGAAGAACATAACCGGGGAACAGTGATGGGTGGAATCGAATCTTTATTTAGCATTGGACTAGGCGCTGGTGCGATTAGTATTGGCGCGTTAGCAACGTCAATAAAGCACATACATATTTGGATATATAAGTTAGACGGAAACCAATTCGGGATGTTGGTGGCTGGTTTATTTATTATCGGTGGAGCAATTGTCATGTTAAGAACGTTTAATAAAGTTGTACCAACTGCCAAAATAGATTGATAAAGGAAAAAAGAATTGCGGACGGAAGCGAGGGGTGTGAATGGTATAAACCAGACACTAGCTATAAAAAGCTCTTACCCTCGCCTCCGTCCTTTTGCTCAACTTCCCTTTAAGAACTCTTTTTAGGAGTTCCAATTCCCATAAGCGACTTAAACAAGTCGGCGCCCACCATGATGGCCAGAGCGGAGATGAAGACCCATACGGGTTCGAAGGTCCTCAGGTTGCTGATGTAAATGAACACCCAGACCGTTAATAGTGCGTAAGGCACAAGTGCGGGTCCGAAAGTGTACTCTTTCCATCTTGGTCGATGAAGGACCGTCGCTGCAACAAGGCCGGCAATGGGTATCCAAAGACCCAAATGACTCCTTGTATAGTAGATCGTAACAGCGCCAACGCCAGTCGAAAGGATGAGCGTCAAAGCGATGCTCATTACGACCTTGAAGTCGATTGGCTTGTCGGTTTTATGATCCATTTTTTTCTCCAGTAACAAGCAGATTTATGAATTAACTTCTGGTATGAAGTTTCTTCGGATCGATGATGGGTGGGTTGGGAAGGAGCCGCCCAGGGGAACACTTTATGCGAGTAGTTATACTCAAAGCGTCTCAAAAGCAAGTAAATTATACCATAGCTTAGGTGTTTTAGCAACGATCTCATAAGATATAAAACGCGCGATTTATACAAAAAATAATACTAACTTTAATGTACAATTGACAGATTTTAACAACTTCGTTATACAATGAGATAAATAGAATAAGGAGGATAAGTTGTATGGGTGCAGCATTGTATATTTATGCTTTTCTAGCGGGACTTTTTGCTGCTGATGGAATTCCTCATTTTGTTCGGGGTATTACTGGCCATTCACACCAAACGCCTTTTGGTAATCCCTCATCTGCTATCGTAAACGTCATTTGGGGTTGGGTTAATTTTGTAGTTGCGGGTATATTGCTACACTTTGCACATCCTCGTGTGCATGAATATAGGGCGGCAGGAATGTTTGCTTTAGGAGTATTAATCATGTCTCTATTACTGGCTTTTGCTTGGTCTTCTCACTCTGAACAAAACAAGAAACATCACACCAAATAAATTAATAATTAATGGCCTAAGCTAAGTTGTCGCGAGCAGTATCTACTGATGTTAATTAGAATCAGTTGATGAGCTTTAGTATTTTACTAATTGCCAAAATTAACTGAAAGTCCGGCTGCTTCCATCATTTTTTCGCCGTTAGTAAAGAGTGGTCCAATTCTTGATCCTTGTGTTAGGGTATATATTTTAGCCGGGCGTTCAGCATAATAGGCTGCTAGCATTGCTGCTTTTTGTGGATTTGATTTAAACAAGCCAGGGTATTCTTGATTGACTCGTTCGACCGCAGCTTTATATCTAGGTGCCATCAATCGTGCTGCTATATCTGGATTTTGAGCATCAGCTTGGCTGATGTTTGGATGCGGCCCACCAGGCTTACCGGCTTGATCAATTTGAAACGCACCATCTATATCATGGTTATTCATATTACTTTCGAGACTGGATCCTTCCACCATTGATATGATTTCCTCGCTATCGCCATGAGCATACTTTACTATTGCGTTGAACAGCTGTTGTTTACTTGTTAACTTTTGATTTGGGTACCATAGACCCAGAGTGCCTGGGCTAACATAGTCATAATCGACGTGTACTCCGTTGATTTTTTCACCGTTAATTTGTTTCACATTAGTAAAGTGGCTCCAAATACCACGACTCCAGGCTTCAGCTTGGATATTCAGTGCTACATTTCCTAGTTTATTGACAGTTTTAATAGTCTCGAGACCACCGTAGACAGCGTCAACACCGTAGCCAGCTTTAGCAAGTTCGGCATAAAATGCTCGCATATAGGCATTGACAGCTGGCTCATTTACAGGCAACTCTTCGAAATCAACGCAGGGAATTAGTGCGACGTATTTGGGCACGCCGAGTCTTCGGGCGTCTGAAATTGCAGCTTTAGCCGCTTGTGTACCAGCGTGGCCACCTTGCAGTGCGTCTCGACCTGTTGTTTCATAGAATAGACCGATTGGCCAACCAGCCTCGTGAAAGCGAGCTATGTCTTTTTCAGTCATTCCTTTACCGCGACCATTAACATAGCCGAAAATGCCTTCAACTCCGGCCGCTTTTGCCGCCTTAATGTTGATGGCGCCGGGTTTGGCAGTGTCTATAAATAATTCTTTCGAGGTTATTCTCGACGGTTGAGCAGTTTGTGGAGGGGTAGCAGTAACTGGCGCTTCCGCTTCAGAAGTAGAGGCAAAAGGCTGTTCATTGTGAATTGAAGGTGGGATTGGGTGAGGAATTACTGTTGCCGGTGCGGCTGATTGGATCTCTATAGGATCGGTGTTCGGCACAGGAATGAGCTGAACCACTTGTGGATCGACATTGGCATTATAAGCCACAACCGCAGGCGGTTCTGGAATGTCGTTAGGAAGCGTAGTGATCTGACTACTAATATCTGCAATCGTTTTTTGAAGTTGTTTTTTATAAGCTGGATCTTTATGAGTTGGCTCGGTCAAATGGACTATATGACTTGGTTTCGGAGTTTCGGTAGTCGGTATGTTAGTATCTAAACTAACGGTCGTACCAATCTGTAAGTCACGTGGCAAATCTTCTGGATTAAGCGCTTCAAGTTGTGTTACTTCTTTTTTAACTGGCAGACCGGTTTGCTTGGATTCCATTACTGCAAATCCCCAGAAGGTGTCGCCGTGTTTCACGACCACAACCTTTTCGGCCTTCGGATTATAGGTTGGTGGTATCACTGTATTAGCTGAAAGATTCGAACTTTCATTCGGAAGAACCATAAATGAATCAATATGTAGATCTCGGACACCTTGGCTTCTAATTTGCTCAGGATTATCAGCTAATATCTGTTTCAGTACTTTTTCTATGGGCTGATTCGTTTCTTTGGCAATTATCTCAGCAAATTTCCAATAGGTATCGCCTGGTTTAATTTCAACTTTGTGGGTGTCGCTATTATGGGGCGCGGAATTCGAGTCAGGCGGCATATTATTCGAGCGACCGTCTGCGTAGGAATTTGACCGGTTGACGAATGGTAAGACAATACCGGCTACTATGGCCCCAACAACTACTTTTCTTTTAGACGGTGGGTGCACTTCAGGCAAATCTTCAGCAATGCTACGCATTAAGCCGCCAATAGTTTGTTCCGGTTCGGCAATAAGTTTTATCTCACTACTTGAAAATTTGTGGATATTGGATCGTGATTGTCTAGCGCGGCGCACTATCTGCGAATCGGTCACAATTGTTGATTCTTTGTGTAAAATTTTAAGGGTGTGCTGCCGGGCCAAACCTTGGGTAAAGTCCTTAGGATATCCTGAATGTCTGACACGACGAACGATGTCACCGTTGGCATGGTTGTTTGGAGTTGTTGGTTGGCTGTCTACAGATTCTTCAACGGCATGATACTGCTGGACTATAGGATCGGGTTCGCCAGTTTGAGCCCTCGCTGGCATAATTTGTCGTTCTGAACCATCTGTTAAATCGCCGAATTCAAGTTGCTGAGTTGTTTGAACCTCAACTTGGGGCATAATTCTATCGTCGTAATCGCGAATTATTTCATTATCAGCGCTCATAGCTTATATAGTTACTTTCAAGACCTAAGACTTTTATTAGTTGCCTAGGTTACTTTTATGTATATTTTGGGGTAGTCCATAAGTGTAATATGGAGACGGCTCTTGGGCTACTTCAACACTTTTGTCGGCCTCTATGGCTTTTATATGGGCTTCGTCGGTTGGATCCACGGTGCAAACGGCGGATTCAGAATGAAAATTAAGAGTAAAGTTCGTACCATTTCCATTTAAAGTTATATTGGGTGTTGCGGCAGGTTCCGGGACTCGGGCTAAGTTTTTTGGGACAAATTGATTAGCCGAATTAACGTCTTGAACAACGATAGTTTGACCTTCTAAGGCATTGACTCCCTGAGCTACGGCTGGACTAAGATGCTTATCATCGGCCACCGTAGCTTCTGCCTGACGCACCGAATAAGCTATGGCATTGTCCAATATTTCACCGGTTAGCATTTTGCCGCAATTTGACCTGAGATCATTTTCGTCAAAAGTTTCCGTAAGACTTTCTTCGTTTAATAGATCCTTATCTCCGTTGAAATAATTATAGATAGATGATAAGACTTGATCATTCACGCCAGGCTGATTGGTTGGATTTGCCACTTGGGTGTAGACGAGATCAGGGTTGACACTTACAAGCGTTTCCCAGTTTCCGTGACCATCAGGAATTTCTTCAAGCGATAGCGCGTTTTCGTTTTCTACAACATCGAGGGTCGAATTAACATTTGCACTAGTATCCGTGTCGGTCGGTAAATGAATTTTATTAATTCCCATAGCTCGCATTACACCTCCAATAATGAAAGTGTTACTTGTGTCTACAACCACCGAAGTTTTAATATCAAGCTTAGCTGAACTGTTTGCTTTAATAATTATGGGTTCATAAGCTAGTCGGACATGATTTAATGCGTCCTTTATCCCAGTGGCATTGATATCTGCTGTTACTTTTGGTGCATGATCTCCGCCGAATAATGCATTAAACCCGAAAATCAACCCACCGATAACACCTGCCACTATAGCAACTCGTTCTACTGGTTTACCAAGTTCTCGTCTCGTTTGAGATCGCTGTGCTTTGTGTTGATTTTTAGTTGCTTTGGTTTGCTCTCGAGCGATTTCTAATTCTACTCGTCTGTTATCTGATTCAATCATTGTTTTCCCAATACCTTCCGCCCACATTTGAGTGCACTTAAAACACACCCCTTAATGCAATTCTAGATGCTAGGGTTAACGGATCACTTAGGTTAGCCTCAGTACCTAAAATTCTTGCTAAGTACGCGTTATTCTATACCTAATTTGCATATATAGCAAATATTATAATAATTAACTAATTACATAATAATTATCGTGAATTGATCTTTGAAGTTGGTGCAATCTTGAGACACTAGACATTTCTTATAAATATCTTTAAAATAGACTTACTTTGGTCTAAATTAAGTGTGATCAAAAGTAATTTAATAAGATAGCAAGGTAATTATTACTTTGAAAATAGAATCTGATTTGGAAATTGATTTGTGATTATATTTGTCACTTCAGTATGAGAGAAGCGTAAGTTTGTCTTATGTTGAAGTGACAAAAACAAAGCACAATAGGAGAGAACGACGGTTCGTTTTTGAAATTCTAAGGGAATGGGGGAGTTACGATAAGCCAACTGAAGTGCTGGATTACGGGGCGCACCCTCCGTGTTAGGCGTGTTTAATTATGCGTCGTGTCCCGTACGGTTACGCGCATTGGTGAGACAATACCCCAGCACATGAGCCCCCCTCACTTGTCGTCCCCCATTCCCGACCCCTTCCTTGGCCATTCTCCCCTCCCGATTGAAGGGTGGCGACAGCTCTGTTCTCTTTTGAACCCGCATGCTTAGAGAGCACCTTCAGTCGCCACTCTTCTCCAAAAAAGACATTTTTCATAGTAATGGAAACACCGCTTCGTCTGTCATCAAGCTTTAAGCTTGAGCAAACTTGAGAAAGGATTTCTGAGTAGTTGACGGGTTAGCGTTGAGAAAGGGTTTAAGTAAACTTTCGTGCGCTTCTCGCACCACTCCGCCACCAACCAACCACTCCCTTGCTATCAAAAATCTATATAAGTTTAGATAATTGAACATTTATACCAAATTAAATGTGAATATATCTGGACTTATACTCAAAGTAAGTAATCTATTTTATGCCATTTGACATGGGTAGCGTATTGAATTCAGGGCCTTTTAGACATAAGCTTAATAAAGGAAGTGTGAGGCTTCCTAAAGAACCCGGGTTCGTCCCGGGTTCTATGTTTTTAAGTCCGTTTTAAGTTGTATGGTTTCTAAGGTACAATCAGACAAATACTTAAATTGCCTAATAAGAAAGATTCTCAAGTTAAGTGTTACCGATAATTCTCACGATTGCTACTTTTTTCTCAACGCTAACCGGTGGTATTACTGGACTTAAAAATCAGGATCAACTTCATAGGTTATTGGGCTATACAGCAGGTGTCTTATTAGGGGTAGTCGCTTTTGACTTATTGCCGGAAATTTTTAAATCGATTGAAACACAACACTCTAGTCCGACGAATGCCATGATAGCTCTAGTCTGCGGATTTCTTATATTCCATATCATTGAAAAAAGTATTTTAATCCATCATTCCAACGAAGGGGAATACGAAATTCACCATCATCCGGATGTTGGCATTGTCTCGGCTCTAGCGTTATGTGGACACAGCTTTTTAGATGGCGTGGGTATAGGTCTAGGCTTTCAGGTCGGAAACAGTGTCGGTATCGCCGTTGCTATTGCAGTAATAGCTCATGATTTCACTGACGGCTTAAATACTGTCAATTTGATGTTAATGAACCGTAATCGATCTAAGAGAGCTTTTAGATTACTTTTACTAGACGCAACAACACCTATCCTGGGAGTTATAAGTACATTTTTCTTCCGCTTATCGCCAGCCGCGCTGACGATCTATCTTGGCCTTTTCGCCGGTTTCTTACTTTATATCGGAGCCAGTGAAATTTTGCCCCAAGCCCATAGTAAACATTCATCATTTGGTACTATCGGACTGACTGTCAGCGGGGCAGTCTTTATGTTTATTGTGACGCGTTTTATATAATTGGTATATGCGACCGCAAATTAGAAAGCGAAAGAATAACCGGACCAACCTGCTGATTGGTTTGGGATTGGTTATTGTGTTAGGTGGATTACTATGGTGGCATTTCGGAATGTCCAACCAGACCACTCCTAACGATAATTCGAAAACCAGTAGCACTGCCCAGAAAATAAGCCGTTGCCAAGCCGGCTCCAAATTACTGCTCCGGTAATTCGTTAGCGCAAAATATCATCGTCAGCATTTCGGCTCGCCATCTGTGGGCATGTACCAATACCCAGACAGTCTATGATTCAGCAGTGGTAACCGGTATGGAAAATTATCCAGCCGATCTTACGCCAACCGGGACTTATCACATTTATGCCAAAGAAACGGATGTTTATTTGAAAGGTTCGGACAGTACCGGAAGTTGGGATGATTATGTCTACTATTGGATGCCGTTTTTAGATAATCAGTATGGTATATATGGCTTTCATGATGCCACTTGGCGATCAGCCAATGCCTTCGGAAATATCGATCCATATTCGAACAATGCCTCACACGGCTGCGTCGAAATGCCGCTAGCTACCGCTAAATGGTTGTACGGTTGGTCGTCAATCGGCACGACCGTTACGATAGAGAGTTAAGTGTTACAATAAACCTATGATTATAGCGGTGGTTGCGGTGATTGTGGTGCTCGGTGTGGCGCTGATTATTGGTACAATTTATGTCTTTGGCCAGCGCCTAATGTTGCAATTAAGCAAATTGAATAACGAGCAGCGTGGTGCCAGCCAGCGCGAGATTGAATCTGGCGTTAAAGGCATCTTAGGCGATAATCAAAAACTACTGGAACAAATGACCAAGGGGCTGGAGAGGCAATTGGAAATTAGCCGGAAGGATGTCGGGGATCTTAAAAGCCCAGAATGCCGCCATTAGACAGCAAATGGAAAGCACCGCCAAGATTACTGAAGGTTTGCAAGTTTCAACCGAAGGGTTGCGTAATCTTTTATCTAATAACCGTTTACGCGGTGATTGGGGGGAACAAATTGCCGAGGATTTACTGCTTGCGGCCGGTTTTGTCGAAAAGCTAAATTATACCAAGCAAAGCGCCAACGATGATGGCCGGCCAGATTTTACGATTCTTCTGCCCGATGGCTATAAGCTAAACGTCGATGCCAAGTTTCCGTTTGACGATCTTATAGCTTATCAGGAAGCCAGTACCGCCGAAACCAAAAAGAAGGCCTTAAATGACTTTAGAACGGCCGTTAAAAATAAAGTTAAAGAGATCTCGACTGGGGGCTACATCAACCCGGAAGAACAAACACTTGATTTTGTGATCATGTTTATTCCGAATGAAATGATCTTTAGTTTTATTTATGAAAAGGTGCCGGATATCAACCAATTTGCCAATGAGCGAAAAGTTATTTTGGCTGGTCCATTTGGTTTTACGGCGGTACTTAGACTTGTGTTGCAGGCTCATAAGAACTTCCATCATGAAAAAAGTCTAATGCAGATTTTAGGATTAATTGCCAAATTTCAAGAGGAATACGAAAAGTTTGGTGGTTCACTGGAAAAATTAGGTAAGCAACTCGAGACAACTAAAGATACCTATATTGAAATTGAAGGTACTCGTGCTAGGCAACTGACTAAAGTGGTTCGTCAAATTTCTGAACATTCTGGGGCCAGTCTTACGGCTTCGCGGCAAGACAATCCTGGACAGATGATATCGAAGAAAATCAATAAAGAATAGTAACAATTAGGCAATATCATCTTCGCCGATTTATTACTGACAGGAAATTGGATCGTCTTTTGTCGATTGGTATATCGTATTGGCCGGTAGAAGCAGGACTTCTCAAAACGATCGCGTCTTGACCGGTATCTTTTTGGCCACTAATTTCAGACCGTCTAGAGATAAGAAACACTAATCGGTCGCACCTATAATGCTTCTTATTTCCTTCATTGTGTAACGAGCGGCCGCTAGTTCGTGCTTGTTCAGGGGTGTCAATCCGTAATAATTTGGCGAAGCGTAATAGGAGGAGAGGCGATTAACAAATCCACTCGATTTAGCTCCGTACTCTCTCAATCTTTACTTGTAATATGCGGCGCAGTATTGTTGCGTACCATTGAATCGTCAATGGTAAGATATCACGTGCCGTCTATCAAATACTGGTCGAATTGGTATTTTCGGTCTCTCAATTGTTCGCGTATTCTTGAGTCGGGTTCCATAAAGCTACGTCCTAGTGTTTTCGTCTTTGGTGATTGCTTTCTTATATTCTAGTCCTAATGCTTCCGCAAAACTTTCGGCGCTAAAGATCGCCGGATCTTGGGAATACCCATCACCAGGCTTTCACGATCGACGATCTGGCGTTCCGCGTATTCGGCTCCTAATCGTCGGCCATGCTTTTATATCGCCAATACGTAGTCCCGTGGAATAGGCTTTCGGGTTCGAAAAATAAATCAATTCAAAAATATCAAAGTTAGGGTTTAGATTCGAGCAATCTGGTGCGACGTAAGCTACGTTTTCACGATAATAATGTTCGCCCGGATTAACCTCGCTTTAAAGGTTGCGCCTCATGGCATCAAGGCCAGTAGTTTCAGAAGCAGAAACTTAGCCACCATTTTTGGTTTCGCCAGCATTAGTGGTCTAATCCCATATCGATCGCGAAAGGCAACAGAACAGGACTCGCTATCGGTTGTCTTTAATCAATGCAGTGCACGAGAAGGCCCCGTTCAAATTCATCCATTAGCATCGAAGGCGCCTCTACTATGCTGGCTCCTCTCTCCAAATAGCGCATTAAGTAAGAGCTAGCACATTTCAGACGTCGTTTAGGTGCGGCTATGCGGTACATTTAGATTAGTTCAATTCTCCTCCATAGCAATGAACCATGGGAGAGTTTCCGTTATAGAGCAGAATAAAATTCCTGACCTGGCGAAACGGTGGAAGATGCCTATCGTAAGGTCCTGAAGTTGCATAGCGGTCCCATCCCAATCATGGTCGCTAACCCCAGGTGGCTATTTGAGCGGCTTACATCTTGGAGCGAAGACGCTTCGAAGCCTGCCTTGGTCCACGAAATAAGCCGGGTTTCTCCAGAATCTGCAAAGCCGGCCATACCGGTAGAGGCGCTACCCCGGTGTTGGAGTGTTTTTAATCCATCAATTACCAGATGTGCAGCTTCGGCGATCGGATTCGACGCCGAAGACTGCGCATTTTTCGTGTATATTTGCTCCCACTAACGGAATCATAACAAAACGATTAGCGCTATAGCAACGTAGGTTAGTAGGTTATAATCGTAATCAAGATGGCTTACCAAAATCCACAAGTGACTGAAGCTGCCGAAATTCTTAAAAAGCGTTTTAATGAACTTGATCATAAAGTCGAGGTATTAAAAGCGGTTGAACTGCGAGCTCTATTTGATGAACTTAAAACGCTACCGCCAGAACAACGGGCTAGTTTTGGAAAAGAAGTGAATGATTTACGATTAGAGCTCGAACAAATGGTCAACGCCCATCAAGAACAGGTTGAAGTACTGCCGCCAATAGATGTCACTGCACCTTTTGACATAAATGTTGCTAAAGAACGGCGACCAAAGACATTGCTCGCCAGTGTCGGCAGCAAACACCCCTTAATGACCGAGCTTGAACAGGTTTTGGATATTTTTTACCGGATGGGATTTACGGCAGTGGAAAGTCGCGAAATAGATGACGATTATCATATGTTCGGCAGTCTTAACTTTCCCGAAGATCATCCGGCACGGGATGACTATGATACATTCATGACGACACAAACCGATACCAATAATAAGCAATTTATAGCTCCCGCCCATACCAGCACCATGCAAAACCGGGTCCTGAAAAAATATAAGGCTAATTTAGAGAAAAACTCGGCGATTGCTGTAGTCATACCTGGCAGAGTGTTTCGCAATGAAGATCTTGATGCCCGACATGAACACACCTTTTATCAACTAGAAGGAGTTTACGTAGATAAAGGTATTAATGCCGGAAATTTAATCGCCACCCTTAAAACTTTTCTCCAAGAATATTATGGTAAACAACTGGAAGTTAAAACGCAGCCGTTCTATTTTCCCTTTACTGAACCATCGTTCGAGTTTGCCCTGTCATGTCCATTTTGTGACAAGAAAGGCTGTGCTGTTTGTTCACAAAGCGGCTGGATTGAGTTGCTCGGTTGCGGTATGATCCACCCTAATGTGCTGAGAGAAGCCGGTATCGACCCGGAAGTATATACCGGTTTTGCTTGGGGCGGCGGCATCGATCGTTTGGTCATGATGAAATACGACATTGAAGATATTCGCCATTTTGAAGCGGGAAGGTTAGATTTCTTGAGGCAGTTTTCATGAAAGTTAGCTTAAATTGGCTTAACAAATTCGCCAATCTCCAGGTCGGAGTTGATGAACTGGTTGAGAAAATCGGCGCTCAGCTCGCTACGGTCGAACAAGTAACTGATCTAAGCGGGTTATACCAAGGCATTGTAGTTGTTAAAGTCGTTGAATCACTTAACCATCCAGACGCTGAAAGATTGCACGTATGTAAAATTGATGACGGTGGCAAAACTCAAGCTGTGGAGCGTGACCCTGATGGACATATTCAAATTGTCTGTGGAGCGCCCAATGTACACGCCGGCATGCTGGCAGTATGGCTACCACCCGGGGTTAGCGTGCCAGACTCAATTGGCCATGAACCTTTAGTAATGGAAGTTAGGGAAATTCGGGGACAAAAAAGTAACGGAATGCTCGGTTCAGCCAAAGAGTTGGCGCTTGGCGATAATCACGACGGCATTGTCGAGTTAAATGGTGATTTTAGTCCTGGTGACCAATTTGAAACCGTCTTTGAACTTAGTGATCACATTATTGAGCTGGAAAATAAAATGTTTACCCACCGACCAGATTGTTTTGGTCAGCTCGGTATTGCTCGGGAAGTAGCCGGCATACTTAATCAGTCATTTGATTCACCGACTTGGTATAAAGAACCACTTCAGAACGAACTTGAAAAAAGTATCGAGCAATTAGGGCTTGAGGTACGCAATGAATTACCCGAACTAGTACCGCGTTTTATGGCAGTTGTCTTAAGCGGCATAAGCATGAAAAGCGGCACTTCGCTTTGGCAATCTTATTTAATGCGGCTGGGTATCAGACCGATTAATCAGGTTGTTGATATTACTAACTACCTAATGCTCCTAACCGGTCAACCGATGCACGCTTATGATTACGATAAAGTCAAAGCCCTTAGTGACGGGTCGGCTAGTTTGGTAGTTCGTTTTCCTAAACCTGGCGAAAAATTGAGAGTTCTTGGTGGCAAGGAAGTTGAGCCCAGATCCGATGCTATCATGATCGCCACTAACCAGCAGCTGATTGGTATTGGTGGCGTGATGGGCGGTGCTGATACCGAGGTAGACGATACTACCAAAAATATCATTTTAGAATGCGCTACTTTTGACATGTATTCGGTAAGGCGAACGGCCATGGCACTCGGTTTATTTACAGACGCCGTTACGAGATTTACTAAAGGTCAATCGCCCCTGCAAAACGACCGGATTTTGATGGAAGCGTTAGTCCGTTTAGGCGAAGTCACCGGCGCTAAACTAGCTAGCGAAATCATTGATGATAACCATGTCGGCCAAAGAGTTTGGGTCCATCCACCAGTTCCGGTGACGGTTGATTTTATTAACAGTCGATTAGGCCTCAAGCTTGATGCCGCTAATATGAAGCAACTGCTAGAAAATGTGGAATGTCAGGTTGAACTGGCCGGCGATAAATTAACGGTTACAGCGCCATTTTGGCGAACCGATATCGAAACTAGGGAAGATGTCGTCGAAGAAATCGGCCGTTTGTATGGTTATGATAAGTTAACATTGCAGCTGCCAGCGCGGACGTTATCGCCAGCTGTCAAGGATCCGCTTCTTGAACTTAAAGCGCTGATTCGGCAAAAGCTGGCTGCCAGCGGCGCCAATGAGCTGCTGACCTATAGCTTCACCCATGGCAATTTGCTCGATAAAGTCGGGCAAGATCGAGGCCAAGCTTTTCAGTTAGCCAATGCTCTCAGTCCCGATTTGCAGTATTACCGATTGAGCTTAACGCCCAGTTTACTAGAAAAAGTCTATCCTAACTTTAAAGCCGGTTATGACGAATTCGCTATTTTTGAATTGGGCAAAATACACGTTAAAGCCATGACGAATGAAAGCGAACCGCAGGTTCCCGGTGAAATTAACCGGATTGCTCTGGTTACGACTAGTAGTTCAAATGCTGATCATGGCGCTAGTTACTATGTAGCAAAGCAATATCTTACCGAACTGCTGGCAGAAATAGGCGTCACCGACATCCGTTATCTTGCCTATAAAGAACCGTCTAGCGAAGAAGATATGCAAGCCGTTCGGCCATTTGAACCGGCAAGGTCAAGCTACATCCAGGTCGGCGAGGCCATAATAGGCATACTAGGTGAATATAAGGCAAATGTTCGACGGTCGCTAAAATTACCCGTCCTGACTGCCGGTTTTGAGCTTGATATCGACTTACTACTGCCACTTTTGGGTCAAACCTCCAAAAAGTATCTGTCACTTTCAAGATATCCAAAAGTCCAACAAGACATCAGTTTAAAAGTCCCTGCCAGCTTAAACTATCAAGAACTGATTGATTTTGTTAAAGAAAATCTTTTGAAATTGAAACCGGATCACAGCCAAACCACCCTTGAAACGCTTGATATCTATCAGCGCCAAGACGACACATCCCACAAGAACATTACGCTAAGATTAAATATTACCAATTATCAGCGAACAATGACTGACGTTGAAGTTAATAACCTGCTTGATAAAGTCGCTGAAGTCGCCAAAAGCGAGCTGCAAGCGGAACGTCTTTGAAATTAGACGACTTCTACCGTTATAGTGTTATGTAATGAAAAGTATTCTGCGGATATTTCGGTTTACTGGGGAGCTATGGCCTTTTTATCTAGGCATATCGATTTTTACGATCTTGTTATCGGTTATGAGCCAGCTACAGCCACTGCTGACTAAGGGTGCTATTGATCAAATTACCAAATTAATCGGCGGCGGCCACGCAAACGTCAAATTAGTGGCCCTTTTTGCCGTCTTAATGTTCGTGACTGATGTAGGTCAAACGTTGCTCAGTAATGTGGGCGGTTATATGGGAGACTTACTGGCTTCGCGTCTGCAGAAAAGCATGAGTGAACGCTACTATACCCATTTGCTCAGCTTGCCGCAGTCTTATTTTGATACCGAACTGAGCGGTAAAATCATTAACCGGATGAGTCGCGGCATTACCCAGATCACCAATTTCGTCCAAATGCTTAGCAATAACTTTTTGCAATTTATTTTTAGTACCATCTTTTCGCTTATGATTGTGTTCTACTTTAGCTGGCAAGTCGGACTTATGTTATTTGCAATTTACCCGATCTTTATCTTATTAACCAGTTTGACCAGTAATAAGTGGCAACGATGGCAAAAAGATATTAACGAAGACCTCGATATTGCTAGTGGCCGATTTGCCGAAGCGATCGGCCAAGTTAGGGTCGTAAAAAGTTATTTGCAGGAATCCCGCGAGCTTTCTTTCTTTCGGCAAATGTTTAACAAGGTAGTGCGTACCACCATACCGCAAAGCCGTTATTGGCATAAGCAAGATATCTTGCGAAGATTAGTTCTTAACTTCGTATTCTTGGGTGTTTTTGTATTTATCTTTGTCGAAGCCGCCGAAGGTCATTACGGACTCGGTACGATGGTGCTGCTACTTCAATACGCTCTGCTTATCCGGATACCGATTTTTAGTATTAGTTTTTTGGTTGATAACACCCAGCGGGCGATAGCCAATACAAAAGATTATTTCGCTGTCATGGATGTCAAACCGGAAATTACTGATCACGCCGGCTCCAAAGAGCTATTAGTTTCGCGGGGCGAGATCGTTTTCGATAATGTCAGTTTTGCCTATACCGAAAATCAACCGGTCCTTAAAAACGTATTTTTACGGCTTGAACCGGATAGCAAAGTCGCCCTAGTTGGCGAGAGTGGCGAAGGCAAGACTACACTGACAAATTTGCTCTTGCGCCTCTATGAAGTTAAAAGCGGCCAAATTATGATTGACGGCCAAAATATCAACGAGGTAACCCAGGCCAGTTTGCGGGCTAACATCGGTATCGTCTTTCAAGAACCGGCTCTCTTTAGCGGGACGATTAGGGAAAATATATCTTATGCTAACCCTTACGCTACTGAAACCGACATCAGTGATGCTGCCAAGGCTGCCAATGCCCATGAGTTTATCAGTAAATTCGAAAAAGGTTATGAGACTGAAATTGGCGAACGCGGTCTGAAATTGTCGGGAGGTCAAAAACAACGGATCGCGATTGCCAGGGCAATTCTTAAAAACGCCCCAATCCTTATTCTCGATGAAGCAACCTCGAGTTTGGATAGCCGCAGCGAAGGCATGGTCCAAGAAGCTTTGAAGCGGCTTATGAAAGGCCGGACAACGCTTATAATTGCTCATCGCTTGAGCACCATCCAACACGTTGATCAGATCGTGACGCTGCGCGGCGGACGAATTGATGAAATCGGTACTCCGGCCGAACTGGCTAAAACCGACGGCATTTATGCACAACTGCTTGAGCTTCAGCAAGCTCACACCGAGGCGACTAAGAATAAACTGAAAGCCTACGAAATTGCGGGCTAGGCAGACGGCAAAGTTGCCCATATAATAGACGATTATGGCAAAAATACGGGAGAGGGCGTTTGCGTGGGTAGGCATCGTTATTTTTACAGTTTCTGCCCTATCGCTAACGGCTGCCGTAATTATCCAACAAGTATTAAGTAGCAATACAACGACGGCCAATACTACCGCCAATACTAGTTGCACCGACTCGGCCACCGAAGCCACCATCCCGGCTCCCTCGCCTTATATCCCTAAGACAGCCGTGACTAGCTTACAAACGATTGATTTAACACCAGGTACCGGCCAGGCTGCTCAATCGGGTGATTGTTTGATTGTTAAATACTACGGCTCACTGGCCAGTAACGGGACGGAATTTGATCAAGACTTTAATACAACTGCCGGTTTTGCTTTTACGCTCGGACAAGGTCAAGTTATCAAAGGTTGGGACGAAGGCTTAGTTGGTATGAAAGTAGGTGGTACCCGATTACTGGTGATTCCAGCCAACCTAGCTTATGGTAGCCAAGCTAGCTCTAGCATCCCGGCAAATTCGTCGTTAGTCTTTTTCGTCAAGCTGTTACGGATTCAGTCATAAGTAGGGAATTGTACCCAAAAGCACAACATGTAGCGTATTGCAAAGATCGTAAGCGCTATATATAATCAGATACAGAACGAAAAAACAGAGAAAATAACTAAAGGAGAAAGCTTTATGCCTAAGAAAATTACTGTCTTTACCACTAATAGTTGCGCCTACTGCGTGATGGTGAAGCGATATTTGGGCGCTAAAGGTCACCACTACGAAGAAGTTAATCTTGACGAGCACCCAGAACGACAGGCTGAGGCACTTCAGCTATCTGGCGCCTTAACCGTACCAGTTACGCTTGTCACCAAACAGGACGACACCCAAGAAGTCGTTGTTGGCTACAATCTGTCTAAGCTAGCTCCAGCTGTCGCCTAATAAAACCAACTATTTAATAGTTAGATTGGTGCTGCTAAAATCTAGCAGCACTTTTATTTAACTCTCTAAGCTAGTGCAATGCCTGATAAGTTTAGTAGAATAGGTTTTAGATGACTCAAAACAATATTCCAAAGCATGAAGTAATTATGGTTGGGGCCGGTCCGGCTGCCTTGAGTGCGGCCATTTATACAACTCGAGAAGATATTGAAAGCTTGCTCTTTGAACGCGCAGTGATCGGCGGACTGGCCGCTGTAACTGATAAAGTAGATAATTATCCTGGTTTCCCCGACGGCATTGAAGGTCTGGCTCTATCAGACAACTTGCACAAACAAGCTGAGCGCTTCGGGGCGGTTATTGAACTGGGCGAGGTTACCAAAATTCACGACGAAGGAGAATATAAACGCCTCGAAACATCTAGCGGCGACATGCTAGCTAGAGCTGTGCTTGTAGCGACCGGCAGCGATTACAAGAAGGTCGGCGTTCCCGGTGAGATGGAGTATTACGCACACGGCGTCCATTACTGTGCCACCTGCGATGGAGCTTTTTACCGCGATAAACGTCTAGTCGTTATCGGCGGTGGTAATTCAGCCGTCCAAGAATCGCTCTTTCTGACGCGCTTTGCCAGCCATATCGATATGATAGTTCGAAGCACCATTAAAGCTTCAGACGTTTTGCAACATGAACTGGCTGAAGCCGTTAAAGCTGGTAAAATTACCGTCCATCTGCAGACTTCCACTGATCAGATTGTTGGCGAAAACGGCAAAGTTATAAAAGTTATTGGAACTGGTAAAGCCGACGGTAAAGCAATTGATTTTCCAACTGACGGCGTTTTCGTCTTTGTCGGACTAAAGCCAAACAGTGAATTTTTACGAAGCTCGGGTATTGAATTAGACCCCATCGGCTTTGTGAAGACCGATCAACATTTTCAGACGTCGATGAAAGGCGTTTTTGCAGCTGGTGATATCCGTTCAGGCGCTACTATGCAGATTGCCAGTGCGGTCGGCGAAGGTGCCAGTGCGGCCCTGGTGATCCGCGAGTATTTGGAAGGTAAACTGGTACCTCTATCAGAATCAACCGAAGAAGCAGCTTCCGTACTTGTTTCTCAAAAAGTCGTATAACCCGGAAAGAAATCAGTTACTAATTGGTGGTGCTTAAGACCATTATCAATCAGTTTATTTTCAAGTTTCTCAATCAGTGGTTCGGGACCAGAAATATAAATTAGAGAATCTGGCGACGGTTTCGTTAGACCCAAAATTATTTCCGGAGTAAGCTCACCACGTTCACCGCCCCATGTTTCGGATGGTTGGCTAACGATAACCGTGGAGTGAAATTCAGCAGCTTGCCAAGTAGCTTGAAAAATAATGTCGTCTTCGTTATTAACAGCGTATATAAACTGGATATTGCGCTGCTCGTGATGAGCTTTTAGCCATTCAAGCATGCTGTGAAAAGGCGTTAAACCAATACCGCCAGCTACAAAAACCAAGGGCTGGTTTATAAATTTTGGTAATACAAAATCACCCATTGCGTCAGACATATCTAGGATATGACCAGGCTTCATTCGAGCCAAGTTATGTTTAAACGAACTGCCGTTGTCGCTTAATTTTGTCGTAATACTAACCAGGGGAAGTTCCGGAGGACTGCTTAGAGTGAACCACCTTTTTTGACCGCGATCATCAGGTTTCTCGTGCTTTAAGGTAAGTTCAATATATTGCCCAGCTGTATAAGACATAGGTTGATCTGGTTTGAACCAAAATGTCCTAATATTTGCCGCTTCCTGATCGGCGTGATCAAAAGTCACTCTCATCTAATGTAAGTATAAACTAAAACTGGCGGTGCCCTATTTTACCCCTGAAGTGGTTAGTGTACAATGTCACCAAAGTACTAACTAAATGGTAAGAATGGAGAAAAAGTTTTATGCCTGATTTTAATAAAACATTAACACCAGGCGACTACCAAAATGGGGTAGTTAACACTGTCGTGGAAATTCCTAAAGGTTCGACCATGAAAATTGAGTGGGACCGTGAACATGCTGCGTTTGTACTTGACCGAGTTGAACCGAGTATATTTGCAAAGCCGGTTAATTATGGTTTTATCCCCCAGACTGTTGACGAAGATGGTGATGAACTAGATACATTGGTAGTTAGTGATGAGCCGATTTCGACTGGCGTTTGGCTCGAAGCTAAAATTGTTGGTGTTCTAAATTTTGAAGATGACGGTGATATGGACTATAAAATTGTTGTCGTACCAGCCGATGATCGCAACACCGGCGATCAGATAAATAACCTAAGTGATCTTGGCGAGCGCTGGCAACAAAAGATCGAGCATCACTTTACACATTACAAAGATCTTAAAAAACCGGGTAGCACTAAAGTCATGGGTTGGGGTGACATTGAAGCAGCTAAAAAAATCATCGCTGAATCAATCGAGCGCTATAAACAATCACGTTCTTAGATTTACGACGCTTTTGCAGTAGGTTCCCAGAACGTAACGTATTTTAATGGCACATTTTCACTGTCGCGTTCATCCACAAATTCAAAATTAGTACCAGCCTCCAACAACCTTCTTTGTTCATGGTTCAGCAAGATATCCGAAGCTTTCCGAGCTGTGAACTCTGAGATGGATGGATAAAATGGTTGTCGGCGATCACCCCCTCCGGGCGTGATAAAGTCCAAAACATCGTTAATTTCGAAAAATAATGCTCTGATTCGTCTATCTAAATCTCGACTAACAGTTTGCTTTCGACCTTCCTTCAACATCAATAATTCTATTTCATTTAAAACATCATCGCTTTTTTGTCTTACTTCCTTGTAATATGTTCGTCTAACTCGATCAGTCTGGATTTCGCCTTCTTCAATGGCGGCTGCTACGGCTTTGACGCCTATTTCATGAGACCGATCCCGAGGACTTAGCAGGCGTTCTTTATCACGTTCCATTATAGCTTTAGTCTATAACACCTCAGTTTAATATGTTAATTTAGGTAAGACAATTTATCACTCTCTTGCATGACTCTGCTTATGCTTCTACAATAAAACCGGATAAGTGGGTAAAACCAATATAAGGGAAGGGTACATGAAAACAAGAGTAGCAATCAATGGTTTTGGCCGTATCGGACGAAATGCTTTTAAGATCGCCTTTGAGCGGAGTGACTGCGAAGTAGTCGCTATTAATGATTTAACTGACACTAAGACGTTAGCCTACCTTCTGAAGCATGACAGTAATTACGGAAATTATAGCCACGAGGTTGGCTTTGACGATCAAAATATTATTGTTGATGATAAAAAAATTAAAGTTCTAGCCGAAAAAGACCCAACCGCTTTACCGTGGAAAGATTTAGATATCGATGTTGTTATTGAATCGACCGGTTTTTTTGTTGAACCCGACAAAGCTCGCGCCCATATTACCGCCGGAGCCAAGAAAGTCGTCATTAGTGCTCCGGCAAAAGGCGATAGCGCCGATAGCGCTACCACGGTAGTTTTGGGAGTTAATGATGACAAGCTAAAAGACGCCGATGATGTTGTCAGTAACGCTAGTTGTACGACAAATTGTATTACGCCAGTACTCAACGTAATTGAAAGTAACTTTGGCATTGAAAAACTGATGATGACCACCATCCATAGTTATACCGCCAGCCAAAAACTCCAAGACGGTCCCGGCAAGAATCTGCGTGAAGATCGGGCTGCCGCCCAAAATATTGTACCGACAACTACCGGTGCCTCAATAGCCGCCGCTCGAGCCTTACCTGCCCTAAAAGGCGTTTTCGGAGCTTTTGAAGTACGCGTTCCCACCCCCGTTGTTTCGCTAAGCGATTTCGTCATTATTACCAAACGAAGCGTTAGTGTTGAAGAGGTCAATGAAGCCTTCAAAAAAGCTACTAAAGAACCGTTTTACCAGGGCATATTGGACGTGACCGAAGAAGAGCTTGTCAGTACCGACTTTATTGGTAACTCCCACTCTGCCATAGTTGATTTGCCTGTTACTGCAGTAGTCGGCGGCAATATGCTCAAAGTAGCGGCTTGGTACGATAACGAATGGGGTTATTCCAATCGTCTTGTGGAAGTTGTGGCTGATATGGGACGCTACCTTCACCAAAAAGATCCTCACGAACACGAGTAAAGCAGTATAACAAAGGTGGTAGGGTGAAAATCTATATCGGATCTGATCACAACGGGTTTGACTTCAAAGATCAAATCACCGATTTTTTGCGTCGTGCCGGCTACGAAGTGATTGATAAAGGTGATGCAAATTTCAAACCAGATGATGATTATCCACAATTTGCCGGTCGAACGGTTGCTTCGCTGTTATCTGACAAAGATACTGACAGTAAGGGTATACTGATCTGCGGTAGCGGACAGGGTATGTGCATCGCCGCAAACCGCTTTAAAGGTATTCGGGCTAGTTTGTGCTGGAATCTTGAAGAAGCCCGAGCCGCCCGTAACGACGATGATAGTAATATCTTATGTTTATCGTCTCGTTATATCTCAATTGAAGACAGCAAGCCGATTATTATGACCTGGCTCAATACGCCGTTTGCCGCCGCCGCTCGGTTTAAGCGGCGAATTGAGGAGTTGGATAATTTATCATGAGTCGTGCGACGATTTGTCCGACGATTACAGCAACAGATTCGCATGAGTATTACGATCAAATGAATCGGATTTCCAGTTTTGCCAGGCGAATTCATTTAGACGTGGCCGATGGTCAGTTTGCACCCCGGAAATTAATCGAACTAGATCAATTGTGGTGGCCGGGCAATGTCTCGGTTGACGTGCATATCATGTATCAACAACCATTTGATTACACAGAGTTACTGATTGTTCAGCATCCCGAACTTGTTATAGTGCATGCCGAAGCGGAAGGTGATTTCGCTAGTTTTGCTAACCGTATGCATCAGCACGGTATTGAAGTTGGCGTGGCACTTTTGCCAAAAACTCGGGTCGACACCATCATGTCGGCGCTTGATTCGATAGATCACGTACTGATATTTTCGGGAAATTTAGGTTTTCAAGGTGGTAGCCAAGTCGATCTAAGATTGCTTAAAAAAGTGCGTGATTTAAAAGCTTTAAAACCAAGAATTGAAGTCGGCTGGGATGGTGGGGTAAATAATCAAAATATCCGAACGTTGGTGTCTGGCGGCGTCGATGTACTAAATGTCGGCGGTTACATTCAACAGTCTGCTAATGCCGCTCAAGCTTATGCTACACTGGAGGCGCTTACTAAAAGCTGATTATTATGACATCTACCCCTTTAACCCAAAAAGCTTTGGAAGAAAAAGCTAATACCATACGTGAAGACATTATTCGGATGCTCGAGCACGCCGGAAGCGGTCATAGTGCTGGTCCTCTCGGACTGGCCGATATATTTACGGCGCTTTATTTCGTCGTAATGAAAAACGACCCGAAAAATCCCGATTGGCCAGAACGAGACAGATTGATTTTATCAAACGGCCACTGTGTACCGGTGCGTTATGCCACCATGGCCGAAGCCGGTTATTTTGATAAACAAGAACTTATGACATTGCGTCAACTTGGCTCTCGGTTGCAGGGTCATCCCGAACGAACCAAGTTACCTGGTATGGAAACTACTAGCGGTCCGTTGGGTTGTGGTTTGAGCCAAGCCTGCGGAATGGCCCTGGCTATGAGAATGGATAAAATTAAAGACCAATGGATATATGTGGTGATGGGAGACGGCGAACAAGACGAAGGGAATGTCTGGGAGGCAGCCATGCTGGCTAGTAAATATAAGCTAGCAAACATCATAGCCATTACTGATCGAAATAACATCCAAATCGATGGACCGACCGAAACAGTCATGCCGTTGGAGGATCTCAAAGCCAAATGGGAAAGTTTCGGTTGGCATGTTTTAGAAATTGACGGCAATAACATTGAAGCTGTCATCGATGCTTGCGATATGGGCAAGGCCATAGTTGAAAAACCAGTTATGATTATTGCCCATACCGTTCCCGGTATGGGTGTCGATTTTATGGAATACGATTATCATTGGCACGGAACGCCGCCCAACCACGAACAGGCCAAACTGGCTCTCAAAGAACTGCGTACACTTGGTGGCAAAATAAAAAGTGAGGCCGATTAATATGACAGAACCCCGTTTAGTTGCCAATATTTTGGCGGCGGATATTGCTATTGAACCTATCCGGGCTGGGTTCGGTCGAGGATTAAAAAAAGCCGGTGAGCTCGATGATCGAGTAGTTGCCGCCTGTGCCGATCTGACTGATTCAACTAAAATGAGTTTGTTTGCCGAGACTTTTCCGGAGCGTTTTATTGAAATCGGCATTGGCGAACAAAACCTAGTGACAGTTGGTGCGGGACTGGCCGCCATGAATAAAATTCCTTTTGTCAGTAGTTATGCCGCCTTTAGCCCCGGTCGTAACTGGGAGCAGATTCGCACGACCATATGTTTAAATGATCGTCCGGTCAAGCTGGTTGGGTCGCATGCTGGGGTCAGTGTCGGTCCGGATGGAGCAACCCATCAGATGCTAGAAGATATAGCGCTTACCCGAGTATTACCCAATATGGTAGTGATTGCGCCGTGCGATTCGGTTGAAGCCGAAAAGGCGACGCTGGCCATGGCCAAAGACTTACGGCCCAATTATCTGAGACTAGCCCGCGAAGGCACGCCAATTATTACGACTCAGGATACTCCTTTTGAAATAGGCAAGGCGTACGTCTTTGATAGTGGCGAAGATGTCACAATTATTGCAACTGGTACCATGACTTATCACGCCCTAGTTGCTGCTGAAAAATTATATAAAGACGGAGTTGATGCCGAAGTAGTCCATGTACCGACCATTAAACCGTTGGATTACGAAACTATCCTAAAAAGCGTTCAAAAGACGAAGTGCGTTGTAACGGCCGAAGAAGGTCAAATTATCGGCGGACTAGGCGGCGCTATCGCCGAATTATTAGGCGAAGAATATCCGGTACCCTTGAAAAGAATCGGCATGCAGGACCGATTTGGCGAATCGGGCGAACCAAATGAATTACTCGAGCATTTCGGATTGAACGCTAAACATATTCAATTGGCTGCCCATCACGTAGTAAGTCGAAAGCTCGCAAGATAACTATTGCGGTTGGTTCTGCCATGAACCGTCGTTTCGGTCGGGTGGCGATTGATCGGGCTGGTTGGAGGGTGTTTGAGGCGGTGGTGACTGATTAAAAGATTGGGGTTGTCCGACAATATCGCGTTCGATGCCTTGAAATAGTTGGCCGGGCGAGCTTGGACCTTGCTGATTAAAAGGTACACCGATAACAGCGGCCAGTTTTTGACCTTTCGTGACCAGTGAATTTGCTGAAATACCGAGCGAAAATCCAGTTTGTTTATCTTCATTGGCAATAGTAATAGTTGTACCGTTTTTAAGCAGAATTGCTAGATTTTGATCGAGCATAGTTTGAGTATTAATATTGCCGACACCGAAACCACCGCCGAAAGAAATGCCGGGCCCGTTATTAATATTATTCGGGGCTTCCATTACCTGTTGATAATGCTGGGTCAATTGAACGGATTGAATATCAGCAAATGAATAAGACTGATTGGCTCCTTGTTTATTTTTAAGCGATTTGAATATAACTGTTAAAAGTTGAGAAGTTTTATCAGCCGTTACCGTATCGGATTTGGCTGAAGCTAGCAAAAAGACACCTAGCCCGACGACAACAATACCGATGGCATCGAATAAGTAGCTGTTATGAAGTTTGGCATGATAAGTTAGTCCAAGAACGAGCACAACTATTCCGACAAGCAAAGTAATAATAGCGAATGCGATTGGCCCTAAGTCACCTTCTTTTAAGACCAATCGGTTGGGCGAATCTTCGACGATTTTCATAGCTCAATCCTTTGTGAAAGTTTAATTCCTGTACTACAGGTCTATTGTGAGCTAAGCAAATCCCATTTTCAAGGTTATGGTAAATATTGAATAAACTATTAGCCTCACTTAATTGCAGGTCATTAGCACAAGCTTTATACTGAAGCATATGCCGCTCACTTTGTCCCAAATACGTCGGAATTGTCAGCAGGCTCGTGAGCGTATGGCCAGTGCCCGGTCTGAGCATTGGGCGTTTGGAGCTTTTAATCTTGACGATGAACCGACCTTGCTGGCTGTTTCAATGGCAGCGATAAAGAAAAAAGCACCGTTACTTGTAGAAGTTAGCCAAGGCGAAGTTGACACAATTGGCATTGAAAACGTCCGTGACATGGTTGATAACTTTAAAGCTCAATACAGCATCGAAATGTACGTTAATCTTGATCATTCGCCGTCAGTGGCAGCAGCCAAACTAGGCATTGAAGCCGGTTTTGAATTTATCCATATCGATATTTCTCAATCTAATCATGATGCCAGCGATGAAGATATCATTGCGGCTACTAAAGAAGTCGTCGAATACGCCAAATTTACCGGAGCTCTTGTCGAAAGTGAGCCGCATTATTTTGCCGGTTCATCGAATTTGCATACCGAAACGATTGATTACGAAGCAATTAAAAAAACCTTCAGTACACCAGAAGGTGCCAAAGCATTTGTCGATGCCACCGGAATTGATACTTTCGCCGCCGCAGTTGGTAATTTACACGGTAAATACCCAGTTCCAAAGGTACTCGATCTAGAACTGTTACAACGCATCCGCGATGTATTAACTTGTAATATTTCATTGCACGGTGGCAGCGATACTCCCGGACACTACTTTGTTAGCGCTATTAAAATAGGGGTTAGTAAAGTAAATATTAATTCGGATATGCGGATTGCTTACCGAAAAGCCCTGGAGAAATCGCTACAAGAAAATCCGGACGAGTATTCTGTGGCCAAGTTGGTTGAAAAAGATGTCGTACCGGCAGTTCAGGCTGTGGTAGAGAGCAAGATTGATGACTTTAATTCGTCCGGTAAAGCATTATCATGTTGATTTTTGAGCTCAAACAGAGTTACTGTGAGTAATGAGATTGAAACGAGTGGGACAGCCAATATGAAACAAGAATTCGACATTATCGCCGTCGGCGATATTGTCACTGATAATTTTATTAAGCTTTTTGATAATAAAGCCCGTCTTTTTTTGGATGAAAATGGTAAGAAATTATTGGGTATGGAATTTGGTACAAAGCTGCCTTTTGATTTTGCTGAAGTTGTTGAAGGAGTCGGCAATGCTGCCAATGGGGCGGTGGCATTTGCCCGCTTAGGCCATAAAACTACCTTTGTGACGAATGTCGGCGGCGATCAATGGGGACGAGACATGATTAATTCGCTTGTTAAAAATGGGGTTGATCATCGGTTTGTACGGATTAACCCAGACAAAAAAAGTAATTACCACTATGTTTTATGGTATGGGGCAGAGCGGACCATTTTAATTAAACATGAAGAATATAGCTATCACTGGCCTCACATTACTGCTGATGAGGTACCACGGTGGATGTACTTTACTTCTATAAGCGAGCATGCCATACCATTTCACGACCAAGTTTCCGATTGGCTGGATGAAAATCCAACTGTTAAATTAGCTTTTCAACCCGGTACGTTTCAGATGGAAGCTGGTACTGAGAGGCTAAAAAGAATCTATCAGCGATCTGAGGTACTCCTTTTAAATCGAGAAGAAGCGGTGACTGTTGGTGGCGGTAATCATGACGATTTCCACGATCTTATCGATCATTTACATAAGCTTGGACCGAAAATAGTCGTTGTAACCGATGGACCTAACGGAGCTTATGCCTCTGATGGGCAAAACTACTTTAAAATGCCGTCATATCCAGATCCGGCTCCCCCCTACGAAAGAACTGGAGCTGGGGATGCTTTTTCATCTACATTTATAGCAGCTCTTGCCAAGGGCAATACTATCGAAGGTGCTCTTCAGTGGGCACCAATTAACTCCATGAGTGTAGTTCAAAAAGTCGGTGCCCAAGCTGGATTATTAACAGAACCAGAATTGGAAGAATGGTTGAAGAAAGCCCCCGATTGGTATAAAGCTACACGCTTTTGATGATTGTTTATAATTTTTGACAAACAGACAGAAGAACCCTGAGAAGGGTGGCGGCATGCTTAAAAGCACATTGCTAATAGCTTTGCCGCCACCCCTACAGAGTAAAGTCGAGGATTATCCTCTTTGTGGAATCATGTGCCCGCGGACTGAGGTTTTCTCGGCCTTACCGTGGTGATACCTGTTCACAGCGAACAAGCGAGGTGCCGGTGCTTGGTGCTTGGGAAAATGTCTCCTGAAGACGGATGTTTTGTCGGCGCGTATCGCGACATTTGAGTCGTGACCGACAGCCAAAAGCAGCTCGCCTCTACCGCGTTCTCGGATCCGATCCAGGGCTGCCTCGTGCAGGTCATCTGGTACATCTTTAAAGACGAGTTCGATTCCGAATCGACCTTTGAGCAGGCCGTCTGCGGGGATAGTTTTAGGTGCTGGCATTTTCTCTCGAATGATTGGTAGATGTGTCGTCGGTTTTGGGTCGCGTTATGGTGTTGCTAGTACGTGCATCCTCCTAAAGAAGCCAGGTGGTTTGTCGCGAGGTTGCCTATCGATGTCGATATCAATGAACGACCACTGACGACCTTTCCATAGCGAGCACATCAGGGGATGGCACAGCTGAAAAAAGCTGTTTATGTCGTTGACATCGACCTGGTTGGGGAAGTGGACGTAGATTTTGACTACGTCTTGCTGGTCGTCGACCCCAAGCACACGACATGTCGGTGCAAAAAACCCTTCAAAGAGACTTTTGATCCCTTTTTGGGTTTCGACTGGCCTTGTCGTAACGAAAGTTGTTGCCACTGTTTCTCCTTGGTTTCTCACTATTCATTCCCAGTCACATCTGGTGTGATTCTCTTATCACATAGCGAGACACAGAGCACTATTTAAATATTGCACTAAGTCTCGCTATGAGGTCTGTCTGTTTGTCAATGTGCTTGGAGCTACTCCTTAGCTCAACAAGATACGGTACAGGTTTACCATAACAAATTGCTCATGTCAATGCTTTGGTCGTAAAACCGCTTGTGGTAAGATGTTATCAACATGACCAGGGTACTTTCCGAATTACTTGGCGCAACCGAGCCGACCTTTCATCACGTATTATCTCGGCTTGAGGCCGTTAGCGGTCACAGTAATACCGATATTCGTTTATCGACCGAAATCGAAAGAGTGACAAAACATAAACTTAAAGAATTAGGACTTGATCCGAAAGATACAACAGGTGCTGAACTATATGCTTCGTTACAGCTAAAGGTGGAAGCCGATGACAAGCGTCTGGTAGCTGAATTACAAGAAAAATATGGTCCTGATCAAGATATAAATATTAGTGTAGCCAAAGCATTAAAGGCATTGCCAGTTTCGCAAAGCTGTTTTGCACTTCAATCGACAGCTGCCAAGAGATTGCTGCACAATCTACCGCCGAAACATACTATGAAAGCTCTAAATTACCGTTCGTTTGAATCGATGGTTCGTCATGAACAGATTGAGTCGGTATTTGCCGCCGCCTGGCTGCTTGAATCTGCTAGTTGGCGAAAGGAGCTTCTCGATAGTTATAAGAAATTAAAAGCTAGTGATTTTGAAATCAGGCAAATAGCCTTTATTAGTCCGAATTCGAAACACTGGCGGGAGCTAGCTAGTCAAGTAGTGGCCCAGAGAAAACACAATATTGTCGGACTGAAGGAGTTTGGAGCTATCATTTTGCTACCACTCCCAGACAATAAGCCACCAGGAGCAACACTGGCAACTTTTCTGCTAGCGCTTCATGAAATGAATGAAGTTAGGGCCAGTACCACTTTTCTGAAATTGTGCCAAGTGAAACCGGAATTTGGTAAATTGGTGCAAACGGTGGTAGCTGATGAACCGACGCTTGATGCCGGTATCCTAGACCAAACAGTTCCGTGGCAGATCGTCCAACGATACTACTCGCGATTTACTAATCGATTTAGGGCTGATCTATTTGAACCGCACGTCCAGCGAGACGATTTGAGCTGGCATTCGGTCGAAAGAGCCCTCAGTCATGTCGAACCGAGCCTGGAATTTTGGCACCATACCACAAGTCTAGGTTACCTCGATGACCACCGCCCAGTTTCGCTAAACATTATTGATGCCTCGCTGAATTACTGTAATCAGTTACCTTACGCCAATCGGATTGTCCATTATTTGCGTAGTAGCCTGTGGCATGAACTAATGATCCGCTATATGAAGCACGAAAATGTCGAGCAAGCGGTCTTAGGTAATCTGGAAAGTCAGCTTGTTGAGGAACCAGCTGTAGTATAAACTAAAGATAAGCAGTTAAAATAAATGCCAAGAGATCCCAGTACAATCAATGCTCTCCGTTATTCAATTTGTATTTCAGGCGCTGCCGCTGGTAAGACTATTAAGCAAGAATCGCATGATAAAGCAGAAGCGCTGGGTCGAGCGGTAGCTAAAGCTGGACACATCGTGACGACGGGAGCAACCGTTGGTTTACCCTATTACGCCGCTTATGGGGCTCAGCAAGCCGGAGGTGTAAGCATTGGCTTTTCGCCAGCTGAGAGCTTGCGGTCGCACATTAAAAAATACCGATTGCCATATAACGTTTTCGATTTTATAAATTTTACCGGCCTAAGTTATGTCGGTCGCGATCTCTATCTGGTTCAGTCCAGTGATGCGGTTATCACCGTCGGCGGTCGGTTTGGTTCGCTTCACGAATTTACATCGGCTCTGGAAGCCCATAAACCATGCGGTGTATTAATCGGAAGCGGCGGTACGGCTGATCAGATACCAGAACTTATGAAAACTTTGGAACCGCCAGATGATCTGGTCATTTTTGATAGCGACCCGGAAAAACTAGTCCAAAAGTTGATAAAAGTTCTCGATAAGAAATACGAGGATATCCGAGAAGTATTAGCTCATGATGAACATTGGTTTCTTCGTTTAGATCCTTTTGAAAAACCAACACCCCGCGCCGGTTAGTATCTCTATTTAAGCGGTCAGCTTGCTACAATAGACAGAGTGAATAAGTTTCAGTTAAAGAGTGATTTTCAACCGACCGGCGACCAACCAGCGGCGATTGCTCAATTGATCGAAGGTTTACAAAAAGGCCTCAAAGAGCAGGTGCTTTTAGGTGTAACCGGTTCGGGCAAGACATTTGTTATGTCGGAAATTATCCAAAAAATGCAGACGACCAACACTAGTTTTCAGCCACAATAAAACCCTAGCAGCCCAGCTGTACGGAGAATTTAAACGATTTTTTCCAGATAATGCCGTCCATTACTTTGTCAGCTACTTCGATTATTACCAGCCAGAAGCCTATATGCCGCGTACCGACACCTACATCGAAAAAGACTCCGATATCAATGAAGAGATCGATCGCCTGCGCCACGCTGCTACAGACGCCTTGCTGACCGCCAAGACGTTATTATTGTGGCCAGCGTCAGCTGTATATACGGCATAGGATCGGTAGAGGATTACAGTAATTTATCAATAGTGTTGAAAACGCATGAGCGGCGCAAAGTTCGAGACAAATTGCTCAGACAGTTGACCGATATCCAATACCAGCGCAATGACATAGATTTTCACCGCAGTACTTTCCGGGTCCGCGGCGATGTCGTAGACGTTTATCCGGCCAGCGAGGAAGTAGCTTATCGTATAGAATTTTTCGGTGACGAGGTTGAGCGGATTACCAGAATCGACTCACTAACAGGTGAAATTCTGGCGAATCTCGATCAATTACGGATTTTCCCCGGCTCTCACTACGTGACGCCCCAGGAAAAACTCAAAAGTCGCTTTGGGCAAGATCGAGCAAGAACTGGAGCAGCGATTGGCTGAATTTAAAAAAGAACAAATTGCTGGAGTCCCAACGACTAGAGCAACGAACGAAATTTGATCTGGAAATGCTCGAAGCGACCGGTTTCGTTAAAGGGATCGAAAACTATACCCGTTATCTGACCGAACCGAGAACCAGGTGAACAACCGGCCACTTTGCTGGATTATTTCCCAGATGATTTTCTGCTTTGTGTCGATGAGTCGCATATGACTATGCCCCAAGTCAGAGGCATGTATAACGGCGACCGAGCTCGAAAAGAAGTCCTAGTTGAATATGGTTTTCGTTTGCCGAGCGCTCTGGATAATCGACCGCTAACTTTTACCGAATTTGAGAGTCATATTAATCAGGCTATTTATGTTTCAGCCACACCGGCGGAATATGAACTGAGTCGCAGTCCGGCAGCCAGCCGAGCAGATTATTCGACCGACTGGACTGCTTGACCCTAAAATTGAAGTCCGTCCGATCGAAGGCCAAATCGACGATCTAGTAGGTGAAATCAAGGCCACAACCGCCAAGCATCAGCGTGTGCTGGTTACCACGCTGACCAAGCGAATGGCCGAAGAGCTGAGCTGAATATCTTAAAGAACTCAATATCAAAGTCGCTTACCTTCATAGTGATATCGATACGCTCGACCGGACAGACATTCTGCGAGATCTCCGTCTTGGGTACCTATGACGTTTTAGTCGGTATTAATCTTCTGCGCGAAGGATTGGACCTCCCTGAAGTATCACTCGTTGCTATCTTGGACGCCGATAAGGAAGGTTTTCTAAGAAGCGAACAAGCTCTCATTCAAACGGTTGGACGGGCTGCTCGACATATTGATGGAAGAGTAATTATGTACGCTGACCATATTACTAATTCAATGCGACGAACCATTGACGAAACTGTCAGGCGCCGCGTCGTGCAGGAAGCTTATAACCGCCAACACCATATCACTCCAACAGGAATTACTAAATCGGTCGAAAAAGGTATGAGACCTGATCTACCCGAAGAAGCGAAAAAGGCAAAGTTGGAGTTAAACAAAATTCCTAAGGACGAATATGGCATGCTTGTAAAAGACTTGACTGCTCAAATGGATTTCGCAGCAGCTAATTTAGAGTTTGAAAAAGCCGCTGAATTACGGGATATTATCGCCGACATTAAATCAAAAATGTAAGTTTCACAAACTTTCGTGTGTTGTTGAGAACTATTAATTATGGTATAACATCTCTTTGTGAATAACGCTGAACAGCCAGATTTTAAGTTTGATAATATTATTTTGGATAATGACTTATTAGAGGATCCTCTACTTCCGCCAGTATCGGTTTTACTGGCTGACCGCGCCTATCTTATGTTGCGCACTTTTGACTTCATAGCAGTGAGCCATACCTGCACAGCGATTGCGAGAGATGCTGAAGATAGTGAGCGGGCAACTAAGTTAATGAATCGACTTAACACCGATGAGGGTGGTCTTAACGCCTATATTCAGCAGAAGAGTGACATCAGCCAGACTCTTAGCTTAAAAGCTAGGGAGTACTTTGCCAAAGCCATCGGTCACGATTTGGTAGACAATGCTGGATTATTATCTTCTGAAGAGCTGGATGCTATGGCAAATTATGACTTTGCTGAAATGGAAAAGCAGTACTTTAATATTCCAAGTAAACATAGAACTGTCGATCCGTCTGAAGCAAATTTGACGGTCAGTGAAAGAAAAGCAAAACGAAAGTTAAGAGCTCAGACTAAACTCGAGGTAACATTAGCGCGTAATCAATTTGTTGCAAGACTCAAACAATATTTAGACAGCAGACATGATCATCTGTCGAGTTCTGATACAATAGAATGAAATGAACAAGTTAGCACGCGAGGATGTATTAAAATTGGCTCGCTTGGCTCGTCTCGACCTATCAGAAAATGAAGTTGAAGAATACAGCCGGGAACTTAGTGAAATCCTTCGTTATGTTGAACAGCTTCAGGCCGTCGATATTAGTGGCCTAAAACCGACCAATCAAGTGACGGGACTGGTTAATGTTATGCGTGACGATAAGACACGCGACTATGGCTATAAGCCAGAAGATTTACTTAAAAACGTACCAGAAGTGCAAGACAATCAAATAAAAGTCAAACGGATGATTAACTAAATGGACTCGAACGGTCGCTGGTTGCCGATTGCCGAAATTGCCGAAAAAGTAAATAGCGGAAAACTAAAAGCAGTTGATTTAGTGGAGTCGTCTTTAAAATCTATTGCGGCTGCTTCAGAGTTTGAAGCTATCATTTCAACGACCGAAAAACGAGCTCGCCAGCGCGCTCAGACAATCGATCAAAAAATTCAAAAAGGTGAAAAAGTCGGACGACTAGCCGGCGTACCTTTTATCGCCAAAGACAACTTTTTAACATATGGTGGCGAAACAACTGCGGCCAGCAATATACTGAAAGGTTTTATGGCACCTTATCAGGCAACTGCTATTGAACGGCTTGAAGCTGAGGGAGCTATTTGTGTTGCTAAAGCCAATCTCGACGCTTTTGCCCACGGCTCTTCCACCGAAAACAGCGATTTCATGGTAACGAAAAATCCACACGATAAAACTCGTGTGCCAGGTGGTTCTTCAGGTGGATCTGCCGCCTCAGTGCTACTTAACTTAGTGCCTTTTGCGCTGGGGACAGATACCGGTGGCTCTATTCGTTTGCCGGCCAGTTTTTGCGGTATTGTCGGCTATAAGCCAACATACGGTTTAGTGTCACGCAGCGGTGTAGTGGCAATGGCCAGCAGTACCGACGTGATTGGACCATTGACCCGGACAGTTGAAGATAGCGGCTTAGTGCTCGATATTATGGCCGGTAAAGATGAACTAGATAGTACCACCATTGACCGTGATAATGACGGTTACGTTAATCTCGTCGGTGAGCTGAAGGGTAAAAAGATCGGCGTTATTAAAGAGTATATGGCTGAAGGACTCGACGAAAATGTCAAGACGGTTATTGAATCAGCAGTCCAAAAACTCAAGGATGCCGGGGCAATCATTGAAGAAGTTAGTCTGCCCAGTCTACCGATGGCACTAGCCGTTTATTATATTATTTGTCCGGCCGAGGTAAGTAGTAATCTTAGCCGATATGACGGCCAGCGTTACGGCTATAGCTATAAAGATGCCAAGGATCTCGAAGAAAGCTACAGCAAATCACGGGGGATTGGTTTTGGCAAAGAAGCCAAGCGCCGTATCATGATCGGAACTTATGTCTTAAGCAGCGGTTATTATGACGCCTACTATAAACGAGCCCAAACCGTCCGGACTAAGCTTATAAAAGAATTTGAAGAAACTTTTGCTAGAGTTGATTTTCTACTTGGTCCGACCGCCCCGATGACAGCCTTTAAAATTGGCGAAAATGTCAGCGACCCATTGCAAATGTACCTTTCCGACATCATGACGGTTGCCGTAAATCTAGTCGGTAATCCAGCTATCAGCATTCCGGCTGGATTGAGTGGACATTTACCGGTGGGATTACAGCTCATGGCACCTCAGCGCGGTGATCGATCATTGCTCGGTTTGGCCCAAAAAGTTGAGGAGCTGATTCATGCATAATATTTTGAATAACAGCTTACTTTTGGCAATTATTATTGTTGTCTTAGTGGTGTTGTTTTTAGGTAGTGCGATTACTTTACGCCGTCGTCCCAAGCAGCTTGATGTCCAAAAATTCAAGGAACGGTGGCGTGATATTGAAAAATTATGCGGCAGAAATGACACCTGGCCGCTAGCCATCATAAATGCCGATACTTTACTCGACGAAGCGCTCAAACGTCGTCGTTATAAAGGTAAAACGATGGGTGAACGATTGGTTGCAGCTCAGCGTAGTCTGAACAATAACGAAACCGTCTGGTTTGGTCATAAATTGAGAAATAAAATCGTTCACGAGGAAATGTCACGTCTGTATCGCCGCGACGTAAATACGGCACTTCATGGCTTCCGAGATGCCCTTAAAGATTTGGGAGCACTCTAATGATTCAATCTGAAACACGTCAAAAATATCTGGTGACCATCGGCATTGAAACTCATGTCCAATTGAAGACTAATACTAAACTATTCGCAGCCGTCGATAACGATGCTCGCGAAGCCCCACCCAATAGCCTCGTTAGCCATATTTGTTTTGGTTTGCCGGGAGCATTGCCGGTTTTAAACCGCGAAGCGGTCAGACTAGCGGCGCGGGCTGCCTTTGTGCTTGGCACATCCCCAGCACCTTTCAGTAAATTTGACCGTAAGCATTATTTTTATCCTGATCTGCCTAAAGGTTATCAGATTTCCCAGTATGATGAACCGATCGTTGGGAAAGGAACGGTTGAAGTTCCTCTAGTTGATAGTGAATCTAATGAAGTCCGGACAATTCAAGTCGGTATTACTCGGGCTCATCTAGAAGAAGACGCCGGAAAAAGTACTCATCCAGCCGGTAAGGACTATAGCTTAGTTGATTTAAACAGGGCTGGGACGCCACTACTTGAAATCGTATCTGAACCAGATATGCATTCGGCCGCCGAAGCCAAAGCCTATGTCCGAGAATTATATCTACGAATCAAATATGCTGGCGTCAGCGATTGTAATTTATACCTCGGTCACATGCGTTTTGATGTTAATGTCAGTGTCAGTTCTGATTCAGCTAAACTCGGTACTCGATCGGAAACGAAGAACCTTAATAGTTTCCGAAACGTCGAAAAAGCCGTTGAATTTGAAATCGCACGGCAAATTGAACTATTAGAAAAAGGTCAGGCGATCGTTCAGGAAACTCGTGGCTGGGACGATGCCAAGCAAAGGACTTTTTCGCAGCGCACTAAGGAAGAGGCACACGATTATCGTTATATGCCAGATCCAGATTTGCCGGCGATTGTATTAGATGACGCTTATATCAAGGCGATCAGAGCCGATATGCCTGAAGTTCTCAATGATTATCGTGAAAAGTTCCAGGTGCTAAAACTTGATCGGAAAGTCATTGAAGATCTTCTCGCTCAATTGGACGTTACCAAATACATATCCGGCGTATTGGGTCGAGCGACGCCAGACGATGCCCGGCGGGTAGCTTTTTGGTTACTGCGCCCCGTTAGCGACGAAATAACGGCAACTGATAATCGTTTGGATAAGCTGTCTGAGTCGGAGTTAATTAAATTATCCCAGATGGTCGCTCAAAATAAATTAAGTTCGACAGCCGCCAAAGCAGTATTCGACGAGCTTATACTAAACGGCGGTGAAGCTCTAAAAATTGCTGAATCGAAAAATCTAATCCAAGTGTCTGACGAAAGCCAAATTGCTGAAATCGTAAAAGCGGTATTAGCGGCGCAACCGAAAGCTGCCCAAGATGTCCAAAATGGCGAAGCTAAAGCTATCGGTTTCCTAGTCGGACAAGTCATGCAGGCCAGTAAAGGAAAAGCTAATCCAGCACTTGCCCAGCAGCTTATTAGGAAACAACTTAATATTTCTTAATAAAAAAGAATTTCATATTTGGTCGTAGGATTGTTGCAATAAACGCTCGACTAGTATTAGATGTAAATTATGCATACCGCCGAATCAGTCCTGATTATAATTTTGGCCGTTACACTTACTATCTTTTTATTATTGGCAATCTTCATCCTCGTTTTGATTGCCAAGCTAATCAAGACTACCAAGCGATTTGTTGATAGAGCTGAACGTGTTGCCGAATCGGCTGAAGAAGCCGCCGATATGCTCAAAAATGCTAGCGGTCCGTTGGCTATGTTTAAACTGATTCGGAATATTATTAAGATCGTTGAAAAAAGATCTAAATAAGGAGGGAAGCAATTATGAAGAAAGTGTCTCTTAGGAAAGTGGCAATTGGTACAGGATTAGCTGCCCTTGGCGGGTATTTAGCTGGAATATTAACTGCTAAGCAAACCGGCAAAGAAACGCGTGAAGATATCAAAAAAGCCGTTCAAACCGGCCGAGAAGCCGGCGAAGAACAATTAAAAAAGGCTATTACCGAGCTCAATGAAGTGCTCGATAAAGCTAAAACTCAAGGTGAAGATTTAAGCGGTCGAGCTAAGGCAGAAGTTGAGGATCTAGTTAGTAAAGCTAAGATTGCCAAAGATAAAGCTCGCGAAGTGATTAGTGCGATTCATGAGGGTTCGGCCGATGATGAAGACCTTAATAAGGCCGTTACTAATGCCAATCGGTCTCTCAAACACCTACGCGATTACTTGAAAAAATAGAGAACACCAGCCCGTCACACTTAGTCGTAGGCCGACTTGTTGTAAATCTATCAGTAACATAAAACTTGCTCAGTGGACTATAATCGTAAGCATAGTCTGAAAATAGAGGGGGAAATGATTTGGTGTCCGTAAAAAGTGGGGCTGCCGTATTGTCAGCTCAAAAAAAGGCGCCAGCACTTAGTGCAGCTGATTATGTGCATCTGCACAACCATACCCAGCACAGTTTGTTGGATGGACTGACCAAAATTCCAGAATTGGTTAGTTTTGTGGAGAGTACGGGAATGACGGCGATTGCCAAAACTGATCATGGAACCTTGAGCGGCACGATTGAATTCTATACGGAGGCCCGGGCTAAGAATATTAAACCGATTATCGGTTTAGAAACTTATGTCGCCGCCCGTAGTCATCTAGACAAAGAGCCAACTAAAGATAAACCAAACTTCCATTTGACGGTACTGGCAATGAATAATACTGGTTATCGGAATCTCATGCAGTTAAGTACCATTGCCAATCTGGCTGGAATGTATTACCGACCCCGAATCGATCATGAACTTCTAAAACAATATAACCAAGGTCTGATTATCTTAAGCGGCTGTATAGGTGGTGAAATTGGCGAAAACTTGGTACAAGGTCAATTCGATAAAGCCATAGCTATAGCCAGTTGGTATAAAGAGGTATTCGGCGATAGATACTATTTGGAGATCCAAGATCACGGTCATCCGGAGCATCCGAGTACTTGGCAGGATCAAGTCAGAGTCAATAACGATATATTAAAAATTGGAAAAGAACTCGGTATTCCTTGTGTGCTAACCTGCGATGCGCATTATTTAAAGCATGAAGATCAAGAAGCCCATGAAATTTTACTTTGTGTCCAGACGGCCTCCTTTTTGAGCGACGAAAAACGGATGACTTTGAAGAATTTTGAGCTGCATGTAACTGATCCCAAAGAAATTATTAAACGTTGGGGCAGTTCGCATCCCGAGGTGATTAAAAATACTAAAGTAATTGCTGATCGCTGTCAGGTTGATATAGAAGTCGGTAAGATTCTCATTCCGAAATTTCCAGTTCCGAAAGGTGAGAGTGAAAAATCACTGCTCCAAAAGCAGGTTTATAGTGGACTAGCTTGGCGTTACGGTGGTATCGACGAGAAGAAAGCCAGCTCTTTGTCGATTAGTCAGGCTCAGAAAACTTTACCGAAATCGATTTTACAGCGCGCTTTCTACGAATTAGGCGTTATCGATAAAATGGGCTTTAACGGTTACTTTTTGATTATTGCTGATTTCATGAACTGGGGGAAAGACCAAGGCATTGTCTTTGGTCCTGGTCGAGGTTCGGCGGCTGGCTCGATTATTTCTTTTGCCCTTCGCATAACCGAACTAGATCCGTTAAAATATGACCTTCTCTTTGAGCGATTTTTGAACCCCGACCGTATAAGCATGCCGGATATCGATATTGATATCCAAGATACCCGACGCGATGAAGTGATAGCCTACTGTGCTAACAAATACGGTACTGACAGAGTTGCTAATATAGTGACTTATGGTCGCATGGCGGCTCGTAATGCCGTACGGGATGTGGCTCGGGTTTTGCAAGTGCCTTATATTGAGTCTGACCGCTTAGCCAAGATGATACCGCCGCCAATTCAAGGACGCCATATTCCTTTAGAGCAATCTATCAAAGACAACTCAGATTTGAAGCACGAGTACGCTACCAATGAAACGGCTAAACGGGTTTTTGACTTAGCTACCCAGCTTGAAGGCACCATTCGCAGTCACGGCGTTCACGCTGCAGGAGTAGTGATTGCCCCCGACGAAATCGTCAAGTTTGTGCCGCTTGAATTGGCTCAAAAAGGGGTAGTGGCAACCCAGTATTCGATGGGTCCGATTGAAGACCTTGGTCTTCTCAAAATGGACTTTTTGGGACTTTCTACCTTAACGATTATTAAAAATGCTCAGAGAATTATTAAAAAAGTTTATGATCGTGAGATTGATTTAGAGGAAATCCCCTTAGACGATGCCAAAACTATCAAGTTATTCCAAGACACCGATACGACTGGTATTTTCCAGTTTGAATCTGCCGGCATGAAACGCTATCTGCGAGAGCTTAAGCCGACAACTTTTGAAGATATCATTGCCATGAACGCGCTGTATCGGCCAGGACCGATGCAGTTTATAGACGACTTTATATCCCGTAAGAACGGATCTAAAAAAATCGAATATTTCCATCCTAAAATGGAGGATGCTCTTAAAGCGACTTATGGGGTGCTCCTCTATCAGGAACAAGTCATGCAAATCTCCAAAGATTTATGTGGCTTTACGGGCGGACAAGCCGACACGCTACGAAAAGCGATAGGTAAGAAAAATATGGATGTCATGCGTAAAATGAAAACCGAATTTATAGCCGGGGCGATTAAGAATGGTGCCAACGAAGCTCAAATGGAAAAGTTCTGGAAACAGTTGGAAGATTTTGCCGCTTACTGCTTTAATAAATCTCACTCGGCTTGCTATGCTCTAATTGGCTATTGGACGGCCTATCTTAAAGCGCACTATCCGGCCGCCTTCATGGCAGCCCTGATGACCAGCGATTTTAATGATACCGATCGATTAGCGATTGATATCGCCGCCTGCAAACGGATGGCTATCAGCGTCCTATCGCCAGATGTCAATGAATCATTTTTAGAGTTTGCCGTAGTGCCCGATAATACATCTCAAATCCGTTTCAGTTTAGCTGCTATTAAAAATGTCGGTAGGGGAGCAGCTGAAGAAATATTGCGGGCTCGTCAACAAGACGGACCATTCATCGATTTGAGCGATTTTCTGACACGGATCAATGCCCGACTAGTTAATCGTAAAGCACTGGAAAGTTTGGTTAAAGCTGGCGCATTTGATCGATTTGCCGACCGTTCTACGCTACTCTTTAACTTGGATACTTTAGTAGCCTATTCTTCTCGTTTAGCCAAACAATCTCGCAGCGGTCAAACCGACTTATTCGGTTCAAACGAAGAAGTCGTCAATACTAAGCCAAAACTAACACTGCAAACTCCAGAGGCGTTGCATACCGACAGAGCGCAACTATTGTGGGAACGGGAACTTCTCGGATTATATTTAAGCCAACACCCGCTGGAATCATTTGCGGCGCTATTGAGCGAGCAAACCGTTCCAATTAATGCCATATTGCTAGGTCACGATGGACGTAAAGTAACGGTTGGCGGTAATATTACGGAAATTCGGATTATTAATACCAAAAGCGGACAGAAAATGGCTTTCGTAAAAGTGGAAGATACATTTGGCGAAATGGAAATAATCGTGTTTCCCAGTCTGTTACAACAAACTCTTAATTTATGGGAACGCGATAAGGTTATTATTGTCAGCGGTAAAGTAAGTACGACGGATCGTCTGGGTAATGCGCTGCACGAAGTTAAAATAATGGCTGAAAGTGCTCGTGAGGTGACCGCTGAAGAAGCGATAAATTATGGGAAAACCGGTAAGAAGATGAACCTACCAAATGTAGACCCCAAACCTATCGTCAAAAATAGTGACATTCATAAATTACCGCAAAAAGCCGCCCGGGTTTTTATCCACTTAGCTCACAGTGGCGACAATGAATTACTGCTTTCACTCAAACGGACAATCGATGAGCAGCGCGGCGAAAGTGAAGTAGTACTGGTACTTGGTAGTGAAAAAACTAAACAAATCATTCGTTTGCCCGGTCGCATGAACAGTGACGAAAATTCGCTGCAACGCCTTGCGACTATTGTTGGACCACAAAACGTTATTTTAAAGTAGTTATTTAATGATACCTGTTACCCGCGTTAGAATAACGCTAACGGCGACGACAAAAGCGGCCGTCATATCCAAGCTCGGGTGACGGAGAATGAATCTTTCGCCTCGAACGAAAGTTTTACGCCAAGCCATTCCGTGACGTATAACTAGAAAAGCAAAAGCAGCGCAACCGAAGAGTATTACAAGTAGAACAGCTAATGTAGTGCTACCGGCCGCTACAAGCTGGATGCGAGAAATTTGTTGTTGAGATTCGGCGGCTACCGCTGCTTTAGTTACTTCAGGGGTTAGTTTAGTCGAAGGTTCGGTCGTTGCAACCGGAGTACTGATAGGTTGACTGACGGGTGTCGTTGAAGTGACCGTCGGACTGGACGACGCCGTGGTTGATTTAGTTGTCGAAGGTGTTACCGCTTTTGCTTGAACCGTAGATTTTGGCACCGACACTTGAGGAGTGGCCGCGACGACTGCTTCGCCCGCCAAGGAACCATACATAGCATCCACCAGTGTTTCCGGACCGGTACCGACATAATTGGCGATATTTACAACGCCGAAGCCAACGTCATGATAAGTTGTATTTAATATGTTAGCCCGGTGCTCTGGACTGTTCATCCAAGCCGTCAGAGTGTCACTGGCAGTATCGAAACCGTAAGCTAGATTTTCGCCAGCCGCTTGATAATCATAGCCCGCTGCCGTTATGAACGACCACGGTGTTTGACCTTCAGGCGTATCATGCGACCAATAATTCTGAGTTTCCATGTCGTTGGCTTTAGTTTGGGCGGCCAGGTCAAGCTCAGCATTTATGGTCAGGGGCGGTAGACCGTTGGCCGCCCGTTGGGCGTTCGTATCATCTAAAAGGCTTTGGATACTGATATCGGTAGCATAGCCAAGGACGTTTTTGTGCTGATGGCCTAACCAGTTATTGGCAAATATGGCTAGAACAACGACCGTTAAAATCGGCAAATAAGGCCAATAGGTTTTTAAATAGGAGTGATTTTGGCGATGGTGGCGCCCACTACGCAGTTTGTGTGTAGCAGAGGGACGTCTCGGTTTTATTTTTGTTAGCGTCATTTTTATGTTTTAGCTTTAGTTTTAAGTGTATCAGATTAGACAGGGAACAGACAAGCGGACTTAGTTCATGTCGTATAAGTCAGATGATAGAGTGCCATGGCCGCGGCGGCTGAAACGTTAAATGATTCTTTTCGGCCGTGCATCGGAATTTGGACGATGCTATCGCATTGAGCAAGTATTTCCTCCTCGATGCCCTCTACTTCACGCCCGACAATAAGGGCAATTTTTTGAGCCGGTTGAAATACCGGCAAATTGATAGCACCATTTTGCTGCTCTAGTGCGGCGATGATGTAGCCAGCTTCCCGCAACTCGTCTAAGACTGGTTCGATCTGATGGCTGTGTTTCCAGTCAACCATCAGTTCAGCCCCTAGGGCCGACTTATGAATCTGACTTTCGTTTTTCTGGGCTATGTGGGGTAAACGTTCATCGTCGATCGTGCGCGGATAAGGAGTATAACCTGTCAGAACAACTGATTGAATCCCCAAACCTTCGGCCGTTCTCAGTAGTGAACCGACATTCTGACAGCTCCTAATATTATGAGCAATTAAAACGATCTGACGCATAGCCCTCACTATACTAGACACTCCTATGGTCGGCATAACGTTTGTGCTTTATACTTACCACTATGCAAGATGATGCCGCCGTTAAGGGTCGTGAAGAACAGGAACAATTAGCGCAACGTCGGGCTAGTATATTGGGTTTAAATTATGTCGATACCTCGCGTATCCAAAATAAACGACTGTTTCAAAACCTTTTGAGTGTCGCCGAATTATATCAATTGAAGCTTGTACCCCTCAATGTCGATCAAAGTAACATCCTGTTCGGCATTTTAACTACCACACCTCAGTCGGCCATGACTATTGTCAAGCAGCGTTTCCTGGACCAGTTGGTCAATTTTGCCATTATTTCTGATTCCGGTTACCACGAGTATATGAAACTCTACGATCCGCCTAAAGAAGTCAAATATCAGGACATAGCCCTCAATACAGCTGGCACAGAGGAACTTATTAAAGGTGTTTCCAGCACACTTGAACAAGTAAACGCCGACGATATGTTGGCCTATTTAGTATCCCAAGCTAACCAACTTAACGCATCTGACATACATCTTGAAACTGACCCGGAAGATGTCCGCATTCGCTTTCGAATTGACGGAGTCTTACACCAAATTGCTCGGATCAGCCCCGATAAATACCGTGTTTTAGTCGCGGCAGTCGCCAGTGCTGGTAATATTTCCACCTCCTCAGAAGAAGCTCAGCAAGGTCATATAGCTCAAGTTGTCAAAATGGCTACCGGTGGTTCGGTTGACGTGAATGTCCGAATTGAATCCGTTCCAACTATAAATGGTATGGACATTGTACTTCGGTTATTTAATATGCAACCGGAGATGTTTCAATTAGACCGTCTCGGCTTATCGCCGACCGAGAGAGCTGTAGTCGATGATATTATTGCCAAACCGAGCGGATTAGTAATGGTGGTTGGTCCGACTGCCTCTGGTAAAACGACCACATTATATTCGATCATGCACTCGCTTAACAGCGAGGAGCGAAAAATTATTACGATTGAAGACCCGGTCGAATATCAGTTCCCCGGTATTACTCAAATTTCGGTTCGAAATAGAGAACCCAGTCATGACCAAAGTTTCGCCGAAATGCTACGGGCCGTTCTCCGACTAGATCCAGATATTGTGATGGTCGGCGAAGTTAGGGATGACGATACCGCCCGAACCGCCCTGCAAGCAGCCCTGACAGGTCACCTAGTTCTGACGACTTTCCATGCCGCAAGTGCAGCAACGGCTCTAACCAGGTTAGCTGATATTATTGGTCAAAATCCATTGTTTGTTTCGGCAATACGACTTGTTATGGCGCAGCGGCTAGTGCGACGACTCGACGATGATCTGAAACAACCGTATCAACCGGACGAAGCGGTTCTGGCTCAATTGAGATCAGTCATTGATAGCTTGCCCGAAGGTGTCGAAAGACCCAATCTTGACGAACTTAAACTTTATAAGCCCGGCACTTCAGCCGAAAACCCTTATGGGTATAAGGGTCAACTTGCCATTCGCGAACAGTTTTTAATGAGCGGAGAAATACGGCGGTTATTGCAAACTACTACAGCTGTACCTTCTAGCGATGAAATAGAGACTGCTGCAATAAAGAGTGGTATGCGGACGATGCGTCAAGATGGATTTCTAAAAGCGATTTCCGGTCAAACCACAATTGAAGAAATCTACCGCGTTTTGGGATAGGTTAATTCAACCATTGACGTCTTGCTTCTCGGGGTAAAATGATGTAATGTAGTTGGGATATGCAAAGTGTGATCCAAGAAATTGAAGCTGGCTTTAAGAAAGCGGCAATTGTTGATGTTCGAAGTGGCGATACCGTCCGAGTCCATCAGAGAATTCGTGAAGGCAATAAGGAACGTATTCAAATTTTTCAAGGCCAAGTTATTCGAACTAACCGTAAGGGGAGCTTAACTAATCGTATAACCGTCAGACGGATAGCTAGTGGCGTTGGGGTTGAAAAAAGCTTTTTATTACATAGTCCCTTAGTGCTTAAAATCGAAGTTACCAAACGCAGTAAGGTACGACGAAACTATTTGAGCTATTTGCGTCAACGAACGGGCAAGGCGGCTCGTATGACGGGTATTGATTTTGATCGCGAGGGAGTTAACGATGTTCGAGATGTGGCGGCTGAAGCGGAAGAAGAAAAATTGAAAGAAGAAACTGCCAAAGCGGCTGAAGCTGAAGCTGAGAAAAAAGCTGAAGAAGAAGCCAAATTAGAAGCTAAGGCTGCTGAGGTTGTTGCTCGCCACGAAGAAACTGAAAAAGAGTAAGCTTAGTTTAGATCGTATACAATTAGGGTTGTGGTTATGCTTGGGATTGATGAAGTGGGCAGAGGTTGCTGGGCGGGACCTTTAGTTGTCGGGGCCGTCGTATTAGCAAAGCCAATTATGGGTCTGAAAGATTCTAAAAAACTAAGTCAGCTCAGGAGGCAACAACTCGCTAGTGATATTTATACTAAAGCTTCAGCTGTCGGACTAGGCTGGGTGAGCTCGTCAGAAATCGATAACCTGGGACTAACAGAAAGTACGCGTCTCGCCCTTTTACGGGCCATAAAGCAGATAAATGTTCCCTTCGACGAAATAATTATAGATGGGAATTATAATTATTTAGCTGACGATTCGCGGGCCAGAACAGTTATACGTGCTGATGATAAAATAGCTGCAGTCAGTGCTGCGTCTATAGTTGCCAAAGTGGCTCGTGATAACTTTATGACGGAAGCCGCCTTAACTTATCCGGATTACGGTTTTGAATAGCATGTTGGCTATGGAACGGCTACTCATTTGGCTGCGTTGAAAAAGCTTGGTATTTGTGGTCTTCATCGGCAGAGTTATAAACCGATCAGGTTATTACTAAAGGCTGCTTGAAGCGACAATCAGACCTTTTTAAAAAATGCTTGGACACTTGGAAGATCACGTTCCAACCAGACAACGCGTGTAGAAATCTCTGAAAGACCAATCACTATATTTCTTCTTAAGCTAATTTCGGTTTGCTTTGGCTTGAAGAACGAGGCGTATTTTTTAGCCCACTGCTTTGTATTGCAAATTGAAGCAGTATAGCGCGGATAATCGTCGTAGGATTTATCGTTGGCATAAGTATGTTCAATCCAAGACCAGTTATCTACCATCCACTGCCAGGCTAGGTCGCGTATATAACGGTTTCCTAGCAGATAGATCAGCCAATACTCGGCGTCCTGGGGTTTGATAACAGTTGCATCTTTTAACCTCGCCAGCAGTATGCTTGCTTCGTCTTTATCTTTAGTTTGGGTTAGAGCCGCCATAATATCGGTTTTTAGGTCGCTGTTAACGGTTTCATCATGCTGCTGGAGTAGAAAAGTGAAGGCACCTTCAAATTGGTTTTTAACAGGCACGCTAAGAACTATACCTCGGAGATCGGCACTCAGTGATTCAGGCTTTTGTTTATAAAGATTAAAGCGCTTGAGCGCTTCGCGAATTATGCCAGGGTCTTCGGCGTAAGCGCCTAACCCGATAATAAGAGCGCGTAGTTTTTGGTCCGACGATGATTCTTGATTAGTTTCATTCCAACCCAAACGCTTATGCTCGAACTGAATCAATTGTCGTAAAAAAGCTTTGATGGGCGATTCTAATTTTTCATCTAGATCGATAAATCGTCGAGTTTCTGCGCTCAAACGGCTCATCATATTCCAGACCGTCTCGGAAGTTTCGTTTTTGTATGATTCGAGTAGCTGAAGTACATCGCCAAACGATTGATAGGCTGCTTTCGCTAGCATGCTGGCACTATTTAATAACATCAAACGATCAGCGATACCCAGTGATTTTTGTCGAACCAGCTTCATAATCTCAGCCCGCTGGTCTGGTTGGACATAATCGATAATATAGTGACCTGGGTAACCTTGGTTTAGTAAAACGGGCTGGTCGTAGTTCTTTAGCCTTTGGCGTAAATTAGCTTTATTCAATAACTTCGGAAGTTCCTCGCGGTTGGAAAATAACGGTACCGGCCATAAGCGCCCATCTGAAACTGAACCGTCTTCAATAAAGTGACGCTGTGTCAAGGTCAGGTTAGGGCCCTGTTGATCGACAGATATAACTGGGAAACCAGCACGTTCCAGCCAGGGATTCATAAAGGCAGCAACATCTAAACCACTTGTTAGGCTTAGTGCTTCCCACAAATTATTACCATTGGTATTGCCGTAAGCATATTGACCGAAGTACTTTGTCAGGCCGTGGCGAAAAGCTTCATCGCCAATATATGTCTTTAGCATATACAGTAACCGCCCACCTTTGGCATAAACAATGGACGGATCAAAAAGTGTGCTAATTTCATCTGGATGAAGTACATTAGTTTTAACCGCTTGCACGCCAGGTGTGGCATCACGTCGGAGCGCTGCCATTCCTTCATTACTGACAAAACTATCCCAAATCTGCCATTCGGGAAACATGGCGTCAACTGCTTCATATTCCATCATATTGGCAAAGCTCTCGTTGAGCCAGAGATCATCCCACCAACGCATGGTGACTAAATTACCGAACCATTGGTGCGATGTTTCATGAGCCACCACTGTGGCGATGGCCTCCTTGGTGGCTTGAGAGGATTGGCCTGGATAGGCCAGCAAAACACGTTCACGGTAAGTGATTAAGCCCCAGTTTTCCATGGCACCACTTGAGAAATCAGGTAATGCGACGTGATCAGCTTTTTCAAGCGGATAATTAACACCAAAATAGTCTTCGAAGAATTCAATCGATCGCTTGGCGACATCAAGGCCAAAATCCAAAGCAGATTTTGGTTGGGCAATTGTCGACCAGACCGAAACATTCGTGCCACGTTTGGTTTTTGTAGTTTTACTATGTAATTCACCAATCACAAAAGCCAGTAAATACGGCGACATTTTAGGTGTTGGCAAAAAAGTCGTTATTAAGGTTGAACCAGTTTTCTTTTGCTTTTCTATCGGCGTATTGGAAAGTAGTTGCAACCCAGTGGGGGTGTCAAGTGTTAAATGAAAAGTAGCTTTCGCTTCTGGTTCATCTATGCAGGGGAATACTTCGCGGGCATGATGACTTTCGAATTGCGTGGCTAAAAGAGTGTGTTCTTCATCATGATAATTAAAAAAGCATGGATATAGCCCAGTCATGCCCCTGGTAATTTTACCTTTAAAATGTAGCTCAACTTCATATTCACCGCTGTAAACTAATTCTTCTGTATGGATACGTACTTCGTTGAGACTGTTTTGGGTATTAATTCGTCGAACAATTAACTGGTGCGTGCCCTTTTTATCTAATTTTGTGATTCGAGCACTATCAATTTTTAAATCTACTTGGTGGAAGGTTAATCGTTGACTAGGGCGACCAGTTTTTAGTAAACGAATTAAAACCTTGCCGCTAAATGTAAAATTAGCCGTGTCAGGTGTAATATGTAATTCATAATTTGACGGTTTAAGCTCTTTATAGAACCGCCTAACGGTCTTTGTCATCTGATTTTAGTTTAACATGACCAAGTCTATACTTGACAAATATCCCTTATATGCGTCAGTATGTCACTAATAGAGGTTACTTATGACGGAATTTATTATAAGACGCGGAAACTATGAACAAACAAATGAAGTTGATGTCGTTGACGTAAACATGATGCATCAAGACGAACTTTCATTGGATCCAGTCTTAAATGACGTTCTCGACGCTATGCGTCTAAAAGGAGCTAAATTGTCATCGGCAGTTGTTAAAAGGGTAGTTACGTTTAATGACGATGTAGCGCGAATGGAACATGAAAAGGGTCAAGAATAACGTTCTTTAATAATGACTCTTCAATTCCGTTAAATTGACAGTCTAGCGGCGTAGCGTATAATTGAATGTGTTGTCCGGCGTCCTCGTCGGGCTTTTTTATGCCTCGACACTTAAAAGAGTTTATTCACAAAATATGTAACGAAGAATACATTGGAGATAAATATGGAAATGGATTTCAAGCAACTGGCCGTCGCAATTCGGACTATAGCTGAAGAAAAGAACTTACCAGAAGAAGCCGTTCAAGAGATTGTCGAACAGGCTTTAGCGGCGGCATATCGTCGCGATTATGGGGATCGTGAGGGCGAGGTACGAGTTACGATGAATCTGAATACTGGAACAGTCGACGCCTTTGTAACTAAAGAAATTGTTTCAGATGTTCAAAACGCTGCTTATGAAATTTCCGTTAAAGATGCCTCTGTCATGCGAAAAAATGCGAAAGTTGGCGAAACAATTGAAATTCACGAAAACATACAAGATTTCGGTCGAGTCGCCGCTCAAACCGCCAAGCAGGTAATTTTGCAGAGACTACGTGAAGCCGAGCGCGAAATTATAATGGAAGAATACGAAGATAAAATCGGCACAGTTATAAACGGAGTTGTCTCAAGAGTAGAAGGTAGTATTATCCGAATTGATTTGGGACGCGCCCAAGGTATTATGCCTAAAAGTGAACAAATTCAAGGCGAGCGTTATTATAGCGGTCAACGACTTAAAGTTTTCTTAAAAGATGTTGAACGAGGTCCGCGCGGCCCTCAACTAGTCGTATCTCGAGGTAATACTCAGTTCATTGAATGGTTATTCCGTTCAGAGGTCCCGGAAATGGAAAATGGCGCAGTTGAAATTAAGGATATTGCCCGTGAAGCTGGCGTGCGGAGCAAAATTGCTGTTGCTAGCAATGTTCAAGGAGTTGACCCGGTTGGTACCTTTGTAGGTGGACACGGAACAAGAGTCAATGCCGTAATGAGTGAAGTTGGCGAACAAGAGAAAATCGACATTGTCGTTTGGAGCGAAAATCCCACCGAATATATTACCAATGCCCTTAGCCCGACTAAAGTAACTAAAGTCGTGCTAGATCAGGCAACCAAAAAAGCTCGAGTTATCGTACCGGAAGATCAATTGAGCATCGCCATTGGTAAAAATGGCCAAAACGTTCGCTTAGCCAGTAAACTGACAGGAAGTGAATTAGACATTGAATCAGAAAAGCAAGCACCTGAGGAAGAAGTAAAAGTGGCTGATCAGCCGAAAACTCCTAAACTGAAAAAGAAGAGTGATCTTGAAAGCAGTCTACTAAAGACAATTGAAGAACACGGTAAATAATTCCAAGGTTAAATTAAAACATCTAGTATTAATTAGATTGGAGCCGATTAGCACTCTTGACTCAAGAGTGCTAAAGGTTATACAATTATGCTAATTAATTCATTGGATTCGTGGAATATGACTGATCGGCAACTACAAATTTTAAATGCTATTGTTGAGCAGTATGCTGAAGTCGCCAGTCCTGTCGGCAGTAATTTACTGGCTAAAGCTTTTAATGTCTCTTCGGCAACGATTAGAGCCGAAATGGCTGAACTAGAGCAAATGGGCTATATTTCACAACCCCATACTAGCGCCGGGCGTGTCCCGACCGATAAAGGTTATCGTCTGTATGTGAATAGCCTTACAGAAGACGCTAAAACTAAAGATGGCTCAGCTTTAGCTACCAGGCGAGCGGAACGCGCCTTATCGGCTAGAGTGGTGAGTGGTGGTTCGCCCGATCGCATGATCCGCAATGCCGTAGATACATTAGTTGAGCTGACACACAATTTAGGTTTGGCTACAATCGGAGATCAACTATATATGAGCGGATTATCGAATCTTTTTGGTCAGCCGGAATTCATAAATGGTATGCAAGTTCGTCAAGTGGCTCAACTGCTAGATAATTTGGAGCCATGGTTACGCGAGGCAGGCTTAAATGAACCACTCAGTGTCTATATTGGCCAAGAAAACCCGATTGGCCGTAGTGCCGGCTGTAGCTTGATCATCAGCCGATTCCGTGGACCATTCAGCGACCAAAGTTACGTTGGAGTGCTTGGCCCAACCCGGCAAAGTTACCGCGACGTTATGTCGCTGGTTCGTCGGACGGGCGAAGAACTGGAAGAGGTCTGGTATGGTTAAAAAAAAGATTATCGACGGCGGCTCTTCAAAAAATGCCAAATTAAACGCACTTGAAGTTAGAATAGATGAACTTACTAATGCTCTACGCCAGGAGAGAGCCGATGCGATGAATTTGCGTCGTCGTCACGATGAACAAATGTCCAGCGTTCGTTCATTAGTAAAAGCCAGCATTATCACCGAATTACTACCGGTAATTGATAACTTTGAGCGGGCTATGAAACATGTTCCGGCCGAGCTTGCGTCGAATGATTTTCTTAAAGGCATCCAACAAATTGCCAAACAATTCGATAAAGCGCTGGAAGATCTCGGCGTCACTAAGATTGACACCGTCGGTTACGAATTTGATCCTACCATTCATGAAGCAGTAGTGGTCGAAGAAGGTAAGGGACACAAAGATATTATCAGCGAAGAGGTTCTGGCAGGTTACCGGTTGGGCGATGAAGTAATTCGTCACGCCCTCGTAAAAGTCCGTCCTCAGTAAGACTTTACGGGGTAAATTAGCACTCTTGACCAGCGAGTGCTAAATGATATTATAGAATATAGTGGGTTAATAAATAACGTCAGAAGTATGTAAAAAATAACGATAACTCCCACCGCTGCAATAATATTTCCTATCGACAGGATGATATGCAGCGTTCACAATAAGTAATGTAATGCCTTTCCAATCTTAGAGGGGCAGAATGGAAGCAATACGTCAATATGATGCCAAATTCACCTGATTTTCAAGAATTTTTGAATCATTTAACAAGTAATGCTTTGCAAAGTTTAAAGCATGCCGATGCCATAGCTCGTAGTTTCGGTAGTGCCTATATTGGCACGGAGCATTTACTTCTCGGGGTACTCGCCCAGGACTCCAGTATGGGAGCCAAAATACTGGAAAATGCCGGTATTACGCTAGACCGTGCCCGCATGGCTTTGAACTTGACACCAAAAACTCTCGTTATCAATATGGGCGCTAAGGGTTTGTCCGAAACAGCCAAATTAACTCTCAAGATGGCTTATGATATTGCCCAGGATTATGGCCAAGAATTTTGCGGTACCGAGCATATTTTATACAGTATTTTAAACCAGAAGAATGCCCGGGCCACCCGTTTGCTTCGAGATTTAAATGCCAATGTCGACTCTCTTACGACTGAATTAGAACAATTTCTTAATCGCCAGCAGTACGAAGAACAGGATACTCCGGGTGCCGATACGCACCGAACTTCTACCAAGAAGCCTCGTAAAACTACGCTAGACTTTTTTGGTATCGATTTAACTGCCCAAGCTCGTGAGGGTAAACTTGACCCTGTCGTTGGTAGGGAGAGTCAAATTAGACGCGTCATTACAATTCTGAACCGCCGCACTAAGAATAACGCAGTACTAATTGGTGAACCTGGCGTAGGCAAGACGGCTATAGTTGAAGGACTGGCCCAGCGCATTGTCAGCGAAGATGTGCCCGACAGTCTTCAGGACAAACGGATCGTCACGCTTGATTTAGCCGGTATGATCGCGGGCACTAAGTACCGCGGCGAGTTTGAAGAGCGACTGAAAAAAGTTATTAGCGAACTGGAGCGCGATACCAAAACTATAATCTTTATTGACGAACTGCACGTAATTGTCGGCGCTGGCGCCGCCGAGGGTGCAATGGATGCTGGAAATATCCTAAAACCAGCTCTTGCCCGCGGTAAAATCCAGATTATTGGGGCAACGACAACCTCGGAATACACCAAACATATCGAAAAAGACGCCGCCCTGGAAAGGCGCTTTCAACCTGTTCAAGTTCCGGAAACGACAGTGCCAGAAACAGTTGCTATCTTAAAGGGCCTTCGCAAGCATTATGAGAAATTTCATGGCGTGACTATTAGCGATGAAATTATCGAAGACGCCGTTATGTTAGCTAAACGCTATATTAACGATCGTTACATGCCAGACAAGGCTATCGACTTAATCGATGAAACCGCCGCTTTTCTACGGGTTGAAAAAGGTCGTACCTCTCCGGAAATCCGGCGCTTGCAGAAGGAACTCAAACTTGTTCAAACTCGCATCGAAGAAGCTGCCGATAATGAAGAATATGAAACCGCCGCAAAAGAAAAGACTCGGGCTAGTCAGATCAATCAAGAGTTGACTAAGCAGCAAGCCAGCAACAGGAGCTCGCAACCAATTACGATCAAAGCTGATGATTTAGCGGACGTGGTGGCCCGGATCACCGGAGTGCCAGTTAAAAAAGTGATTCGATCAGAAGCAAAGTACCTATTAAATCTTGAGAAAACTTTGCAGAAATACATTATTGGTCAAACCGAAGCCGTTAATGTCGTCGCCAGGGCGATCCGCCGCAATCGGAGCGGTGTATCGAGTGAGAAGCGACCGATTGGCTCGTTTGTCTTCCTTGGTCCAACTGGCGTTGGTAAGACCGAACTCGGGCGGGTACTAGCTCGTGAATTCTTCGGTAGTGAAGCGGCACTAGTAAAAATAGATATGAGTGAGTTTGGCGAACACCATAACGTATCTAGACTAGTTGGTGCACCAGCCGGCTACGTTGGTTATGATGATGGCGGCCAGTTAACCGATAAAATTCGTCGCCAGCCATATAGCCTGGTCCTGTTTGACGAAATCGAAAAAGCTCATCCCGATGTCTTCAATATGTTACTACAGATACTAGAGGATGGTCGCATAACTGATGCTAAAGGCAGAGCTATCGATTTTACCAATACCATCGTAATCATGACGAGCAATATTGGTGCCGAGAAACTTCAGAAAGAAGCCAATTTAGGTTTCCACGCCCGAAATAACGGCGATATGAAAGACCTTAGCGAGCTCCATGAAGCCAACGAAGGTATTGTCCGCGACGAATTGAAGCATATTATGCGGCCTGAACTGTTAAACCGAATCGACAAGGTAGTAGTTTTTCGCGCTCTAACCAAGAAGGATATCTTAAAAATAATTGATTTACAGATTGAAGAACTCAAAACGCGGATCCGCAAACGAGGCCTCAGTGTCCAACTGACGCCTGGAGCCAAAGATTACTTACTGGAGCATGGCTATGATGCCCATAATGGTGTTAGGCCGCTCAGAAGGCTGATTCAAGACACTATTGAAGATCACGTGGCGCTTGATTTACTTGATGACAGATATACTCGCGGCGACATTATTCAGGTTGTAACTAAAAACGGTGAATTAGCTTACGCAACCGCAGCTGAGTGAGAGCAAAAGCCATATTAGTGGACTGTATAAGTGGTAGACTATAGGCAGTGTTAAGGGGAGTCGGCTAGTCGTGGCTAAAAGACAGTCTGTCAGATTTGTATGTAGCAATTGTGGCGCGAATTATCCAGCTTGGGTTGGACGATGTGCCACCTGTGGTGAATGGAATACACTTCAGGAAGAAGTATTGCCTGGAACGACTGCCGGTAACAGTTTAATAAGCGGCCACACCCTGGAGACCCAGTCAGTCGATGCCTCGGCTCAACATGATCAGAAACGACTCATCTCCGGAATTAGTGATATCGATACTGTTCTAGGTGGCGGTGTCGTTAACGGAAGCGTGACATTACTCGCCGGACAACCGGGTATCGGCAAAAGTACCCTGCTTCTTCAACTTGCCTATGCTCTGGCTAAAGCGGCCTCTATTTTGTATATCAGCGGCGAAGAGTCAGCCCACCAAATCGGGTTGCGCGCTAAACGGCTGGGCGTTCATCACCCAGCTCTGCAACTGGCTACTTCAAATTCGACCGATGATATAGTAGCGACCATTGCCAAAAAAGCCTATCAGCTAGTTATCGTCGATTCCATTCAAGCTGTCGCTATGAACAGTGTCCCAACTTCGCCCGGTACGGTATCACAGATAACTAATAGCGCCCAAGCCATAATGCAAGCAGCCAAACAGGCCAATGCCGCCGTAATTTTAGTCGGACACGTTACCAAAGAAGGGGTCATAGCTGGGCCGAAGATATTGGAGCACGTCGTTGACGTAGTCCTCCAATTGGAAGGTGATAGGTACGGTGGTTTTAAAGTGCTTCGAGCCATTAAAAACCGGTATGGTTCGACCAATGAAGCGGGCATTTTTGAAATGTTCGAGGATGGACTTAAGCCGGTTAAAAACCCTTCCGAAAGCTTATTGGCCGAAAGACAAGCTAGTGATGGCTCGATTGTATTGGCAACACTTGAGGGTACCAGGCCATTACTTGTTGAAGTTCAGGCTTTGGTTAATCGAACGAGCTATGGTTATCCCAAACGAACAAGCAGTGGCTTTGATCTGAACCGTTTAAATTTGCTTGTAGCTATGTTAGAGCGTCGGACAAAGCTTGATCTGGTAGACAAAGATATCTATGTTAATATCGTCGGCGGGATACGGATTACCGAGCCAGCGGCTGATTTAGCTATTTGCATGGCAATCGGTTCAGCGGCTAAAAGTCTGCAGCTAAAAGGCAATGCGGTGGTCTTTGGCGAAGTTGGACTTTCCGGTGAAATAAGACATGTGCCGTTTATGGACAAACGGTTGGCCGAAGCTAAAAAATTAGGTTTTACGACTGCCATTGGACCTTTGCAGCGTTCTGGTAAAAAATTGACTGGATTACTAGGAGTGCCAGATATTAGAGCGGCACTTAATACTTATTTAGTAAAAAGTTAGTCTTATTTTTTATGGATTTCCACTGACCGGAGGTGTCGAAGGTGGAGGATTGGTGTTAGTGTCGACAACCGGAGTGGTATTTGTACCAGAATAGAGAACACTGTCGACGGCTTGGGCTTCAACAGTCTCGCCGTTTGTGATCGGAACGTTAGTCATGGTTATAGTGTAGACGTTACCGGCATCGCTCGGAATGCTCTGAGTAACAAGTGTTTGACCATTGGCTATTAAGGCGATGGTGCCGGCCGGTGCTGTCGTATATGATCCGCCGGAAAGGGGATGGGTGCCTTGGGTCACCGTTACCGTAAAGTCACAATGAGCACTGTCTTCACAATTACCTTGAGTTACCGTCACCGAAGGTGAGGAGTCGCTACAATTATGAACACTGTCAGGTGTACCTGAACTGCTGGTTGAAGTACCGTGTTGACCAATAGGATAGAATAAATCTACCGAATATGTACTAGCATTGGCGCCACCAACTGTCTCTTTAGCAAGTGCCGGAGTACAGCTCGTAGCTACACCATTGGAAACTTTATCGATTGTTTCAGATCCAGTTGAAGCTGACGGTTGGATATACCACGACGGGAAAAGTTCGGTACTCGGTCCAGGTTCGACATCACCAAAGTCAAGATGGGTGCGCTGAACATAGCCGGGCAATACTTTAATGTCGCTTGGCTGGGTCCAGTTAACTGGTGAAACGTGCAAGCTATCAAGACCCTGTTCTTGCAGGGTTCGTGTCAGCGGTTCGGTCAGGTATTCCATTTGGCCGGCCGTTAAAGCGACGTTACGGGTATGGTATCCGACCCAGCTGTCTACGGCAAATTGGGTCGACCAAGACGTCATTAGTCCGTCAAAGTTATCATTTGTTGTACCGGTTTTAACGGCAATGTCCCAACCGTTGTAGTGTTGAAATTTATAGCCACCCTGTGAAAGCGAAGTGCAGGTATTGGTCGTACAACTCCCTGGTAGATACGACGCCCGCGGATCACTCAAGATATTGTCAATAATATAGGCGGCATCAGCCCGTACTACTTGGGTTGGTCTAGGCTGCGTCCATTGATAGACTAGATTACCGCTGGAGTCGGTTATTTTAAGAATGTAGGTGTTTGGAATAGCCGCTCCGAGTCGTCCTAAAGTAGCATCGCCGTTGACATGTTGATCAAGGTGTAAGTAAGCACCGTCACCGAAAGCTGACGAATCATAACATTGCGTAGTTTGGGTTAACTGGACATCTGAATAGCACTGGTAGGCATTTGGGTAAGCCATCATCGCGTCGGCTGTCGCAATGACTTTATTGATGGAAGGTACGCAACCGGCCAACTGGTTTTCTTCACATTGGGTGTTAGGCACAGCCGAAATCATGGCTTTGGCAGCCGGAACATTACGTGAACCGGCTAGAGCATAACGCAAGGTTTCTGCCCCAGGGTATTTAAAGTCATAGTCTTCTAGACAGTTGCTGGTAGTCTGTAGAACAGTTTTGACGGTACATGGGTAGCCGGGCAATGGTTGCTGAACGTCATAGAGGACTGAACCAGCTCCGGCGTTGGAGGTATCGTTAATTAAAGAAACATAATCGTACGGTTTAAAGCTTGAACCTGGTGGAATATTGGTTTGGGCGTAATTAATTTGACCGTAATTTGGATTATTGAAATTGACACCACCTACCTCAGCCATAATCTGACCAGTTGGGACGCTTTCCATCACGACGGCTTCTTCATCGCCTCGGTCTCGTTCGACATTAGGCAGATTGTTAGCCACATCTTTTTGGGCATCTTGTTGGAGTTGCAAGTTCAAAGTGGTGGTTACCTTCCAACCGCCTCGGTTGACTGTTGCCGAACCATATTTGTTTTCTAGCTCCTGTTTAGCGGCCAGTACGAAGTAAGGTGCTTGAATACCGGAATATTTATTTTGCAACGGCTGAACTTCAGCTAAAACATTGACCGTTTTGGCTTGATCGGCTTGAGCTGAAGTAATATAGCCCTGTTGGGCCATTTGATTCAAAATATACTGCTGTCGACCGGATAGGGCTGCTTGATCAAAATAATCGACTGTTACTTCGGGATTGTATTGAGGGCTACTATAGGGCGAATAAATGGCCGGAGATTGAGGGATCGCCGCCAAAAAGGAAGCCTGGGCGAGCGACAAACTATCACAATTTGTATGGAAATAGTCTTCAGCCGCTGCTTCGCAACCATATTCCACCCCACCGTAAGGTGCCGTATTAAGATAAGCAGTTAAAATATCATCTTTAGAGTATTCTCGGCTCAATTCGACAGCCAGTATCAGCTCCTTAAGTTTGGTCGTAATTGTCCGATTACCGGTCCAGTTTTCATTTAATTTAACGACTTGTTCGGTGATTGTTGAGGCGCCCTGGAGACCTTGACCGTGATGAATAATATCAGTTATACCTGCCCGAATGATCGAACCGAAGTTAAAAGCCCCTTCGTGATAAAAATTTTTATCTTCGATGGCGACGGTAGCTTCTTTCATATAGGACGAGATTTGATTACCGGCGATCGGAATTCGCTTGACGGCATTGTAGTCTTGCCAGAGTAATGTTGTCCCCGTTCGATCGTAATAGGAAATACTGCCGCCAATATTATCACCGGATATATCTTTAATATTCGGCAAATCTTTTCGGAAATAGGCAAATACGCCAATTGTTAGTAGGAATATTACAACGATACCAATACCGACTACTTTGAGGGCGGCTATGGCACCCCGGCGGCTAAACCAAAATTGAGCCAGTCGCTTGGGATGCATTCGGTAAAGCATGCGTTTAAAAGGATTCTTGGGTAGCGTCGCAAGATAAGTTGCGCGCTTCATTTGTCTGGCTTGTTTGTTGGCCCGTAAACGATCACTAAAGCTTTGGTTCAGGCGAATCGTTTTGGACTTACTGGGACTGTTTCTAGCCCGCTGTTGTCGGCCAGACAACCTCCTTTGAAACTCATTCATATGTTTGCTTATTACTCCCTATACGCGGAATAGTTATCGTTAACATTATAGCAACGCCCGCTGAGAAAAAGCCAAAGTTTTAAGTTCGTCTTATGCACAGATAACCATTTGCTATACTTAAGCTAGAAAAAAGAAAGCTATATTTATGTCACTCTCAGAAGAACTCAAATGGCGTGGTTTCATCGACCAGACAACCTATAAAGATATTACTGATTTAGATGCTAGCCCGGTGACATTTTATTGGGGAGTTGATCCAAGTTCAGACTCAATGACAGTGGGAAATTTGGCTATAGCTATGATGGTCAGACATTTTATTAGTCATGGCTATAAGGCAGTATTACTAGTTGGCGGGGCAACCGGTCAAATCGGTGATCCTGATGGCAAGAGCGAAGAACGAGACTTAATCTCCCTGACTGAGCTAAAAAGGAATAAAACGGCCATCGCCTCGCAATATAAGCATCTGTTTAGTGGCCTAAGATTTGAAGTCGTCGATAACCTCGATTGGTTTAAAAAAATTGGTTACCTGGAATTTCTTCGCGAAGTTGGCAAGCATGTACCAATGCGACAGATGCTAGGACGGGAGTTTACGCAGACTAGGCTGAGTGATAAAGGTTCAGGTATTAGTTATGCTGAATTTAGTTATTCACTGATTCAGGGTTTTGATTTCTTGCACCTTTATCGACATAAAAAAGTAATGTTGCAAGTATGCGGCTCTGACCAGTGGGGTAATTCCATTGCTGGAGTTGAATTGATTCGTCGTATCGAAGGGGCTGAAGCTCATGTCTGGTCGGCTCCACTCGTTGTAAATGCCTCGACTGGAGTCAAGTTTGGCAAAACAGAAGATGGTGCTATCTGGCTCGATGAAACAAAAACCAGCGTCTATAAATTCTTCCAGTTCTGGTTGAATGTTGACGACGAAAGTGCAATAAGTTTCCTTAAGATTTATACATTGTTAAATAAAACTGATATTGAGAAAATTCACCAAGATTTCAAACAAAACCGTGGCGAAAGAGCGGCCCAGAAAGTATTAGCCTACGAAGTTACCAAAATAGTGCACGGTGAAACTAAAGCAAATGCAGTACGTAAAGCGACTGAAGTACTATTTGGTAGCGGCGATATAAGCAAGCTAAGTCCTGTAGATATGACGATTCTTAAAAATGAATTACCGGTATTTAAGGTCCAACTTGGTGAAAGCTTTGCCGAAATTCTGGTAATGTCTACCCTAGCCGAATCAAATTCTGAAGCGAATCGCTTAATAGCTCAAGGTGCCATCGAGCTGAATGGACAAAAAGTTTTAAACAAGACGAAACCGGTTTTCCATAAGAAAAATAATCTTCTAAAACGCGGTCGCAATAGCTTCGCAATTATTGAAACTTAATCTGATACAATACATATACCGTAAAAGGTTTAAACGGCATGAGCGATTATTCTACAGCTGCCCATCGAACTATACCCAAAAAAGCCGATCAGTATGATGACCCGTCGTACAGTTATCTTAAGTATTGGAAGGGTCGAGAGTATGAACACGGTTCCGAAGAAATTGCTATAAAGCGATTATTAAAAGGCAAACATTTCCTTTTGGCGGCCGATATCGGCGGCGGTTATGGTCGACTAAGCATACTTCTTACTAAATATGCCGATAAAGTGATTTTGACCGATCCCAGTAGCCAGCAGTTAGAAGCTGCCAAAGATTTTTTAGTCAAACATCCGACAATTGAGCGCAAAATAATGCAAGCCGATAATTTGGCTTTCAAAGATAACTCTATCGATCTGCTTATGATGGTCAGAGTCCTGCATCATATACCTGATCCGCAAGTCGAATTGGCCGAAGTGTCCCGTGTTTTAAGTGATGATGGTTATGCCATAATTGAGGTCGCTAATTCCGCCCATGCCCTTAATCGAATGAAGTATCTTTTGAAAGGTAAAAGGATTCCGCTTAAGCCAATCGATCTAAGATCACAAAAGCACCGTACTGAATCTGATATCCCATTCGTCAATCATAATCCAAACACCATCATTCGTCAGTTTATGTACGCCGGATTAAAGGTAGAACGGACATTGTCGGTTTCAAATTTCCGAAGCCCAACTCTAAAGAAAATGGTACCTCGGTCCGTTTTACTTTCGCTCGAAAAGGGTTTGCAGGTGCCTTTAAAACGACTTTATTTCGGCCCGAGCATCTTTTTTCTAGTTAAAAAGACAAGTCGTCTGACATAAAGCAAGGACCATATTTTCCATTTCTAGCCTTATACTAGTATAAGATGCAATTAGATAGTGAACTTCGATCTTTGAAGGGAGTTGGAGAAGTACTAGCCAAACTTTTTGCGAAGTTAGGTTTGCTAACAGTCGCAACTCTTATTAATTATTACCCAAGAAGATATGATGATTATTCCTTGGTTAGTCCCATAAATCGATTGCAGCCTGGTATGGTGACAACAAGGGCTTCGATTCGTCAAGTAGTCGGAAGATATGTCAGGCGGGGGCTGCATATTACAGAAGCGGTAGCCTCCGATCCGACTGGTAGCGTAAGGCTGATTTGGTTTAACCAGCCGTACCGAGCAAGCTCGCTGAAAAAAAGTACGGATTATTTTATTTCGGGCAATTTCGAATTATCACACAAACGCTTCGCCATTATGAATCCTAATGTCGAACTGGTTAGTGAATTTCCGATAAATACCGCTCGGATTGTTCCTATTTACCGAGAAACTAAAGGGCTTAACTCAAGACAAATAAGATCAGTTCTTAAGCAGACCGTTCCGCTTATCCAAACGCTTGCTGAAACTCTACCAGCATGGTTATTAAAAAAATTTAAATTAATGAGTTACGCCGAAGCTATTGAATTCATCAATTTTCCTAACTCTAGTCAACAACTAGCCGATGCCCAAAAACGCTTAGGTTTTGAGGAGGTATTTAGTTTAAGCCTTGCCAGTTTACTTAATAAGTATGAAATTATGAGCGAACATGCCCCACCGGTTCAGTTTGAAGAAACTTTAGCAAAGCAATTTGTCAGCCATTTGCCATTTAAATTAACTGACGCTCAACGAAAAACGATTTGGCAAATTTATTTAGATATGCAAAAAAGCTACCCGATGAATCGTTTAGTCGAGGGCGATGTCGGGTCTGGTAAGACTGTTGTTGCGGTCATGGCGGCCATGATGGTTTTAAATGATGGCCATCAAGTGGCTTTTATGGCACCGACTGATATTCTAGCCCGTCAACACTTTGTGACTTTAACTCAGCTGCTGCATCCGTTAGGGTTTGATAAGACAATTGGTTTATTGGTTGGCGGTCTCAGTGCAGTTCAAAAAAAACGAGCCCACCTGGCTATTGCCAAAGGCGATATGCGTTTTATTGTTGGTACCCACGCGCTCATCCAGGAGAACGTCGATATAAAGAATTTAGAATTGATTATAATTGACGAACAACATCGCTTCGGCGTGGAACAGCGAAAACGACTTGTCGCCAAGGCTGGGCACATGCCGCACGTCTTGAACTTAAGCGCTACGCCGATTCCGCGCAGTTTAGCCCTGACGCTATATGGGGAGCTGGACATATCTATCCTAGATCAAAAACCGATTGGTCGTGTCCCCGTTCAAACTGAAATATGTTCGCCGAATTCTCGGCAACAACTTTATGAGCGAATACGGGTCGAGCTCAAGTCTGGTCAACAAATGTTTGTCGTTTGTCCATTAATAGTCGAATCTGACCTGCAGAATGCATTTTCGGTTGAAAAAGTATTCGATCAACTTTCAAAACACGATTTTAAAGGATATAAAATCGGATTATTACACGGCAAAATGAAGTCGGACGAAAAAAATAAAATCATGCAAGAATTTATCGATCACGATATTGATATTTTAGTAACTACGACCGTCATCGAAGTCGGCGTCGATGTGCCAAATGCCAACATTATGCTGATTGAAAGTGCTGAACGGTTTGGTTTGGCTCAAATACATCAATTGCGTGGTCGAGTTGGACGAGGTACCAAGCAAGGTTATTGCTACTTGATGATGAGTGATTCGCAACCACCGCCAGCTCGATTGCGGGCCATTGAAAGAAGCAATGACGGATTTGAGTTAGCCGAACTTGACCTAAAACTACGAGGACCGGGAGCTATTTATGGTACGGTGCAGCACGGCCAACTTGATTTACGGGTAGCGCAACTCTCTGATGTTAAGCTAATCGCTCAAGCGAGAGCAGCTGCCCAAGAATTTATTGACAAACATGAGAAATTGTCACACTATAGTCAGTTACAAGAACGGATCAAACGGTTACGGGCAGTCACTAACCTGGATTGAGTAAATATAATGCGAATTATTTCAGGATATTTAAAAGGACGAATATTCGATTCACCAAAAAGTAAGCAGACGCATCCTATGGGCGATAAAATCCGAGGTGCAATATTTAATATTCTCGGTGATATTGAAGACTTGGATATATTAGATGTATTTGCCGGAAGTGGTGCAGTTGGCTTTGAAGCAATCAGCCGTGGAGCCGCTACGGCAACGCTGATTGAATCTGATCGTTCTGCCCAAAAGACTATCGCGAAGAACATTCATAAATTGGATATCGCATCCAAAACTACCCTAGTTTCACTTAGTGCGGATACCTGGCTAAATAAATCGAATACGACTTATGATATTGTATTTGCCGATCCGCCATATAGTGATTTGCCGACGGAGACTCTCCAGCGTATGGCTGGTCGAACTAAACCTGAAGGAATTATTGTTTTGTCTTTACCGCCTGGAGCAATGATTGATCTTCCGCCGGCTTATCAACACCTCAGTACTAAAATATACGGTGATGCCCAGATACAGTTATTTCGACGTCACGAACTTGAAGAGGTGGATAGATGAGAATTTTTGACAATGTCATTGTAGCGGAGGGCAAGTATAAAAAAGTATGCCGGTGACAGAAGAGCTGAAATTATAACGGTGGCACCAGGAATAGCGATAAATAGCGAGCTGATAAGCGTTACCGCTAATAGTAAGACAACAAGTACGCCTATTGTTCCCCATACATACCCGGCAACCGGCTTTGTCTGTCTGGCGCTATGTTCCATGGCCTGGCCAATAGACATATCCTGGTCGACAATGTAAAAAGTCGTCAATATATAACGCCGGAGAACTATCAAGCCAGGGACAATTAACAAAAGGAAACCGACTAGCGTCAGGACGGTAAAAATGATTGTGAATCCAATGATACGAGCAATGAATCGCCAACTTTTTTTGTAACAATCGGCTGTGCTAACCAGTTTGCCTTTAGCGGCACTAATTTGCAGATAGTATGATGCTCCAATATTTACCAACCACCATATTACGCCGATGATTAATACCAGCCAACCAACCAGTGCATGAGAGGGCGTCAGTAAGCTGCCAAGATCGATTACTAGAGTCGGTAGTATAACAATGACAGTAATTTGTTCGATCCGTTGTCGTAGCAGTTCTAGGTCCTTAGAAAAGAAATTCCAGCTAGGCGTAAGCGCAGTAGATCGAGGAGATGAGGCCATACCTTCCTTTCAATATATTGCTGTCATTATCGGGTTTTGGTCACAATATAGCAATAACGATGTACGCGATTACGACGTTTGCTTGCCTCTTAAGCGGTGAAATCCATATAATGGGTAAGTGCGAACCACCGGGGATGTGGTGGAATTGGTAGACACGCATGCCTTAGGAGCATGTGCCGAAAAGCTTGGAGGTTCGAGTCCTCTCATCCCCACCATCACCAATTCGGCTAGTCTGATATAATCCCAATCAAGGATTAGCCGCATAGAAAATGACTCTATCAACACAACCATACAAGGGAGCTCGCGATTTTTACCCTCCTGCCAAACGTCTCCAGAAATATATTTTCAATAAGCTGAGACAGACTGTAGAAAGCTATGGTTACGAAGAATATGATGCACCGATTTTGGAACCATTGGAACTTTATTTAAGCAAGACGAGTGATGAAATAGTCAATGAACAAACTTATGTTTTTGAAGATCGAGGTGGTCGTAAAGTAGTTATTCGTCCGGAGATGACACCGACAGTCAGCCGCATGGTGGCCGCTCAACGTCAGGAACTTAGCTATCCTGTTCGCTGGTACAGTATCCCGAATTTATGGCGCTATGAACGGCCACAACATGGCCGTCTACGAGAGCACTGGCAACTTAATGTTGATTTATTTGGAATTGAATCAATCTCCGCCGAACAAGAAATCATAACGATTGCCGATGCAATATTTAAGAGTTTTGGCGCCAAGCACGATATGTACACCATAAAGTTAAATAGTCGAAAACTGATTGATTATATCCTGAAAGACTATTTAGGTCTGGATGCCGTACAAGCTTCCAGTATGGGTCGGTTGATAGACCGATTACAAAAGATAGATAGAGCCGATTTTATTGCTCAAGCCGATGCGCTATGCCATCAAGATCAACGAGCAGATGGTGTAGTTGAAAAATTACTTGATGTGTTGGCAGCGAAAAGGTTTACGACGCTTCCGCCAGCTCTTCAAAATCACCCATCAGTTACAGAACTACAACAACTAATCAAAGCTTTACATGAAGCGGAAATTCCAAATATCGAATTCGACATTACATTAATGAGAGGTTTCGATTATTACAGTGATATAGTTTTTGAAATCTTCGATAACGATCCTGAAAATAACCGATCGATCATGGGTGGCGGACGATATGACGGATTAGTTAGCCTATTTGGCGTTGATCCAGTACCAACAATTGGTTTTGGATTAGGCGATGTTACCCTGACAAATTTCTTAAAAGTACATAAGATATTACCTAAATTACCCGTCGAAACCGATGTGAATATAATTTTAGTAGGTGATGTCTGGTCGCAAGCCCAAGGTGTTATAACTGATTTAAGAAAAAATGGCCTCAATGTTGCGGTTGATCTATCAAATCGTAAACTCGATAAACAATTAAGCGCCGCTGATAAAAAAGGCATACCATACGTATTGCTGATTGGCCAAAAAGAATTAACCGACCAACAATACACTCTGAAACATTTGTCGACCGGAAGCGAAGAGAAACACAGTATTGCCCGACTGATAAGTATCATAAAAGATTATCGGCATCCTAAAGTCGAGTTAGGCGACGTATAAATTATGGCAAACACAAAAAATGCGGCACTTGTAACAAAAAACTTAACAAAAAGATATGGCTCAGTGATAGCTTTAGACAATCTAAGTATCGAAGTCAATAAGGGTGAAATATTCGGTTATCTCGGACCGAACGGTGCCGGCAAAACCACTACCATTAGAGCAATTTTGGGACTTATCAAACCGACGTCAGGTTCGGTTACGGTTTTTGGGCTTGATAGTCAATCAGAAAAAGTTGAGGTACATAAGCGCCTGGCATATGTTCCGGGTGAAGCGACTCTTTGGCCCTCCTTAACAGGTGCCGAAACTTTGCACTTACTCGGTAAAATCCATGGCAAAATAGATGAAGCTTATCAAGCTGAACTTCTCAAGCGATTCCAATTTGACCCAACAAAAAAGGTTCGTGCTTATTCGAAAGGTAACCGTCAAAAAATCAATCTTATTGCCGCCTTATCAACCCGCGCCGAGCTACTTATTATGGATGAGCCAACGACCGGACTCGATCCACTGATGGAACAAGCTTTTCGACAAAGTATTTTGGAAGCAAAAGCTAATGGCCAAACGCTTTTCTTATCATCGCATATCCTTGAGGAGGTCGAAGCCCTTTGTGATCGGATTGCAATTTTACGAGACGGTAAATTAGTGGAAATTGGTACTCTCGAACAAATGCGTCACCTTTCGGCGATTACAATTGAGGCGACTTTCGGTGGTGTACCACCTCATGTTGGGCATCTTAAGGGTGTTAGTCATGTCCAGGTTATCGGTCATCAACTAAGCGCCCAAGTTCATGGTTCGATTGACGAATTTTTAATGACCCTAGCCCAAGCTCATCCCAAAACTTTGTTAGCCCACGAACCGTCTTTAGAAGAATTATTTTTATCGATTTACGATGAAAGTGATATTCGAATCAAGGGTTCTAAAACATGAGCGCAAAAGTCTCGTCTTTTAACGAGACTCCAACATATACCTATTTCCGTTGGCCAAAGACAATAATTAGCCGTTTTATAGCCAGGCGGACAATTATTACGGCTGCGTTCTGGGCTTTAGCATTTGGCGCAATCGTAGCTAGCAAATCGGCTGGTTATGCAGCCGCTTATCCGTCAGCTATAGCTCGAGCCAAGCTTGCCACCTCATTTACTAATAATGTTGGTATTAATGCTATTTTTGGTACACCTCATGACGTTAATACTATAACCGGTTTCACGGTCTGGAATACTTTAAATGTTATGGTGATTGTCGGTGCAATATGGGCTTTATTAACAGCTACTAAAACACTTCGTGGGGAAGAAGTATCTGGACGCTGGGAATTATTATTATCAGGACAAACGACGGCACGAAAAGCATGCATCAATGCTTTAGCTGGTTTAACCGCTAGTTTGGTAGTGATGTATGTGGTAGCTTCTGTATGTTTTATTGCGATTGGCCATCTGCACAGTGTCGATTTTAGTACTTCAGCTGGTTTATTTTATGCATTGGCGGCAGTTTGTGGTGCAGCGATGTTCATGGCCATCGGATCGTTAACCGCTGAGCTCATGCCAACACGAGCTCAAGCGGCGGGCTTAGCGGCAGTTATTTTTGGAGTGTTTTTTGTAATTCGAGCAATGGCAGATATTACTACGATGCATTGGTTGCTCTGGGTGACCCCACTCGGATGGATTGAAAAATTACAACCCCTTTACGGTAGTAAACCTATTTGGCTGATGCCGATAATAGCGTTAATTGGCATCGTCTGTCTGGCTACTGTTTTGTTGGCTCAGCGTGATCTGGGCGACAGCATCTTTGCCGATAAAGATACAAGCAATTCGCACAATAAATTATTAAAAACGCAGTTTAGCTTCGCATTACGCTTAACTCGAAGTAAAATAATTGCTTGGCTTTTGGCAGTTTGTTTAGGTGCGACATTCTTTGGGTTATTAACAAAATCAGCCTCTACAGCTTTTGCCCAATCGCCAACGTTCGATCATAAGATAAAAGAAATAATCCATGTCGCTCAATCAACCGGCGCCTTACTTTTTTTGGGAATTGTTTTTTATCTTTTGATGATGTTTATTATGGCCTTAGTGGCGAGTAACGTGAATAGTATTAGGGAAGATGAAGCTGAAGGTTATTTAGATAATTTAGTAGTAAGGAGTACCAGCCGTTTGCGTTGGCTGAGTGGTAGGTTGATGATTATTTTAGTGACGGTACTTCTAGCCGGCCTACTCAGTACCCTTTGTATCGAACTCGGCTTAATTAATCAACCGATTGATCTTACTCAAAGTACTTTATTACTGGCCGGATTAAACGCCATTATTCCAGCCCTTTTCGTTTTAGGAGTGGGGATTTTTTGTTTAGGCTTTATACCGCGTTTGACGGCAGTAATATCATACGGTGTTATAGCATGGTCGTTTCTGATCAGCATTATCAGCTCGGGCATTAATTTAAATCATTGGATTGCAGATACGTCAATCTTACAACACATGGCTCTAGCTCCGACAGCTAGTCCAAACTGGCAGACTAACCTCGAAATACTTGTTATTAGTTTAATCTTAATAGTAGCTGGAGCACTTCGATTCAATCAACGAGATTTACAGGGTGAATAAAATTGTATCTTACGGCTTTAGTTGAGCTAAGAGTTTAAATGCCATACAATAGCTAACCGTGTCAGTTAAACGAGAGCAAACCAGCCCAACCATCGCTAAACTTACGATTAACGCTGAGCCGTCATTGTTAATTGAAATTAAGAATGTAACGCTGAAAAACCTTGGTAAACAGACAAGGATTTCTGGATTCCGACAAGGAAAAGCGCCTATAAGTTTAGTTGAAAAAAATATTGATTCTTCGCTACTGCAGACAGAATTCTTGGATAACGCCATTAATCGCCTTTATGGAAATGCCATCGATAGTGAACGTATCCGTCCTGTATCGCAGCCCAAAGTAACTGTTCAAAAATTTGTGCCATTCACTACGCTGGAATTTGTCGCTGAAGTTGAATCTATTGGTGAAGTCAATCTGCCTGATTACATGAAGATCAAAGCGACCAAAAAGACGGTTAAAGTCTTGGAGTCAGAAGTTGATGAGGTCGTTAAAAAACTACAAGAAAGAAATGCTACAAAAACTGAAGTAAAACGATCTGCTAAAGATGGCGACGAACTTATCATAAGTTTTAAGGGAGAGGATGCTAAAACACAACAACCAGTCAAGGGCGCCGATGGCGAAAATTATCCTCTGGTGTTAGGTAGTAATACTTTTATCCCCGGTTTTGAACCTAATCTAATTGGTCTAAAGGCTGGTGACAACAAAACATTTTTGCTGACTTTTCCTAAAGATTACGGTGTTAATGCGTTACGAAACCGTCAAGTTAACTTTTCGGTGTCAGTAGCAAAAGTGAATGAGCTTATTAAGCCAAAAATTGACGATGCTTTTGCTGCTCAAGCTGGTCCATTTAAGAATCTTGCAGCTCTAAAAGATGACATTAGAGTGCAGTTAATTAGCGAAAAAAAAGACCAAGCTGACCGTGATTTTGAAAACGATGTGCTTACCAAACTAGCCGAAGGCACTAAAGTAGATATACCAGCCGTGCTTGTAGACGAAGAAGTTGAACGTACCGAACAAGAAGTTCGCCAAAATGTCACATATCGAGGTCAAACGTGGAACGAATATCTTGAAGGACTAGAAAAAAGCGAAGATGAGTACCGCCTATCACTTCGTCAGTCGGCCGAACAACGTGTCAGGGTCGGGGTAGCCTTAAGTGAGATAGCTGATCGTGAGCATGTAGTCGTCACTCCAGAGGAGTTAACTTTACGCCTGCAAATGCTAAAGGGTCAATATAAAGACCCGGCAATGCAAGCGGAACTTGATAAACCAGAAAATAAGCGGTCAATTTTATCGCGCATGCTAAGCGAAAAAACAATTGCCATATTGGCCTCGTCGGCTAGCACCGTTTCTGCTTCAAAAAACTAATTTTTATTGTCATGAAGCCAAATAGTAGAAGTAATAATTAGCACTCTTGACTTGTGAGTGCTAGCTCGGCTATTATGATTATTATGGATAGTAGAGTTCGAAACCAAGTTCTTGTCCCGACAGTTATAGAAAGTGAAGGTCGTTACGAACGTGCCTACGACATATATTCTCGTCTCTTAAAAGAGCGCATTATATTTCTCGGAACTGATATCAATGAAACTACCGCCAATTTGATTGTGGCACAGTTGTTATTCTTACAAGCGCAAGATCATAAAAAAGATATTTACCTATATATTAATAGTCCAGGTGGTATGGTTTATGATGCCCTGGCAATTTATGACACGATGAAATACGTCACAAACGACATCCAAACTGTTGGGATTGGCATCCAAGCTTCCGCGGCTGCTTTCCTGCTAAGTAGCGGTACCAAAGGTAAAAGATTTCTACTGCCGAATGCCAGCGTTATGATTCATCAACCAGAGAGTGGTACGCGTGGCAAAGTGACAGATATGGAAATTGATCTTAAGGAATCCCTTCGCCTGAAACGCCGATTGAATGAAATTATGGCCGAAAATACCGGCCAAAAAATCGAAAAATTAAAAGAAGACATGGAGCGGGATTATTGGATGACTGCGGCTGAAGCCAAGAAATACGGTTTGGTAGATGATGTCATCAGTGTGCCGCCTAAACCAGCCTCTTGACAAGCGCTACAAGCTGCTTCACAATAGCTTACTAAGAAGTAGTGTACGTAGTGGCAGTGTTTATCATAAATGGCGCTCAAAAACCCACTCGTAGTGATCTTCGCGCGAATAACTAAAGCTAAAATTAATTTATTGACTCAAATCTATCGCAACAAGTGAGTGATCATGAGGCTTAAATCAATGGGTCTCGTTTTGTGTGGTACAGCTGGTTTAGCGTGTATCTGTTGCGGCCAATTGAAAGGGGAATTGGATAGCGAATGGCTAAAAGCACTACTGCTTCAGGGGTAAAAGTAAACATTACGGCAACTAAAAAGAATGAACGTGTCTACTTCACGGGTCGACATGATGCTTTAGAGTTACCAAATCTCGTAGATCATCAAACCAAAGCTTTTCAATGGTTTGTTGAAGAGGGTTTAGGTGAACTGTTGGCTGAAATTAGTCCGATTGATGACTATACCGGCAGCTAAACTAACCTTAAGCTTTAAGGATTATCATTTTGGCGAGCCAAAACTGAGCGAAGCTGAGGCCCGGGAAAATAATGTCTCTTACGAAGCGCCTTTACTTGCCCAACGTCGAACTGATTAATAAAGTCACTGGTGAAGTTAAAGAACAAGAGATATACCTCGGCGATTATCCGTGGATGACCACCCGGGGTACATTTGTTATCAATGGCGCCGAACGCGTAGTCGTCAGCCAGCTTATCCGCTCAGCTGGTGTTTTCTTTACAGCCGAACAGCACACTATGGCGTATGCTATATGGCGCAAAAGTTATTCCTGGCCGTGGTGCCTGGCTGGAATTTGAGACCGCTGCCAACGGCGCAATATACGTTAAGATTGACCGTAAGCGCAAGATTCCAGTCACCACACTACTGCGTGCGCTTGGCGTACCAGAGAGCTCAAATGCGTGAAGTATTTAAGCATGTTGACACTGGCAAAATCAGCTATCTTAGACGCCACACTTGAAAAAGACCCGGCCCATGGTCAAAACAATGCTTTGATCGAAGTTTATCGCCGCTTGCGACCAGGTGATCTGGCAACAGTCGAAAACGCCCGCAGCTTGATCGAAAACATGTTCTATAACTTTAAGCGATTTGATTTTTCTCGCGTCGGACGATACAAAATCAATAAAAGACTTGATCTAGACGTGCCAAATACTATCGAGAACCGGGTCATGCGGATCGGCGATTTAGAAGCTATCATTGCTGAAATTATTCGTCTGAATAATACCCAGGAACCGGCTGACGATATCGACAGTTTGGCTAATCGCCGCGTCAAAATGGTCGGCGAACTAGTTCAGCGACAATTTCGCATCGGTCTGCTGCGTATGGAGCGCAACACCCAAGACCGCATGAGCATGAGTGAAATTGAAACAGTACAACCTGGCCAGCTTATTAATGCCCGTCCGATTGTCGCCGCCGTCCGTGAGTTTTTTGCCAGTAGTCAGTTATCCCAGTTCATGGACCAAATCAATCCGCTTAAGTGAACTAGCCCACAAACGTCGTCTCAGCTCAATGGGTCCTGGTGGATTAAGCCGAGAACGAGCCGGATTTGAAGTTCGTGATGCCCACGCTACCCACTATGGCCGGATTTGTGCCGTCGAAACACCCGAAGGCGCCAACATTGGTCTGGTTCTTAATCTGGCCAGTTATGCCCGTGTTAATGACTACGGCTTTATCGAAACTCCTTACCGAAAAGTTATTAATGCCGTAACAGCCAAAGAAGCCGTCGGCCATATTGCTGCGGTTAATTTGGAAGACGACAAGGGTAAGCTGCTAGTTAAGGCGGGAGCTAAAATTACCGCAGCTGATGCCGCCAAACTGGCAAAAGTTAACGACTCGGACGACTTGGCCGGTCAAAGCTCAAGTAACCAACGAAATTGTTTATCTTGATGCCTTTGATGAGGAATCGGCCGTTATCGCCGGCGGCGGTAATGAACGTTAACGAGAATGGCTATTTTGAATCTGACCGCGTCAGTGCCCGAAAAAATTTGAAAACAGGCGAAGTTGATGCCAACGACGTCACTCATATCGATGCCGCTCGAAACCAGATTATCGGATCCATCGCCGGCCTAATTCCCTTTATTGAAAAGAACTATGTTTACCGCTCGCTTATGGGTAGTAACCAGCAGCGACAAGCCGTGCCGCTGATTCAGCCCGGAAGCTCCGATTGTCGGTACTGGCATGGAAGCCGCCGCCGCCCGCAATACCGGCCAGGTAATTGTTGCTGAAGACTGATGGTGAAGTTGTCGAAAGCGACTGCTCGAAGAAGTAGTTGTCAAGTATAAAGACGGCACAGTACCTATGACCCGCAGCATTTTGTGCGCATCCAACGAAGGCTACTTGTATCAACCAAAAAGTTGTCGTTAATAGCGGCGACAAAGTCAAAAAAGGCGACGTGCTTGATCGAAGGTATGTCAATTGCTGACGGTGAGTTGGCTCTTGGTAAAGACTTGATGGTCGCCTTCATGCCTTGGGCTGGTTACAACTTCGAAGACGCCATCATCATTTCCCGCACGACTTGTCGAAGACGATACCCTAACCTCAATTCACATTGTCGACTTCATGATTGAAGTCCGCGAAACCAAACTCGGTCCAGAAATTGTTACCCGCGATATTCCCAATGTTTCCGAAGAAGCTCTACGTCATCTAGATGAAGACGGCATTGTCCGCATTGGCGCCGAAGTACATCCTGGCGATATCCTGGTCGGTAAAATTACGCCAAAGGGCGAACAAGAACTCAGCTCCGAAGAACGACTACTTCGCGCCATCTTTGGCGAAAAAGCCAAAGAAGTCCGCGATACCTCCCAGCGCATGAGCAATGGCAAACACGGCAAAGTCGTTGGCGTCAAAGTATTCAGCCGTGAAAACGGTCACGAACTGAAAGCCGGTGTCATCATGCAAATCCAGGTTTTTGTGGCCCAAATGCGCAAAATCAGCCGTTGGCGACAAACTCGGCGGCCGTCATGGTAACAAGGGTGTTATTGCCCGAATTTTGCCGATCGAAGACATGCCATTTACGGCAGACGGTACGCCACTAGATATAATTTTGAACCCGCTCGGCGTGCCTTCACGAATGAACGTTGGTCAGCTATTTGAAACTCACCTTGGCATGGCTGCTCACGCCCTTGGGCATGAAAGTCGCCAGCCCGTCATTTAACGGTGTACCCAGTCAGAAAAGATTCAAGAGTTGCTCAAAGAAGCCGGGTCTTGCCAGAAGATGGCAAGCAACAGCTATTATGACGGCCGAACCGGTGAAGCCTTTCGACGAACGCACAACTGTCGGCGTCATGTACATGATTAAGCTCAACCACATGGTAGCCGATAAGATCCATGCCCGTTCGACTGGTCCGTACACCATGGTTACCCAGCAGCCGCTAGGCGGTAAAGCTCAAAACGGCGGTCAGCGCTTCGGCGAAATGGAAGTCTGGGCACTTGAAGCTTATGGCGCCGCCAATACCTTGCAGGAAATGCTGACAATCAAATCTGATGACGTTTACGGCCGCTAGCAAAGCCTACGAGTCAATCATTAAAAAGACTGAAATTGTTGGTCCTAAAGTTCCCGAAAGCTTTAACGTTCTAGTTAAAGAACTGCAAGGACTTGGCTTAAAAGTCGACTTAGTACAGTCAGACAAAATAGTTGACGCCGAAGATGTCCTAGCCAGCAATATCACAAAGAAGCCGAGGAAGCCAGCACCAATTGAAGTGCCTCACGAAGACATTTCTGACGTCGATGTCACAGAAGATGTAGCAGTCGATGAATTTACCATTGTAAATGCCGACGACACTGTTGAACCATGCTCGCAGTCATAGCGTAGGAGAAGCTGAGGTTGACTCGGATAACGAAGATAACAACGAGGAGAACGACATAATGCGCCGATATAATTCTTCAGGAACTGATATTGCCGATTTTGATGCAGTCCGCTTGGCCGTGGCCAGCCCAGAAGACATTCTGGACTGGAGCTACGGAGAAGTAACCAAGCCAGAAACCATCAATTACCGAACCCAAAAACCGGAACGTGATGGTTTGTTCTGTGAACGAATTTTGGCCCGGTTAAAGACATAAATCCGCACGATGCCAAATATAAAGGTGTCCGAACCCGCGAAGCTGCCGTCGATAAGAACGGCGAGCTGGTTACCCGCTCAATATGTCCGCCGCGAGCGCATGGGCCACATTACACTGGCTGTGCCGGTTGCTCACATCTGGTTCTTGCGTGGCACGCCGTCAGCTATGGGCTTACTGCTTGGCATGACCGTCAAAAGCTTGGAGCGAGTGGCTTATTTTGCCAGCTACATCATTAAGATCAGTTGATACCGAAAAACGCGACAAGTTACTGGCTGATAGGGAAGCCGAATTTATAGCTGCCAAAGAAGCTATCAAAATTCGCTACGAAGATGAAGCTCAAAAAGAAAATGCCAACGTCAAAGCTTTGACTGAAGAGCAAATGAAAGAGCTGACTGAACTACGTGACGGCTATGAATTATTCAAGACGCAATCTTCTCTACTAGAAAAGCTGCTCTTATAGTGAATCCGAATACCGCAACTTACCCGACGAACTAAGCGCACTTATTAGTGTCGGTATGGGTGGCGCAGCTCTAGAAGACTACTCAACGAAATTGATCTTAAACAACTGATTACCGATCTAAATAAAGAAGCCGAAGAAGCCAAGGGCCAGCGCAAGAAGAAAATAATGAAGCGATTGCGGCTGCTGGAAAACATGGATCGTGCCGGCATCAAACCATCTAGTATGTGTCTCACCGTTCTACCGGTCATTCCGCCCGACCTGCGTCCGATGGTCCAACTGACCGGTGGCCGTTTTGCTACTTCCGACTTAAATGATTTATATCGCCGAGTCATCAACCGCAACAACCGATTGAAGAAACTGATTGATCTCAATGCTCCGGAAGTTATTCGCCGCAACGAACAGCGCATGCTGCAAGAAGCCGTTGACGCTCTAATTGACAATAACAACGCCCGCAGCGGCCGCGCCGTTGCGGCAACTGGCCAACGCCGCCGCTTGAAATCGTTAAGCGATATGCTTAAGAGGTAAACAAGGTCGTTTCCGCCAGAACTTGCTCGGTAAACGTGTTGACTACTCCGGTCGTTCGGTTATTGTAGCCGGCCGGAACTTAAGATATACCAGTGTGGACTTCCGAAAATGATGGCTCTTGAACTATTTAAGCCATTTGTAATCGGTGAATTGATTGCCCGCGAACAAGCCCACAACATTCGTTCAGCGCTTCACGCCTGATCGAAATCGGCGAAACGGTCGTCTGGGATGCCCTTGACGAAGTCATTAAGGATAAATACGTGCTACTAAACCGTGCGCCGTCCTTGCACCGTTTAAGTATCCAAGCTTTCCAGCCAGTCCTGATTGAAGGCCGCGCTATCCAACTTCACCCGCTGGTCTGTAAAGGCTTTAACGCCGACTTTGACGGCGACCAAATGGCCGTCCACTTGCCGCTCGGCGACAAGGCCCAAGCTGAAGCCCGCGACATCATGGCGGCCAACCAGAACTTGCTTAAACCAGCTGACGGTTCACCGATTTTGCACATCGAACAAGATATAGTTCTAGGATGCTACTATCTAACCTATACTCGTCCAGAGACAGCGGTAAACCACAAAGGCTAAGGAATTCTCTGGTATAGATGAGGCAATCATGGCTCTCGATAAAGGCAAATTGCAGCTGCAGAGTCTGGTTCGTTTACCATTCAGAGGTGAAATCCGTGAAACTACTATTGGTAGAATCATCTTTAATGAAATTTTCCCTGAGGACTTTGCTTTTCAAGATCAAGCGATGACCAAGAAGCGGCTGCAAACAGTCATGACTCAGGTCTATGCCCAATATGGTCAGGAACGAACGGCGCTGATTGCCGACGTTTTAAAAGACCTCGGCTTTAAATACGCTACCTTTCCGGGTTGAGCATTGGGATGACCGATTCGGCCAAATCGTGGGCATGCCGAGATGGTAAATGATAGCGAGAAAAAGGCGGTAGCAATCGCTGAAGAATACGGCCAAGGATTCATAACGGATGATGAGCGATCGCGATTAACAGTTGAAAACTGGACTAAGACGGAAAATCAAGTACGCGATTTGCTATCTAAACAACTTGCCGGCCAAGATACCTCAACGGCAATTGCCATTAATTCTGGCGCCCGTGGTAACATTTCGCAGCTACAACAGACAGTTGGAATGCTTGGCGTGCTACAGGATGCTGCTGGACGGCCGATTGAACTGCCGGTCAAATCCGGTTATGCCGCTGGTCTAGATCCGCTGGAATACTTCACTGGTACCCGTGGGACACGCAAGGCTTTGATTGACATTGCACTTAAGACTGCCGATGCCGGCTATTTGACTCGACGTTTAGTCGATGTCGCCCAAGATGTCTTTACGTTGAAAGTGATGTCGAAGATCCAGGATTTAAAATGCTACGAAGTGATGCTGCTGAAATCGGCGTTTCTTATGCTTCCCGCTTGACTGGTCGATATATTGCCGAAAATGTCGGAAAGCTTATTAAGCGAGGCCAGATCATTACACCTGAAATTGCCGATGCTATCCAAGCCGATGAAGAAATAGACGGTGTCAAAATCATGAGCGTTCTAAGTTGTCCAATTACTCGCGGCGTAACCCGCAAATCATATGGGTTGGATCCGGCCACCGGCGAGCTGGTAGCCGATCATCATCCAATTGGCGTAATTGCCGCCCAAAGTATTGGCGAACCAGGCACCCAGCTTAGCCTGGACAGTAAACACCGTTCCGGAGCCCTAATTGCCGATGATGCCGCCCAAGGCCTAACCCGTATCGAAGAGTTATTCGAAGCCCGTTCGCCAAAAGGCCAAGCTTACTTAACGGAAATTGCCGGCTTGGCAACTACTTGGGAAGAAGGCGATTACTACGTTGTCCAGGTAGCGGCTGACAAGAAGGCCAATGTCACATTCAAATTGACTGGGCGGAAGCCGCAAGTCAAACACGGTTCAGATG
>CAVPPA010000002.1:0-7918 GCA_963707285.1 uncultured Candidatus Saccharibacteria bacterium
GGTAGTGGCGGTGGCTAGGAATTATAGGGAGTCAAATCAATACCAGTCTTTAATTCAATCTGTTAGATCATGATAAGATAGTCATGTGATTATTGTTAAGACAACTTCTGCAAATGAAGCTTGGATAAATACGTTTAAAGCTCTTTTAGATGACGGCAAAGAAACCGGCAATGAAAGGTATTTGCGAGATGAGACCACCCTGATCGAAGTCACTAACCCATTAGTAAGCCCGGCAGATACTCGTTTCCCAATGAAACAAACCGATATAGATATGATAAATCGATATATCTATACTGGCGAGAACGAAGAAGGCGTAATTCATGCATGGACGAAACTTTATTATCACAGAGCCTTTGACGAACCAAATTCACAGATAGAATTCTTAATTAAAAAATTGAATCCCAAATTTCCTGCCGGAGATGCCCAAATATCAATGTGGGATAAAAACATAGATCAGGAGCAAAAAGTTTCGCCCTGTACTCAAATTATCTGGGCGCGTATTAAACATGGCAAACTTGAGCTCCACGTTCACACGAACTCCTCAGATGCCTATAAGAAACTATTGATGAATATGTTGGAATTCATATCTCTTCAGCATTACATAGCGCACCGAGTTGGTATTCCTGTCGGTAGCTATATACATTTTTTAGATTCGTGTCACCTACATCGTAAAGATCTAGAAAATATCCAGGCACTGAAAGTCAAGTTACAAAACTAAATATATTGCTTTACTAGCATAAATATGTTATAAACAATATATGAGTCGAGAGGTTATCCTTCCTGGGATTGCCGAATTTGATGAACATCATATACTAGGCGCTCCCCAGATTAGCGATACTTATCGTGAATCTTTAAGTCGTCTCGTTTTATTACAAGATCTAGGTGTCACTCACTTTTATGGTTGCCAACTGGACTTAGATGAAGATAAGAACGTATGGATGAGCCCAGTTGAAGTAGATGACGGTGAAAATTTCTCATACTTCCAAATTCTTTATGTAAATACCACTCCTCAAGAAGCCTTTAATAGCTCCGAACTACCCGTTTCACTGCTCGAGATTGATGAAGCAAGCTATAAGCTAACACCAGCTGAACACCCTGGCTACCAGCAACTAATGAACCAATTCATTGGAGATCGTAAGCACGTACTAATTCGCCACTGCAATACTGGCATGGCCTATTACCCTCGTAGTATTACACCGACCCAAGACCGATCGAAATCAGCCGAGCATTTAAGAGAAAATTATCGCAGTTACTGGATTACATGAACCCGAAGTTAGCCTTGCCCTTAGTAAGCCATCAGAAAATGAAGACGCTTCCATTAAGACTAATTTATTACAGACTGTTCATGCACGAAAATACCCGTTTGCAGGTGGTGAAGTATTTTCATATGGATTAGTGCTTGAAAATGATCCTTGGAAGTACTATGAAATTTTTACACCTCGAAGCATTGAAAAGATGTCTGGCAATGATCTGCTCGTAAGAATCGATTCGGGGTGCGATATTGGACAGATATATGACGACCGGGAATATTGGTCAAAGAATCCGAGATAACCTGGGGGGTAGAAGTTTGTTCGGGGCGATCGGTTACAGAAGTTGCACTCTCGCTGCCTTCCAGGGAGTTAACGCCGTCATTAGCACTAACACTAGCAGGTGCATTGGCGTCACTTTTTGAAATATTAACCGTAGATTGTTCTTCCAGCGAGCTGATATCATCAGCCCGATTAGCTGGTCCGGTATCTTATTTTTCCCATCCATTGACTAGAACCGACATACCTTCTGTGTTATCTGATTTCCCTTATGTTATATAATACAAGAGGTTGATAAAAACCGTAAGCTGATATAGAGCTGCGGCTAATTGTGAACGGCGGTAAAAAATACATATATGTTGATAACAGGAAATTAAATTAAGGTTTACAAACATCTATAAAGTTATCAAGTTTGGGACTTTATCTAGGCTTATAACCCTACTTAGGTTGTAGGTCTTGTTGGCAGGCGGATTAGTTAAACGTTATTTTTCCCGAGTACAGTTGAAGCTTGTACTAATGCACAAACATGTTCTAGTACTTATCCAAATTAAACGAAGTGTTTTTTGGTAGTGGCGGTGGCTATGGGCTATGGTGCGGGGGCATCTTTCAGACCTGTGGGACGACTCTACTGTGCTTGATGAAGCGCTTGGGGAAACGGGGAGTTGGTAATACGGCCGGTACAACCTTATCAAGCTCAGGGCTGGTTTTAACACTTTTCGAATGTGAATCATTAACTATTATAGTTAACGGCAGCAGTGCCAATTTAGGGGTTTTAACCCCGGTTACAACTACAACGTACAACACAACTTTTTCAGTAGAATCATATTTAACCAACGGTTATATCGTTACCACAGATTCTAATTCGCCTAGTATGGGTACCCATAATTTAGCAAATATAACTACCGCAGCAGCTTCAAATACTTCAGTTGAACAATTTGGCATTAATCTAGTGGCTAACACAACGGGCTGTGGTGCACCGGCAAACTTTGGAACAAGCTCCGGTACAAATACCGAGTTCGGCCCATTCAGTTTTGGCCAGGCCTCCTAGTGGTTATAATACCTGTGGTCTTTTCCAATATAATAATGGAGATACGATAGCCCAATCGACGCAAAAGTTCAGGCAAAACTGACTATACAATTTCGTATATTTTCAATGTCACAAAAGTTACGCCTGGTGGAACCTACACATTTAATCAAATACTTGTAGCTACAAGCACTTTTTAGGCTGTGGATAAGTGGGCCTTGGTTTTTCAAGGATAACCATGATAGAATCACGCCATAAGTCCTAACAAACAAAAAGTAAATTAAAAAGGTAATCTGTTTTATGAAAACTCTATATAAAGGAATCGCGCGGTGCACATACACTGTTTTCGCGGTTTTGCTTACAGCGATTGTAAGTTTGCTTCCGTTAGTTGTATCTCAAACTGCGGATGCGGCTGGTGTTGTGGAGCCCCGCAGTATAACTATGAGTGATGCCACGCCTGGCGCAACTGCTTCGTATCTTCTGTCATTTAAACCAGTCACAACTGAAGCAACTGGTGCCATCATTGTTGATTTTTGTTCAGACACACCAATCATAGGTGCAACTTGTGCCTATTCTAACGCTACAACCCCGGTTGTGACTAGTGCTACGGCAAGTACCGGAACGCTTGTAACTTCTGGTTATGCCGGCCACACCATGAAATTATCTGGTCTATCATTGACTGGTGGCTCAACTTTCAGCGTTACCTTCAGTACTATTACTAACCCTACACAGTCATGTGCCAGTACCATCTGTACCTTTTATGCCCGCATCCTGACCTATTCCTCATTAGCTAATGCCAACGGTTACGTGAACGCTTCTTCCTCTGGTGCCGCCACAACTACCGGTACATATGTCGACTGGGGTGGTGATGCTCTTAGTACCGTTCAGGTATTATCGCTAACGGCAACTGTTATGGAATCTCTTACTTTCTGCGATTCAAATGCCAGTATTACTAACTGTAGTACTACCGGTGTCCCGAGCATTACGTTAGGTCATGGTGGTCCTCCAGTAGTCTTAACGGCTACGGCAGTCGATGGTAACTACGTCTATACACAAGTCTCAACCAATGCCCTAAATGGTATTAGTGTAGCTTTAAAAACAACTACATCGGCTACTTGCGGCGGTCTAAGTAGCAATGGTGGAACCTCCTGTACTATTCCGTCAGTCAACACTGGTGGTAGCGCTCCAACTGCTACAGGAATAACAGCAGGAACAGCTGCTGTTGGACTGTGCGTCCAACCCGGTGCCGGCGTAACAGCTACCGTACCATATAATGGAACTTGTACCGGTACCTTTGCTACTGACACATATGGCTTTAATGATTCAACCAATGCTACTGGTTCACCCGCTTGGAATACAGTCGATCTGTTCTCTACCTATGGTAGCCCGATCTATACCAGCACAGGTCCCCTCAATGGTATCAACAATAAATTAGAATTTGCTGCCACAGCTGCCAACGCTACACCAGCTGGTATCTATACCGCTAACTATATCTTAGTTTGTACCGGTTCGTCTAGGACTGCTATGAATGGGCAGTCTAATCAGAAAGTTGCCTAGAGCCCAGATTAATCGAACATTAATCATAAGTTTGTTGCTCTTGATTGGACTATTGTATGCTGTTTTCCCTAGAGCGTACGGAGCCGAACTCCCCAACCGTAGTTTGATTCTTAGTGATAATCGTGTTAGTGTTTCTGCCACTTATCAGCTAGGTTTTAATATTCCCGCCTCAGAAACACTTGGATCAATTGAGCTTCAAATCTGCTCAAATAACCCAATACCAAACCAACCTTGCACTGTTCCCGTTGGTTTTGACATATCCTCGGCTGTTTTGGCTTCTCAGACAGGAGAAACAGGCTTTACAATATTGGGATCGGGCACAGATAGTAACACTATTGTATTGACTCGAATTCCAGCCGTCACTCCAGGTGGAGATGTCACATATACTTTTCAGGGAGTAATAAATCCTTCTTCGACTGGTCCGTATTATGGTCGTATTCAAACTTTTCCAACAAGCGACGCTTCAGGCGCTGACACTGATTTCGGTGGATTAGCTATTAATATCAATAATCCGTTATCGGTAAGCACGACTGTACCACCTTTTCTTTTATTCTGCGCTGGCATAACTATTACAAATTTTGATTGTGGTACAGCTAGTGGTAATTATATTAATTTTGGTAATTTTAGTAGTAAATCCACTAGCAGCGCTCAGACTCAAATGGTAACGGCAACTAATGCTGCTACAGGTTACGATATGTATATCTTTGGAACAACATTGACGTCTGGAAATAATCTCATTAGTGCTATGACAGCGTCAGATGTATCACGACCCGGTCTAAGTCAATTCGGACTTAATCTTGTGGATAATCAAACACCTAGTGTAGGAGCTGATCCAACTGGACCAGGTGCGGCTAGTCCGACAACTAGCTATGATCAAGCAAATTTATTTAAGTTTTTACCCGGCGACCTAATTGTAAGCTCTAACCAACCGGCCGATTACAATAAATTTACGACTAGTTATATTGTCAATATTCCCAGCGTTCAATCTGTCGGAGTTTACGTTACATCATTAACTTACTTATGTATGGCCAACTTTTGAAGGTTCGTACTTAAGGTTGTATTTTTCTTATTATTTCATTGAGCTTAAAATTGCGACGTCAACTCTTACCAAGAATCTATGTTATTGAGTTGATTAAGTATCCTGAACGTATTTTGATTATGCATACAATTATTGTTATGATTATTGCGAATAGCTTAACCATAAAGACTTATCAAGTGTGATAAAAAATGCATAATATTGATTTCCTGTCCCTGCAGAATAACAAAGAATTGATTTATAAAAATATATTCCAATACATCTTAGTGGTTATTATATGTATATTTGGACCACTAAGTCAGGTAGTCGCCGCTGCCGGTGTAGTTGAGCCTCGTAGCATAACTATGAGTGACTCCACTCCTGGTGCCACAGCTTCCTATCTTCTGTCATTTAAGCCAGTCACATCTGAAGCTTCCGGCGGTCTAATAGTCGACTTTTGTTCAGACACACCAATCATAGGTGCTACTTGTGCTTATTCTAATGCTACTACCCCGGTTGTGACTAGTGCTACGGCAAGTACCGGTACGATTAACACTGCTGGTTACCATGGTCATACTATTGAGTTAACTGCTCTAACTCTAACCTCTGGATCAACATTTACAGTTACATTTTCTGGCATAGTTAACCCGACACAATCGTGTGCCAGTACTATCTGTACCTTTTATGCTCGCATATTGACATATGCAACTGGTAATGCCGGCGGCTACACACCAGCCGCTTCCTCTGGTAGCGCCACAACTACCGGTACCTATGTTGACTGGGGTGGTGATGCACTTAGTACCGTCCAGGTACTCTCTTTAACTGCAACAGTTATGGAATCATTAACCTTCTGTGACTCAGCCGCTACTATTACTACTTGTGCTACTACTAGCACGCCCAGCATAACTCTCGGACACGGAGGACCACCTGTGGTGCTGACATCTTCGGCTGTCGATGGCAACTACGTCTATACCCAAGTATCTACTAATGCCAATAATGGAATTAGCGTTGCGCTCAAGACAACTACATCTACAACTTGTGGCGGTCTTAGTAATAATGGTGGCACCTCCTGTACCATTCCATCGGTAAACACCGGTGGTAGTGCACCAAGTGCTACAGGTATTACGGCTGGAACGGCTGCCGTTGGCTTGTGTGTTCAACCGGGTGCTGGCGTAACCGCAAAAGCTCCTTACAACGGAACCTGTACTGGTACCTTTGCTACTGACACATATGGCTTTAACGACTCAACCAATGCCACTGGTTCACCAGCTTGGAATACTGTCGATCTGTTCTCCACATACGGCAGCCCTATCTATACAAGCGCAGGAACGCTCAGCGGCATAAATAACAAACTGGAATTTGCTGCCACAGCTGCCAACCTAACTCCAGCCGCCATCTATACCGCTAACTACATCTTAGTTGCAACTGGTTCATTCTAGGACTGCCTAGAAAGCTATAAATTAAAACATTGACCTACTTAAGTTTGCAAACTTTAAGGGTTTGTTAATATAATGATGTCTAGCTAAACATAGAGGGAGAGAGAAACAGACATGTCGAAATTTAAGTTGGCAACACTTTATAGCGTGTTTGTAGGATTGATTCTGGCTATTATAGGATTTATTCCAGCCAGCGCTGCTACTACCTCAGGATCTGGAAATGGGCTAACAATATCACCTCTTTCAACAAATATAGTAATTAGTGCTGGACAGTCACAAACTACCCCAATTTATATTCAGAATGTCACAAGTTCACAAGCAACTATACAAGTTGATATCAATGATTTTACAGCTGGTAGCAGTGAGAATGGACACCCATCCCTAATTCTTAATCCAAATCAATACGCACCGAGCCATAGCTTAAAGCGATACATAACACCCATTAGTGATATTACATTGCAGCCCGGACAACAAAAAACAGTTAATGTTAATATCGCCATTCCGAAAGACGTTGGAGGTGGTGGCTATTATGCGGCGATTCGCTTTACACCTATTACTGTCAGCAATGGTAAAACGGTAACGTTAACTGCTAGCGTTGCATCGCTGATACTAGTACGTGTCCCCGGTAATGTAGTTGATGACCTACGTTTAGCAAGTATAGATTCAAGACAGGGCAGCAACGGTAGTCCACAATCCATATTCTTAAGTAATAACAATTTAATGGCAGCTGTTCGATTTAATAATGTTGGCAATGTTCAAGAACAACCATTCGGAAAGATTGTTCTGAAAAGCGGTAATTCGGAGCTGGCTACATACAATATTAACGCCACTTCACCAGCCGGCAATGTATTACCGGGCAGTGTACGTATATTTACGGTTAAGCTAAGTCATGTTGGAAATCTTGGGAAATATACGCTTTTAGGTAATTTTGGTTATGGAACAAATGGCCAATTGTTGAGTGGATCAACGACTTTTTATGTTATTCCAGCCATATTAATAATAATTGTTCTATTGGTATTACTACTGATCATATTCTTTACCTTTATTGTCTTAAGGATTAAAAATCGAAATAGCGTGCAAGTGAATCGTTCAAATCGACGTTAGACCTATTTAAGCCTATACTTGCCATCTATACTTGATATGGGCTATGGTTGAAGAGTGAGAATAAACAGAAGCAATATTATTCCAAAACTATTAGTCTCAGTTTGTTTAATCTTGTTGATTAGCAATCTGATTATACCTTTGTCAGCCACGGCGGATTTTGACTCACAACAAAATCCACAAAATCAAACGCTTGGATTTGAAGGTACAGTATCGGGAGCTGCACCCACACAAGCGGCTACAATTGGCGTACCCAGCA
>CAVPPA010000003.1:0-159489 GCA_963707285.1 uncultured Candidatus Saccharibacteria bacterium
AGCTTGTCAAAAAAAAATTGGCACCAAATCTATGAAGAACTGGGGAGATGGAGGGGAATTTTATCTATACTTTGGAGCAGATGTAAAGAGACTGGCATTCCTGATAGTATATAGCTCTATTTAGTCTAGGATGATTAGACGGAATTTAAATTTAAGGTAGAACTTTCCAGGTAGTTATTAGTCCGCTTAGGGTATATGCCTATATTGTTAATACTGGGAGAGTAAATTTTCAATTTATCTATCAGAGGTATCCCAATCTACACCATGTTCAATACAAAGTTCAGCAATTCTATAATGTATTTGTTGAGGAGTATATTTCGCAATATCTTCTGCAGTAACTCCATTAGAAAAGTAAGAGGTATAGAATCCTACGTCACCAGTAGCTTCACCAATCAACCCGTGAGTTTCTACACCTAAATGCTTAATAACTTCTGTTGTACTGCCATAACCTGTAAATTCAATTTTGCGAGATGCTAATCTCCATCCTGCTATACGTGGCGCAACGACTTCGCGCATTCTTTCTAAAATAGTTCGTCCACCATAACGTATTCTATTTGTATTAAAGTCGTAAGGAACTATTTTTCTATTGCCCAAGCTAGAAATTTATCAACTTGGTATAAAAAATCAGTGGCTTTTATATGAATTTGGTTTTCTCGTATTGCTTGTTCTTCTTCCTTGCTTGCTCCTGTGTCTTGCATCTCTCTATTGAATATTACTTCAGCTTTTTTAGCCTGAATAGATTCGTATCGAATAATATAAAATATTATATAATACTAGTACATATTTAGCAAATTAAAACAAAACAAATAAAAGACCTCATTTAATTGAGGTCATTATGCTTAGTGGAGCCGATTGAAAAACCTATCTATACTTACTGATTGATGAATTCGAACGGTGGCGTTCTTAATAAGCGAATAATAGATTAGACAGAACTATGCTTCTTCGTTTTTCGTCTTTTTGGACTCATCAGCATAAGTACGCACTTACGTAAACGAATATGATGACCTGGAAGACTATAAACTGCAATAATGCAGCAAATCAATCCAGGTCATCACCCTGAGAGGTTTGGAACGGAATTCCGCCCCTCTTGGGGGTATTGATGAGACGATGTAAGTTATTTGTACGGTATAGGTATCACATTTGAATTAATTTACAGTCTATTTTATGTCCAGTTAATAGACCACAGCTCGTGCATCGTGATTTACTATCCCACAAAATATTTGGCGTATATATTATTTCTCCCGTAGTAGGATCACGATATTGATCTTGTTGCTGGTTTTGATTTGCAGCTAATACGCCTTTTTTTATAACCCGATAAAATAGATACAGAATTGCGACAAGTATTAAGGCTTCCGCACCTAGTGCCACAGCAACGAATATTACTGCGTAAGTAAGACTTCCAGCGATAAGGACAACGATGAGCAAACCTCCCGCATTGCTAGACCCTAGCTCGCCTATTTTTTTCGGTCGGGTCCGTGTCATGTGACTGTCCCTTTGTATGGTCTGGTTGTTAAGATACTTTGAAGAAGTAATTCTACCTCAACGAAGTAAATATAGTTTAGAATAAGTAATCAAATACGTCAAATATCAACAGAGGTCAAAATGCTTATGGTGGAGCTGGCGGAGTACTGCCCTCCGCGTCCGATGGTTTATCTTGATTAGTTTTCTACAGGCGTAGTCTGCTTGAAGTTCTTGGAAACTAACATCAAAACAGACGAAAAGTTAATTTCCAAAGTCCAAAGTCTTAGCAAACATTAAGGACGGTAATGTTTGAGCAGCCAGAATATATGACGCACTTAAACACTATCTGACGTCGTATCAAGCGCGGCTGAAGCGAATTAAGCTACAGCTGGTGCGTAAGCAAATGCGCGTGGTGCAAAAGCACTCGCTACAAATGTCTTAACGCGATTGAGTAAGTTTGCACTTATTCAGATTTTGCCTATAACGCTGACAAGCGACCTGCTGATCTAACCGATAAAGTCCAACGTCGAGCTTAAAATTCAGCCCCGTATAAAATACCCACTCTCGTAGGTATAAATATTATAACATTTTTCTGATAAAAAGCATTAACATTATCGGAAAGAACTGAAAGCTGGCTTATTAATAAAATAAAAAGAACTCCTATTTCTAGAGTCCTGTTTTCTGAACGAAGCGTTAATGACCATTATAGCATTTTTGAAGTTTAAAATACACAAAAATCTCTAATTTGGCATAAATTTTACAATAATTTAATTTGTAGTAAGTACATTAATTACTACTTATATAATCCCTTTATAAGCAAGTATTTTTAAAGTACAATTAAAATCAATATGCGATATACCTATAAACGATTCAAAACTGAATATCCCAATGATGTAGCTTGCTTAAAAGCAATTCTTGAAATACGTTACGGCAATAATTGCCCAAAGTGCGGCTATGTCGGAACGAAGTTTTACGCTATTAAAAATCGTAAAGGTTTTGTTTGCTTGCATTGTCGCCAGCACATCTACCCCCTAAAAGATACAATTTTTCATCGATCTAAGGTTTCGCTTTGGGATTGGTTTTATGCCATTTATCAAGTTTCGACATCTAAAAATAATGTTAGTGCTAAAGAACTAGAGCGGACATTAGGAGTACCATATAAAACTGCTTGGCGGATGTATAAATTAATAAGGCAAGTTAACATTTAATTTTTATTAGGTAACGGTTGAGAAGCTCGTTTTAGCAGTAGTTTGAATAATTTTTTGCTCATACTCTTAAAGTATATAGCTGCTTATATTTATATATAATATAAGGGAGAATTTTGCAGCTCTTTTTAAGAAGTTAAGTGGTCTAAAAATCGACCTTTGCATGGATCGATTTTAATACATCTACCTCTGTTAAGCTTTACATTTAATAATCGTTTCGGAAACAAATTAAGTTAATTTAACAGATTAAGTAATCTTCTAAAATCGACTCATCGGTAAGATTGTTTTTTATAAAATTTATTTGCTGCCCAGTAATTCCATAATCTGATTAATTTATCTAGCTATAACGTGTTGGACGGGGCATGCTGTTCGATAATATCTAAAGCATTAAGGAGTTCAAATTGCTGATTTTTCGATAGACCTACAATCGATCGAGATTCAATTGCTTCTAAAATCACCATTGCTTCGTTTATTATTCGCTGTCCACTTGTGGTTAAAGTGGTCACATGCTGGCGTTTATCTTTAGGATTTATTTGAGTTATTAGTAGTTTCTTTTTATGTAGTAACTTAACTTGGCGACTAATACTAGCCTCGGTTTGATTAAGGGCTGAGGCAATATGGTTTTGTAATAATCTTGGATTATCCTTCACTGTACTCAATATTTTGAACTGCGACATACCAATCCCAAGACGACTTTGCAAAACTTGATCAAATATTTTGTATAAAAGGGTAGCTAGATTTTGAATTCGGAGACTGATGTGCTGAGACGGATGCATAATTACTGTGAATTATAAATTCTATACTTAACATGTCAAGTATTATGATTTAGCAAGGGAAGGGTAGCTAGGTAGATTCGGTGCCAATCATCTAAGCTGAGATTCTGAGCGCGACTTTTCGAATCGATGTCGCTATCAATTAGTACTTCGTTAATATCTTCCTTTGCAAGTCGTAAACCCCCGCTCAAACTGTTTAGTAATGTTTTACGCCTTCCGGCAAAGCCGGCTCTGACAATCCGAAAATAAGACCTAATATCAACTTCTGGGAAAAGGACCGTTAGGCGACGTTTTAGGATAAGTATTTGGGAATCGACTTTCGGCGGCGGCGTGAAAAGTTTGGAGTCTACAATACGACCGATACTTGTCTGCCAATAAAACTGGGTACCGACGCTAAGCAGCGACATTTGCCCCGGCGAGGCATCAATACGCTGTGCAACTTCTTTTTGAACCAGTAGAACGGCAACTAAAGGCGGATTAATTGATTCTGATATAAGCCTGATCAGATGGCTCGTCAGATAATACGGAATATTGGCGACTATTTTGTAATCTGCCGGAAGGATTGTTAAATCAAAATGCAAGATGTCTTGATTAATAACTTCAACATTTCCGGGTACCTGTTTTAAAAGTTGAGAAGCCAGTTCGTCATCTAATTCGACGGCTATCACCCGAGTAGCGTGTTTAGCCAATAGCTGAGTTAGGTGGCCCATGCCAGGTCCAATTTCTAAGATAGTATCGTTTGGATTGATATTAGCTGATTGCACAATAGCATTGAGACTATCGATATCGTTCAACCAATGTTGTCCGAGCGATTTTCGAGGCGACATTTCGCGAGGCATATAGTCATTGTAGCAACAGGTTAGCTATTACCAACTACGGTAGGCCAACCAGTGGCTATAGGCGCTGTACCAACTACCGTAACGGCCATTGGCATAGCCACTACACCAAATGAGTTGGGTAACCGGATTAGTTGCCCAATCCGAACCGGCTGAAGCCATCTTAGAACCGGGTGTAGCTTGACATAGCCCATAACCATACGATGTATATTGATTATCCGGTACGGCTGGACAATAATGTTCGCCTTGGGCTTTCGTCGGACACCAACCGGATTCATGGCTAATAATGTAATCGGCGTATTGGTAATCATTGGGCGAAATGCCAGCCAGCGCCATGTCGCCTTTAATACCTGATAAGTTGGAACCTTGCACTACAATCTGGGTAACTGGCTGAATCGTCACGACTGTCTGGATAAGTGTTTGACTGACTACTTTACCGCCTTCAACATTAACCTTATAGGTCAGTATTTCTTGTCCCGGACTACCCGCCTGACGAACGGCATAAGTGCCATATGACAAGCTGGCATCGCTAATATTTTGGACTGGAGTTGGGATGGTTTGGGTGACGGTTTGGACATGAAAACCGTTGCGAATAATGGAAATTGTTTGATTAGGCACAATCGGCGTATTAAGGGAAGGTACAATCGTCTCGTTACCACTTACGGCAATTTCTTTTTCTTTAAGAAAGGCACCGACAGTACTAGCCAGTGTCCGAGTGGGGGTAGCGAAACCATTTAGACTGAGCGTGACAGGAACTGATTGGTCAACCAAGATAACATTACCGATCGTCCCTTCCTGGAGAACATTATTGACGGGTTGAGTAGTCAGTTTATCTTCTGGGTAGATTGTCACTCCGGCTGACTCGGCGACGCTACGGGGTGTAGTGGCGGCGTTATAAGCAAAAGTAGTTTGGCCGTTATCAACAATCTTGACCGGTACGGCCCGATAAATATTAATACGAAAATCGTCTTGATGAATCGGTGTTGATAAAGCCGGCTCCACCACATCACCAGGATTTATGGATATTTTCAATTTGCTAAGCAGCGCTCCGACGGTCGGCTCGTGAGAAGGTACAGTTTGCGTTTGGTGATCATAGGAAAGTATAACGATATCAGTCGGTGGCGGAGTTAATGAAGCGCCACGACTAAGAGCCAGCCAGATTAAACTACCGGTCAGAAGTGCCAAAAATGCAAAGGCGCCAATCGGTACCGCCAACGGATGCCTTCCCCATAAACGTAAACGGCGCGTCTGACGGCGGCGATGATTATCCAACTTGCGATGAAAACGATAAAGTTTATGACGCATAAAATAAAAATGAGCTTTTAAGGAGTCCAATCACCACCTTTATCTGCCTGCCTTGACGCCTAATAAAGCTCTCAATCATTGTACCAAATTCACCGTCTTACAATCTGAACTAACGTAGTCACAGTTTTTCTAGTGGTGCAAAGCTAAGATTTAAGATCTTTGTTCCCTTACCGTTAAAATGTACCGTCACGTTATCGCCATCGACGGCGACGATTGTGCCAACTCCAAAAACCTGATGTCGAATAGTCTCACCTTCATGTAATTCAGGCACATAGCGGGGTTCTTGAGCTTCGAGCTGATTTGTCTGATTTGGGTTAGTGACTCTGTTACCAAACGGATTTAACCACTCGTTCGTTGAGCTGCCGCTACTAAATTGAAAGCCGCTAGTGATATCGCCTAAAAATCGCGAAGGTAGATTATGTTGCATACCGCCATAAAGCATCCGACCGGTCGAATAGATCATGTACAGTTCCTGTTTCGCCCTGGTCATCCCCACATAACATAACCGGCGCTCTTCTTCCATTTCAGCTTGATCATACAATGCTCGAGAGTGCGGAAAGATTGTTTCTTCAAGTCCTGTCATGAAAACAACTGGAAATTCCAAACCTTTGGCGGCATGAATGGTCATCAACATGACTGCGTCACTGCCAAAGTCTGCCGTATCGACATCACTCACCAGGGCAACTTCTTCCAAAAAGCCGTCAAGTCCAACATCTCGATATTCCTGCGCTACACTTAGAAGTTCTTTTACATTCTCCTGTCGCGCTTCCCCGAGTGGTGTTCCGTCATCAAGGTAATGTAGATAATCGATACGACGAAGTAGCGAATCAATCAAACCAGCGACAGAAGTAGTTTCTATGATCGATCGAAGCGATGAAAGTATAGCGGCTAATTCATCGAAGCCAGCCAAAGCTTTGGCGGTGAGAGTATTACAAGCCGTCACCTGTTGCAAAGCCTGTAATAAGGTAAAAGCCCTGCTCGCGTTGCCAGGCATAGAAATGTTCAAATGATTTGGCGCCTATGCCCCGCGCGGGAACATTGACGACGCGCTCAAAACTAACCCGTTCTTCCGGTTGAACAATCAGACGAATGTAAGCAAGGATATCCTTAATTTCTTTGCGGTCATAAAAACGTACGCCTCCCACTATTCGATACGGAATACCATGACGAATAAAGACTTCTTCAATGGGTCGGCTTTGGGCATTTGTCCGGTACAGCACAGCGTAATCTCGGTAGTGTCGTAAACCGCTTTCCACGCCAAAACGAACACGGTCAACAACTAATTCAGCCTCGGTTCGTTCACTGGCGACTTGTACCATCTGTACCGGGAAACCATCGCCCGCCTCCGTCCATAACTTTTTATCGGACCGAAGGGTATTCTTAGAAATCACTGCATGAGCAGCATCTAGAATTAATTTAGTGCTGCGATAATTCTGTTCCAGTTTAATGACAGTGCAATTTTTGTAATCTTTTTCAAAGTTTAAAATATTTCGAAAATCAGCACCTCGAAAAGCGTACACTGATTGCCAGTCATCTCCGACAACGGCACAATTATTATGTTTTGTTAAAAGCTTTACCAATCGGTACTGAGGTACATTGGTATCCTGGTATTCGTCAATCATGATATAGCGAAACTGCGTACCCCATTTTTCGCGGATTTCCGGATATGATTCCAAAAGCGTTACTGTTCGGTTAATAAGATCGTCGAAATCAAGTGCTGAAGCGTCTTTGAGGGCTTTTTCATATAAAGGATAAACTCTGGCAGCCATGTCTTGAGCCGGACCACTTGTCATCGAAGCATATTCGCCGGGACTGAGCATCTCATTCTTTGCCCCGCTAATAAGGCTAGTCAGTAAAGATGCCGGATAGCTTTTTTCATCAATACTGAGCTGCTTCATAATTTGCTTTACTGTAGCCCGACAATCGGCTTGGTCGAAAATAACGAAATTGCGTGGTATGCCTATATATTCGCCGTCTTGGCGCAGCAGTTTAACGCAGATACCGTGAAAGGTGCCCATATAAGGCATAAAGCCGCGATTTTCAGCCTGCTCACCAAGTAATCTAGCGACCCGTAATCGCATTTCCTGGGCAGCTTTATTGGTAAACGTCACCGCCAAAATGTTATAAGGCGTAGCTTTATTCATGGCGATCAAGTAAGCAATTCGGTGGGTTAGCGTTTTCGTCTTGCCGCTGCCAGCTCCAGCCAAAATTAACAACGGCCCTTCAGTTGTCTCAACTGCCCGTCTCTGCTCCGGATTTAATCCCTCTAAGAGTTTATCTATCACTTATCCTATTGTACCAATAACTGATTATAGGTGAGTTAGGTAGACGATTATTTAATAATGTAGACTTAATTCCATGAACTTGAGAAATCATGCACTATTTCAGGTAACTCTTAAAGCTATAATCAAAAAACAAAACTCTATTTTATTGCTTATTACTAAAGACGGTTATTTTGATTTTCCCGGTGGAAGAGTTGATGAATCAGAATTAGAAATTCCTTTTGTTAACTGCTTAGAAAGAGAAGTAGCCGAAGAATGCGGCTCAAATTTCCATTTTCAAGTACTCGGACCAGCATTCATTGCCAAGCGCCAATATCATAGCCGTGGACAAAACCATAGAATAGTAGCCATTTATTACGAAGCTCTATATGTCAGCGGCGAAGTTAAATTATCTGAAGAACATAGTGCCGGTAAATGGATCGATCCTACTGAATTAATAAATCAACCCGATAATTTTATATCGGTAGATGAATTCGAACAATTTGACCGTTATTTAGCTAGGCGAACTGAAAAAATGCGTTAATGGATGAATTCCATTGATTTTCAATAAACCGGCATCAAGACTGATATCGGCGAGTACTAATACTAATAAAATAAATATGAAAAATAAAAAGATGATACGAAACTTATTTCTTCTATGCTGAACGGCATTGATCGGTAGAAAATATTTTTTACTTTCGATAATTTTTTCAAGTTCGGCTTCTTTGGCAGCTTTCTCTTCTTGAGCCTTTTTGGCTGCTTCATCCATTACCTTGTTTGGCGCTAATTGATCATCGTTCGTACCGCTAGTTGGTTTATCATTATCCGTCTCGGTAGTAGTTGTTTCTTTTGTTTCCTCTTCGGATGTAGTAGGCGTTTCCTTTTTGGTAGGGGTGGCTGAAACCTCAGTGGTTTTAGTTTCAGTTGCTTCGACTGTTGCGGCAACTGGTTCTTCTGATTTTTTTTCATCGGCTGCAACAGAATCAGACTTTACGGTTGATGGTTCAGTGAGTCGTTACACTAACCGCTTCACTTGGGGTTGGGGTCGTTTCGTCAGCTTTTGTTTTAGCTTTAGGTACTTCAGGTGCCGAAGGTGGTGTAATTGTGCGTCCTTCTTGTACGTTCTTCAGGTCATTTGCTGGTTTCTGGGCATTGCCGGCAGGAACGTTATCAATATCTTTTTCAGTCTCATCAGTCGTTACAACCATAGGATCCTGCTGCAATATTGGTCGATTAGTCACAATTATTGGACGAGCCGAAGCCGATGGTTCACTTTTACCGGGTTCGGTAACGTCAATGACTTTTCGCGGTTTTGAATTGTCTTTGTTAGTTGGCATCGTCTTTTTTCTGTTCCTGTAACAGCCGATAAGCTGAGTCGATAATGGCGGCAAATTTATGATAATTCAAACTGGCTGCTCCCGGTAAGGCGCCGTCGCAATTTTCCAGCTCTAAATAACCCCGAACAACTTGCTCATCGACGCTTCCGCCATATAGAAGTCTGACCGTTTGAGCGGCTTTTTGTCCATATAATTCTTCAATTTCGTATCTGATACGTTTTAGCACCTCTTCGACTTCATAAGGCTTAGCTAATATGCCGTTAAATGTACTGATCGCCCAGACGGGCTCATAAACAATTACCATATCTTCCACATCCCGAGCCGTTAGATTACTCAGAGCAGTTGTAAGTTGATCATGGATGACTTGCTTAGTTTCACCGGCTTTACGTTCTTGCTCAGTTTCGCCGATACAAAGTAGCGGTGTAATTCTATTTCGAACTGCCGCCGCAACTTTATCTCGAACCACATCAAGCGTTTCATGAAAATAAATGCGCCGTCTCGGAGTGGCCAATTATTACATAATGCACGAGATCTCTCAGCATGGTAAAGCTAACTTCGCCGGTAAAAGGTCCTTCATCTTTAAAGTAAGCATTTTGGGCAGCCAAACGAAATTTACGCCTGTCTATTTCCAGACTGATGGGCTGTAAGGCCAGCAAACTGGGGGCTAAAACTATTTCTATATCGCGGTGAATTTGAATTTTTTGATTTAGACGGTGGACTAGCAAACTTGACTCAGTCACGCTGAGGTTCATTTTCCAGTTGCCGGCTATCAACAATTTACGCATTGGGCATTATTCCTATAGGTGTTTGGATGTTGGCATAATTCTTATGCTTCATTGTACACTAGTCCTTATCCTGTAAAGCTTCGACACCAGGTAATTTTCGTCCTGCCATTAGCTCTAACGAGGCACCCCCGCCAGTCGAAACGTGATCAAAAGCGCTTACCAGCTTTTTCTGCTCAATATAAGCGGCCGTATCACCACCGCCAACCAAGCTAAAGGGTCGGTGTCCGAATTGCCCAAGCATAGCTTCTGTAACCAACTCCGTCCCATGGGCGTAAGGACCAATCGGTCCTTGTAACCCGGTTGTTTCAGTAATACCTAAGGTACCGTTCCAAATTACCGTATTGGCTAGTTGCATAAGTCCAGCCATAAACGATCCAGAGAACGGCCCAATATCCAGTATCATTTCATTGTCTTTAATTTGACCGACTGATTGAGGTGGTCGTTTGGGATAATTTTCAATGTCGGCAATAACGTGAGCACTCCAATCAACGATCCTAGTTGGTGCTGTTTTGTCTATCTTGCTAGCTACTACGCCGTCTTGCGGTAGATAAAATATAAAGTGCTGCGTTTTGGCTTTATGGCGGGCTTTATCAATAATGTCGCTAGCGACATTAACCGATTCGGGCTCAATCATACTTTTGGCGACCGCAATTCCCTCAGCTCGCAAAAACGTATTGGCCATCGCGCCGCCGATAGCGACAACGTCGGCAATATCGATAAATTTATTAAGTATCTCAATTTTATCTGATATCTTGGCGCCGCCGACAACCGCCATAAGCGGACGTTTCGGATTTTCCATAACGTTAGTGATGGTATCGACTTCTTTTTCCAGTAAAAATCCGGCAACGCTCGGTAAAAACTTGGTAATTGCTACTGTGCTAGCATGAGCCCTGTGCACGACACCAAAGCCGTCTTGGACGAATACCTCAGCTAGACTGGCTAGCAACCCAGCAAAATGGTCATCGTTTTGTTCTTCTTCTGGATGAAACCGCAAGTTTTCTAGAACTAATATATGACCGGGTTGTAATACAGTTACTGCCTTCTCAACTTCTGATCCGATACAGTCGGGCACAAAGTTTACTTTGTCATTTCCGAGTAATTCACCTAGCCGCTTGGCGATAGGAAATAGACTGTAATCAGGATTGGGTTTACCATCTGGTCTACCAAGGTGAGAACAGATAATAAGCTTTACCCTTTATCTAATAAATATTGAATAGTTGGGATTGATTGCTGGATGCGGTAATCATCAGTTATCTTGCCTGCTTTGAGTGGAACATTATAATCAGCTCGAAGGAGAACGGTTTTACCGTTTACATCTATGTCTTTAATAGTTTTTTTGGTAAACAAGTCGGTTCCCACCCTATATATTGCTATTGCTTATTCTATCACGCCAACACACATAAGAAGCTAATTAAAACTAGCACCTAAGATTCTACAATCTTTTGTCTTTGCCGAGCGGTCAGTCATTGCTCTTTAAAACTATGCTTCTTTATAGCATGATTTACCAAAATATGCTACTGCTTATCCACAATAAATATTATTATCTTTATCTTACAGGAGTGAGTGATTTTGTATTCTGCTTTTCGGTACTTGCTGCTGGACTTTCCAATCTAGTACCACCTCCCGTTGGAGTAATGGATTCGGGTACTTTTAATTTTGATTTGGAAAATACAAACCCAAAAGTACTTCCTTGACCGTCTTTACTTTCAAAAATTATAGAACCGCCTTGGGCAGCAATTACTTTTTTAGCCATAAATAAGCCTAAACCAGTACCATCTGGTCGAGTTTTACGAGCATTTGTTGCCCGATAAAATTTTGTGAATAGATGATGTTGTTCGGATTTCGGTACACCTATTCCATTGTCTGTTACTCGAAGTTCAACGGTGCTTGGATTATTAATTAGTTCTACTTTGATATGTCCCCCAACGGGCGTGTAATATATAGCATTATCCATAAAGTTCATGCCAACTTGTCTTATTTTTGTTTCGTCTAACATTAAAGTAGGAAAATCAGATGGCTTGTTATAGCTTAACTCAATATGTTTTACTTGTGCAGTTTCTACAAGCTGCGTAACTTCTTCTTGAATTAGTTTACTGAGATCAACTGGTGTATTTTCTATTACAAACTTGCCAGTCTTAAGTCTTGAAACGTTAAGTAGGTCAGTTATGAGAAAAACCATCCTTTGTGAGCTAATAAAAGCTTGGTGAAGCATTTTAGTTTGAGTAGCATTAACTTTTCCAGCATCCCCTTCCAATACCATACTAAGATACCCTTTAACACTAGTTAAAGGTGTACGTAGTTGATGGCTAGCCATACTTATGAAATCATCCTTTGTTTCATCGAGTTGTTTTAATTTCTCATTCGTCATCTGCAATTTACGCGTGGCATCATCCACTTTACCGCGCAAAGTCAGGTTAAAGTTTTCGATTTCTTCGGTATGCAAAGCATTCTGAATAGCAATTACTAGTTCATTAGTAATAATTTCTATAACCTTAATGTCTTGTGAACTATACAAATTACCACTTTTTTTCGGACCCATCATTAAGTATCCGATTCCTTCTTCGTTTGAATTTGACGCTAACCGGGCAATTATAGATATATTATTGGAGCGTAGAATAGTTTGAACATTAGTATACTTTTCTTCTAGTAGATCCGTTATTACAAGCTTTCGATACTTTTTTGGAGATAAGTTTCCTATAGATACGATGTCACTTTCGATAAATTTAGGGCGACCTACCGTACCAATGACGTGCCTAGGTGTGTTTTCTGTTGCCTTAATATCAAATGCGCAATAAGTAGGCTTAAGATTGTCTTCGATGATTAAAGCACTTTTTCTTAAGATGTGATTTAGTTCGAAAGTGTTCACCAAGATCTTATTAAAGTTACTTAAAAATATTTGGGTATCATATGCATCTCGATAAAAAATTTTGTCAGTAATTTTTGCAAAAAACAACTTAGTTCTCGGAAAGGATAAAGCCATGATTAATGTAAAACATATATACTCAGCGCGCTGTAGATTTATAGCTTGATGACTAAAAGTCGTCAACGATGATATTAGATAGATAAATATGCCATAAATTAAGCTAATTAAACCGAGTGAAAATATGTAGGCTACGCCTCTAGCAACTGCCGGTCGCATATCAAAAAGTCGATACCTAATGATGTCATAAGTTATGATGCAGATCATTATAAAAATCGACAAAGGTCGTGCCATTTGCCAATAAGTACTATCCGCAAAAATATATCCTGCCAAGATATTACCAATTAAAGCAATTGCAAATGCGAAGAGTAGAAAATAAGTTTGACTTCTCTGTTTTGCATCTTTTACTCTAAGGTGTCCAATAAGAATTACTAGTGCAAAAATTAAGTAAATAATCAATGCGATTGTTTGAATCGAATATAACGGTCCGGCTTGGAAAATAGTATTACCTTTTAAGCCATAAGTTACACCCTTAACCAAAAGTGAAGTAAATGATAATGGAGCAAAAATTATAACAGGTACAGATAGAGCTAGTTGCATTTTTGGTGGAATTTTGTAATTTCCGGGAAACGAATAGACAAAAGCTACAGCCAACGCAGCTAAGAAAAACGAAACCAAGAAATCTAGCTGCAACCATAATTTTCCAATTCCGATATGTGCATCAATTAAATATTCAAGCATTAAAAAAAGACCAAGGGTGATAGAGAATAGTCCATACAACCGGAATGTAAGTTGGGTACTTCTTACCATCACAAAGACCGCTATAAGGAATATGCCGATAACACTAGGCAAATATATAATAGATTCAGTAAGCATTACTTTAATACTACAATATTTATGTAATTTTATAGCTTGCGCTTGGTTTAATATGTAGGCATAATCCATCTGAATGTTTGCAAATTATCCTAATTTTTCGAATCTTAACCAATCCAACCGTACCGAGTTCGAGAAACTAATATCTAAATATCCACCTATTTCCGACTTAAGTTATTCGACTCTTATGATTTGGTGGAATTTTACAAACGATATGTCCATTTCAGTAATGGGGTCAAACCTAATACTGCTTTATCGTTTCCCAAGAGAAGATATTAACTCAGGTCATAGTTTTATAGGTACTGAAGATATAGATAAATCGATCGATTTGATTTATCACAATTTAGTATTAAATAAGGAACTACAAAAATTAGTCCACGTCCCTGAATTTGTAGTTAAGTCTATCAAAAACCCAAATCGATTTAATATCACCGAAGAAGAAGATTATAACGAATATCTTTATAGATCCGATGAACTTAAATCATTGCAAAATCCATCTCTTTCAAGAACAAGAAGAAAAGTTAATAGATTTATAAGAGAAGCGGGAGCACAAAATATTAAAGTAACTTCAATAGACTTGAATCAACAACAGAATCAACACTTATTAATTAATAACTTCTTAAAATGGAACTTATCTTCTGATAATCACAACGACCCATACGGAGATGAGGTCAAAGCTTTAAATATTAGTATAGTAAAATCAGACGAGTTAGAAGTTAGAAATTTATGCATATATGTTAACGATATTTTGCATGGATTCGCTCTATACCACATATCACATGATGGTCAATATTATATTGTTCACCATATAAAAGTCCAAAATGAACTGCCACATGTATTTGATTATGCAATTCATCAACTTGCAATACTCGCAAATAAAGATAACATTCCATACATAAATTTAGAAATGGATTTGGGCATAGAAGGACTGCGTCGTTATAAGAATGGACTAAGACCGGTTGGCTTTTTTAAAAAATATACTATTACACCTGCGAAGTAATACGTATGCCTAAATAGTTGTAACGGAACATCTCTTGAGGAGTAGTTTCCATTACCGCAATGTTACTAGCATTTATGCCTAATCGAACAATTCTCGGTATATATTCTGATGATATGTTTGTACACTGAAAAACAATACGTACATATTCTGTTGGTGGCGTTATTATTTTTGTTAGCAACTTAATCAAATCTAAAGAATATTGACTTCCTTGCCTACTATCATCTGAGGCGATACATGGAAAATATAGAAGAGCTTCGTTTGGATATTTTTCTTTATAATAATCAGTATTAAGCCAATCACAGGCATTTATGTCTCCCACAAACATGGCAAATGCAACAATATCTTTATCGACCATTTGTGCTAAAACAAAAGTATTTGAATCTTTGGCCATCGTTTCAAGTTCTGAAAAAGTCTGCGCTCCACGAGCAGGATAATTTTCAATAAGTCTACTAAAACGACTATCATATATTTGCCACAATCTTTCAAGGTATGTTTGTGAAGTTGGAGTGTCTAGAGATTTGTCCATTTCATTAGAGTCTAAAAGCACTGTCTTGGTAGGAGCGTTAATATCTAATTCGCCAGTCTCTATAAGCTTTTTATATTCAAGTCTAAAAGAATTTAAGTCACCGGCTTCATGTTTAACTATCGAGACACCGGATCTTTTTCCAACAATTGCTTTACCTTGATAATGAATTGATGCCGCCGGAGTATAGTTCTTTGGATCATTAAACTCATCAACTAAAAGATTAGCATTAGGATGAATATTTTTTATCAAACTTTCCAAATATTTTACTATGTTTTCATCAGCAAACTCCTCCAGTACTACTACAGCGTTCTCATTTGAGGTTTCCAATAGCTTTGATGCAATATCGAATGCTACATCAGAATTTTCAACTATCAATTCACGCGGTGGGAGAGATAAAAAGTATACAATCTGGTCGGATCCGTAATGTTCAGTAAAATAATCATTAACGTATTCGGTATTATGACAAATCGGAGATAATAAAGGCCAATTTTGCTCTTCTTTATTAATCTCTAAGTTAATAAATCGAGTGTCAGGATCTTGTAGCACTTTTTGGTAATCGGCCGACTGATAACCCAATAATTGAGGACCTATATTACTATTTTGTAATAATTGACTATACATATCGTAGTCAATTAATTTTGACATTGCCGTTTCGCCTTCCGGTAAATTAATTTCTGCATTTGTCATACCATATTCTCCTATTCAAAAAACCTATTACAAGTAATTAATTTTCTATCGTGTTAGTGGACTTGTCTGCCATTTTAAGATCTTCCTTATGGAAAAATCTTTTATGTATGTAACGACTTCCGGCTGCTAGAGCTGTTACTCCTGCAATTGGACCAAAAACTTGAGGATGATCGATTCCCAAATTAATTCCCTCGCTCATTAAGGCACCCTGTACAGCACATACACCCGCTAATGCAGCTGATACTTTAAGGCCAAAATGCACATTCTGCTCAATATTACGTGTATTGTCTTCGAGTTGTTCAATTGACATAGAGAGTACAGAGCCCCCTAAAAATGCTGCTGTGGCTTTACTGAGCGGAGATAATTTAAGAGAATCTTCATTTTTTCTAAATTTAGCAATTTTATTGTTTAACATATTCACAAATTTTTTACTTAAATTGGTTTCAAGTAAAGGAGCAGCGGCAACAACACCAATTCCTTCAACTAAAAGCGTAGATAGACCGTATGAAATAGCTCCTGCTTCTGGACTTCGGGAAACACTTGCCATAACGCCTCCAAATACACCTAATCGTATAGCTTCATTTGCGGGCGAAACTTCTATAAACGCACATGCTATTTGACCAAGTTGTTTACCATGTTCAATCAAACGTTCCCAGCGAGGTTTTCTTTGTATTTCGAGGTTAAATGCTAATAATCCATCTGCAGACTCAGTATCTATTACTGGATTCTCATGATTATTATATGACTCAGGTTGGGGAACAACTTCAATAGTTGATTTAGGCATGATAGATTATATATTCTTCCGGCTCAAACGGTAGTTTTATCCCAATTACTCGCTTGATATATGGCAACAACCAATGCACAAACTGGATGATGGGTACAGGTTTTACCAATAACTCTCATTCTAATCTCTCCAAAATCTACATTTCGAGTAGCCATTAATGCTACAAGACTTTGTTTAATATCGCGACGAACAGCTTTCTCGCTTTCTCCTTCATGTTCAACAAATAAACCTTTACCAGTTTTTTGATCTTGAACCCAACCTATTCCTGCCCAAGCTTCAACATTTGGAGTATCAACTCGCTTTTCTGCCATTACAACATATAAACGGTCCCCCCACTGTCCTGGTCTTATTTTCGAAGGTAAATTGCCTTCAATTTCCTTGATTATAGTTTTTGGAGGAATAACAGAACTGAGTTTTATAAGATTGTAATTAGCTATTCCTGCATCATTAAGTGCAGAATCAAATGCTGATAATTTAGTGGGTCCACTACCTAAACCTGAACAAAGATGAATATTCATAGTAGTCCTTATGTTTATATTTTATACTATTTTGGTTAATTTATGCAAGTTTTTATTTCATTATTTAAAATAAAAAACAACACCTATCCTATTCAGGAAAAGTGTTGTTGTAATCTGCCAAAGAACTGATACAAATGTATCATAAGTTCTATGCACTGTCAAAGAGAAGGATAAGCACAATATATGCCTATAAAAATCTGTATTATCGAAGACGATCCTGCAATACAACTTATGTATAAAATGAAGTTAGAGATTGAAGGATTTAAAGTTGGTTTAGCTTCAAACGGAGTTGAGGGATTAAAAGTAGTCAAATCCTTCAATCCAGAGTTAATTTTATTAGACCTTCGAATGCCAATTATGGATGGGACAGAAATGCTAGAAAAATTGCGTGCGACCCCTTGGGGAAGTGACATTCGCGTCGTGGTATTAACTAATATTAGTAAGAGCGAAGCACCACAAAATCTGCGATTACTAGCAGTAGATCGCTATATTGTAAAAGCTCACTACACACCCACCCAAGTAATAGATATCATTCGAGAAGTCTTGGCTTAAATGATGAACATCATTTACGTTGAGATGCTATGTTAAACTTTAAATAGAACTATGGCAACAAAAATCGCAATTATAGAAGATGATCAAGCAATATCTCAAATGTATCGGTTCAAGTTTGAAGCAGAGGCTTATGAAGTGGAAACTGCTGAAAATGGCAAACTAGGATTAGGACTTGCAGAAAGTATGAAGCCAGATATTATCTTGCTTGATCTAATGATGCCCGAGATGAATGGGGACGAAATGCTTGAAAAGATGCGCAAAACTTCGTGGGGTAAGGATATCAAGGTAGTTATTCTGACAAACAAAGGTGAGCAAGAAATTCCTGATAAAGTACGCACTCTAGGTGTCAGTGCAGTTATTCTAAAGGCCGATATGACACCAAGACAAGTTGCCGAACTTGTAAAAGCTAAATTAGCTGAATAATTGTCTCTTTTTTGTCGTATAGGTATAGTTTAGGCATATGAAAGTAGCTATTATCGGAATTGGTTTGGAAGGAAAAGCTGCACTTGATTATTACACCGAGCTCGGAGCACAAGTTACTGTTTGCGATCAAGATACGAATAAGGTATCAGACATACCTGAAAATATAGCCCAACAATTAGGCGAAGATTACTTAAATGACCTAGACAGATTTGATGTTATTGTACGCAGTGCTGGTATTAATCCAGAGATAATTTTAAAGGATAATCCAAACGTAAAAAATAAGATTACCACTGTTATTAATGAATTTTTTCGAGTCAGTCCGACCAAGCACATTATTGGAGTGACTGGTACAAAGGGTAAAGGCACTTCTTCAACGCTCATTGCCAAGATGTTAAATGCATCGGGTTATGAAACTTATTTAGGTGGCAATATTGGTTTAGTACCCCTAGAATTCTTGCCAAAATTAACTGAAAAATCTTGGGTGGTGCTTGAGCTATCCAGTTTTCAGCTAATTGATCTGAAATACAGTCCGGCGACGGCAATTTGTCTGATGGTTATGGCCGAGCATTTAAATTGGCATGCCGATATGGACGATTACATGCTGGCTAAAGCTCAACTTTTTGCACATCAATCTAATTCTGATAGAGCTATTTATTGTGCTTTAAACGATCCGTCCCGAAAAATCGCTGAGAAAAGTCCCGGATCTAAGATTCCTTACCTGGCAGATCCCGGTGCTCATATTGAAAATAACGAAGTAGTAATCGATGGCAATACTATTTGTTCAACCGGCGAGCTCAAGCTTCTAGGAGAACATAATTGGCAAAATGTTTGCGCAGCAGTTACGGCAGTATGGCCGATTACAACAAACATTCAAGCTTTGCGCTCTGTATTAACCACTTTTGCCGGTTTACCGCACCGCTTGGAACGAGTTCGAGAAGTAAACGAAGTTACCTATTACGATGACAGCTTTGGAACTACTCCCGAAACAGCCATCGTGGCAATCCAAGCCTTTAAACAGCCTAAGGTTATTATTCTCGGTGGTTCGGATAAAGGAGCATCCTATGATGATCTTGCAAATGAGGTTGCACATAGTAACATTCGTCATGTTTTACTTATTGGCGAACAAGCTACGCGTATTCATACAGCCTTACACAAGGCCGGTTTCACCGGTTTCAGCACTGGTGGAAATAATATGAAGGATATAGTGTCAGAGGCCTCACAAAAAGCTCAACCAGGCGATGTAGTACTACTTTCACCTTCCTGTGCCAGCTTTGATATGTTTAAAGATTATAAAGACCGCGGCGATCAATTTAAGCAGGCAGTGAATGCTCTGCTAATACCTGCCTAAGACGAGCGATGATCGCTTGTTCGGGTTGAATTACTATAGCTCTTCCATTTGTAATGTTATTTATAAGTTTTTCTATCCAGTGATAATGCGTACAGCCAAGTACAATAACGTCGGCACCAGCTCGACAGGCTGAATCAATTCTTTCTCCTATTTTCCTTTTGTTAATAGAATCGGACTCAATCATATAGGCCCAATCACTACAATCTGGCTCGATAACTTTTATGCCTTTCGCATAAGTTTTCTTTAACCACGCATAACGTTCACTTTTTAAAGTTGCCGGAGTAGCACAAACAGCGACAATATTAGATTTTGTGTGCTCGGCAGCCGATTTAACCATCGGCTCAATGCCGATCAGAGGTACCGGAATAATCTTACGCAGTTGAGTGATTAAGTGTAGTAGTTACTGTATTACAAGCAATGACAATAACCTCACAGCGGATAGCCAAATCCTGTAAGATTGGTACGACATATCCAAATAATTCTTCAGGAGATTTATTGCCATATGGTACATGCTGCTTATCATTTACATATTCGATTTCATATCCAGGAAAAGCTTTTTGGATAGCTAGGGCAACAGACTTACCGCCTACCCCTGAGTCAAAAACACCGATTTTCATGGCTTTACAGTCGCTCGCGCCGCACGGATAACATTTTCAAATAAGGCACAAACAGTTAATGGACCAACGCCACCTTTTGGGGGTGTAACCGTCAGGTCCGCCCTATCATAGACATCAGGCTGCAAGATCGCCAACAGTCTTGCCCGATTCACTTGCCACTCCGGCGTCGACCACCACTGCACCTTCTTTAATCATCTCCGAATATAAAATAGCTGGACTACCGGTTGCAGTAATAATAATGTCAGCTGTTTTTGTGTGAGCTGATAAATCCTTAGCGCCTCGATCAAATGTTTCAACATCGATATCGGAGGCTTTGAGTATTTTTTCCAGGGGAGCTCCAACTAGCTTACCTCTGCCGACAAGCAGCACCTTTTTACCGCGAAAATCAATGTTATACCCGGAAAGTAACCACATAATAGCCATTGGTGTAGCCGGCTCAAATAGAGCATGTTCACCAAGCGCATCGACGTCTTTATTTGCTGCTACTCTATTTACAATTTCATCGGTTTGCGCCGGATTCTCAATCGGTAATTGAACAATAATACCGTGGACACTTTTGTCTATGTTGAGTTTATGAATTAGTTCGATTGTATCGTCTTGGCTAACACGGTGAACGTCAACTTCAATATGAATTTCTGCACCATATTTCTGCTTAAGCCGGACATAGGTATTTATTACAGGGTCATCTTTAATTTGTATGATGGCAAGTTTGGGTAAGACTGATTCCCTGTTTGGCGTAAAGTTCTAACTTCGCGGGCTTGTCGTTCTTTAATATAGTCAGCCAGATCTCGGCCATTAAGTAATTTCACGTTTCTTATTGTACAAATAGTAATGACTAATATCCTAACTATTATTGTTCGTAGCTTGTCAAAACAGGGGTAATTTGTTAAAGTTGGGTGTTAGTAAATGGGCCAGTAGCTCAGCTGGTTAGAGCACCTGCCTCTTAAGCAGGGTGTCGAGGGTTCAAGTCCCTCCTGGCCCTCCATACCGCTTATGTTTAAACACAATTAATGAACCTCTGTTTTTTGTTATTATGGATTTATGTCATCAATTCATTATTATGTCGCTAATTCAACTGGCAAACTTGATGAACTGCAAGGTTTAATTGCCTCGTCCATAAGCGAAGTAATCCCTATTGTTGAAAAAGAGCTTCACGCTAACAAAATAGATATAATATTTGTCTCGGCTTCGGCTTCGGTAATACCAGAATATGGAATTGGCGGACACTTTCCTGGCCCTAATCATATATACGTTTCATTCGATCCTAAATCAGACAAGATCACACAAAAAGGATTGAGCGATACGCTTTTACACGAAATTCATCATTCTATGAGATGGCGTAAACCTGGTTATGGAGAAACTTTGGGTGAAGCAATGATTACAGAAGGCTTGGCTTGCTTATACGAAGAACAACATAGTGGCAACGTACCAATATTTGCCAAAGTTACCCTAAAAGATAACCAAATAACAAGAGCTAAGAAGCTGCTTAATTCAAAAGGCTATGATCACAGCAAATGGTTCTATGGGAGCAAAAATGTTGATAGATGGTTTGGCTACAGCTACGGCTACGAATTATGTAAGAGTTATTCAGATAAAACCAGTAAAAAAGCCTCGGAACTTGTAAATATATCTGCTCAAGAAATATTAAACTCTAGAATGAAATAAACCTTAGCTCTCATACTAACTACGGTTGCAACAGCTTCACATACGCCCTCCATTTATTTAAAAGGATTAACAATCCTCAGACTTCCTATCTGTTGGCCATCTTGCATGTCTTCGCTGTAGAGTAGCTCTGCTCCTACCTTTTGTGCAGCCACAATAATTAGAGAATCCCAAAACGAATATCTAAGCTGCTCCTCAAGTTCTGAGGCATCAATAATATCATCGACAGTAATTGAATACATCGGCCATGCCTGGTAAGTACGAACAACATCGCGAGCGTCTCGTTTTGCTAAGGGTTTCGGTATTTTATGAGTGACGGCAGAATAAAACTCTTGTAGTACCTGAGTACTGACAGTTCCGTTCTCTTTTTCCCAACAACCTCTTAGTATTGTCTGAGCTTTTTCGTACTTGTCTTTCTCGTCGACATCGTATGCGTATATTAGGACATTGGTATCTAGAAATATGAGGGGATTCATCGTTGATGTAGGGATTCTCTAGAAGGTAACTTACCACCTCCTAAATGGAAAGGGTTATCTAGTTGTCTTAGAGCTGTTTTCTTAGCATTCTCCCAAGCCATGTCCTTATCGGCTGCATGACTAATCTCTTCACTTACAAGACGGCTAATAGACATTGAACGCTTATTAGCCACCATGCGAGCCTTTTGGATTACCTTTTCGTCGAGCTGAACTGTAATATTTCGTTTCATAACTCTATTTTAGCAAAATAACGTGGCCCACGCAATAGTTTTATTCAGAATCCAGTGAAGCAATAATAATTGACTCCGCATGTTTTATTGCAGTTACTTCAGCTTCCACGATGGCCCTCCAAAAGTTGCCAAAAGATAGGGATTAGTCTCTAAGTTGTAAGTGTTGTTTAAGAGCTTCCTCAGTATTTGTTAATAAGTTCGAGTCCAAAACAGTATTAACGATCGAAGGTCAACTGAAAATAGTGTAGTATTTAGTCTTATGAAGTTAAAATTACCAGCAATTGCTTTTTCCTTTTTAGCAACATTGGTTCTATTTGGAAGTTCAGCATTTGCGCAAGGAATATATGTAAAAGGTACGGTAGGTAGTGATATTTCTTGGCCTAATTGTAATTCCAAAATAACCAGCTCATCTTTTGGTATCGTTGGTGTAACCGATGGTTTGGGTTATTCAACTAACCCTTGTTTAACTAAGGAGGCTGCAAAATATAAAAACCTTAGTCTTTATGTAAATACTGGCTGGGATAGTAGTTCAAGCCACATTAATCCTATCAGCCCGCACGTCTGTGCAACCGGCGATAACAACTGTTTAGCCTATAACTATGGATATAATGCTGGTTTGTACGCCTATAATGCTGCTTTAAATGAGGGAATTCATACTTCGACTTGGTGGCTAGACGTAGAGACCGCAAATACTTGGTCGAAAAATTCGATTCAAAATCAAAATAGTCTGCAAGGCGAATATGACGCTCTAGTTGCTTCTGGAGCGACCATTGTTGGTGCTTACAGTACTACTGTCCAATGGGAAGGCGTAACCGGAACTTGGCTAAATAACTGGCCTTCGTGGGGAGCTACAACATGGAAAACTGCCAACCAAGCTAAAACTTACTGTACTGGGCATCAATTTACTGGCGGAACAACTTGGCTTATTCAGTATAGCGGTAAGATTGACCAAGACTACGCTTGCTAGTATTAACTAAAGATTTAATAAATAGACCGTAATTCCTTAAATTTTTGTCGTAGTAAAGTCTACGGCGGGCCTCCATTAGTCACAAACATATAAGAACTTTTCTTGAAATTGTAAGGGTTGTCTTTAGGGCTTCATTCGTATCTGTTAAAAAGTTCTAGTACCTGGTGGTGTAAGAGGGCAAACCACTAATTTTTATCCGTATACTCTCTGACATTATTAGCAAAGCGAGTTAAAAAGTCAGCAATTGCTTCAAGTTCTTTGCTTGAGTAGCTATCTATTAGCTCATATTATGGGCTTTCTGGATTCCTGCAATAAATGGCCCAGCAGTTTCTGCATATTGCTTGCGAATCTCAATCAATACTCCGCGCCTATCCTTAGGGTTGGGCTTGCGTTTAATATATTTAGCTTTTTCCAATCTATCCAGCATTGCTGTTGTCGAGCCTGTAGTTAAACCAGTATAATGTGCCAGCTCTGTAGGAGTAGATACTCCTTTTATAGATAAAAGACTAAGACACTCAGTATCGGTAACGTTTAAGCCTAGTTTTCTTCCTATAGCGTTACGAAATAACACTGAACTAATGCCAAAGTCCCGAGCCGCTTTATATACTTGTTTCTCTAATGCTATCCTTGAGTCCATAATATCCTAAATATCCTATTGACTATAACTCTAATTTCAAGTAATTGCTTAAGGATAAGTGTCTATAATTAATTTGCAATAAAGTATTCACATTGGAAGAAATAATCGATGGAACGGTTAAACAAGCAGTGTTTTAAAAATTTATTTGGGTCGTTAATTTGATCTCCTTTGAGGGAATGTCAATTTACAGCCTTTTTGAGAGATTCGCCAATACAAATTTAATTCGATCTATGTACCAAACAGATATTCCTTCAGGTTCTGTAGGCTTTTTCCGCTTAACTTCTTCAACTATAGCGAATTGGACTTATTGAAAAAGGCTCGCAGTTGTACAGTCTCTCGCCTCGCAAATCATCTATTTGCCTATAAATGACAAGGAAGCGAAACAGAGAGCCGAGGGTGAAACCGCAGTAACTAGCAACGATCGCTGCAATGACAGATACCGATCGTGCTCTTGGAGAGCGATCTCCATCCTATTATTAAAGCTAATGCACCAGAACTCATGCCGAAAACTTGGTATGGTATGCCTGCGTATGCTAATAAGGATGGTAAGGTCGTCTGCTTCTTCCGCCCTGCCCAACGCTTTAACGAGAGATACATGACAGTCGGCTTTAACGACATTGCGAACCTCGATGATGGAAACATGTGGCCTATGTCTTTTACTTTGAAGAAGTTGACAGCTGCATGAAAGAAACAAGGATTGCTAACACTCGTGAAGAAATCAGTGAGTTAACGGTTACGATATGAAGTTAAAATTAGTTAATAAAAGATCAGAAACTAATGAGTGTTACGACCTTTATTTTCGATCCAAAGGGGCCGCTCAGCTGGAAGCCCGGACAATTTTTACACTATGTCTTACCACACCCTAACACGGACGATCGCCATAGATGACCGTATGTTCACTATTTCAGCCGCACCTTTTGAAGGGCATGTCCATGTAACCACACGTATTTCACCGAAACCGAGCTCTTTCAAAAATGCTCTGATAGATGTTGCCGGTCGGAGCGGAAATTGAGGCCGATGGGCCTGAAGGCGACTTCGTCGTGACTGACCCAAAGCGTAACTATATTTTTGTGGCAGGCGGCATTGGTATTACGCCATTCCGATCAATCTTGGCTGATGCCGACCATAATGGCCATAAGCTAAAGGTACATTTGCTCTACGGGAACCACGATAACAGATATCCTTTTTAAGGACGAACTCGATGGATTTGCCCATCGCAATAAAGAGTTAATAATTAATTACATTATTGAACCAGAGCATATTGACGAAGTCCGCTTGAAGCAAGCTATTGATTTAGTAGACGGTCCATATATATACCTTTCAGGTCCGGAAACTATGGTTGAAGCCTTAGCGGTGATACCTAAAAAGCTGGGAGTAAGCACAGATCATATTGTGACCGATTTCTTTTCCGGATACGACAAAATTTGAAATAAAAAATCCGAGTAATGCAAGAAAGATTCAACATGTAACCAAAACTATATTCTTCGACATGTTAAAATGTTAGTGTCTACGGTAGTATTTAACAATAAACAATCCTAATTCCCTTGGTTTTTCGAGCCAATAGTATGCACGATGGCCATCCAAAACTTGATTGCATGATTTATATTTTCTTACCTCACTACCTCCACCGTCCCTTGCCAGGTCGGGTTTAATTGGTCGCCATAGTTAATGGTTCTTTCTTTAGTAAAGATAAAGCTATAGGTTTGTTTGTAGCCTAGAGCTTTAGGAGCATATAAAGCTGGTAGCTGACTATGGAAGGATATGGATCAGCTGCTATTTGATGGGGTAATTGGTCATAGTTGACCCAGACTACTTTAGTACCAGCTTTAACTTCAATTGTAGATGGCACAAAGCCAGAAGAAGTTATTTGAACGACGGCGACCGGCGCAGCGGCAATCTCCTGGGTAGAGGGAAGACAGAGCATGAATCAGCAGGAAGATACCGAGGGCTATAAACACAACGACACCAACAGCTAACGACCATTAGATCTTTTGGAATCTTGGCTGGATCCGTATGAGGGGAGTGTATTCATTATTTAACGTCGCTCCTTATCTTTTGAATTCGCATCCGGGCTTAATAATAGTACCGGCAGTTAAGTCTAGAATTGCCTCTCTCTTCAGATAACATTTCAATATCAGGCGGTACCATACCGAGTTTTCTAGAGTACTGCGAAGCGAGTTCTGGCTCGAAGACGTATATACCAGATAAATGCTAATACGGTCAGCATAATTAGACCAACCCCGGAATCGAGCGTATACTATTCGTGTTTTAATACTCTCCGTCTTCACACTGCCCTTACTCTGCGGCGTGGTATTAACTGCACTGGGGTTATCACTAACCGGGTTAGTCGCTGTCGGATTAAAGGATTGGTCAGTTCCCCCAGAGGAGTTATTAGAACTATCGCTGCCACTACCGACACTGGTAGTATTCTGCAGCAATGGGATTAATGGGGTAGTACCAATCGTACCTGATGCTCCACCGCCTGATCCTGAACCTCCGCCACTACCACTACCGGATCCCCCTCCACCACTACTAGGTGCTTGTAAGGTAGTGACACTAACCGGGCTGATGAGGCAGTGGTTAGGTTTACGCCATTTACTGCTATCACTATGTAGGTGTAGCTGGTATTAGCACTTAGATTGCTATCACCAAAGCTAGTAGTGTTAGTAGTACCAATGACACTTCCATCTCTTTCTATTTGGTAGTCTTTAATACCGCTACTAGGATCAGTTGAAGCGGTCCAGCTTAGGTTAACCTGACTATCTGAGACTGGTAGAGCTACTAGGTTAGTTGGAGCACTTGGTGGAATAGTACTAGTAACTGTAGCGGTAGTCACCTGAACAGTTGAACTGGCTCCGGCATGAGAGTCATTAGTAACAGCTAGAACGTTAAAGGTATAGGTAGTAGCTGGGGTTAGGTTAGTGACGTTATATGAAGTGGTTGGAGCATTAACTTGAGCAATAGTGACACCATTCTGTTCTAGTTCATAATGGGCAATGGCACAAGGAGCTATAGCCGTCACAGCATTCCAGGTTAAGTTAACGCTAGTACCATCACTACTAGCACTGCCTTTGAAGTTACCAGGAGCAGCTGGAGTGGCACAGTTAAGGTTAGCGGTTGCCTGGGTAAAGCCGTTGGAGTCAGCTGAAGCCCGGTTGGCTGTATCCTCAGCATAGATAGTGTAGTCATAGGTAGTAGCATAAGATAACCCGCTATCTGTGTATGACGTTACACCCAGAGCGGTATGACCGACTAATGATCCATTACGGTTAATGTAATAGGTTAGCTGAGAAGCCGGATCACCATTGTTACCTGGTACGGAAGCGGTCCAGGCTAGACTAATACTAGATATGGTTTGAGAAGTACTATGAACGTTAGTCGGCGGATTGGGGGCTTGTGGTGGTGGTGGATTAGGTACGTTCAATGCTTGGGATAGTGTGTTATTGCTACTATTAGATTCAGTAATGGTGCCTTGGTCGTTAACATAGCCTTCTAAGCTATGGTTACCGGCTACAGCTATCCAATAACTATGACTATTGCTGCCCGAGCCTTGGTTAGCGGTTAGAGTAACCGTATTGCCTACAGCTAGACCGCTGCTGAAACCACGTTCTAGGGTTACATCAGTACCATCAATTAGAAAAGCTCCGCCAATAGCTGTACCAGAAGGAACAGCTGCTGCTCCTTGGTTCTTAACAACCATAGAGAATGTCACGTCATCACCAATGACTGGAGAAGACGGACTAACACTAAGGCTGGTAACAATTAGATCAGGATACTGTGGTACTGGATTATTGTAGGTATAGCTAGATGAAGCAGAACTACTACCAATTGTGACAGTGGCTGTGACCGCTCCGGCACTATGAGCTGGAACCGTCACATTAACCGTATTGCCGGAACGAGATATACCAGTCCCGGCTGTACCGCCAAAAGTGACAGAAGAGGGTGTACCAGACGGAAAGTTAGCTAGTCCTATTGAAACACTATTGCCACCAGTAGTCAGACCGGATGAGGGGGATAGAGAACTGATGCTGGGAGAGGGGGAGGTGGAACCATTCATGGGATTAGCGAGTAGCGCTGCTGACAAAGTGCTCATTTGAGCGCTAGTTAGTAAGGAGCTATAACCATTTGGTAGTTCTATGGCATTAGCGCCAATTTGCGCAGCCCAGGCCACTGTATTATCTAGATTACCTACTGAACTTGATGTAGCAGTCTGGTAGGTAATATCAGGGCCTTTATTTGTGATGTCATAGTATAAATTACCGGATTGATTTTGTTGACCGATGTAGCTATCTCGGATTGAGTTGTTCTCTAGCGTACATTGACTACCTAGTACTGCCCGGCAATGTTGCATGATAGTATTCGTGAAAGATTCTCCAGGACTGCTGGATTGAGTAGTGGCATTTGTCCATGGCTTAAAGGGATTAAGTGAGTAGCTAATGTTGGTGTGTTTCCAGGCTGCACCCATGTTATCCACTGAATCTGTCAAACAATTTTCATCATTGCTTACGCTATACGGCAATCCAGTGTAATTAGGCTGCGGATCGGTCGAAGGAGTGTAATAAAGTACTTGACCCAGATTAAGATCATCTCGCTGAAATGGTTCGGCATAGATGGTCATACATTGCGCAATTGTGACATCATGAAGCAAGGGGTCGTTATCATAAGTGTAGCCATTAGCATCCGTGGCATTGGCTAGATCGATCATGAACGTCTTATAGGCATTGTCATAATCGGTTGTCCAAAATGGCCCAATATTGCCACAATTACTTCCACCATTTTGCCGATTACAGATATTAACAGGGTTCCAGCCATCAATCTTTTCAGCCCACGTCGGAGAGTCAGTACCAGCAAAAATTCGAGCTTTTACTTCTAATTGATGGCTATGAGTACTATTATATTGAGCTACTTGCTGCAATGCGCTGTTAAGCTGATTTGTAGAACTTATTGCTCCGCCTTGGCTGGCTTGTAGCTGGGCCCAACTGACATTAGCTACAACCCCATTTATTTCCGAAAGTACAGTACTACTGGGCATAGAATAGGTATTACCACCTAAACCTCCTCTATCTAAAAGACCTTGAATTGGGGTTTTATTGGAGGTTGCAGCGTGGGAACCAAACAGTAGGATTGACCCGGCAGAGGCAAAAATGAGTATAAAGACTACTAAATAAATATTACTGGGACGTTCAAACCATTTTTTTAAAAATTTTTTCATTTTAATACACGCCGATTACCAGTCATGTTAATTCTCAATATGTCAAAGTATAGATGCTTCTTATTAAAACTCAAGCGCCATAAGTACTTTCTTTGTTATAACCGATTTTCAATTCGAAAATGAATCTAGATTTTTCATATCTTCGTCATTAATTTCGAAGTCAAAAATTTGTATATTCTCTTTAATACGCGCTTCATGTTGCGATTTTGGAATGACTATCATATTTTTTTGAAGAGCCCAACGAAGCAATATCTGGGCCGGCGATTTATGATAATGATCGGCAATCCGAATAACTTCTTCATTATTAAGCTGTTTTCCTCTTGTTAGGGGACTATAAGCTTCATAGGCAACACCTTGCTGTTGGCATAAGTCATACACCTGCTTGTTATAGCCAAAAACAGAACAGCGCATTTGATTGACGCTTGGCGGTATGGCGGCCACTTCAAGTATCTGTTGCAGTTGACGAGCGCTATAATTACTAACACCAATTGCCTTGACCTTTCCGCTTCTGTAAATAGATTCCATGTGTTTCCAGACGTTCGTCAAAAGACCGGGGATTGGGAAATGAACTAAATAAAGATCAACATATTCAAGTCCCAATTTATTAAGACTCGTTTCAAATGCTTTTTCGATGCGAAGATTATCGGTTGGGAATAATTTAGTGGTAACCCATATTTTATCGCGAGCTATCCCACTTTCGCGGACGGCTTTACCGACCGATCGTTCATTCCGATAAAGCTTGGCTGTATCAATGTGTCGATAGCCAGCTTGGAGTGCCCAGGTAACTGCGTCTTCTGTCGCTTTTCCGGAAGGAATTTCGTATACACCCAAACCGATCCGTGGCATCTGAGTCTTATTGTTTAAAGTGATGGTGCTGCCGCTTTGTAATTTCATCAGTTTTAGCTCCCTCTCTACTTCCTATTACTATAACAAAGAGGTGCTTGATCATCTCTGAATACGACGATATTATCAGTTCATGGCAAAATATGTAGCTTTTTTACGGGGTATTAATGTCGGTGGCCGTATGGTCAAAATGTCAGATCTAAAAAAGACTTTTGCAAGCCTCGGCTTCAACTCAATTGTAACAGTATTACAAACTGGCAACGTTATTTTTGAAACTGACCTTGATTTATCAAAGTTGAAGCCAATCATTGAAAAGAAACTAGAAGACAACTTTAACTACCCATTAAAAATTCAAGTATTTAGTTTTGAAAAACTGAAGACTATCATTGCCGGTAACCCTTTTATGTCTGATGTTAACCGTCATCGTTATGTAATCTTTTTAGAAAATAATCTTGAAAATCAACTGTTTAATGAGGCTTCGGAACATGATAACAATATTGAATCGATACGGGTTGGTGATGGTGTTATCTATTGGAGTGTTCCGATTGGCTTAACGCTCAAAAGTAATTTTGCGAAATTTCTTACAAAAGCGCCCTATAAATACTTAAATACAAACAGAAACATAAATACATTGCGAAAAATTATCGAAAAGTGAAAAGTATTGCGATGATTTTGGCGATTAAAAAGAATAAATAATTAGTCGGCTTAAATTGAAAAAATTAGTTTACTATAACTTCACCGCTAATGTTGGGGTTATTAATATCGTGGTAATAATAGGTGCCCTTTGTAACGAATACGTAACTATACCCGCCGTTTGCCGGAATCGTGATATTATCGGCAAACGCATCTTCTACGTAGCTAAAGGACTTGCCGTTTGAAGTTAGAGAGAACGTACTGTCGCTATTGAGCTGATTGGTATCTAAATGGTAGTCAACGCTATCGTGATTTTCTATATACATATCAGTTTGCGGGTGGACACTAATAGTGGCTGGTACGACTTGATGATTTTGAATAACGACGGTCGCTTGGTATTTAAAGGGAATTTCATCGCCTGCCGTCGCAACCGTTTTGCTTGGTTTGGTTTGATTATTATGAAAGGCAACATAGGCTGCCAATCCTCCAACCACTACTAGAACTACAAACACAAGTACTGCTTTTATTAAATTGTTGGGCATCTTGTTGTTTTGGTCTGACGTGACTATGCCATTTGAACTCATCGCAGTATATCCGTTACTAATAACCGAGTTGTTTTCTGGTTGGTCTGATTGGTTGCTATTATCCATGTTGTTAGTGCCTTCATAGATTAAACGATGATGATAAATTCTGCGCAGTATTAGCAGCACCTGGATATGGCGTCATTCCAAGTAGTGCCTCAGTCGTTCGTAAAATATCGTAATGATCCAAATGGGTTGTAACAATCGTTTTGGGTTTGACACTTGGTGCTACCACAACGAACGGTACTTGATTATTTTCGCCAGAAGCCAGACTTTCATCCATCATTATAAAGACTGCCGTATTGCCTGCCTTGTAAGACGAACTGCTTAAAATGACGGTCATCCAGGTTTTTAGCCAGGCGTCGCCGGTTTGGACAGAACAATCATGCATATCGTCACAGATATTAGGTGTCACTTCGGCGAAATTCGGCAGAGTATTATTATTTAGATCGGATAAGAATGCTCCGCTGGTTGTCGTACCCATCGGGATATCGTCTTGCTGACAGGCTGATTTATCATTACTGAAATAGACCGCCGGACCGTGTTTAGGATAATACGTCCCGGTTACTGACGTATCGCAGTTTGTCGGCATTGACTCTTGATATGATTTCCAAGTTTTGCCAGAAGACGCTGCTGAATCATAGATAGTCGGAGCATTGATTGATTCAGTCGGATAGCCATCAGTTGAAACGCCGTAGAATGATCCACCGACCATAGCTAAGTAATTAGGCAAGCTTGGGTGAGTAATACCATAGGCTGCTGTCGAATTACTACATTGCTGGCTTAACTGAGTCCAATAGGCCGATGCTCCGCTGCCTACGGTCGCTTTGTAACCCTTATTCTCAAAGACGATCCAGATAACGTGTTGATAAGTCGGCGGAGTAGTACCGTAACAGGGTCCACCGGGCGGAGGTGGTGGCGGAGTTGTGCCGGTGGTAGTCGCTTGTACAGTTGAAGAAGGACTTGAGCTTAGATTGCCGACATTAAAAGCTTCCACATAATAACTATATGTAGTGCTTGCACTTAAGCCAGTATCACCATAAGAAGTGCCCACGGTAACTGTGGCAACTTTAACGCCGCCCCTAAAGACATAATATCCAGCGACTGCTACTTGATCAGTCGAAGCATTCCACTTAAGGTTAATTTGGCTATTTGAAGCGACTGCAGCCGTTAATCCGGTCGGCGTTGTTGGCGGTTGGTTGTCAACAACTGATGGTGTTGTAACCGTAGAGGTGTTAGATGGTGGGGATTCTTGAGGAGTTGTATCGACAGCAGTGACGTCATAAGAGTACTTTGTATTTGGTAAAGCGGTAGTGTCACTATAACTTGTCGTTGTTGAGCTGCCAACGGGCAAGTTATTGCGGTAAACATTGTAATGAGCAATATTGCTGCTAGTTGAAGGTGTCCAACTTAGATTTACTTTGGTTGCTGAAACTACAGTGGCTACCAGATTAGTTGGTGCTACTGGAGCGGGGTTGGTAGTACAACTGCTATTTGTATCACCGCTAGCAGTTGCGTCACTACAGCCATAAGTGATCAAGAGACGTGGTTGATTATTACTAGCATTTGCGCTGTCATAAATGACACCGTTATTATTGTTGGCTACAAGCGCAAACGAGTAGGTACCGCTTGATTTAACGATAGAGGTTACATTGACGTCAGTCCATTTATCGGCACTGAACCCACCACTGGATCCATCCTTAGAACCCAAACTCGGCATATTGTGATAATTTAAGCTACTTGCCTGCCAGCCGTTTCCGGCACTACGAACTGTATAGCCGGCACTATTGGCTTGAGTCGCGTAGACCCGCAAAACAGCTTTGGTAACGGTGTCTTTGACTTGAACATTGAATTTCAAGAATGATCTTACAACTGGACTACCATTGGTGCGCAGATCTGTTGATTTACTATTATCGGCATTCGGATAAGCCGAACTGGCGTAGGTATCAGCCGTTGGTTTGACAGTTAATGTTGTTGTCGTAGGCGGTGGTGGAGGCGGCGGCGGTGTAGTCGTGCCATTATTTACCGTCACAGCGATGGTGGCGGAGGCAGATTGACCAGTTTTGTCGGTAACTACTGCTTTGAGGTTGACAATACCGTCAGCGACTGTTGTGGAATCCCAGTTCACAGAATATGGACTACTTGAAACAGTACCGATTGAGTTCGATCCAGCATAAAAAGTAACTTGATTAATAGGTTGGCTGTCTGTGACTGTTGCACTGAATGTCACTTTCCCGGTAACTGTCGCACCAGAAGTTGGAGACGTAATTGAAATTGTTGGGTTACCTTGCGTTGTACCTGTGCCTAATGGAGCGGCTAACGGTTGAAGCGGAGTTCCCCCGCCGCCGATCGAGTTGGAGCTATTATTAGTTACAACAGCCAAATGACTAATGATTGCCATAATATCATCTGCCCAACCTGATCCGCTAACCCCGGTAGTTTCAAACGGAAATCCCCATTCGGATTGGAATTGACTAGTAAAAGAATTACTCCCTTCTTCGGTTCGGATTGTAAATACACTTCGAGCAGAATCATTGACGACATAACCACCGTAATTCTGAAGCGTCCAAGCCAATTCTTGGCCGGCCTGCGTTTTTAAGCCAAGACTGCTCAGATTAAGATTTTGTGGTATTGCCAATAATGCTCCCATTCGTAATGATGGATTTTTGCCGCCGTATCTGGGAGGTACCATAACTATCGCACTTCGTGGAAGGCCAGACATAACAGCTTGTGCCACTTGATCCCGGCCATAAATCAGTTTCACCATCAATATTTACCGACAGAGCATGTCTTGTCTCCGTATTCGGAGCTAGGTCGCCCAATCGTAGTACACCTCCCAATACCGATAGACTACTGCCCCCTGAGGCACCCGATACGCCGTCACCATAGATAGTTCCTTCGGCTTTGGCATCTGATGCTGTGGCTGGTTGACCGGCAGTACAGCGGGCGAAACGACCACCTTCATAAAGTGACGAACCGTCACTTCCAACCGCTGCAAAGCCTGAATTATGCGAGTCATTCGGGATAACTAAACTGGCTGGCATTGGTACGGTGACTAAGACTGCCCCACCAGTAGCACAACGATTTCCGGTTTGCGCCTGCGGACCTTGTTCAATTGGCGTCAATGGATCCGACGGTGTCATCATTATATTAGTTGGATCATTCGTCATCGCGGCAATGGTTGGCGGCGCAATACCAGACGGAACATACACCGCACCAGTCCCGATTGGCATATTCCAAATCGAAGTAGGTGTAAATGGCTGGATCAACGGGTTACGGGTACCCGTGGTTGAAGGGGTAGCTCCAAACGATTTCAAAAGCGTAATCGTACCAGCCAGAGCAAAAATTGCCACAAAAACAACAAGATAAATATGGGACAGTTCGCTAAACCATGAGGCAGACGATTTATACCAAACTTTAGTTCGGTTAGCCACTTAAATTATACCTTCAAATTTATTCAAACTATTTCTTCTTTTACCATAAGTATAGTACTTATTGCTTTCTAGAGTAATATTTTTTAATTGACAATTATTTCCCCGTTAATATTGGGATTATTGACATCATGGTAATAATAACTACCAGGATTGGCAAAAACATAATCGTAACCGTCACCTGGCACTATCGTGACATTGTTAGCAAAACCGCCTTCTGTATAAGTTAAATTCTTGCCGTTCCAGGGTAAGGTAAGTGTACCGCCACTATTATTATCAGCTTGGCTAATATTGATAGTGTGAGAGACACTGTCATGATTTTCAATCGATACATCAGTCTGGGGTTGTACGGTAATAGTAGACGGAAGCAGATTATCATTTACGAGCTTAACGGTGGCAAGATATTTATAGGGTGCTTCATCGGTATCGTTTACAGCCTCCGTATTATTATTGGTTTGACTTGGAACCGTAGAGTTTTTATGAAAACCGAGATAGGTTGCTAAACCACCAATAACGACAACTACCAATGCGGTAAGTAGGACTTTACCAACTTTACTTTTATACCAAGGGTTTCCATACTGATCCGAACTATAGACATTACCGCTAGTTTGACTTGGATCTGTTGGACTAGTTTGTGATGGTTGATTCATAAAGTTATTGTCATCCATAGCCTGCTTACCTTATAAGTTAAATGCTGATCTTAAATCAGGAGCACTATTAGCATTTCCGGGGTACGGGGTAATTCCAAGCATCGATTCAGTAGTACGAAGGATAGCGTAGTGGTTAACATGTGTCGACACGACTGTTCCCGCTTTAACGCTAGGTGATATAAAGGTCAATGGTACATGGTTATTTTCACTCGATACTAAACTTTCATCCATTAGAATTACAATCGCCGTTTTACCAGTTTTATAAGTAGAGCTGTTAAGAATCGTTGGCACCAAACTATTCAACCAGGCATCGCCTGTTTGTGGTGAGCAACTGTGCATATCATCACATCTGTTTGGCACAATGATGGTAAAGTTAGGCAAGTTACCGCTGTTTAGATCAGATATGAAATTGCCGCTGGAAACAGTACCAAAAGGTACATCATTAGACTGACAAGCACTACGGATACTCAAGAAATAAGGAGCTGGATTATGGTGGACGACATATTGTCCCGGTGAAGCTCCTGAATCAGTTAGGTAACAATTACTTGGCATGGTTTCAGCATATGTTTTCCAGGTTTTACCGCTAGAAGCTAAGATATTAAAGATTGAGCTAGCGTTTGTCGCGTCCTGAGCTGGAGGACCGTCATTATTGATACCTTGGCTAGCACCACTTGTTAAATCGATGTAGTTAGGTAAGCTGGGGTGTTCAACACCGTAAGCTTGGGATTCAGCACCACACTGCTGATTTAACTTAGCCCAGTAGGCGGCAGCTCCACTACCAACACTAGCTTGGTAGCCCTTGTTTTCTTCTACTATCCAGATAACATGATCGTATGTTGCAGGGGCGGCGTTATTAATACACGGACCATTAGGGGGAGGTGGTCCTGATCCTAATGTGGTAACGCTAATTGTCGATGACGGCGATGAAACATTACTAGCGCTGACAAACGCTTCAACATAATACTTGTAGGCAGTACTGGCGGTGAGACCAGTGTCACCGTAACTCAAGCCCGTTGTGACCGTGGCAATTTTACTGCCGTCGCGGAAGACGTAATAGCCAGCTACACTTCCTCCTTGATCAGTCGATGCATTCCAAGACAAGTTAATTTGAGTTTGTGAGACGGCATTACCAGCTAAGCCGGTTGGTGCGCTAGGTGGTTGTGTACCAGTTGAACCAGGTGTTGTTACGCTAACTGTATTGGATTGGGTAGATTCTTGCGAGCTGTTGTTAACCGCAGTTACGGTATAGGTATATGTGGTACTAGGAGAAACCTTAGTATCGCTATAGCTCGTCCCGGTCGGTGCAGCGATAACTACGTTGTTACGGTAAACATTATAATGAGCAATACTGTTTGAGGTTGAGGCAGTCCAGCTTAAATTAACTTGGGTTGAGGAAGGCGCTGAACCAGTTAGATTAGTCGGAGGTACAACTCCACCATATGTTACCGGACTGCCACATTTTAGACCCACCAAATTTGTTATCTGTACACCTGACTTACAGCTAACTTGAGTGATATTAGACGCCGAGACAGATACGCCATTAGTGGCAGTTTGAGGATTTATCTGAAGTCCACTTAAATTACTATTAGTAATTACCGTATTATTGGCATCACCAATAACCATGTTAAAGCCCGGTTTGGTCATAATTTCACCGTCAATAGTTATATTGCTACTAGGATGATTTGGACTATTTATAATTCCACCATGTCCTGAAGTTGTAAAGTTATTGATAGTAATATTGGAGCTGGCAGTAACATACCATCCCGGTGGGCTAGATTGATAGGTACTTGGCGTGAAATTGTAGTTGGTTATTGTTACGTTGTTATCGATATAAAGAGCTGTACCCCAACCAGTATCGGTGATGTTGGAAATAGTTCCGTTTTGTTCGCATGAGAAGTCTAAATCGTCATTTCCGCCGTGACCACGGCCGTTTAATATTACGTCATTGATGACATTTCCAGTACCATAGACGCCATAATTATTGTGACCAGGATTAGCATTACATACCTTTATTACGCGAAGATCAAACACATTTTTATTGGGTGGAGTATTGGTACCACCTAAGAAAGCTGAATGCTCAATAGTCGTGTTACTACCGAAGTCGTCTAATGGGTCGCCGGCATTGTAGGTCTGAGAATCGACCGTCAGACCACTAAAAGTAAAACCATTTACTTTTGAAAAGACAAATACAGTGGTTCCATGTTGATTTGGATAAGTTACTGTACCAACCTTTTCGACAAGTTTAGTAGTATTCCGACCAGCCCCTAAAATGTTAACCGGCGTATTTTGAATATCAAAATCTGCTTGTCCAAAGTTGTACGAGGTACCGCTACCATTATCATTTAGAAGATAGGTACCAGCTGGGAAGTAGACCGTATTACCCGCACCGGCGGCTTGAGCTGCGGCAATTGCTTTACGAATAGCAACTGCAGAATCCGATTGTCCAGTTGGATCTGCACCATACTTAGTAACATCATATGATCCTGGCGGAGGAGGTTGAACTCCACCACTGCCGGTGGATACTTGGATAGTGCTAGAAGGCGATGAAACGCTTGTGGCACTGGCATAAGCTTCAACATAATAGCTGTACGTTGTATTGGCCGATAGTCCTGTATTGTCATAACTAGTACTCGTCACGGTCGCAATTTTGGTTCCGTTTCGGAAGACATAATATCCAGCAATAGTCCCATTCGTATCCGATGAAGGATTCCAAGTCAGATTAATTTGACTAGGGGATATATCAGTTCCAGTTAAACCGGTCGGAGGTGTTGGTGATCCCGGAGGTGTAGTAGTACTATAGGTCACTACTAACTGGGGTTGATCAGATGTAGATTGGGCGCTATTATATGTCGCTTCGTTATTGTCATTTGCCGCTAAAGCAAAGGAATATTCACCATTAGCTTTTACGACTGACGCGACATCGACACTTGTCCATTTGTTGGCAGTAATCTGTCCACTAGTATTAATTTTCTGTCCCAAAACAGGCCGGTTTTTATAGTTCAAACTGCTAGCCGACCAACCATTAGAAATTTTATAAACCGTATAACCAGATTTATTGTTCGTATTAGGATACACCCTTAGGACTGCCCCGCTAACAGTGCCATTAACTTGGACATTGAACTTTAAGTATGACAACTTAACAGGGCTACCATCTGTCCGGAGCAATCTTGCATTGCTGAAGTTTTCAGTTGAATAGGCGGCATTTACGAAAGTATCGGCGCTAGGTTGAATAGTTTGGTTAGCTTTATTACTTGCTCCGTAAGAAAGAAGTAAAAATGCCGTACCAAGCACACCAAAAACCACTACGAATATAACAGCATAAAAATGTGACTGTTCTTTAAACCAATCCCCTACTGTTGTCATCTTGCCATTATTACGATGTGCCATTTAGAGATAGTGTCAGCTTTATTAGTTCAATATACAAAACTATAACTATAATAGCCTAAAACACAAGCATTTAGCAGAATAACTTAAAATTACCTGAGCACTTATATAAAAATAAAATCCGTTAATATTAATTCCTTTTTCAAAAAGATCATGATTTATTATCGTCATTTACAGAGTAAACGTGAAACGAATATCTTTTTGGGTTGTAACCACATAGAATACTATTAATATGTCTCTGATTAGAAATAATAGTCTTCGGTTATATTATTCGCTGTTACTACCTTCTTGGTTAAGCGGTGGTTTCGCTTTACTTATAGGGTTATTGATTTTCATTGGCCCCTACATAGTATCGCATTTTGGTACGACTGCTCAGGAGGGATTTCTCGGACTTCATATCGTCTATCAACACAGTTCACTAACGACTGTCGCCCATAGTGTTAGCACTCAATTCCTCGGCAATTCACATGTCGGTCAGGCTGTCTTTATTGGCTTCTGGGGAGCCGTCGGCCTAGTTACCTACTTGATTGCAGAAAGTCTTTTACGAAGAGCTGAAAATTTTTTCTCGCTCATCCAAGAGTTTGGCTACGTTAATGTCGCCCGTCATAAATTATTTCAATATCATGCTGTCCGTATATTAGTTCGAATCATTGCGGTTGTCGCTTGGTGTTTACTGCTTCCCTACTTTATATATAGACTCCTTCCCTATAGTATTGCCGCCGCGCAACTTAGTTCTGAAAATGGTGCAACTATACATATATGGTTAACGAGTTTACTGTTTAGTGCTGCCTGTGTATTAGTTGTCCATGTTTTGATTATTTTTCTAAGACTTATGGTGCTTAGGCCAAGACTATTTGGTGAAAGTTCAGCTGTTTACGAAGAATAAAGTTTCTTAATAGCTTTTTTTAGCCAGAGGTCCGCTACGCCGAAGTTGACCTAATAGATAAAACGAACCAGTAATAATTCCAACTTCATTTCCTTCTAATAAAACTTCAAGAGCTTTGTGTTGATCGAGTAAGGCTTGAACCGGCACGTTTGTATGTGACCTAAATGCTTCGGCAAGTCGTTCCGGATTCATTGCCCGCGCGGGTAACGAATCGGAGGTATCAAACGTTGTCACAATAATGCTCTTAGCCAATGGAGCTAATATAGGCACAATTTTCTGATAATCTTTGCCTGTTTTAAGTGCCACTAAAATATCAGGGCGAACGTTTGGATAAAGTTTATGGAAACTAGCTACAAAAGTTTTCATTTTTTGTTTATTGTGTGCCCCATCCATAATGATTGTTTTATGTCCGACTTTTCTAATTTCCATCCGAGCTGGAATTTGAATATCCCGACTTTTCTGTAGCTGTCTTTGACTAAGTTCTACTAAACCATCCCGTTTTTGCAAAAACTTATAAACTCGATAAGCAAGTAACCAATTTCGTTGCTGATATAAGGGTAAAGTTTCAATACCCTTTCCTGAAGCCATTTTCTCAATATATTCGTCCAAAACAGTTAGAGGTGCTTTCTGTTTAATAATCCACGAATTTATTACCGACATTATGGTTTCAGATTGTCGGTACATAAATACTGGGTTATGCGGATGAACTATGCCGATCTTTTGGAGAGTAATAGCACTCAATGTATGGCCGAGAATAGCTGTATGGTCAAAACCTATATCGGTTATAACACAAACTTTATCTGGGCGAGTCACAATATTTGTGGCATCCAGCAAACCACCAACACCAGTCTCAATAACAGCATAATCAACCTTTTCACGACTAAATATCCAGAGACCAAATACATAGAGTAATTCGAAATACGATGGCGTAAGTGGAACCATATTAACAACTTTTAAAAATTGTTCGAGTTCACGACAAAAATACTTATCCGAAATTGGTTTGCCATTTATTTGGATTCTCTCTGTTAATCGATCGACATAAGGAGATACTAATAATCCTACCTTTTGGCCGCTTTCAGTTAGCAATGAAGCAATATAATATGCCGTCGATGTTTTCCCACTTGTTCCGGCTATATGAATTACTTTGAGTTGACTCTCAGGATGCTCAAGAAGACCAACCAAGGGTTTAACGCGGTCAAATGTCGTATCTTTACCCGTTAACTGCCCGACCAGTGGCACATAAGGCAGCAATGCCTTTTCAGCATCTTCTAATGTATGAATCTTCGCCATAAGCTACTTTATATTATCTGGTACCATAGTATACTGTTAGTCCGGGTTTTAACTGATAACTCTTACTAATCAGCATATTTGCTTTTATAATGTGCAGATTGGCGTACAAATAATTGCCCGTGTAGCTCAGTTGGATTAGAGCGACTGCCTTCGAAGCAGTAGGTCGTAGGTTCAAGTCCTGCCACGGGTACCAATTGCTAAGTATTTATAATATTTATAGAATAGGATTTTATTGAATTATTATGTCTGAAAATATTCAACAAACAGAACCAGAGTATCTAGTTATAAAAGAAAATCCCGATAGAGAGTATGTTTGGGTAAATATATATGAAGCAGGTTATTTGTTTACTCACCCTAGGGTAGTTACTTATCTTGGTGGGATTGCCCATGATGCGAATGGTTTTCGTTCTACAACTCCTAAAGAGGAACAGGAAATTTCAATCATCGGTGACGGCTTACGTGATTCCTGATTTGATACTATTAAAACGAAATAATAAGCGCCCGTAGCTCAGCTGGATAGAGCGTCGGTTTCCGGTACCGAAGGTCGGGGGTTCAAATCCCTTCGGGCGTACCAAAATCATTGTACTTACAATTGAGCAATAAGTTCTAAATAAAATTTATTATGGAAATAGTTTATCGATCAGAAAGTAACTTACTTGAACCTGGTGGAGATGTTGTATATGCATTACAGAAAAATCGTCTAGTATTTGAAGAGTGTACAACCATAAGAACTGTGGGTGGCTGCGTACTAATTATCGTGGGAGTTAATAGTCCGTGGGTAGGTACTCAAAACGAAAATAAGTTTTTGGGTCAAATGGAGCAAGAAGGCCACATTCTTAAATTAGAAAATATAGCTCATAGTTATTTCAACCAGCACTACCAATTAGAACTATCATTTTAAAATTTTATTTACTATGTTTTAGTCTAACGTCTTTTGCTTGATTTGCTGACTCGGCCAGAATGATTGAATCCAAGTAGCGCAAAAATAAAAAGTAAAGCACCAGCCAATAGAGCAACTACAGCTGCTACATTTGCTACGTTAGCCATGGTATCAAAAGCATAAGCATTCAATAATAATCCGCGCAATGTTTCACCACGAAAGACGGTTTGGACTTGACCGGCCAAAGCCGAATTTGACGGATCTGCTATCGAAGCGGCGCTAAGTTGAGAATACGTCTTGCCTCCACCAATTTCATTTAAATGGACGGCGATAAAATGATCGGCAAATACTTCAGCTTGAGTACCATTTACTAGTTGTTGACCAGCGTATTGACTGACTGCTGATTGATCGGCGGCGGGTAAAGAAGTTATTGCAGTACTACCGGTGGCTGGAAAAGTAATTTTTTGTTCATTTAATTGATTATAAACTTGGCTATGGATAAAGTTCTGGGCATAGAATAATCCGCCTGACGCCGCTAACAGAACGACGGCAATTATTAATCCGGTTGATGATATAAGTTTATCTAATGTACTGCGATTCATGGTTAATCCTTAACTAGTGATTACTACTTAATTCGTATTGTAGCATAAGCGGTTTTAAAACTTATCTGTTATTACCTTACTTAGATATACTGTTTATACCTTGCTCTATACTTGTATTTAGCTTTATGAGTTTGCCCTATTTTAAAATCAAGCACAAAAAAACTACTTTAGTTATTTTTATAGTTCTTGTGGCATTCATTAGTTTAGGCATTTTATTAAATAGACTGGAACAACCAAATGAAGTTCAAGCCATAATTGGCAAACCAGTCCGTGATCAACCAGGATTTAACATAAGTCTCAATCCGACTTCATATGCCGATTCATTTGTGGCTTTTAAATATCCCGATGGTCTTACCAAAAAACCAAGCAGCCAATTGTCAGCTATAAATGTCGATATCATTAATTTTGAGGCGCAAGATGTTTTATCGTGGACGCTAGCTATTGATATCACTAACACCGGCTCCCAACCACTTAGTAACGATAGCTCCTATAAGCTTCGCCTTGATCAACCATCCATATATAAACTCGCTACATTGAAAATAAATAGTCAAAGCATACCCGTTATGACGGATACGGCAGTAAGCGGTTTTAATGAAGTTGCCTTTTTACAGCACAATAATTTACGTGCTACGGTAGCCTTAACTGGCGATGATGCAACTGGGACACAACCGCTGCTAACGACTTGGAATATGGTGCTTAATTCGTGGCATTGGCAGTAATTTGCTTTTAGCTTCAACCATAACCTACAATTAAAGAGCTGATGTTGAATTTACGGCTGATGGTGACTGGACTAGGTCTATTATTTTTTGCGACTTTTCCGACAAGTACAACCTACGGCTTGCAAAGTTACAGCATTAATTCTGGTGGAACTAATAATTCGACGTCTTCTACCTATAAACTCCAAGGAACTACCGGGGAAACCGTCGGTGGACCTGCTAATGGCGCGACCTATAGCAATAAAAGCGGTGCCATTCAAGCCGAACAAGCCAATGTGCCTCTCGCACCAACCTTGAGTAACGGCGGTGGATCATACTATAACGAATTAAATTTTATAATTAATCCGAGCACAAATCCGACAGATTATACGTTCGCTATTGCAGTCTCCACAACCAGCGGCTTCATAAGCACGAGTTATGTACAAGCTTCTGGTACCTTAGGTGCCAGTCAAGTCTACCAAACTTATACAGCCTGGGGTGGTGGCAGCGGTTCATTTATAACTGGTCTCGCACCAAATACGACTTATTACGTTAAAGTAGCTGCCTCACATGGCTTATTTACAAACAGCGCATTTGGGGCATCAGCCAATGCAAACACGGTGAATCCATCAATCACCTTTTCGCTATCACCGACTTCACAAAATCTCGGCAGTTTGCTTCCCGGTACAGTGGTTACGGGCGGCAGTGATATTACTTATAATCTATCAACCAATGCTAACTTTGGGGCTAAAATATATGTTTCTGGTACGTATGCGGGACTTTATAGCAATGCTAAAAATTATACGATCCCGTCTGTCAGCGCTAATCTTAACAAGCCAAAGTCAGGGATTTGGGCTACAAGGCCTCAGTGCTTCTTCCCCACTCGTCATTGATAGTCCCTTTAACGTGAGCGGAAGTAGCGTCGGAGCTGAATCAACCACAATTGTTCCCCTGTTTACGACCCCTTCGTCCATTTCTGGCGGTACAGCCACTACCGCTCTACTAGCCAAAGCTTCGAATGTAACACCGGCCAGCCCTGATTATCAAGAAATTTTAACATTTGTTGCAGCAGCCAGTTTTTAAAACATAAATATTAAATGCTTGCATTTTAATGATTGGTTTATTATTCTTATGGTAAGATATAAAAATAAAGATCAGTAATAAGGCTATGACATCTGAAAAAACAAAATGAATAAATTGAGAGCCATTCAAAAGTCTTATATTTGGTTGTTACTGGCACTTTTGTTACTAGGTAATTTTGCTTTTATGTCCAAAGTTTTTGCGACTACTTATACTACCCAAACACAGATTGCTGAAACTAATATGTTAACAAGTGGCAACTCAGAAGTTGCCTTGTCATTTAAAACGTCAGCCAGCGGAGGTGGTACATCGTTAACTTTAACGTTTAACGGATGGACCGGTGGCGCCGCCGGGGCTGTCAACGCTACCCAGCCAGTTACAAATGGTTGCGCCCTTTTCAACGGTATGGCTGGGGCCAACTTACCAGGGACGCCAGCCGCAACCGGTAATGCTGGTACAGGTGTAATTACATTTACTGGTGTAACTGCTTTGTCGGCTTCAACCGCTTATTGCGTAACTTTAACTTCAGCCACTGCAGTCACAAACCCGACGGCCTCTGGTGTTTCAACCGTTTCAATTGTGGCTGGAAATGATAATTCAACGGTTGCAATCGATACAATATCCAACGACTCCTATACAGTTTCAGCTACTGTCGCTCCAACTTTCACATTGAGTTTACCAAGTACTACCGACTCCTTAGGTACGCTTTCAGCAGGTGCCTTAACGACAAGTACTGGTGTCACCGCTACAGTCAGTACAAATGCTAATTCGGGCTGGTTCTTATGGGCTGAAGATACCCAAGCAGGTCTCCACTCGGCAACAGAATCCAAGACGATAAATACTGTCACAACCGGTAGTAACCATACGATGAACGGTGGTGCAATCGGTACAGAAGCTTATGCTTTAGGTGTAACGTCAGCTAATGCGACCACTAATTATGCTGATGCCGGTGGTATAACCGGTGGCGGCTTAAGTACTTCTACATTTTATGAAATCGCCACCAATAATGCCCCAGCTAACAGCGTTGCGGTTAACATTAAAGAATTAGCCGATATTGCCAATACTACTCCAGCCGCAAATGATTATAGCGATATAATTACTATAGTAGGCGCCGGCAGCTTCTAAAATTGCTATACTCTATCAAGTATGACAAGGTGTACCGGAGTGCTATCTTTGCTGATTGTCGGTATACTTTTAGTTATATTTGCTGATTCAAGTCGCATATTTGCGGCATCACCCGCTTTTAGTATTACAACCTCACCTATCTCCCTTGATCTAACTGTTAAACCTGGTTCCAATACCTCGGCTATAGTTCAGCTTATGAATAATAATCCAGCTCCCGTAGCAGTGGCGGTTCAACTTGAAACATTTAGCGCAAATGGAACAAATGGTGAGGCAGCACTACAGGCCTTACCGACTGGATCACCAATTCTTAGCTGGGTTCATTTTTCTCAAACCACACTTACCGCCCAACCAGGAGTTTGGACTCCTATCAAAGTTACGTTTAATATACCGAGTTCAGCTTCGCTCGGTTATTATTTTGCGCTGTTATTTAAACCGGTTATACCAACTGTTACGGCACCGCATACAACTATTCTAAAAGGTTCTAATGCCGTACTCGTGTTGATTGATACTAAATCGGCCAATGAGCAACGGCTTGTACATGTAGCCAGTTTCGGTACTTCACAAGGTCTATACGAATATTTACCGGTGTCGTTCACTATTACCGTTCGAAATACTGGCAATATATTTCTGGCACCAATAGGTAATATCTTTATAAGCAATTCCAGTAACTTTACTAAAATAATAGGTAGTTTGAAAGTCAATTCTGCTCAAGGAAACGTATTACCAAATTCAGTTCGAATTTTTAAGGCAAACTGGACAAATGGTTTTCCGTCATATCAACCAAAAACAATAGACGGCCAACCGATCACCAAAAATGGCGTTATCGAACAGCAGCTACATTGGGATTTTACCCAATTAAACGACTTCCGTTTCGGCAAATATTATGCGCATCTTGCTTTAATCTATAATAATGGGTCTCAAGACATACCGATCGACAGTGTGATTTCGTTCTGGGTTATACCTTGGAAACTATTAGGTGGATTGCTTTTAATCGTATTACTTATTCTGGTTGGATTATTTGCCCTAGGTCGAATGATTTATAAAAGTATACGGCGGATAAAAAAATGAGGCGAATATGCTGGATTTTTATAGCTGTGACGTATCTCGTAGTTAGCGCAAATATTCCAGTTTTAGCACTTACAACCGTGCATCCAAAAGGAATTACCGTCAGTCCGGCCATCGAACAATTAAGCTTGGAACCTGGTCAAAATTCTGTCAGTTTTACGTCTGAAATTTCCAATAATACATCGCAATCAGTCAATATTATGTTAAGCACAAATGACTTTACCGCTTTAGGTCAAAATGGCGGCATTAGTTTGTATGGTACAAATTATAATTCTGAAGCCAATCCACATGGCCTTGCCTCCTATTTACAGCCCAATATTAATCAGTTCTTACTAAATCCAGGTAAAAATCAAAGTGTGGTAACGACCGTTAAAAATATAAATATGATGGCTAAAGGTGGACATTATGGAGCACTTATTTATAATGTTGGCGCGATATCACTGACGGGTAATCACTATCAAATTAATAATAACCCGGTTGTTTCTACCTTGATATTTCTTTCCACCGCCGGGGAAGGCACTCAGACGATACGTTTGAGCCAACCTCTCATTTCATCTTTATACGTACATCCACCTCAATCAATTCAGTTCGTACTAACTAATGTCGGCAATACGCAGACTACTCCTCGCGGTTATATTACTGAAAATCAAGACAAAAGTGAATTAGCTCGGGGTATCATCAACATCGGATCCGGTTTAGTATTACCTGGTAGTGCACGATTATTTAGCGTCAATTTAAGAAGTGAAACCAGTAGTTTTTGGGGTGGTAATTACCTACTGACAATTTATTACAGACCTGATAACGCTACCAAATATTTGACTTTCACTAAAAACTTTTATGTGATTGGACCTGTTTGGTTTTGGCTAATCGGATTAATAGCACTCGGCTTCGTAACTTATATGATATCTATTCGGGTATACCAACGCCCTTAAAGATTATCTAATTATTCGTCAATGTTATATTTGCAATTTGCTCATTATAGATGTGTTATACTTATGCTTGAATCAACCAGTTAACAGATACTTTAAAATCAGATGTGGAACAAAAAGGCCGTTTACGGCTTCGTTTTCTTACTTTTGGGAATATTGAGTGCTTTCACTCTCCTCTCCAAACCAGTCCATGCGACTGGTGGGATAAACCCTGTTGTTAGTTTCGAAGGTAAGATAGTCAATAAAACAAGTGGTGTCAATATTGCTGACGCTACCTATAATATGGAGTTTAAAATTTATAGTGGGCCGAGCTCGACAGGATCTGGAGATACCCTACTTTGGACGGAAGACTGGCTAGTAGGTAGTACGCAAGGAGGTATCGCCCTGACATCTGGCACATATCAAGTTAATCTTGGTACGGCAGGTTCGGGTGATTCTGTGGCATTAAGTAGTTTAAACTGGAACCAATACCCGCTCTGGTTATCTGTACAAATTGGTAACTCCAGTTCCTGTACTATTACGACTACGTTTACGAGTAACTGTGGCGGTGATGGAGAAATGTCACCGTATATTTTATTGGCCTCAACACCCTATGCTTTAAATGCAGGCGAATTAGGTGGACTATCGTCAACATCGTTTGGGCAGTTGGCTGCCAACCAGACATGGACAGGGTCAAACGTCATTCAAGACACCGCCACTAATGCCTTGCAAGTCGAGAACGGTAGTAACCTAGTCTTGCTTACCGCCAATACATCGTCAGGTTCTGTTTTGTTAGGCCAAACCGGCAGCTCCGGCCTGAACGGAGCCTTAGTTTTTAACTCAGCCACCTCAAGCAATTATGCCGTCACGCTGAACGCATCTGGCTCATTAGCAGCGACGTATACACTAACCCTACCGTTGAATGCACCTTCTACCAGCCAGTGTCTAGAATCAGGTGCCAGTATCGCTAGTCAATTAGCATTTACTAGTTGCCTCAATGGACTCAGTCTCCAGGCGGCTTATAATGGGGGGTCAACCATTAATACTTCGGCTAGTGGAACAATTGCAGTGGCCGCTTCAGCCGTTCCAACAGCTAATATATTAAACATTTCAAATACCGGCTATGGTGTGGCCACTAACAATATTAACGATGTAGGCATAAATTTTGTCGGTGGCAATGCAGCAGTTGAGGCAGCTGGGCTACGGATTGACTACGCGCCTGGTGGTACCTCGGGTGGTACCTGGGATGGATTGCATATTGTAGCAAACGCGACTGGAGCAGGCAGTGGCATTAACGGTAATGGCATTAAGCTTGATGGTCCCTCTTCAGGAAGCGGCGGGACTGATACTGCCATTGAGATAACAACCGGTTGGGATATTGGTTTAGATATAAACTCGGGGGGCATGCAGTTAGCCGATATGTCCAGCGATCCTTCCACCCCCTCAACCGGCGAGCTCAAAGTATATGCCCGCACGGTGGCAGGACGGTCACTGTTGAAAGTTATCGGTCCAAGTGGTGTTTCATATGCCTTACAGCCCAGCTTATTCCAGCAGAACGTGGTACTAATTACTGGCGGCAACGGCACCAGCACAAGCACTTATACCACTCTTGGATCAAATGTAACGGGGTCTGGTACTCTAGCCACCGGATCGGGAAGTACCTCCGAAGCCCTTGGCAACACCAGCCGCATCGCGACCGGAACAACAGCCGACACTGTATCTGGCTTCTACACCAAGAACGTTTACTACCTTGGATCTATTGCCAATGGAGCTGATGGATTTTTCTATTTCGTTCGTCTTAATTTTAATGGTCAAGCTTTGACAAACTACGAGAATAGCTCGACCGGCGCTAATGTCTTTGCCGGTATGTGTGGGACAACATTTAATACCTGTGATACAACGGCCTCCCCGACGACTCAAAATGCTGCCGGCTTCCAATTCATGGGCCTGCGCCCAGACACCAATTTTCAATTCTTAACATGTAATACGTCAGCCTGTAACTTGATTAACACGGGAGTGACAGTTACGAATACCGATACCTATGATATGTACGTGTATGTTGCACCACAGGGAACCACTATGTACTGGCGGATTGACGACTTAACGGCCGGAACGGCTCCAGTTCAGGGTAGTACAACAACCGACCTTCCAACTGGCAGCGGAGCCGTCAACGCTGGTCTACAAATCGAGAACTTGTCAGCTGCCAATCGCTTTATATATTTCCAACGTATGTATTTTGAGACTGACCGCTAGATATGAAAAGCCTACATAAAAATCGACCACCTCGAATTGTTGATATTTACAGTCCAAACTCTAAACGTCGCAAGAACAATCTGGTCAAGAGTGGGCTGTTAAAGATCAAAGGATTTAAGGGGCTTATGAAAAATCCTACTGTCATTACTCTCACGGCAATAGTAGCCACCATAATTGTGGTATTGACCGTGCAGTGGTTACAACACCCCACACAAAAGAGTCAACTAAGTAACGTACTGTCGGAAGTCGGACGCATTATGTACTTACCGTCAAACGAGACTCCGGCTCTGGCAGTTGTCACCAACCCAGCCCAGTTGCAAAGCTCGCTTAAGTCGGTGGCTCTAACGGGCGATGACGTCCTAATCTACGAAAGTCACGCTCAAGTAATTGTTTACCGACCATCAACAAACAAAATCGTAACCGTAGTACCCCTCTTAATCGGGCATCAGCCCAATCCAGCAATAACTGTATCTATTGCCATTTTAAATGGTTCAGGCAACCAGAATAATACGCAGAAATTTATCACACAGCTTTACGGTTTATACCCAAACCTGAATTTAATCTATAAAGACAGCGCGCCTCGCCTATTCCCTACAACGATAGTTTTCGGTCAGCAGGTTGGCGACCCCATTGCTGAAGAAATGGCGCAATCTCTCAATATCCAAGCCGGCCAAGCCCCTCTAGGTGTACCTGATAATCTCGCAACTCTTACATTTATTATCGGCCAAGATTACAAATAGAGATTATTTAGCGTCAGCTGTACGTCGTTATCCAAAATAACACCTCATGTAGTTTTGCAGCTAATACTAACTCACTTAAACTATATGCAAAATCAAAACCCTTCTCAGCAGTCAGCTAGTTTTTATATCTCTGGTACTAGTACTATTAATGGGCAACTCTTAGTTGTGGCCTAATAGAGAATACAGCCTCAGCTAGTGATATCTCAGTCACATCTGGGTCGACTGTACCATCAGCCGATCAATTGAATATAACCAATATTGGATCAAGTGGTGTTACCGAGGCTGGAGTAAATGCTCTAAGTATTAATTATAAAGGTGGCGCTTGGAATGCTATTCGGCTCGTTGCAAAAGCTACAGGTCCCGCAAACCGGGGTTACGGAAACTGATGTTAAGATAGATGGTCCAACCACTGGGGTGCTGGTACAGCTTCGTAAGGTTGAAAAATAATCCTGATACTAAAACCAAGTAGTAATACCAAAACTGTAGTGCAGGCCATTATCTTAATTCTGTTTAGTCTTCTTACTAAAGGCAGGCTTAAGAATCATCTCCATTTTAGCTCAGTAGGGATTATGTCTATAATTATATGTTGATTTGATTTGATATGGGATTTACGTTGATCGATGAATTTAATGGTTTCTTTGATTTTTTCATAATTAACATAGCTTCAATCTATCGGACAGCTTGAATCTAGGCAAAAGTTACAAGATACCTTTGATTAAATAAGAAAATTTAATAGCAATAAATTTTTATCCGACTTAAAATAATTTTGTGAGAAGGTGTGTCGGAGCGGTTCTATTTGTTTGGATTTTATTGTTGTGTCCAAATATAGTTTCGGCCGATTTAGTTGGAACTGGACAAATTATGCTACAAGGCACTGTGCCTCCGTTGCGAAACGTAATAGTAAACAATCAGGATCAAATAACTGAAATTACTAGTAATTCAACAGCTGATATTCAGCCTACGGTCTACCGAAATAAAATATTAACAATTGACATAATTAGCATTAGTCCAAAGGTGTCACAAGAATATAAAATGTTAAGTCAAAAATACAATTTAAATCGTGTAGGTATAGTATTTCTATATAGTACAACTACTTCAACAATTAAGAACTCTAGACCACTTATTTTGCCCGTGATTTCATGGCATAAGTACGATGATTTAATTTCTTATGTCTTTAATAATAAATTCTTACACTTTTTTACTTTTTAGATAATTTATGAACTAACATAAAACGGATATTAATTTGTTAACGGAAGATATAGTTGTACTATTTTAATTATGACAAATCCGGATATGAAAAATACTATGCGTGATTATCAAAAACTTATTAAAAAGCTAGCTATTAAGAGAGGCTTTGATAAAGAAACTGTCTCACAAAAGTTTATGTTACTTCTTGAAGAAACTGGAGAGTTTGCTAAAGCTGCTAGAAAAGTTAGCGGAATTACTGTAGATAATAACTCTAGAAAGCACGTCGTTGAAGAGGAAGCGGCCGATATTTTATTTGTATTAATGGATATATGCAATAGTTTAGAAATCGACTTGGCTGATGCATTTAAAAATAAAGAGAAGCTAAACAATACTAGAAAATGGAGCTAACTAATTTAATAAACTATAAATTCATAATAAATTTAATATTTTAGATATTTTTCCAAATTGCTGATGCTTGTAAAAAAATTGACGGAAAGTTATACTGTTTGGCACTAATTTAGTATTAGTTTAGGGAGAGAAATTATGAAAGTTTTTTCTATGTTTAAGAAAAGGTCAGTAATAATTATAAGTGTTCTTGCTCTTGCAACTCTATGTTTTGTACCTTTAAGTGCAGCTCATTACTCTAATCAATCATCCAATACTAACCAAGATGGTCAACAATCAAATGCAAATTCTAATGCATCTAATCATGTAACTATTCAATCATATCCATCTTCTACCTCTCATACACAAGTAGCTCCAGTAAGTAGCTCAATTGATACAAGCCTATCCTATAGTTCGGATAGTTCAGGTTCTAGTTCTGGTTCCATACAATCCTCATCATTAACAACTAATAATAGTCTCCCGGCTGGCAGCATTATTCAAACTACTCCACCAGTAATCCCACCAAGCTGTACTCCTTGTGGCACTGAACAACCAAATGGAATCAGAACTGATGTTATGATTTGCCCTATGGTTAATTGCCCTGTACCCATGCCAATTCCTATAACTAACCCACCACAGCCTCAACCTAATCCAGAACCTCCTGTTTCGTGTAGCGGATGTGGAGTAAGTGGTTATTCAACAGAAACTGATCCACACGCTTGCATGATGGTTTGTGCATATTAAATATGATTCATGGAAACTAACGGACTTTGAGATGAAAAAATTCTTGCTTCTCTCCGAGCCAAAAACTTATTGTCATTAAGAAAACTGTCAGATAGGCTGGCCATGCTACCAGAAGCCATTTTTGATGACCTATATTTGATTCCAAGTCTGATAATAACGAAAGCTGGGATGGTTTATTGGTTGGACTTGTGACACCGGGGATCAGACCGTTAGAATTTGTTATAAGCGCCGCTAGCTGAAAACTTTTCTGTTGGTTTCCGCTGTCTGATGCCTGAATGATAATTGAATAATATCCGGCTGTTTTGAAAGTGTGTTTGATAGTAAATAAGGGGTCAGTTGTGAAATGAATATTAGAAGATTGACCATCACCCCAAACGATGCGTAATTCATACGGCGGAGTGCCTCCTTCAAGTTTAATATCCCACGAGAATTGATTTCGAACTGTAAAAGTTTTGAAATGAAAATCACTTCCAACTAGCAAAGGTAAAGGAGTATGGTTTGTTGATAAAGTTGAATTTGTTGTTTTGGATATTTTACCTACTTGAGAATTCGCTGGAGCAACTAAATTATTCGGTGGGTTGTAGGTTACACGAATGCTTGGAGTAATTGGGCCTGCTAAGTCGGTTTCATTGTAAGCTTGAGCTAAAAGAACATTTATGCCGATAAAAAGTGATGATTCAATTGAAAAAGTATTATTTGGACTGCACCAAGCCACTCCATCAAACACGCTATTCTGATAAAGTTTTACATAAGAATTATTTGGACATGTACCTGTAATAATTATCGGCGATGTTGAAAAAGTAGCTCCGTCATTTGGGCTAGTAATGATCGCGCCATCTTGAAGTGGAGGCGCTTCAATAACGCTAGTGATGACCGTATCTGCAACAACTTGAAATGTCCATCCCGCGATAAATACGCCAATACATAACAAACCGAAAATCGAAATTGGGTGAAGTAATATTTTCTTATGTACTGGATAATTCCGGCGTTTAAGTCGCTTAGCAGCTGCCAGCTTTCGACTATTCGCGGCCGACATAGATCGTTTTTTTACTTGATTTTTCGATTTATTTGGTTTTGACTTGAACGTTTTGGATTTGTTTTTATAAATTTTCATTTGAGCTGTGATTCAAAGTTATCTAAGGACCATAATTGTGTTCTCCGTAGCCAGGATTCAGATTTAAAGACTTAGTTCCTTTGGATAATGCCCCCAGTAGTGCAGTTATCCCAAATAAACCCAGCAAAGCCGACAATATTACGACAATGAATTGCTTTCGTGTTAATTTTTGTTGCAGTATTTTATCGAGCTGTGACACTTTTTCCTAACACTTTTTTGTAATGTTTTTTACTGTAGCCTAGATTATATACGTTGTCAAAAGCATTACCAGCATTCCCAAGCTTAATTTGTAACAGCAGTATAGGTAACTTGTGCTGTATACGACCCACTGCTGACATTTGTATTGGCGCAAACACTGTACCAAACAGTCGTATTAACGGCTGGATTTGCGGCAACGATCGTATCAGCTAGTGTATCGGCAGTCACATTACTTGGCGGGACTTCGGCAAAAGTAGTTGAATTTAGCGAAATATTAGTTTGGGAAGAAGTTGGTCCACTCCCAAAGCCACCTACCCCGTCAACCCGATAACCCCATGAATTAACAACTAACGCCGCAGGACTTGATTGCGAGGACGTACTTGAATTAATAGTATTAGAACCATTGCTAAGCGTCGTATTAACATTGCTATTGGCTAAAGATAAGGTATAGCCACTTGGATTTTCAGTAAATACGGACACGTTGTCGCTTTGTGTGGTACAAGAACCACTCGAAGTAGGAGTTACATTAAGCGAGACAGTACCACTACTGCTTATAGTGATCGAACAAGCATTATATTGGCAAGCACCGTATGGCCCGATATTGTAATTAACGGCAAGTACCGGAAGACAAATAATTATTGATACCAAAAAAATTGTCAGACCTAGTACGAATATTATTTTAATTACAGTGTCTCCTCAATTACTCAAGTTACAGATTATCTGATGACTGTGGACCTAGGACGCTTCAACTTACGTTTACGCCTAAGAACTGACAGGGCTATTGCCGCAACCAACAGTACAATAACAACTATGATCGTAATCTTTCGCACGGTTGAAGACATCACTAGAACGTATTGAGTAGGTAGTGGCTGAGATTTTCCAAGAACCGTAACTGATCCATTGACCTTAAATAATCCGAGACTCGGAGTTTGTGCCCATTGAACTGTTATTTTACGTATCGTGTGTGGAAGTATTTCTTTTAAAGTGGTCAACGTAAACTTTGGATTACCGAATATATCTCGGACTACTACTTGAATATTCGAAGCATAATTAAGGCCACCGTTGTCTTCAAGTCGAATAATTGATGTTATGGGAGGTATCTGAAAGAATGATGTATTCCAGGTAAGTAATTTTCCCGATTTTGGGACTGGACCGGCTACTTGAATATAAAATATCTCGCCTACCCTTTCATTTATTACTACACCAGAAGCCGATTTGGCTGAATGAGTTTGCGCAAAAGCAACAGCATAATAGCCGCCGGGTTGTGTATTTTTGGGTACGCTAATTGAATAATTAATTGTTAGTGCCTGATTGGGTTGAATGGTAGCTTGGCTTAGTGAAAAATGCATCCAATTAACGATGTTTGGTTGTCCCGGAACGGGAGTAAAATCTGGCGTGTATTCTTCAGTTTTTACGGAATATGGCGCAGCGTATATATTAACAGGATAAGCATTATCCCCCTGATTAATAACTTGAAAGTTACCCGAATAGACAGCTCCGGGATTAATAACAGGGGTGGTTGTCGTAGGCGTAATTGTCAACACTTCACTTGCTGCGCTGGCTTTTGGAATCGACAAAAACGCACCTACTAATAAAGGTACGGCAATAGCGTAAAATACCGCTTTTTTTATACCGATCATCAATTTGTTGTGGCAGTGTAGGTAACGGTGTTCGTATACGTTCCTGTAGGCTGAGTGGTGTCAGCAGCAACTCCATACCATACTGTCGTAGTATCATTTGTAGCAGTTCCAGAAGTAGTTTTCAAGGTGTTGGGCGATCCAGATGCCGGTACACCGGCAAATTTTATAGTGCCGCTAATGGCTGTGCTGTTCTGGGAGCTCGTCGGTCCTGCGCCAAAGCCACCCAAACTGTCTACCCGGTATCCCCAAGTATTAACTGCCATAACTACTGGTGTCGTCTGCGTACCTGAGGAGGCAGGAATTGTATTACTTCCAGAAGTCAAAGTAGTTGTGGCACTCGATTCAGCCAGTTGAAGCGTGTAACCGGAACTGTCATTTGTGCTAATAGTTACCGTATCACTAGCTAATGTCTGGGCGCCAGAACCGGTTGGAGTAACATTAACGTTGACGGTACCGTTAGTCGTAAAAACGCTTAGGACTGGACTTATGACAGAACTAATAGTTGTATTAGCGGTATTAGCGGCCACGATTGCCGTTGATCCAAAAGCAACAATTAAAACCAGACTAGCAATAAAAAACGAACGAAGACGCTTGAAAATGTTGAAGATAAACTTCATTTTAATACCGAAATCTTTATGTCTATTTTTGTCATTTCTAAAAGCATAATCGACTTATTAAGCTTATAGTAAACGATATTATGGCCTTCAGTCAAATTTTAATCGAATCTGGTTATAATTTAGCGTCTTCAAACAACTGTGGCTCATTGCCCGACTACTCTACAATATGTTATTGTAAACGATAATGCTTAAGAGGTCTTAGGTACAACTTAACCAAAAGTTTATAGGGACGTTTCATGTCAAGATTACCGACGCCTGGGGGTGACAATGATGATTGGGGTACTGTCCTTAATGACTATCTGCAACAAGCTTTGGCATCCGACGGGACTTTGGTTACCACAACTACCAATAGTTATACTGGAAACCCCAATACCAACTTAGCATCTAGTTCAACTCCGGGTTTATTACAGTTATCTGGTGATTTGAGTACACCCGTTACTGCTCCTACCGTGGTAGGATTACAAGGTAATCAAGTTGCCTCAACAACGCCTAGCGATGGTCAGGTTTTAACCTGGAATAATGGTAGTAGTCAGTGGCAGCCCTCCACTCCAAGTAGTGGTTTAACTGGAGATATTGATGGTGGTAATTCGACTTCAGCCTATAGTGGTACAACCTCGATAGATGGTGGGAATTCAACTTAAATGTCGACACAAATACAATTTAGACGTGATTTGGCAGCTAATTGGACTACCAACAACCCTACTCTGGCCGACGGGGAAGTAGGTCTAGAAACTGATACTAATTCTTATAAAATTGGTGACGGTGCAACTTCATGGGTTAACTTAAGCTATTCACAACTGGCACCAGAAATTACCACCCTGCTAATGGATGGCCAAAGTAGCGATCCTTCCAATCCGAGTTCTGGTGATCTTACTGTCTACTCTAAAGCCGTTGCCGGCCGGATGATGCTGAAACAGATTGGTCCAAGTGGAGTACATACGGCACTACAACCTTTGTTGGCGCGTAATAAAGTCGGCTATTGGGAACCGCCCGGTAATGCAGCAACCTTACCCGGGATCTTTGGATACACCGCATATACCACGACAGGAACTACTGCTACTACCAGAACCATTACTATTGCGAGCCTTTTCACCCGTATGCGTAGATTGGGCTTCGTGTCGACTTCCGCTACAGCCGGTAGCTTTGCGGAAGCATATGTTCAATACAACCAAATAACGGTCGGTGATGGTTCTGGTAACGGCGGTTTCTTTAAAATATGCCGATTTGGAATCAGTGACGCAGCTACGGTGGCTGGTGCTCGTATGTTTCTCGGTATTGGTGTAGCCGGTGCACCAACCAACGTTGAACCTTCAACTTTAACCAATATCGTTGGGATTGGTCATGGCGCCTCTGATACCACAATGCACATATATTATGGAGGGTCATCAGCGCAGACTCCCATAGACCTCGGTTCTAACTTTCCGTCCAACACATTAAATACGGATGTTTATGAATTAGCATTATTTTCCCCCACTAACTCTAATAATACTGTTTATTACGAAGTTACGCGCCTTAATACAGGCAATGTAGCAACCGGAACACTGAATGGCACAGCCGGTACGGTTCTACCAAGTTCTTCAACCCTATTGTCATACCATTGGTCATGGCGCTGCAATAATGCCACTGCTTTAAAAGTTGGATTTGATATTATGTCCGACTACATCGAGACGGACAATTAATGGCAATACAAATTCAATGGCGCCGTGATACTTCAACAAATTGGACTTCTAATAATCCGATACTGGCTCAAGGTGAACCAGGTTTTGAAACGGATACCAGCGACTATAAGATTGGCGACGGATCATCTGCGTGGAACACATTGACTTATGGATCATTTTCTTCTAATCCAATAGCAGTATTGTTCAGCGATCAAGTTAGCGGTTCCGATCCTTCCGCACCGGCATCTGGAAAACTTACAGTTTATGCTAAGACTATTGCCGGTCGGATGATGCTGAAACAGATCGGACCAAGCACGGAGTTTACCGCAATACAGCCCTTTTTAGCTCGAAATAAAGTCGGCTATTGGAACCCGCCAGGCAATGCGGTTACTTTGCCTGAAGTATTTGGCTACACCACTCCAACGACTGTCGGAACTACTACTGCCGCTAATATAGCCACAACCAACTTATTTACGAGAATGCGCCGGATTAGTTTCATCTCTTCTGCGACGGCTGGAACGCTCGCTAGTTTTCGTGTGGCAGCTGCCCAAGTCACACTCGGTGACGGTAATGGTAACGGTGGCTTTTATAAAATTATTCGCTTTGGCTGTAGTGATCCGGCCACGGTTTCGGGCGCCCGGCAATTTTGCGGGGTAAGCGCCACTACGACTGCACCAACCAACGTCGAGCCCAGCACTTTACTCAACTGTTTTGGTATTGGACATGGCGCGGCCGATTCTAATCTATCGATTTATTATGGAGGATCGGTCGCTCAAACACCCATAAGTCTCGGATCAAATTTCCCGGCTAATACGCTAAGCTCCGATGCTTACGAACTTGCCATAGACGCTCCATCTAACAGTCAATCTATAAAATATGAAGTAACCAGACTTAATACGGGAGATGTAGCCACTGGTGTCATTATCGCTGATGGAGCGGCTGTTTCTCTACCAGCATTTTCAACACTCCTTACTTATAGCTGGAACTACCGAACTAACAATGCGACAGCTTTGTCGGTTGGACTTGATGTCATGAGCGATTATATCGAAACCGATAATTAACTATAGTTTCTAGCTTGTCGGTGCTATTGCACCTGTGCTTATAAGCGTGATACACTTCGATCAACAACTAAATACGAGGGAATATGCTTAGTCAATTTGCTTTTTTAGACCTAGGCGCACCTGAACTTTTGATTATTTTGGCTATAGTTTTGTTGCTCTTTGGCGGTAGTAATTTGCCGAAATTATCTCGAGCCTTGGGTGATTCGATGCGCGAACTGCGTAAGGGAATGAGCGATGATGTTCATGAAACACCGAAAACTAAAAGCGCAGACGAGAAGAACGAACCTTCCAACAAAACCTGACAAGGCGCCATTTATTGAACATTTACGCGAGTTACGAACGCGCGTTTTGTATATTGTGGCAACTATTATAGTTGGTGGAACAGCTGCTTATTTCGTACAAGAACGAATTGTAAACTGGCTACTGGCTCCTTCGCACAACCAGCAGTTTATCTATACCAGTCCACTCGGTGGTATTGGATTTTTGTTTCAAGTCTGTACCTATGTTGGTATTACGCTCAGTATTCCAATGATTTTCTATCAACTGTTGCTATTTCTCGCTCCAATCATGAAAGATACAACTCGGCAGGTGCTGATGCGATATGCTTTCATTTCTATGATTCTGGCTATTATTGGCGTAGCTTGTGGATATTACTTGGGCTTACCGGCAGCTCTACATTTTCTGAGTCATCAATTTTTGTCTAATCAAATTCATCCGTTATTTACCATTCAGGAATACATGTCATTTGTTACCATATATCTGCTCGGTTCAGCCTTATTACTACAGCTTCCCCTTGTACTTGTGATGGCTAATCATATTCACCGAATTCCGCCCAAAAGCTTAATTAAAGCCGAGCGCTATGTCATTGTCGCGGCCTTTGTTATATCGATGTTAATGGTTCCAACCGTGAATGTCATTAATCAATTAATCATTGCCATCCCAGTCATAATCATGTACCAAATAGGTCTTGGTTTGGTCTGGTATGAACAACGCCGCAATCGGAAACCACAGTGGTTAATTGATTTACTGGCAAAGGATAATGCTATCCAGTCGGAACGCCAGAAACGAACTGTTCATCTTACGCCAGTTGTTAGTTAGCTCGATAGGACAAATACTAACGAGTAATCAATCTGATCTATGACTTAGAGTTACCCGGAGGAAGTAATAATTTTGTAGGCATATATTTACTACGCAGTAGGGTTAGTTCAAGTGTCTGCAAAACTTCTTCGGCTTGCCGATAGCTCATTCCTATCCTGGCAACTGGCAGCGATTGCTCTTGTTCAGCTCTTTGCAAAAAACTTAATACAACTCCGCTTTCATTGTTGGAAACGGCTACTCCGTCGCTATACATTACTCGAACATCTAAGGCTAATAAAATAGTGGCGATTTTATTTTGCGGATCTTCATTAATGTGAAACTATCTTTTTCGCTTCTCACATAACCGGCAGAATCCCATAACTGAACAGCTTCATGATCTTTAAGATCAAAATAGCTGACAAGCAGCATAAGTAGATCTTCACTAGGACGTTCTTCACCTTTTTCGATTCGTTCTAACACATCTGTATCAATTTCGACAGCTCCCGAGACTTCAGCGAGGCTTTTTCTTTGATTTTCGCGGAGAATTTTTAGATGTTTACCGAGAGTTCGGAAGGGAGCTTGTCGTTTTGGTTCTTGCATAGTCACTATTATATAACTTTCTGTCCAATTCTAAACAGTCAAAATCGAGGTAAGTTATACTTAATTTTATGCAGCTACTTCCAGACATTAGTTTGCGCCAATATTCCACCATGCGGCTTGGCGGCAATGCCTCCTACCTGACGGATGTGCATGATCGCAATGAACTAACTGAAGCCTTATCTTGGGCTGAGCAACACCAATTACCTGTCATCATGATAGGTGGGGGCAGTAATATAGTCTGGCGGGACGAAGGTTGTCAAGGACTCGTTATCGTTAATAAAATCATGCGTTATGAAGTGTTTGATGAGGATGAGTTTAATCATTATGTCACTATTGGCGCTGGGGAGAATTGGGATAGCGCCGTGGCTCGTATGGTCGACGCTGATTTAACCGGTACAGAAGCATTAAGTTTCATTCCGGGCATGACAGGAGCAACACCTATACAGAATGTCGGCGCCTATGGCCAAGAAATTGCCGACACCCTGGTAACGGTTGAGGCATATGATTCAACTACAAGAAGCTTCGTTAATATTGCCAATATTGATTGTGGCTTTGGTTACCGGACAAGTCGGTTTAAAACTACCGACAAAGGACGCTATTTTGTGACGGCCATTACACTTCATCTGACACACGATAATCCCAAACCGCCATTTTATGCTAGTTTACAAAGTTATTTAACTGAACACGATATAACAACCTACACGCCTCACACTATACGTGATGCGGTAATAGCAATCCGATCATCTAAACTACCCGACCCTTCACGTGTCGCCAATACCGGTTCTTTTTTTGAAAATCCGATTGTCGATCAAGCTAATTTTACTCAGCTTTCAGCTACTTTTGAAAGTATGCCGCATTGGCAGATGGAAAATAGCAGCAGTTTTAAACTATCCGCTGCCTGGCTTATCGAACAAACTGGTTTTAAAAATTATCATGATCCGCAAACTGGCATGGCAACCTGGCCAAATAACCCATTAGTATTTGTAAATGAGCAAGCTAAAACGACAGAAGATCTTCTAAAATTCAAACAAAAAATAGTAACCGCTGTTCAAACTAAATTTGGCGTGACATTAGAACAAGAACCCGAACTTTTGCCATAGCATTCAAATACTAAGATTTGATCGCTCGGTAGCGGAAATTTATGGGCAAATAGTCGAACGGCTTGGCGTAGCTCAGCCAGCTTGGCGTTATCGTCTCTGGCATCTATCGCCGTTTTAATCCATTCAGCCAGGGATGTCATATCTTTTTCAACTAGTCCGCGGGTTGTTACAGCTGGGGTTCCCAAACGGATACCGCTTGGGCGAAATGGCGGCAACGTATCATCAGCTATGACATTTTTATTGAGTGTTAGACCAATTTTATCTAGAGTTTCCTCAACAATTTTACCGTCTAAACCTAAGTTGGTATGAACGTCAGCCAGAATCAGGTGGTTATCGGTCCCACCACTAATTAGTTTGAAGTTTCGCTGCTTCATCTCTTCAGCTAATTGTTTGGCATTTTTTAAAATCTGCTCGGCATAAATGCGGAAATCCGGTTGTAAAGCTTCGCGAAAGCTTACGGCCTTTAGCTGCAATAATATGCATCAAAGGGCCACCCTGGACACCCGGAAACACTGTACGATCGATCAAGGTAGGAATATTTTCAATGGTTTTTTCCGGTGCTTTCAGGGGATTGCCAACGATACCCTTACTCAAAATCAATCCGCCGCGAGGACCACGTAAAGTTTTATGAGTCGTACTAGTAATGACGTGAAAACCGTAATCGAAAGGATTTTTAGCAACTCCTGCAGCGATCAATCCGGCAATGTGGGCCATATCTGCCACCAGTAGCGCACCGACTTCATGACCAATCTCCGCAAATTTGCCATAATCAAGTTCACGAGGATAAGCTGAAAATCCAGCCAAAATTATTTTCGGGCGATGTTTTAAAGCCAATTCACGCAACTGATCGTAGTCGATTTCACCGGTTTCAATATTTTTCATACCATAACGGATAAATTTATATGTCCGTGCCAGAACGGTGACCGGCGCACCATGCGTCAGATGACCGCCATGGCTCAAGTCCATTGCTAGTATAGTGTCACCTGGTTCCATCCAAGCATGATAGACCGCTTCGTTAGCCTGGGCTCCGGAATGTGGTTGCACATTAGCGTGATCAGCTTTAAACAGCTGTTTGGCGCGTTCAATGGCGATTGTTTCGACTTGATCGGTATTTACCTGACCCCCGTAGTATCTTCTACCGGGATAACCCTCCGAATATTTATTCGTAAAAACACTGCCCATGGCGGTTAGCACGTCACGGGATACGTAATTTTCACTCGGGATCAATTCAAAGCCATCTCGCTGTCGTGTTTCTTCGGCAGCAATTAGTTTTTCAATTTCCGTGTCTTTCATATTCCAAACTCCCATTAAGTTCTCAAGATTAACAATTTTTAAGAAAATATGCGATTCACGTTAGATCATGTTGTCATTGTAGACTAGGTTGGATAGATGGGGCAAATAGAGGTAAACATCGGTCACACCTTATCGGTTCGAAGATGGTCAAATTAGTTTGCACAAAAATATCACATGTGATATTTTTAGTCAGTTATGCCTAAGACATATGAAAAAATAGGCCAACTTGTTGCTCAAGTACGGCAAGATCGAGGTTTGACCCAAGCCGAATTTGCCAAACTGCTTAACACCAGCCAATCGGCGATTAACCGAATTGAGCACGGCAATCAAAATTTGAGTTTGCAGACTTTAGGCCGTATTAGTGAAGTTCTCAATAAACAATTGATTAGTCTTAGCAGTAATGCGGTCAATTTACGGATTGAGGGCGGTCATGAGTTACATGGTCGGATTGGACTTAAAACTAGTAAAAACGCCGCATTGGGACTGCTCTGTGCCAGTCTTCTTAATTACGGCGTGACACGCTTTAAATCCTTCCCTCGTATTGAAGAGGTATACCGCATTATTGAAGTACTTGAAAGCATCGGCGTGCAAGTTAAATGGTTACCCGGCAACGATCTTGAGATTCGTCGACCGGTGACCCTCAAAATAGATCAGCTTGATGTTGAAGCGGCTCGTTCTACCCGTACAGTACTAATAATGATTGGGCCACTTATTCACGATATTAAATCGTTTAAAATCCCCTATGCTGGTGGCTGCCAGCTCGGTACCAGGACGGTGGCACCTCACTTATTTGCCCTTGAGGAGTTCGGCGTCGATATCGTCGCCACTAAAGGCTATTACAACGTGACCGTCCAAAAAAAGCCGGCTGGAAGAATTACCTTATACGAAGCTGGCGATACGGTAACCGAAAATGCATTATTTGCAGCGGCTCGAACTGTTGAGGAAACGACCATTCAGTTTGCCAGTTCGAACTATGCCGTCCAAGACGTTTGTTTCTTTCTTAAAAAGCTCGGTGTCAGTATAGATGGAGTTGGTAACACTGTCCTCAAAGTCCGAGGAGTACCATTTATAAAAAAGAATGTCACTTATGCACTAGCTGAAGACCCGATTGAAGCAATGTTTTTTGTAGCGGCAGCGGTCACAACTAACTCAGAAGTGACAATCGAGCGTGTACCAATAGATTTCATGTCAGTTGAACTTCTCAAGCTCAAAAAAATGGGTCTCATGTTTGACGTCAGCGAACGTTATAAAGCTTTAAATGGTAACACCGATCTTGTCGATTTAACTATACATAAACATGACGGCAAACTGCACGCCTTAACCGAAAAAATTCACCCTAATGTCTATCCCGTCGGCATAAATTCAGACAATTTACCATATTTTGTACCAATCGCCGCCGTGGCTAAAGGTCGAACGCTTATCCATGACTGGATGTATGAAAACCGAGCCATATACTATACTGAGCTTTCTAAAGTTGGAGCTCAGGTTGAACTAGCCGATCCGCATAGGTTATATGTTGACGGTCCAACAAAATTTAGACCGGCCGATGTCGTCTGTCCGCCTGCTCTTCGTCCTGCCAGTTTACTGCTAATAGCTATGCTCGCTGCCGATGGTACAAGTATTCTCCGTAATATTTATACAATCCAACGAGGCTATGAAGATCTAGCTGAACGGTTGAATGCCCTCGGGGCAAATATCACACTTATTCACGAGCTTTAATTAACTTTGGGCTCGTACAAGTTGGCCTGACCGAGTCGGTGAAACCCACGTTGTCGCCATAGTGCGGCGAGTGATTTGTTTGTAATTCTTGAGGCAGTGAAAAACTGCTACCAGTTGAACAATATCCATTATGTAAAATAAGACATAAATTATAAGAGCTTTTCTGGTCATACTCAGTTTTTCGCGATTAGTAAGGTGTTCATCCGGCCAGACTGTCCAGAGTACATAAAGGGTAATAATAATATAGCCTCCTACTATTACGTTTAGCGTCCGCCAGTGAATACTCAAGTATATGATATAGCCGAGCAGGATTGGTTGTAAGACTAGCATAGTTTCACTAATTATGGCCATCGGTAAACGATACATGGTAAGCAGTCTGCCATATTTAGAGCTATCGTTATTTAATATAAGCTGGCGATATTTGAAAATATTTTGTAAACAGCCCATTTTCCAGCGGTAGCGTTGGCGAAGTAACTGCTTGAATGTCTGGACACCTTCGGTCATAGCCAGTACATCTGAGGCGTAGATAATGCGCGAATTCTGATTGCCGTTTGCTGCCAGTAACTTCATGCTCAAGCCGATGTCTTCAGTCACCGTGTCGGTATCATATAAATTGACACCTTGTAAGGCACTCATGCGGTAAGTTGAAGCGACTCCCCCAATAATAAATTCGCTATTGGTAAGACTATAGAATTTTTTGGAACGATACCCCACCATATGTTCAAAGCGTTGAACGGTGCCGAGTATCGATTTAGAACCAATGACTCGCACATTAGCAGCCACGCCAATGATTTTCGGATCATCGAAATAACTGACTGCCCGCTCGATTGCTTTGGGATGAAGAATAGAGTCAGCATCAAGACACATGACGAACTCACCCCGGGCATAATTGGCAATGGCATTATTCATAGCTACTGCTTTACCGGCATTCGCCTGAGTGGCGCGAACAGTCCGGATATTGATAAGCTGTTGGCGTATAAAGCGTCGACGATATAAACGAGAGGCTTTATCAATAATTTTGGCACGTGTCGAATGAATTTCTGAGCGACGAGCTGGTATACGAATGTCAGATACGACTGCATGCGCCATTCTAAGACTAGGTATGCGCTGAATGTACTCGCGTACGATCATGTCGGTTCGGTCGGTTGATCCATCATCAACCACAATTATTTCAAATCGTGGATAAGTGTTAGCCCTTACCGAATCAAGTGTCCGCTTTATAACTAACGCCTCGTTATGAGCAGGTATCACTACGCTCACTAATGGAGGTTTAGCTGAACTAAGTAATTTTGAGGACTTCTGTCGAATCTTATTATTACGGCGGAAACTGACGATATCATAAGTATTAGCACCCACCATGTAGAATCCTAGATTCATAATGCTAAGAAAATTAGAAAACGCTAGTAAGTATACAAAAAACCACAACATGATTTAGACCACCTTCACTAGATCGAATGTGAATAATTGACGATTTTGGAAGAATAATCCGGTACAGGTTTGAAGCGTTAAGATTGGCGGGCCAGAATAATCAAATACGGCGGCTGAGTCATTCGGATTAACTACCTGCACACCGGCCAGCTGATAATAAAAGGTATGTCCATTGGCGGTTGTAACTACAGCTTGAGAATCCGGTTTTATAATATGCAGATAAGCAAATACCTCAGGTCGATAGTGGCCATACATAAAGGTATTACCACTTTCGTTGTTTGGTTGCGGTGTAACCGTCGCATACTGGACTTTATCAAGTGTCAGATTCCAGGTTTTAGTTTTAGCATTATAAATACCCGGTATGATTTGTAAATTCATATGTAAACTAGGAATTTGCAAATTAACAGGTAGACCAGAAATATAATTGGCTGGACGGACAATGTTCTGAGAACTTTGTCTGGGCGGTGGGCCCATCACAAAACTACTCTCCTGTGAGCGAATAATGCTAATGAGCATTACTAATCCAACTAAGACGAGAACCAGTCCCAACCCAGTAAAATAAAAAATTGGTTTAATCTTCTTCATAACCACCTCCCAAAACAGAAAGAGGGATTCCTGTTACAGATGTAACGGGATTACCCCTCTTTCTACATTTGGATTTTTTAAGCCTTTGTGTAGGCTCGTTTCGCCACTATGCGGGCGATAGTTGAAAGCAGGATGACCGATCCAATCACAATGCTAGCGATCGCTGCGAACGTTAAAACGGTGTTACCACCGGTGTTCGGCAATACGACGCCACCAGTAACAATGGCCCCTGCTCCTTTGGTTCCTTCATACATAAGGATAACCTCCGTTAATATTTTGGCCAGAATCCGGAATAGCATTGAAATCACCTGTCCTCATCAGATAAGCGATGTGACGCCAATCACAAATTCAAACTGATATTACACTAATAGTGCTTATTTGTAAAGTATATTTTACTAAATGCTTAAGTTTAATCTGTTCACTTGATAATTGACAATTCTTCAATTTTAGTTTAATATGTTGTTAACGGCTTGTGGGACCATTGATTTAAGGGAAGTCTATTCTGGCTGTATTAATAAGTAATCAGGTAAATATATGTTTTCAAAACTATTACATTCCAAACTTAGCATCATATTAGGCGTTGCCTTTATATTAGGAATGAGCAGTAATGTTTACGCTGCCATTAGTCAATCTAGTTCTAGTACATCAACTTCTTATCAAGCACCAGCTCAAATTTCTTTTACTTTTGATGACGGTTTACAAAGCACCTATACAAACGCTGAACCGATTCTAGCTAAGAATGGTTTAACTGCTACTGATTTTGTGATTTCTGGTTGTGTGGGTATGAGCACCACACCAAATACATGTCGAGCTAATACTGATGTGCCATACATGACATGGGCTCAAATTGAAGCATTACAAAACAGCGATGGTTGGGAAATTGGATCTCATACGGTCGATCATGATTGTTTGGCGAGTAGCGCCAAGCAAGATCCGAGTGATTGCCAAACAAATACTTTGACTCAAGCTCAGGTAATTGCCGAGTTAGCAAACAGTAAAGCTGCACTTGTAGCGCATGGCTTAAATGTATCTGATTTTGCCCCACCATATGGTGACTATAACAATACTGTATTGGCTGATATCGCCAAATATTATGCCACGATGCGTCAATTTAAAAACGCCAGTGGTAATACTAATTCATGGCCTTACAGTGATTACTACTTATGGGACTATATCGTCTTACAAAAGACCACACCGGTTTCAACTGTTGAAGCCGCAATTAATCAAGCTATCGCGAATCATCAATGGATAATTTTAACAATGCACAGCATTTTACCCAGTCCAAGTCAAAACCCGAATAATTATGAGTATGGTACGGCGGAGTTAACCCAAATTGCCCAGTATGTCGCAGCCAAACAACAAGCTGGACTGATTAAGTCAGTTCATATCAGCCAAGGGTTAGCGACAAGTTCAACAAACTTACTGCCAAACAGCAGTTTCAATAGTGGCATAGCGGACGGATGGACTACTGACGCACCAGCGACAATTACTGCCGACAGTAATAACAATGGTAGTTATCCTGACTCAACTAACTCAGTGAAATTAACTTCTACAACCTCTACTACCCATTTGTTTTCACCGCAAGTTAGTGTCAATTCTAACTCCACCTATTTACTAAAAACGTTCTTAAATGTTCAAAAAATTACAAGTGGTGAAGTCGGTTTCTATATTGATGAATATGATGCCAACGGCAACTGGATTTCTGGTCAATGGAAGGCTTTAGAGAACTCAGCCTTTGTCGAAGATATGAATTTTGCCTATACACCTAGTTCGCCAAGTGTTAATACGGCCAGATTGCAAGTCATTGTTACGGGAAATCCAGGTATTACAGCTTATGTTGATAACGCCCAGTGGTTTCCAGTTTCCACGGTAACACCTACAAATATGTTACCGAACGGTACTTTTGACCAAGGTATATCTGGTGGTTGGACGACAGATGATCCCTACAGACATTCGAGCCGACGCCAATAATAATGGCAGTCCTGCCAATCCGGTTAACTCTGTTTACCTACAATCGAGCTACCACGACAACTAATGGACATTTATTTTCACCGATTATTCCTGTCAGTTCTACTACTTCATACGGCGTTACAGCCTGGCTCAATTTAAAACAAAATACCAACACTGCTAACGGTCAGGTTGCACTTTACGTTGACGAATACGATGCCAACGGCAACTGGATTTCCGGTCAATATAAAATGGGAGTAAATACAATTGGCTCAGGTAATATCGGCTTTACGTATACTCCTAGCTCATCTAATGTCGCTCAAGCTCGTCTGCAAGTCATTGTAGTCGGTGGATCTGGTATTCAAGCTTACTTCGACAATGTTCAATGGTATCAAACAAATTAATATAAAATAGTTTTAAATCTAAGTTCTAAATCCCTGTGATATAATCACCTCTGTTGCGGGATTCGTATAACGGCTAATATGAAGGTTTTCCAAACCTTAGATGGGGTTTCGACTACCCCATCCCGCACCATTGCGCCCCGGTAGCTCAGCTGGATAGAGCAGGAGACTTCTAAGCTCAAGGCCGGGGGTTCGAATCCCTCCCGGGGCGCCATAAGCATGTTGATAACTTTATAAATTAAATTAGTATTATTAATTTGGCTTTCCAACGAGAATATATTCAATTTTTTTAGAGAGATTCGACAAATTATCGTTTAATTGCGAACAGCCCAGTAGAGCAATAGCCATTAATATAAAAAGTGGAGCAGAATTAGGATCAGTTGCTAGTCCTGTATAATTTCCGCCTAAATTCTGCCCGACTACCCAAAAGACCAAAGAAACAGTTATGCCCATAAATAAGGCAATCTTACGTATATATCCTTTATAAAATATCCCAAGTCCTATAGAAAATTGAAGTAAAGCTAATATTAATATAAACCAGTACCCAGAACCAGACTGAGTAGGCATTTGGGCCATCTGGGAAGTTGTCATATGCATTCCTAACATTGAATGAGAATAGTTACCGAGTCCATTAATAAAACTAGCTACGTGTGTATCAATTGTAGAGAGCCATACAGGAGCCCCCTGAGCATTACCCAAAATCATAGAACTTAGAGATGAAACGGAGTTCTGCCCAGGTAATAGTTGGAATATAGCGCCGCCGATCCATAATATTGCCCAAATAAAAGCTAACCAATAATCTGGTCGATCGTTAGACTTATCTGCTGTTGACTTTGGTGGTATAACTGCTAAGGCAATGATGGCATAGAGTAAAGCTGCGCCTGGAGCACCCATAAGTAGAGACGCATGACCGCTCGCCATTCCAGCTACACCTTCCCCGCAAACCCAAACCCCTAACCCCCAAAAAACAGAAGCATATAGTCCGTATTTAGTTGTTTTCTTCCACAATATAGTGATGCCAAGACCAAGTTGTATGATAGCGAAACAAGCATCAAAGAAAGCTGGGTGAGACAAAATAACAGTGATTCCAAGATGCATAGGATCACTAACAAAGGCCGGTTGACCTTGGGCGGCTGGAGCAATGACATTATTGGCAAAACTACTCGTGAACATTTGAGATTGAAGTTGTAAAACACCGTCTAGCAACCACAATAGACCAAGAGCTATTTGTATGCTACGCTTGGTTATTTTTATATCCCTTACCCTCATTCTATTTTGATTTTAGTTCAACTACACAATTATGCATATGCAGAAAGGCGTTTAAAATTGTTTAAGCTATAGTTTCTATTAACTAATGACTAATTCCAAATTGTTCTCGATAAAACCAAACTTTAATCACATCCATAACCACAAAATAAATAATTGTCATAAGCGTTGTTAGAAGGAATAGCCCAAATGAAAGTGCTGAAAAAGATAATAATTTCTGAGTAGCAGGTATATAGACAAGAATTATTGACAATAATGTTATACATGCGAAAGCTATCTTCATGGGTATAGAAAGTCTTGGGGCTCGCCAGAAATGTTCTTTATTGCGAATCGAAAATATTACAATCAACGCCGTAAAGGTTAAGAATAGGTACATCCCCGTAGCAGCTACGTGTGGGGAACTATTCCTAATTATTGAGTAGTACATAATTTCAAATACAGCCGTAACTAAGCCTAAACATATTGAGATAAACATTAGCGAATGAACATTAAACCGGCTTGGCCTCAACAATTCCTTTGTTTCAACGTTGTCGGTAGCAATAGTTATGCATGGTAGATCGGTAAGAAGATTAGTAAGTAGTAACTGAACTGGCAATATCGGTAATGAAACAATCGAAAGTAAATACAGTACGGAAAGCGCGAAGAAAGTTCCCCATCCATTAACAAATGTATATTTAATATATTTGTTAATATTTGCGAATATCCCACGTCCATAGCTAATCCCATTGATAATTACCCCAATATCACTTCGCAATAACAAAATATCAGCACTGTCCCTAGCTACATCTGTCGCATTATTAACGGCTATAGCGACATCAGCTAACTTGAGTGCGGGAGCGTCATTAATACCGTCGCCTTGGTATCCGACAACGTCGCCATGCAATTTAAGTAAATTTATAATGCGGTACTTTTGCTCAGGATTGAGACGAGCAAAAGCATTATTTTTCTGGACCACTTCAGCTAATTGTTCATCATTCATATTGTCTATATCTTCACCCGTATGTACTTTCTGTTCCTGATTGTTTAGGCCAACTTCTGTGGCTACATATTGAGTTACTTCACGACTATCGCCTGAAAGAATTTTTATACTGACGCCCAGTTTTTCAGCGAGTGTAATTGTATGCTTAGCAGAAGGACGTAGTGGATCTTCAAGTGCCACAAAACCGGCAAATATCAGGTCATGCTCATGTTTGATTATGTCAAAACCATCGGAAGGGTTATAGTGAATTTCTTTGTAGGCAATACCTAAGTGACGCAAACCAATCGACCCGTCCGTACGAAGAATGGATAGGTATTTCTCGGTTTTTGGGTGCTTTGTTAACGTCAGCAAAGTTTCGACAGATCCGATTTCAACGAGATAGGTTTTGCTTCCTTCACTAAATACAACTCGCCTTCTTCTGGCGTTGGGGTCAAAGGGTAATTCTTCTATTCGTTTAAAGTCGACGGTTTCAGCTTTGATATCTTGCGCTACATAATCCAAGAAAGCCTTGTCAAAGGAATTTTGAAATTTCTTACGTTTTTCATCAAGTGATTCCAGGCTGGCTATTGCTAGACGCTGAAAAAGTCTTGGATCGTCAGCAATAAGATTTTTGATTGTCTGCTTATTTTCGGTCAGCGTACCCGTTTTATCACTACAAAGAATTGTAATGTCGCCCAGATCCTCTACGGCACTGAGAGTTTTAGCAATAACGTGACGTTTTGCTAAATTAAGCGCTCCTCTTGATAATGTCACCGTAATAATAACCGGCATTGCCTCGGGAACTACCGCAATTGACAAGGCAATTATAAATAGTAGCAACGTTCCGATTTCAGATGTGTCGTGAACTAAAATAAGTTTTAATATAAAAATAGCAAGCAGCGTTAAAAAAGTCACTTTAACTAAAAAGTTACTGAATGATGAGAGTGATTGTTCAAATTGTGTAATACGTTTTGTTGAAGTAGATAGGTGGGCAATTTTTCCAAGTTCGGTATCGCCTGACGTAGCATATACGACACCTTTTGCTTCTCCGCCCTCTATAACGCTTCCGGCATAGATAAGTGCATTAAGTCCGCTTGTTGTTTTCGTTAACGGGACCGATTCGCCGCTTATTTGAGATTCATTAACCGTCATATCATCGACTTCATATAATCGAATATCAGCAGGCACAATATCGCCCTCACGCAAAATGACTATATCGCCCGGAACTAATAATTTCTCTGGAACTAGTGTTTGCTTATTATCTCTCGTTACTAAAATTTCCTTGTCGACTAATTTTTGTAGCTTTTCGATAGCTTTTTCTGATCGATATTCTTGTATAAAGCCTAGTCCGGTATTAATCAATAAGATAACTGCAATTACCAAACCATCATTGAAGTCTCGTAATAAAAAAGCCAGTGCCGCTGCAACTACTAAAAGATATACAAGTGAACTTTTAAATTGTTTTAGAATTAGCTCAAGAGGTTTTTTTCTAGTTTCATTTTTGAGAATATTTTGACCATATCGAAGAAGACGATTCTGAGCTTCTGTCGAAGATAAACCCGCCAAGGAGGTGTGCAACTCGGCCATGAGTGCATGGTTATCAATTTTTTTAATTTTTTCTTTATCCATAACCTAACTCACATCATAGCAGAGTAGTTAACGTGCAGATTATTAGAACACTTAATATTTTTTAAGACGTCTAAATACAGCCTATATTATGTATCCCAATTTTTTCCTAAAACAACGACAAAATTGGCAGTTGGATAGCTAGCGGCTTCGTTTGCTTCAGCGGTGCCTACGGTACTTGTGACGTCCGTACCAGGAAACAGTTTTTCTAATAATTGCGCTGTAGCCGGGTCTTTTCCGTTCGATTCATTTATGACCATCGTTCCGGTGTATTCGTTTAAGGCATCAGCAATGGTTACGCTATCAATTCCTTTTGTTTGCAACACACTTCGTTCTTTGGCTGCTAATCCTGTTACGTTACTACCATTTAGAATAACGATATTAGCTCCTTCCGTTATCACCGGATTGTTAGAAGTTAATTGAAGATAATATTGTTGTAATTGACCATAATTACCAATTCCCGCAGTCGGTATAAGCGCATCTTGCTTTGAAGCTGGATCAATGTAACCTGTCAATAAAGGTTGCACAGCTCCAGTCAAGCTTGCACTATATTCATCTGAACCGACAGACGAAGGGCTCAATCCCTTTGTTATTTGCACTAGTCTCAGTACATCTTGTAAATTCAGGTCTGTTTTAACATTATTGCCAAGCGCATCAAATAAACTAGTTATTTTTAATGGATTGGTTACTACGCCTAGACTTTTAGCTTTGGAGGCAAGCGCCACCAACATTTCGCGCTGATACATAGTTCTTGTAAAGTCGCTACTAGGTATGCCATAAGTAATGTCGCCAGCCGGGGAATCGCCGCGAGCTCTGGCCAGATCTAAAGCTTCTTTGCCGGTAAGGTTTTGCTCACCGTTTGCCAATTTAAGATGAGTAAAAGAGTCATAAATTCCACGCGGATCTGAACTTTGAATGTTGATAGTAACACCGCCGACCGCATCAACTGCATCACGAAAAGCCGTGTAATCAATTAGAGCATAGTAGTCGATTGGAATACCCAGATCAGTTTGTACAATCTGTTGAAGCTGGCCCATACCACCCGCCGGATAACCAGATTGTTGGAAGCTTGCTACTTCATTGGCGGCATTAATTTTTTGATATGATTGTGCTCCCGGCACATAGACCCACAAATCACGAGGGATACTTAGTTCAAAAGCGGTATGATTTTTTGTATCAATGCTTAATACCATAATCGAGTCAGTTAATTGTGCACCGGCGTGGTTTGGATCATCAGCTGAATCTCCAGCCAGCAGAATATTAACGCGACCCTGGCTTTCCCCTTTTAATGTGATGCTGCTGAACAAGGCTTGCACATCGCTAAATGGATTGCCATGGAAAACTTTGTCGATATCGTTAATAATTCGACTACCGAACCATGTAGCACTACCAATAAGAACGAGAAATACCACAAGTAGCGAAGTTAATATTTTACGCTTACGTGTCCATTTTTTGCGTTTAGTAACTTGAGGACGAGAAGTGCCAAATTGCTCGTAGCGCGGGTTGGGAATTGTTGTATTCAGTAATGATTCTTGGTTTGATCTAAGATAGGGCGAATCGGGTTGTAGTGATGATTGTACGGGTGGACTATTGACTGGGTTTGGTTCATCCAATTGTTGGGGTATCGGTCTTTGAACATTATCATGACGTTCTGGATTTCGTAAAATACCATCGATACTGGCTGACTGGCGTGGCTTATACGACTTAAAATCCATAGGCACCTATTATACTAATATTTCCGCTTATGAAAAAATCTAGTGAAGATTACTTATTTGCTTTGCTAACCATAGTGCGCTTGGTCGAATGGTTCGGTGCATGGTGCGACGATCGACTGCAATCAGTCCAAATTTCGGCCACCAGCCTGAGTCCCATTCAAAATTATCAAGCAGGCTCCAGTGTAAGTAGCCGAATAACTTCACATCCTTTTTCAATATAGATTGCATTACCTCTAATGTCTCACTAAGCCACCATTGGCGATATTGATCTAGTGCATCGGCAACACCATTTTCTGTAATGATGATCGGTTTATGATATTTTTGCCAGGCAGTTTCTATCACTGGCTGTATTCCGCCCGGTTCCATGTACCAGCCCATATCATTTAAGGGAGCTTTGGGATTTTTAGTTTTACCAAACCAATTTAAATAATGCGTAAAGTAATAATTTATTCCAATAAAATCTAAATCATTTCGGATACGATTTAAAAACCACCAATTATTGATATACAAAACAGTCTTAACGACAAATTTATTTACAAAATTTCTTTTATTGATGGGCTGGATATTACCAAGCTGAGCGGCAACCCCAATTGAAATTTTAGGATTTATTGATTTGATAATTTTGGCAGCTTTTCGATGAGCAATAGCCAAATTGTAATAAACTCTAACGGTTTTTAGAGGATTTCTACGCATTGGTGGCCAGCTACCAACTAGGTATCCTAAACTCACGTAGACACTTGGCTCATTTAGTACTATTACGAACTCCAGTTCTTGGTTAAATTCCGATATCACCTTCGTGACATATCGCTCAAAATAATGTATATTTTGACGACTCTCGAAGCCACCTTTTTGAGTAAACCAAGTTGGCATTGTCCAGTGCCATAAGGTCAATATTGATTCGATACCTTGCTTTTTCATTTCGGCAATGTAGCGTCGATAGTGCTCAACCGCTTGCTCGTTCCATTGCCCTTCAGTTGGCTCAAGCCTTGCCCATTCCACACTAAAACGAAAAGCATTCATATTCATTTTCTTTAATAATCTAAAGTCTTCCACATAACGTGAGTAATGTTCCACGCCGTTTGCAGCAATATAGTTTTCGGGTTTAGTTGCTTCATTACCTATACGTCCCCAATTGGGCAATTTACTTAAGCGTTTGGGAGCAGTTTGGGCAAGGCGAATAGCATTGGCTTTTTCCCAGTCGTCCCACTGAGTATGAGTATCTCCTTCCACTTGATGAGAAGCAGTACTAGCTCCCCACAAAAAATCTTTAGGGTATCGAACTATCTTCATCGCCACATTGTAACAAACATACTCTTCAATCCAGATTGTATTTTAGATGGAAATTGGCTATAATCACCTCTGTTTTAAACTCTGCCAATACATTGAATAAATGGCGGAAGTAGCTCAGTTGGTTAGAGCGCCTGTCTGTGGCACAGGAGGTCGTGGGTTCAAAACCCATCTTTCGCCCCATTATTATTTGTTAAAAATTATTAGCCTGAGGGTCTACAACTTGCAAAAATCATGAAACGATCGCTTCATTTATTAAGAAATAATAAGATGCTCATATGGTTGACAGTCGGACTTATTACGGCAGTTGCGTTCAGACTGTTACGACACTTACTACTGGCGCATGTCATAGTAAGTGTTTTTTCAATGGTGGCGATTTTGCCGCTGCTGAATGGAATGTGGCATTCTATTAGAGCTGGACATTACGGCATTGACCTTCCCGGAGTTATCGCAGCCGTTGCTTCTGTGATTCTACATCAATATTGGGTTTGTTTTATTATTGTTTTCATATTATTTATAAATGACCGAATAAAAAGCATAGTTATTTGGCGGGTAGAGTCAAAACAACGCAAGCTACTCGAGCAATTACCTAGTTCGGTACATATATTTCGTAAACGTAAACTTATCGATGATGATATTAAAGACGCCCGAGTCGGCGACGAGATTGAGATTCTACCGGGTGAAATTGTTCCTTTAGATTGCGTTATCCTAGAAGGTAGTGGAAATTTTCTTGAATACAACCTGACCGGAGAAACTGAACCTCAACGCCGAGTAGTCGGTGATACTATTTTGAACGGTACGACCAATCTTGAAGAAACTATCATTGCAAAAGTAATTCGAACTGCATCTGACAGCCAATATCGTCAAGTATTTCGTATTGAACTTACGGCAGTAAACAGTAATTCACGACTGGCAAACTATGCCGATCGTTACAGTATCATGTTTATGCTAGGCGCATATGTTATTGCTGTAGCAGCTTGGCTAATAAGCAAACAACCGCTGAGGTTTTTGGAAGTTATAATTATCGTTAGTCCAGCTACTTTTATATTGGGACCATTGATCGCTCTTACACGAGGACATTATCAGTCTGTCAAACACGGCATTATTATTAAGACTAACTTTATTTTTGAACAATTGGCTAACGCCAAAACTTTTTGTTTCGATAAGTCAAATACGTTGAGCCATAATATTGCGGAAGTTGACGTCGTTACTTCATTTAAGCCATTTACACAACAAGAAATTGAAATATATGCAGCAAGTTTGCTCCAACGCTCTAGCCATACACTAGCAAATGCTTTGAAACTTAACGCTGTGAATAATAATTTAAAATTACTAAGGTCAAAACACGTTAAAGAATTATCTGGACTTGGGGCAGAAGCACGAATTGGTAGTAACGATATTGTTATTGGTAGTCTAGGTCTACTAAAAGAAAGAGGTATAACATTTCCGAAGAATTTTAAACCAAATAAGCTTACCCAAACTTCGTTATGTGTTAGCCAAAATGGCAATCTTATTGGCTATATCACATTTAAAGAAAGTTATCGATCGGATATTAAACCTATGCTTGAACGGTTAGCAAAGTTAGGAGCTAACAAATCCTTGATGATGACTGACGAAGATCAATCAATTGCCCTAAGAATAGCTAAACGACTCGGTCTAACCGATGCTAAAACGACACCGCATCCCGGAGACAAATTACTGGCAATTGAAACCATAGAGAATAGGCCAGTAGTATTTGTTGGAGACGGGTTACACGATGCGCCAATTCTAACAGCTGCCGATGTAGGTATTGCAATTGGAGCTAGGGGTAGTACTGTAGCTGGTCAAGTAGCGGACGTCGTAATCATGCCAGATAATTTACGCTATACAGCTTTTGCCATGAGTATTGCCAAGCAAGTGGTTAAATCAGCTAGACTCGCAATCATCGTAGCTGTCTGTCTTAGTTTAGTCTTTGCTCTTATAATGGTAACTGGCAAAATTCAGCCGCTCGCCGGATCATTGATTAGGTTCGGCATAGAAATCGTGACACTCGGAGGTCTATTATTTTACCGATTGCCTAACGCACCGAATTAAGCATAACCGCCACGAAAAGTGGAACAAGCAAATTATCGAACCCCCTCACAGCAACATTTTCAAGTAAGGTTGCAACTAAGGCTATACCAATAAACCAAATGCTAAATATCCCGGGCGTAAAAATTGCATATGTACTCAAAATTATCATGGTAACGATGAAAAAAGTAACTGTTCCGGCAATACTTTTGGCATATCCGAAAATACTATACCGATTTGATTTGCCAAACTTCATACCGATAACAGCTGCCATGCCATCAGCAATGCTCATAATCAACAGTGCAGAGCTATAAATCCAATGCGTGGAAGCTACATAGGCCAGTAAACCTACTGAAGCAGCGAAAAGTAATTCCCCCCATGTTGGTCGTTGGACGCTATGTATGGCTTGGAAAAGCTTTACATATCGCGATATTACTACTACCACAACGAATGCTATGCTAAGAAGTATAATCTGATATCGACTTAAATAAAGTGACCAAAAAGCAACAAATGTACCGACTGAAATATGAACAAATTTACGAGTAAATTCGGTTTCAATATTTCGCAGTCGCCATAATAGTTCGGAAATACAAATTAACGTAAGTATGACAATAACGGAGATCACTAAGTTCATTTCATTATTGTACAGTCAGAATTTAAAAAAGATTGGTCGATTGATAACTATTTAACTAGAACATATCCGTCGTGGGCAGTTATTGTCAATTCATAAATATGGTCGGGATGAGAGGACTCGAACCTCCGACCTCCGCGTCCCGAACGCGGCGCGCTAGCCACTGCGCTACACCCCGAATAATAAATGGTCGGGGAGAGAGGACTCGAACCTCCGACCTCCGCGTCCCAAACGCGGCGCGCTAGCCAACTGCGCCAATCCCCGAAATAAATATTATCTTTATAGATAAAAGTTAACAGAGGTGATTATATCGCAATCCGTTTAAAGCTGCTACTGCAATTACAGATATTTTTGAATATGTTCGGCACTTTTTGCTAAGCCTGTGTCGGTTGTTGAGACTAACATGGCGTTAAATTGGCGCGGTCCTATTGTTTCAAGTTCATTTTTAGTTTGGATATTATCATGCCAACGGGTTATAACACTGTCGTAGGTTACTCCCAGGGATGAATTAAGAGATCCGCACATACCAACATCAGTAATGTGAGCTGTACCGCCCGGTAAAATCCGCGCGTCAGCTGTTGGTACATGCCAATGATCGCCAACCACCATGCGTCACTCGACCATCGAGATAGTGTCCGATGACTACCTTTTCGCTGCTATAATCGCCATGAAAGTTAACGACGCACGCTTTACGCTCGACATTGGCTTGTGATTTTAGAATCCGATCAACTACTAGGAGCGGATTATCGACTGGCTTGTCTGCATCGCTACCGACAATTTGTCCCAATAGACTAATTACTAATATGTCGCCTTGGGCTGTATGAGCATACTTATAGCCGAGACCAGGCGTGCCTTGCGGATAATTAGCAGGTCGAATAATTGGTGCCTCAGGATCACTAAGCAGCGGTACAATGTCTGGTCGGCTAGGCGACCAATTCCCGCCAGTAAAAAAGTCGATACCGACATTCCGCAATAACTCGTAATCTTCAGGTGATATACCTTTACCATTCGTTACATTTTCACCTTGAGCAATGACCAGATCTATCTCTCGATCGCGACGTAAACTTGGTAGAACATCGGTTAACTGTGTTAATTCCCATTTCACCCATCACGTCACCAATATAGAGAATATTCATAGAAGTTACGGGGAGATTACTTCGCGAATTCTATAGCACGTGTTTCACGAATGACGTTGACCTTGATCGTCCCGGGGTATTGCAATGACGATTCAATCTTGGTGGCAATATCACGAGCCAACTTAATAGCCGTAAGATCATCAATTGTTGGGGCATGACAAATACACGTACTTCGCGTCCGGCGCTAATGGCGTAGGATTTTTCGATCCCCGGAAAACTAGTTAGCGACATTTTCCAGATCTTTCATTCGTTCAACGAAATTCTCGGCTGAAATATTTCGAGCCCCTGGACGCGCCGCACTAATAGCATCAACCACCCGAATAACTAAAGCTTCAACACTAGTGGCTTCAACATCGTCATGATGCTGCTCGGCTGCTAATGCGAAACTGCTTCAGGCGCGCCATACTTACGAAGCATCTCGCCACTAATGTGATGGTGTTTGCCTTCCATTTTATGGGTCAGCGCTTTGCCGATATCATGAATTAGTGCAGCGTATTTAGCGGTATTCACATCGGCGCCAATTTCTTCGGCAATCATGCCGGCCATGTGAGCCATTTCAACCGAATGCTTAAGTACGTTTTGGCCATAACTTGTTCGGTATTTCAGTTCACCAAGTAAATGCAGAATTTCTTGCGGTATGCCAATGACACCAACTTCGCGAGCGGCGTCTTCGCCGGCTCGAACAACATCTTTTTCAACGTTCTTTTGGGCCTTATCAACCACTTCCTCAATGCGAGCCGGGTGAATACGGCCATCTTTCATTAGCATTTCCATAGCTTGGCGAGCCACTTCACGGCGAACCGGATCAAAGCTCGATAAAACGACATAGCCGGGTGTATCATCAACTAAAATGTCTACGCCCGTTGCCCGTTGCAGGGCTTGGATATTGCGGCCTTCTTTACCGATGATGCGGCCTTTCATTTCTTCGTCTTCAAGTTTAATGCTGGAAACAGTTCGTTCAGCCGTAACTTCACTGGCCATGCGTTCCATGGCGGTAGTAATGATCAGGGCGGCTTGTTCTTCGGCATTTTCTTGGGCTTCGTTTTGTAATTTGTCAACTACACCGATCAGATCGTTCTTGATGTCGCGTTCGGTCATTTGCATCAGCTTTTCAGCGGCGTCAGCCTTAGTAAGCTTGGCAATTTTTTCCAGCTTCTCCTGCTGACTGCCACGGATGTCGCGAATTTCGTTTTTAAGCTTGTCGACTTCATCTTCACTCTTACGAAGATTTTCGGATCGTTTATCGAGATCATCTAGCTTTTTATCGAGCGTTTCTTCGCGGGTTACTAACCGTTGCTTCAAGGTCTTTAGTTCGCGTCGATGTAATTGTTCTTCTTTTCTGGTTTCTTCAACCGCCTTATCGCCGTCTTCTCTAGCCTGGGATATTAATCTTTCGGCTTCTTTTTGGCTTTAGCTAGTTCTTTTTTAGCTTGTTCTTGAGACGTACCGAGGCGTTTTTGGGTAATAGCTGTAGTGGCACCGGAGCCAACTACAATACCTACCACAGCTAGCACTACTGTCAGTGGAGTCATAGTATTTCCTTTCTAACGGCAGATAAGGTCATAAAAGGGCATTCGCTATCACGTCACTAGCCCAAAATCCACCTTATCTGAAAATCAATTTAAAGAATTAGATCAAGTAGGACTGCTAGAAAACATTCGAAAATATGCAAATCCTATCAAAACTATACCCCCACCTAGTGAGCGTGGTCAATGTTTCTGTTCGGTCATATGAACCGGTGCGCCATATTCTGGCAAAATCATCTGTTGATTTTGGCCGGACTGCAGTTTGGTAATGCCGTTTTTCAGCCAATCTTCGCCTTTAGAGCCGATGATAGCAACCTTGAGGCCGTAAGCAAGGGCATTAGCGACGCTAATGCCGATTCGAAGCCCTGTAAAACTTCCAGGTCCTTGAAAGACGATAATCCCTTGGATATCCGTAAGATTCTTCTGTTATGTCCGTTCAATAGCTCTTTAATAGTGATATGGATAGTAGTGACAGTTCCCGGTGGGCTTGCCATTTTTTATATCCAAGCTTTTTAGCGTCTTCAAATAGGCCAATTTCTGCCTCTGCTTTATCCGTCCGAATCGATAGAATCAGCATATTAACTTACGTTTGAAATTAAATATTTTAAATCTAATGGGCAGGTGAATGTTAGTAATCTGATAGTTTCACCGCTACTTTCAAACTTAATTGTTAAACGCTTATTCGGTAGCACATTTTTGACAATGTCTCCCCACTCGACAACCATAACTGCTTGCGAATCATGGATAACTTCGGCCAGTTCCGCCGCTACGATACCGGGTTCATTCAACCGATAAAAATCAAAGTGGTAAAGGGTCAGTATCACCAGCTCCATATTGACGACTAATTGTAAACGTCGGACTGGCGACGATATCCGTACTTCCGAACCCACGAGCCAGACCGTGTACAAACGTTGTCTTGCCGCCACCCACATCACTAACTAGTTCGATAGTTTCTCCGCCCCGCAAGTTTGCCCCAATTTTTTCACCAACGGCTTCAGTTTGCGCAGGATTCTTAGTTATGAATGGTTTCGTCTTGGTACTGCTCATAATCTCCGTATATTAACCCGCCCTCACAAGCTACTGCAAGCAAAGAGGTAGCCAGTGTACGGTGTACAATTAAATTATGCTGCAACTGAGTGGGTCGCTTCTCAATAAACCGGTGTTATCTTTGCGGAGTGGCGGACCAGTTGCCTGGACTATTGAACCAATATTCAATCCAAATAACTTAAAAGTTGAGGGTTTTTACTGCAACGACAGCGTCGACAAGCAGCGCCTTATTTTGCTTTATCAAGATATTCGGGAACTTTCTAACCATGGATTCATTATCGATGACCATGACGTACTAGCTCATCCGCGCGATTTAGTCCGTTTAAAAACCGTTCTTAACTTACATTTCGATCTTATCAAAAAGCCGGTCGTTACTGTTTCGAAGGACAAAGTGGGTAAAATCAGTGACTATGCCGTTGAAACCGAGACAATGTACGTGCAAAAGTTATATGTCTCTAGATCAATCTTAAAAAATCTTGCCAGTGGTAGTCTCAGTATTGACCGCAGCCAAATCGTCGAGATCACCAATAGTAAAATTATTATCTCTGACCTCTTGCAGGGAACTCCATCGCCGGTAGCGGCAGGTCTTGCTTAATCCAATCTTAATTATTATTCTTCGAGAACAGACTTAATATCTCCATAATCAAATCCTTGCCGGGCTAGGTACTGCATGAGCTTCATATTGTCCGCTTTGTATTTTGAGAGATTTCGCTTTTTATTGACCATCTGACGTAGTACATCAAGCTCGCTTGTTTCATCGTCGTTTATAGCTTGAGTAATTACCTCGTCGCTGACGTGTTTAGCGCGTAATTCTTGTTGTAATTTTCGCTTCGAAGTAGGGCGGAGCAAGCGGCGGTTGGCTATCCAAGCTTGTGCAAACGAAAGATCGTTTAGAAGCTTAAGATTAATTAACTTGTTAAGTATTATTTCTGCCAGAGCGGGGGACACCTTTTTCCGACGAAGATATTGTTCCATTTCCCAAATGCTACGGAGTCGCATTGCCGCATAGCGAAGGGCGTTACCCGAAATTTTGTCTTCGGCGGATCGCTGTTTCCATGACTTTAGTTCTGCTGGACTAAGCGTTTGGCCTTGGATCAATTTACTGTCTAGTAACCCACTTTCACTTAAGGAAAAACTGTATTGACCATCAACGTAAATTGAATAGCGGCTTTGTAGTTTAGCTTGTTGAGTTATTTTGGTAATTTTCATACCGATTTTTCAGGCTAGCAATCTGTATTAGTCAAAATGGCGAAGATATTATTCTTTTGCTGCTTCAGTAACTTTATCAATCACCTTTTTGGCAATCTCGGACATAACTTTAGGATTTGTCTTCAAATAAGTTTTAGCAGCCTCACGTCCTTGAGCAATATTTTCTCCGTTATAGATAAACCACGCCCCAGATTTTTCAAGAATGCCATGGATAACCGCTTGATCGACAATATCGCCCGCGCGTGAAATACCTTCATCGTACATAATGTCAAATTCAGCCTCACGAAATGGCGGCGCTATTTTATTTTTCACTACTTTGACCCGTGTCCGATTACCAACAACGGCCTCACCCTGTTTGATTTGGCCGATCCGGCGTATGTCCATTCGAACTGAGGCATAGAATTTCAAGGCATTTCCACCAGTTGTGGTTTCCGGGTTTCCAAACATAACACCAATTTTCATGCGGATTTGATTTATAAACACGACTGTTGTCTTGGAACGACTAATGACGCTTGTCAGTTTGCGAAGAGCCTGGCTCATCAATCTAGCTTGTAAGCCCGGCAAACTGTCACCCATTTCGCCTTCAATTTCGGCCCGTGGGACCAGGGCCGCGACGGAGTCAATCACAATCAGATCGACAGCATTTGATCGAACAAGCGTCTCGGTAATTTCCAGAGCCTGTTCACCGTTATCTGGCTGGCTTAAAAGCAAGTCATCAACATTGACACCAATTCTTTTGGCGTACGCCGGATCAAGTGCATGCTCAGCGTCGATAAATGCGGCTGTACCACCTGCCCGCTGTACTTCGGCAATGGCATGAAGGGTCAATGTAGTTTTACCTGATGATTCTGGTCCGTAAACTTCCACTACCCTGCCTTTGGGTAAACCACCGCCGAGCGCAAGATCAAGCGAAATACTTCCAGTTGGGATACATTCCACTTCAGTATGAAGCGTTTCACCGAGTTTCATAATAGAGCCTCTGCCGAATTGTTTTTCAATGCTATCCAGCGCTAAATCAAGTGCCTTGGCTTTTCCCTCCGTTGCTGGAGCTACTGTCTTCTTATTTGCTGCCATAATATACTCCTCCAAAGTTATCGTAACCCGTTACCACCAATTGGGCGCTTTACCGCCTAGTATATCAGACCAATAGTTACTCCGTCAGTTATTGACCCCAGTAAAATGCTTCTGGTTTTTGAGATTTACTGTTAGAATAAGCCTAAATATAATGATGGGCGCTTACGTTCATATGCTTATAACAAACAAACGAAATACTAGTTATGGAGTAGACTCGCCATGCGAATAGCTGATTCCCTGACGGAACGGCTATTAAAAAAAGCCGAAAAAAAGATTACCAGTGATCAAATTGCCGAGCTCCATAAACAAGAGACGAGCGAAAAGAAACCGCTTCAAGATCTTGCTATTAAAGATAACTTGATCAGCGAAAAAGAACTTACAAAGTTATATGCCGATGAGATTGAAGTCCCGCTCATAGAGTTAAACGCCAAGGATATTAAAAAAGCCAACCTTCAATTATTACCCGAGCGAATTGCTCGGCAGTATCACGCAGTCGTTTTTGACATTGATCAAAACCAAACCAAATTAGTGGCGATGGAAGATCCAGATGATATTCAGGCACTTAATTTTTTGCAAAAACAGCTAGGCAACAATATACGGGTATATATTACGACAGCTAGCCAACTCCAAGCTGCCCTAGATCAATACCGCGAAGATGGCAGTATTGGCACTGAACTGACAAAAGTCATATCAGGTGAGGATGAAACTGATGATTCTGAAGAGCCAGGCGAGGAAGATCTCGCTGAAGATTCACCGATTGCCCAAACCGTCAATCTAATTATTGAATACGGCGTTAAGTCCACCGCCAGCGACATCCATATCGAACCACGCGAAAATATAGTCGTTGTCCGATATCGTATAGACGGTATATTGCGCGAAGTGAATAAGTTACCCCGCAAAATGCTCGGGGCACTGGTATCGCGTATCAAAATTTTGTCCAACCTTAAAATAGATGAGCACCGGGCGCCGCAAGATGGACGATTTAAAGTTCAGGTTGGCGGTAATTTGTTCGCGATTCGGGTATCAATTTTACCTATAGTAGACGGCGAAAAAGTGGTCATGCGTATATTAAATGAATCAAATAAAGCGGCTGATTTTGCAGAACTTGGCTTTTGGGGTACAGCTATGGAAACTATGCAGCATGCCATTGTTCAGCCTCATGGCATGATTTTAGTGACAGGACCTACCGGATCAGGTAAATCGACGACACTATTCTGTGTTCTGAGTCTATTAAACACTCCAACTGTCAACATATCTACCGTTGAAGATCCGGTGGAGTATAGAATACCGGGAGTCAATCAGACACAAGTCAATCCAATCGCCGGCATGACATTTAGTAATGGTTTGCGGGCGCTGCTGCGACAAGATCCAAACATTATTATGGTGGGAGAGATTCGTGACGGTGAAACTGCCGAGCTGGCTGTACAGGCTGCTCTAACTGGTCACCTCGTTTTTTCGACGCTTCACACCAATAATGCAGCAACTAGTCTTCCCCGCTTACTCGAGATGAATATCGAACCCTTTTTGATTGCCACAACAGTTAGGGCGGTTATTGGGCAACGGCTGGTGCGTCGTCTTTGCATTGAATGCAAGGAATCTTATGCACCTGATTCGGCTGAATTGCAACATTTAGTAAAAGTATTTCACCTCGAAGGGGCGATGAATCTGAAACATATTAACGAATTAGAGCAGCAAGCTTTAGAGGGCGGCATTGGCCGACCAAACCAAACTATTAAAAATGATAAAAATAAACAAAGTGGTGAATTGAGTACCACTGCCGATAGCATAAAACGACTATGGAAAGCGCACGAAGATGGTTGTACAGCCTGTAATCATACAGGTTATAAAGGACGTCTCGGTATCTATGAGGTTATTCATAATTCCGAAGGAATTCAAAAGTTGATCGTTAGCAACGCGACTAGTGAGGCAATCGAACAAGTAGCTATTCAAGAAGGAATGCTTACAATGCAGCACGATGGATTAATTAAAGCCGTCCGCGGCGAAACTAGCATCGAAGAAATACTTCGAGTTACGGCGGAAGACTAAGCATGCGTTTTAGTTATAAAGCTGTCAATCACGAAGGTAAAACAGTCAACGGTATTTATGAGGCACCCGACCGTGACGCATTGATTGCGGCATTGGGAAAGCAAAATATTCGGCCTATCGTTATTAAAATTGATAATACAAGTGATAAAAAAGGCGGACTTAATGGTTTCTTTCGGCCAAAAGTAAAACTGAAAGATCTAGTTACTTTTAACCGGCAGTTGTCCACCCTAATATCGGCTGGAGTTCCTCTGCCTCGATCACTTACAACTCTTCAAAACCAAACTACAAACGCTTATTTCAAGCAAGTTATAGGTAGTATTTCCAAAGATATTGAGGCTGGGTTGCCACTCGGTGATGCATTTGCCAAATTCCCGGATGTTTTTTCTGAAGTCTATATCAATATGGTTCGCGCCGGTGAAGCCGGTGGTATTTTAGATGAAATTTTAAAGCGACTAGCTTTTCAAGCCGAAAAAGATGCCACAATTCGTAAGAAGGTACGTGGAGCGATGGCCTATCCAACGGTCATATTTAGTATTACTATTGTCGCTTTTTTCTTTATCATGGTTTTCATTGTACCGAAGTTGGGTAGTATTTTTACCCAGCTCGGTGGTCCAGGTGCGAAGCTACCTATATATACCCAAGCTATGCTGGGTATAAGTAACTTTTGTATTGGTAACGGCGTAATGCGTTCTATACCGCTCGTTAGTGCTGTTCCTATCATTAACAAGCTTCCAAACTTATTATTTTTAATTATCGTTTTCGCGGTATTGGTTAGCTACCTTCTCCGTTATATTAAAACACCAAAGGGAAAGTACCGTTTCCATAGTCTACTTTTAAAAATTCCGGTTGTTAAGACCATCATCATTAAGTTAGCTATTGCCCGTTTTGCGCGAACTTTTTCATCCCTCACTTCATCTGGCGTAACTGTACTCGATGCTCTTGATGTCACCGGCGGTGCGCTAGGCAATAAGGTTATTGAAGCTGAACTTATAGATGCTGCTAAAGAAGTCAGAAACGGCCGGCCACTAAGTGAACCGCTAAGTAAAAGTAAGATTTTCCCGCCAATTGTGCCGCAAATGTTGGCTGTCGGTGAGGAGACCGGGCAGATTGATACTATTCTAGTTAAAATCGCTGATTTTTATGAAGAGGATGTAGATACAGTAATCGACTCGCTCAGTTCAATCATTGAACCTCTAATGATCATAGTGCTCGGTTCCATGGTCGGTCTGATTGCTGCGAGTGTTATGGGGCCAATTGCCTCACTTAGCCAAAAAATTAACCCATCCAGTTAATAAACAATTTGCGAAGATAGCCATTACTAATACACAGATGCTTGACTAGATTCAGCTTATGGTTATAATCAAGGCAGATACTGATACTTTCCTGTTAACAGGGATAATAAGTATCATCGTTTTTTAGAACGATAAAGAATAATTAATTATAAGGAGGGTGGGCTCTTATGATCTCACTGAAAAAACAAAAGGGTTTCACTATCGTGGAACTTTTAATAGTCATCATCATCATTGGTATTTTGGCGACGCTAGTTTTAGTAACCTATAGCGGAGTTCAGGCCAAGGCCCGTGATTCTAAGCGACAAACCGACATTAACGCTATCGATAGCCATCTTGAAGCCTTTTTCGCGCAATATGGTTTTTATCCAACGCTAGCAGATTTGGATCAAACGGGAGCTGGAAACTTTACGGCAACCTTCCTAAAGGGTCTTGATCCTGCCGCCCTAACGAGCCCAGATAACGGCCTAGTTGCTGCCGCTGCAACAAATGGCGGTACGTGGACATATGGTTATGTAGCCAGTAATCCTGATACACCTAGTGACTGTACAAATACGACTGCTACGACCATTACGGGTGGCGTTCCACAGAATAACGGTTGTACAGCTTTTACGCTGACAGCTGACCTGGAAAGCAGCACGACTCCATATGTTAAGAACAGCTTGACCTAGAAGTAGTCATACTGTTACTCAAATTACAAAAGCCGGGGTTATTTGCCCCGGTTTTTGTATAATAAACGCAAATACTATGACCAAACATTCAGACAATAGCGGGACGATTGTCTTTGGTACGACACCCACATCGGGTACGAGTACCGGACAATTAGCAATTACCGGCAATTTCCAACTGGTCGGTAAAACATAAACGCTTCGGCGCATCTGATAGAAAATGATATACTTACAGCTAAAGGTTGACGCTTGATGGGCAGCACAAACACACCAAATTTACTTAGAGACAAACCAATATTCGGTCTTGACGTCGGGCATAGCTCGTTAAAGGTCATGCAGGTTGATCAATCGCATGGTAGTTCTCAAGCCACCCCGCATTATCGGCTACGGTACGGCCGCGTTTGATGCAAGCGCGCTTAACAACGGTGTAATTGTTAAACCTGAGATCATTGCTGAAGCGTTAGTACAGCTATTTCGACATCAGTTAATCGGTGATATCACGACTCGGCGGGTGGCTATAACATTCCCGTCTTATCGTTCATTTTCCCGCTCTATGCAGCTGCCGAAATTATCGGCTAAGGATCTGCGTGATGCAGTTAGATTAGAGGCGGAACAATACATTCCGTTACCACTCGATGATTTATATCTTGATTACACCGTGACACGAGTCGGAAAAGAAATGGACGACTACTTGGCAGTAGCAGTCCCGAAAGAAATTATCGATTCTTATTTGATACTTAGCCGAATGGTAGGCCTGGAAGTAATGTTAGTTGAAACGACTATGGCTGCTGATTCACGTTTATTTGAACGCGATAAATATCACACATATACAAGCGTCATTATTGATTTTGGATCACTTTCGGCAGATATAAGCATTTTCAATAAAAGTACGTTAGTAACTGGTACTGTACCGGCTGGTGGTCTCATTTTTACAAACAACATTAAGGATAGCTTGCAAGTCACAGCTGCCGAAGCGGGCATTATTAAAACTAAGTACGGTTTAAGTTTAAGTAAAAAACAAAACGAAATTAATAATGCCCTCAAACCTACACTTCAAAAACTGACTAAAGAAATTCAGCGCTTGAATCGATATCATGAGGAGCACTACGGCACGGAAAAGCCGATTGAACAGGTAATTATGCTTGGTGGTGGAGCCAATATGCCCGGGCTAAGTGATTATCTGACGGAGTCATTACGTTTGCCGGTCCGAGTCCATGACCCTTGGCAATACTTAGACTACAAAGGCTTCCAAGCGCCAAATAAAGCTGATCGACTAATGTATGCCACGGTGGCCGGGTTATCTTTGGTTAACCCTAAAGAGATATTCGCATGATTAATCTTTTACCGACAGAAATTAAACAGTCCTATCATTACGCCTACCGTAATGTTCGCCTTATCCGTTGGGTCTTTGCTTTTGGGCTCGGTTTCATTGGGCTGATCTTCATAAGTATTGCTGGCCTTGTTTACATGCAACAATCAACTCAGACCTATGCTGATCAAGTTTCACAAGAACAGACGCTGCTGGATAGACAGAATTTAGCTTCAACCCAAAAACAAGTCCAAAATATTAGTAATAGCTTAAAATTATCAGTCCAAGTGCTTTCCAAAGAAGTACTATTTTCCAAGTTACTCGAGCAACTTGCATCAGTTACCCCGAGTAGTGCTATCCTCACTAACCTTGATCTCAGCCAAGCTCAGAGTGGCGTTAGTATTACTGCACTTACCACCAACTACAGTACAGCTACTCAGTTACAAATTAATCTAGCCGATCCTGCCAATCAAATTTTCAGCAAGGCGGATATAGTCAGCATTATTTGTCTATCGGCAACTGAAGCTGCCGGTGATCCCACCACTGCGCAGTATCCCTGTACTGTCATTATCCAAGCCCAATTTGTTACGAATAATCCATTCCTCTTAATTAATAGTAAGGGACAATGACATCATGTCGAGTAAACACTTATTTTATGGCATGCTGGCAATCATTGGACTTCTTGTTGTCGGGCTGATCATGGGCGCTTATGGCGCCGACAAGCTTTTACTTAATCAGTCAAAACAACTGGTCAGCGATAAGTTGCAGACTTCGGTACTTTCACAGGAACAAAACGAGCTTATCCAAGCCAAACAGGACATCAACAAATACCAGAGTCTAGCAAACATTACCCAAACCATAGTGCCACAAGATAAAGATCAAGCAGAAACAGTATTACAAATTGTTAATCTGGCAAAGGCAAACGGGGTATCGCTTGGCTCGATTACTTTTCCAAGTTCCTCTTTAGGTCAAGCCGTCGGTACACCGTCCAAATCTTTAACACTTAATTTGTCACAACTTACACCAGTAACAGGCATCCCTGGAGTCTATAACTTACAACTGATTATAACTTCAGACTCAACTGCTCCTGTACCATATTCGAGTTTTATTAATTTCCTCTCAGCACTAGAGAATAATCGACGAACCGCCCTGATAAGTGAAATATCTGTTCAACCAAACACTAAAAACCGTAACACCGTTACGTTTACATTAACGCTTGATGAGTATATAAAACCATGAAAAACAGCAAACTAAATATCAACCTTAAATCTCTACCAGCTTTACTAGAAAGTGTCGTACATTTCATCAATCGCTATGCGATAATCTTATTCTTCTTATTGCTAATAACCGTATACGGCTTTGTTTTATTAAAAATTAATTCATTAACTAATGCTCAGCCTAGCAATACGAGTGTTACGACTCAAGCTCAAACAGTGGCCATACCACATATAGATCCTACGGTTGTCAAACAAATCCAAAATCTTCAAGATAATAGTGTCAGCGTTCAAGCACTATTTAACCAAGCTCGTACTAATCCTTTTCAGTAACCCAACCTAAACAAGCGTCGACTGATTGCGATCGTAGGCTTGTTTCTTTCCCAAATGCAAATATGCTTTGCGGGTTACTTTCCTGCCTCGAGGCGTGCGTTCGAGCAATCCAATTTGCATAAGATACGGTTCAATAAAGTCTTCAATTGTACCCCTTTCCTCGGCAATAAGAGCAGCGATCGTTTCAACGCCGACCGGACCACCACGGTAGTTATCGATAATGGCGTTGAGTAATAATCTATCGGCTGGATCGAGACCAAGTTCATCAATTTCAAGCAAACTCAATGCTTTAAGCCCTACAGATGAATCGATGATACCGTCACCGTTAACGTCCGCATAATCACGAACTCGTTTCAATAGTCGATTGGCGATACGTGGCGTGAGTCGAGCTCTGCCTGCCAGTAATTCGGTTCCTGCTTGATCTACCATGATATCGAGGATGTTAGCCGAACGCTTAATGATCTTACTAATTTGCTCTGGTGTGTAAAATTCTAGTCGATGGATGTGTCCAAAACGATCGCGCAAAGGAGCTGCCATGGCACCTGTCCGAGTTGTGGCACCAATCAGAGTGAAATGCGGTAAATCCAGTCTTAAACTTCGGGCACTAGGACCTTTTCCAAGCATAATGTCGAGCTTAAAATCTTCCATGGCACTGTAGAGGACTTCTTCTACGGTACGATGAAGCCGATGAATTTCGTCAATAAACAATACATCTCCGTCTTGCAAATTAGTTAGCAAACTAGCTAGATCACCAGCTCGTTCAATAGCTGGCCCTGAAGTAATACGAATTTGAGCACCAAGTTCATGCGCAATCACGCTCGCCATAGTGGTTTTGCCTAAGCCGGGCGGGCCATATAGTAAGACGTGGTCTAGCGGTTCTTGTCGTTTTTTAGCTGCTTTAACTGCGAGCTGTAAATTCTTTTTTAATCGGTCTTGGCCAATATAGCTTGCAAAGTCATGCGGTCGAAGTGTCGCTTCAAACTCATCTTCAACTGGATCTACCGAAACAGCACTGGGATGGGCAATATGCTCAATCATAACCTTATTATACCGTGTTAGATTTCTTGAGATTTAATCACTAGCGTTTGAGCGCTAATCGGATGCGGTCTTCAACCGGTAGCGCTGAATCAATTTTGTAGAGTGCCGTAATGGCATCCTGGGGCGAGTAGCCAAGACTGATAAGCGCTTCAACGGCCTCATCTTTGGCCTGGATTCCCGGACGGTTTACGATATCTTCAGCCGTATCACTAGATAACCGACCAACTTTATCTCTTAATTCAACTACTATTTGCTCAGCGGCTCTTTTCCCGACACCTTTGGCGCTCTGAAGAAGCTTAACATCACCGCTGGCAATGGCTTCTCTTACTTTAGGGCTACTACCAATATCTAGCACTGCTAAAGCTACTTTAGGTCCTACATTTTTGACACTTAATAACTGTTCAAACAAATACTTCGTATCTTTCAATCTAAAACCATATAAATCTCGAGCTTGTTCACGAATATATTCATAGACATACAATTTTGCTTTTTGGCCGACGCTAGATTCAGTTAGATCTTCATTTGTTACAAACAAACCGTAACCAATACCCTGCACTTCAAGTACAACCGTACCAAGTGTAGTTTCACTTATAAGACCTTCAAGAGTCGCGATCATCTTCCCTATTATCGCATAGTTTGGGCATGTGTCAGGGCGGTAGCTAGAGCGTCGGCACAATCGTCTGGTTTTGGTATATCATCTAGTTTTAAAATGATTCGAACCATCTCCTGTATTTGATTTTTATCGGCCCGACCATATCCTGTTATGGCCATTTTGATTTGCAGAGGCGTATATTCATATATACTCAACCCCGCCTGTCTGCCACATAAGAGAACTACGCCACGAGCTTGGGCGACCGTCATAGCTGTAGTGACATTGCGAATAAAGAAGAGTTTTTCGACAGACATAATTTCCGGTTTTGTCGAACTTATAATGTCTGTAAGCTCATCATAAATAATCTCAAGACGAATATCGTCATCTTCTTTAACGGGTGTCCGAATCACTCCAGCGTCAACTAGCTGAGCATTTTTTTTGACAATTTCAATGACGCCAAAACCTAATATGCCAGTGCCGGGATCTATTCCTAAAATTCGCATATGACAATAGTATAGAATATTTGGTATGTCTAGCTCTTCGAAACAGCCAGTTCCCTTAGACAATAGTCAATTTACTTTCTTATCAAAAGCCGAATACCTAGAAGAATTGATTAGTCGCTTGAAACAAACGCAAACTGGCGATCGGTTTCTACTTATGACACACACTTTAAACGTTGATGAGCCTGCTTTAGCCAGACTTATTGATGAGCTGGCTGATGCAGCTAGTCGGGGTGTTAGCGTCAAATTTACCCTAGATGAGCGAACTTTTCCAATTCTCCAATCGTTGCCGTTAAACGTTAATCAGCAAAAAATAATTCAAGTTACCAAAGCAGCCCTCCAAAAACTTGAAAACGCTGGGGTTATTTATACTATTACTAACAAAAGTTACAAAAGACTGGTTAATAGTTTTGCCGGGCGGTCGCATATAAAACTTGCAATCATTAACGACGAAATCTATATTGGCGGATGCAATCTTGATAATAAAGGTAAAATTGACATGATGGTCCGCTGGCATGACAAGGGTTCTGCTGACTGGCTATACAATCTCATGTGCGATGTCGTTGATCGACAAAATACCCGTTTGGCTCTTGGCGAGGTGGATCAATCTTGGACAATAGATAGCAACACTAAATTATTACTTGATGTGGGTAAAGCCGGGCAGTCCGTTATTTATAATGAGGCCCTGAAATTGATCGACAACGCCGAAGAATGGATAGTTATGACTTCGGCTGTGTTTCCGAGTAGTTTGACTGCTAAACATTTGGCTGCCGCTTATAAGCGAGGCGTTAATGTAAGTCTCTATTTTAATCATCCGAGTAAACACCCCAAAGGACATAATATTCTACATCATATAGTTCTAGTTCAAGAAAAAAGTCGACGTCCTTCAGCGCTATTTGATCAACAGTTACATAAAGACTTACCGTTTTTGCATGCTAAATTATTAGCATCTGAAAAAGGAGCTATGATCGGCAGCCATAATTATATCGCGGCCGGTGTAACGTTTGGTACCACCGAATTGACACTTGTTCGATATGATAGTCAATTTGCTAAATCGGCTGTTAGACACTTTCATCAACAATTATCGAGCTTGAAATCTTAAATTTTATTTAGGATGTCTTCAGGGATATCGAAATTGACATGGGTATTTGTGACGTCGTCAATGTCATCAAGTGAGTCCATTAAGCGCATAACTTTGGCTGCTGTTTCCGAATCGTTAACGGTGACAATATTAGTTGGTACGAAGGTGAGTTCAGCATCAAGAATCTCTAAACCTGCAGTTGTTAAATTTTGGCGAACTTTCGCCAGTTTAGTTGGGGCAGTGTATATAACAGACTCTTTGCCTTCTTCTTGAACATCATCAGCTCCCGCATCTAATGCTTGGAGCAGAATTTTGTCATCGTTACCCGCCACGCGAATCATACCTTTACGATCAAATTGAAATGCGACAGCACCTTTTTCAGCTAAACTTCCACCGTGTTTAGAAAAAGCCAATCGCACATCAGGATAGGTTCTGTTTAAATTATCAGTAGCACACTCAACCAATATGGCTACACCACCGGGGCCGTAACCTTCATACATAACTTCTTGGATTTGAGCACCGCCTAATTTTCCAGCTCCGCGATCAATCGAACGTTGAATGTTGGCAGCTGGCATATTGGCGGCACGGGCTTTATCAATAACTAGTCGAAGTGAAAAGTTAGTTTCCGGATCAGCACCACCTCTGGCAGCAACTACTAAGGCATTGCCGAGACGCGTGAAGACAGCCCCACGAACCGCGTCTTTTGCTGCTTTCTGTCTTTTAATCGTAGACCACTTACTGTGACCTGACATTGCTCAATACTCCTAATCATCTGACAATACTACTTCAATCACTCATTTTATCATTCTACCGTGAAGCCGCCATCAATAATCTGTTGTAGCTATTGTTGAGTTTCATCCTCACGTATAATCACAAGCATATTAAACTATTCAAATTCCAATACATGAAAATATCTTCTTTGACATACATGACACGAAAAGTACGTATAAAATACTGGCTACTTATTAGCATGGGAATAATGCTCATATTGGGAGTAATGTGGTCTGCACTTGGTAGCAGCTTAGCGGCAACCTACGGTACTGGAGGTTATAGTTCCTGCCAATACCAAAATTGTACCTCCCCGCCCTCCACGCAAGTTACCCTGCCACCACCTTCGGGATTAGAAGTTAATATAAACTTAACAAACGGTCAGATTATTCCTCCCCAAGGCTACACCATTCTAGTCACACCGCTTAATGGTCAGGGTACAAGTTTCAGCCAAGTTGATTTTTACATTGATGGGGCGAAAGTTCATAGCCAGACACCAGCCGAGGATGGCACCGTCAGCTGGTTCTGGAATCCAAGCTTATATCCCGGCTCAAACATCAATATAGTTGTAACTGCTCAAGACGGTCAATCTGTATCAAAACAATTTCAGGTTACGATAGGTTCAGCAGTCGCCAAAACTATCGCGCCTGCTGTCTCAACAATTTCGCCATCAATTCTCCAGCAAATTACAGAAGTTCCTGGAAAAATTATTCATTCGACTGAACGAGTAATCGGACACTTGCCAAAAAATGTGAAATTAAGCCTACCCTACTTCTTATTCGTAATTTTACTAGGGGATAGTCTTTTTCTTATTTTACAGATTCGCCGGGAAATCAATGAAACTCATTTCTTCCAGAATCTGGTAGATCGAGAAAGACAAAGCGGCGAACTTAAGAAATCGTTCATCCAACTCATATCTCACTATTTACGAACGCCTTTTACAATCATCACTGGCGCCCTTGAATTAATCCGAAATAATTCAATTCCGACTCAACCTGTAGTCGCCAATTTACAAACCGACGTCGAGACTTTAAAAAATAAGATCGATCGACTTGTTGAAAGTGCAACGATTATAAGTTCATCAACTGAAGATGCTACGAAGCCAATTGCAATCGTCCAATCAGTCTGGCGCCAACCACTTCTTTACGTGCCTATCTTACTGGTCGGTTTGACCGCCTTTTCGTTTGATTACCTTGCGCAGCATGCCGGATCATTTAGTGTTGGCCAAATAAGCTTGATTGTTCAGATTGTTATATACGGCTCACTAATAGCGGTATTGTATATTGTTATTCGACGACTACTTGTCCATAGGCGCGATACCGCCATTTTAAAACATATTCTACAAATTGAGGTAAATTTTAATAAAAATCGAGATGAACTTATTGAAGAAACTGCATTAGAGCTTAACGGATCACTAACAAATTTTGACAGTCACCTTAATCAATTACCGGCTTCACCGTCCCTAACATTGATCAAAAAAGGTCAGCAACAACTTCATGATGTGGTATCCAAATTTGTTTTTGCCCAGCAACTAAAAAGTTCAAGTGTATCGTTGTCTACCCAGTTATTAAAGCTCAGTGCCATCTGCGCTCCTGCCCTACGCACTATTCAAACTAAAGCCCAACAAAAAGGTGTAGTTATAAAAATTAAAAATAATCTGCAATTCAAAACTACTAATCCCGCTTTACTGACTTTAGTACTTCAAACTATACTCGACAATGCTATCGAATATTCACCCGCCAATGACACAGTAGACATACAAGCTGAGGTGTTACAAAAGTCGATTCGCATCCAAGTTAGTGATCATGGACCAGGCATTCCTGAGGATAAAAAATTTTCTCTGTTTCAGGCATTTTCTAAAGTCGAAAGTGCCATGGTATTTGATCATCCGGGAATGGGATTTAGTCTTTACTTAGACAAATTAATTATGGATTACCTTCGTGGAGAAATTTCTATAGAATCAGTAGAACCAACTGGTGCTCGTGTCACAATTATTCTACCGATATTAAACGGCAATTAAAAATGTGGTTGGAGCGTTTTTTCATTGCCCCTGTTCCTGTATACTTATACGTGTCAAACATAAGTGGTAACAAGGGAATAAAAGTAAGCCGTATATGTCGCGTTTACCAATACCTGGTAGTGATGATAATGTCTGGGGACAAATCCTCAATGATTTTTTAAATATAGCTCATAATACCGATGGCACCCTGAAGTCTGCTAGTGTTAGCGCGGCTGGCGCAGAGCAAACCACCAATAAAGGCCAGCCAAGTGGTTACGCCCCTCTCGATTCAACCGGTAAAGTGCCATCGGTTAATTTGCCGCCTGGTTCGAGTAACTCACTGAATGGTGATTCTGACGTCTCTTTGTCTAGTCCCACTGATGGGCAAGTATTAACTTACAATAGTGGTGGATCTAACTGGATTAACCAATCACCGCCAGTTACTAAAGTTGCCGGCCGTACTGGCAATATTGTTCTAGCTGAAGCCGATGTGACTAATCTAACGACCGATCTCGCAGCTAAAGTTACTAATGTTTCTGCCGCTGATTCTACTATTACAGTTAGTGGAACAGCTACTTCTCCGACCGTCAAAGTTAACGCTATAACTGAATCACAAGTCACTAACTTAAACACTGATTTAGCAGCTAAATTAACATCCAGCAATAATTTATCTGATGTAAGTTCAGTAGCAACAGCTAGGTCAAATTTGGGAGTGGCTGCCTCATTAGTTCCTACTGCCATTCAAACTGCTGCATATACGCCCGCGGTAAACGATTTCGCTAAATTTGATATTTCTGGCGGTTCAGTTACAACCCAGACACTACCGCAAGCGCCAGCCGATAAAAGCCTTTACGCGGCTAAAATTATAAAAACAGCTGGATCCAACACATTAGTCCTTAAAACACAGGGCAGCGACGTCATAAATATCAGCAGTGGTTCAACAACTTACACTCTCAATCTTCTTAACCAGAGCGTACTTATGCAATATCAAGCTAGCGGACAAATTTGGAATATTTTAGTTGACGATTTACCGTTATCTCAACTTGACTCCAGATACTCGTTAAGTGGGACGACGGCTGTTATTACCGATGGTACAACTGATGGCGGTACAATCACAGTTGGTACAACTGCACCACCCAGTCCAGGTCCTCGCGACTTTTGGGTCGATCCCGCCGCCTCGCCTCAAGCTACTGATATATCCGGAGTGATTGGGGTATCCGCAGTTTTAGCCGCTGGTGATCTTATTGTCGGAAATGGTAACGCAAGCATCGAACGCCTACCGATAGGGTCGACCGGTCAAATACTGACTGTTGGCGGTTCGGATCCATCGGGACTGGAGTGGGCGCCTGCTACATCACCAAACGTTGTTCGAAGTCTTTATCTGCAATCTCCGGCAGCTGTAACACCTAGTGCCACATCGGGAACTTATGGTACAACCCAATCAGTTGGACTAGATGCCAGTACTACTTCTATGGTACCAATAGGTATATTATGGTCATCGTCAGGCGTGAGCGGTGAAACAATTACCTTACAAGGCACTGCCACTTATCAAGACGCTAGTACAGCAAGTGGCTCGGTTACTATTTCCTCCAATACCAACTCAGCTTTTACGGCGACAAACTTATCTGGATTATGGCAGGATGGAAAATATATTGTATCGATCGGTTTTCATGCCAAAAGTACGATTAATAGTTCAGCTGCTTCTATTGCCATAACTGTATTTGGAATCAGTACTTAAATGCCAATATCAGCTACTAATTTGGTCAGAGTCTATACTGGGGGGTCTTGGCAGTGGAGAGTTATCCGGCCGCAAAAGATTAAGGCTGGCATAGGTTTATTTGACCGTACCGGTGCTCCGGATGTAATCGGCATCAACTCATCATTTTGGCCGTATCTGGATGGTTATGTAATACCCTCGATCGTAGGTGTTTCAGGAGGTGTAAGTTGGGATGAACTTCAGCCAACTCAAGGTGGACCGCTAGCAACTAATAACGCCATTGATCAAGCTATCGCTCATGTCCAGTCATCTAACGCTACGAACGGTACCAACTGGTCACTAATACTACGTTTGATGGGCGGCATATATGCACCATCATGGGCTAAAACACTCGATGGTGCTGCTCTTACCAACTTAGGTGGCAATGCCACAATGTCACTGGTTGGTCTGACAACGGGTGGTGGGTTTATAACTAGTTTGACTTTGCACTCCAACCCTGGAGTTACTAGTGGACAACAAGTTAGTTTCGTTGACGTGTCAGGCAATACTCAGACATTCACATCAAGCCAAACAATTTCAGCATCGAGTGGGAATGTCACTATGACTGTGTCGGGTAGCATCCCAGATACGTATAATTGGGCAACCGCACCTCCAATATCGGGTATCGTCGGAGCAGCAAGTGGCCTTGCGCAAGGCTACACGGGAGGTCCTTATGTCGGTACAACCACAATTGGCCGGTGGTGGACCGCTAATTACCTGACTGCTGTCAAAGATTTGTATAATTTGATTGCTACAGCCTACGACTCTTCTCCCGAAATAATACTTATTACAGATATGTGCTGTATGACAACTTATTGTGAACCTTGTTTAAAGACAGGCTGGAACGATCCCTCCGATGCGCAGCAACTTATCACGTCCGGTTGGACAATTAATAATGAGTTAGCTCAGCAAAAGGCTATGTATGATTATTTGCCAACCATTTTTACTCGCACGCCAATGAGTAAAAGCTTTAATCCATTCAATGTTTTTTCCGCCTCAAACGACAATGGATACGTTTCTAATATAAGCGATGTCATTGGACCAGTTGATGATGCAGGAGGACCAGGATTATTAACTTACTCTCAAGTAACAGCACCGAATGCCAACACAGTAATTTGTCCAGGCCAAATCGTCATTGAGAATAATTCTCTCAGAGCCAACGGTGTTATATACCCGAGTGGTACTGTTGTACCGGAATATTCGGGTGATTCTTGGACGCCGACATATGGTCAGTATCAGGATAGTTATGATGATAGTCATACAGGTCCATATAGCGAAATGTATATGGCATGTATAGGCTATGGAAAAGGTAATGCGCGAGCTTCGTTGGGCTCTTTTCCTGCTTCTGGATATCGCTATGCTAGGACACCGATTCACATTCAAACATCTAGCGCAAGTACTATGGGTGGAATCGCAAATCTCCCGCAAACACTTGCTTATGCCGCTTGGCTTGGCGCAAGTTCTGTGGAGTTACCGAACGGTTATGCCGGCGCCGGTGGACTAAGTGTGAGTGGTGGATCTTTATCGCAAATGGCATTTTACAGAAATGCTATAAAAGCAAACACTTGATAGTGAAGTAGCTTAAATTAAACTATCATGACCGAAATCAGGCATAAGTTAGCTGTATATATTGCAAAAGGTCGGGAAATTTTTGTCTTTCAATAAAGTGTTTTCCACCGTGTATCTTAATTTGTGTAGGGTTTAATTGCTTGGCAATAAATTCAAATTCGCTTTGCGGAATATAAGGATCATCGTCACCCCAAATTAAAGCTATCTTTTCCTGATTAGATTTAATCTTTTTCCAATTCCATGGTTTATCATAGTAACCACTTTGTTTCTCCATTTCATCACCCAAGTCTGTATAACAAGGCGATATTAATATAGTGCCAAGTAACTTGTTGTTCTCGGCATAACGCATGGCTGCTACGGCACCAGACGACCAACCAATAATGACATCCCCCTTGCCAACGTTAACATGTACTTTTAAATATGGTAACCAATACTTTGAACGAGCAATAATTGAATCTGGCATTGTTTCAAAGTAGGTTGCAAAGTTCAACTTTTCGAGTTCATCTTTTAGCCAAGGCGTCCAGGCAAATGACCAATGCGTCGATTGATTACCATGTATAAAAACAAAACGCGGTTTCATGTACTTTATCGAAATAGCTCTTTAATGCTAATACGCCTACCGTACTCCATAGCCCCATATTGAAATGCCCTTACCGCGAATATCATAGCCACGGTTGCACTAGCGGCAACTATCACAATTGATATCAAAGCATCAGTAACAGACAACGTACCAACAGCATTACGCAGTAGCGCTGTAGTCGGAGCTGTCAGAGGAAAAAATGTAAATATATTAACTATTAGTGCATGTGGCGAACTAAAGACATAACTTACGGTGTATATGGGTATAAACGCCGAAATAAAGGCGGGTCCTAAATAGCGACCGGCTTCTTGGGCGCTGGGAAATAAGGCACTCAAACCGACTAAAAATCCAGTGAACATTAGTAATCCGCCGATAAAGAAAAGCGCACCAAAGGTAATGGCTTTAGGGTCAAGCGGGATATGGCTGAGCGAAACACCGCCCAGCAAAGTAATATGGCTTTTGAAGCGCGTATAGGCTATCAACATTGGCACAATAATGACTATTAATTGGACCAAACCCAGAACAAAAATAGATAGAATTTTACCTAATATTAAGCTACGAGATTTTATGGCAGTTAATAGTATTTCGGCAGCGCGGTTTTCTTTTTCTTCGGTAGTAGCGGTAATCATGATATTTGCCATCATCACAAGTAGAACTAGAAAAGCTATCATAAACAACCCTGGTGCAATAATTCCCGCTAAGCCATTAGTTTGCTTGCCGTTTTTGTAAGTGGTGGTGATTACATTCGGGTCTTTTTGTATTAGTTGAACGATTTCATTATTTTTAGCAAGCAGACTAACTTTAGATATGACATTTTGTTTTAGTATTTGGACGGCTGCTGTGCTATAAGATGATGAAAAGTCTATGCCTTGATCCTCAGCATAAATCTCAATACCACTTTTGGAAACATTCTTAGGATAATAGAAGAAGGCACTAATCTTATCGCTCTTAACGGCTGCAATACCGTCCAGTTTTGTTGGTTCAATGACTACATGCTGTTTGGTTAATTGCTGCGTATTAATCAGCCCAGTTTCATCGAGTACTGCTAGTTTGTGGGTTTGGGTAAAGGTGTTGGCTTGCTGCTGGAAAGTTTGTTTAGCGTTATTACTGGATGCAATGCTAATACCAAGGACCACAATTACGAGTATCGGAGGCAATAATGAAGTTACCCAAAAACTTCTTTTTTTAAGATTACGGCGAACCTCAAAGTTGATAACGTCCCGCAGCTTAGACATCTTCCGCTTCCTTTTCTTTATATAAATCTAGGAAGATATCATTTAGAGACGGTCGGTGCACTTCAAAGGACGTTATATGTAGGTCATTATCTTTTGCTAAGAAGCGCAGTATATCATCAGTAGAAACTTCTTTGGTCCAATTCAATTCAGCGTAATGCGGTAACCGCTTTGATATCTTGTATAATTTACCGTGTTCAGGTAGTTTGCCGCTATAACTTAAAGCAATAACCTTCGTACCAAAACTGTCTTTAACCTCGTCAATTGTACCGTATAACGCAGACTTACCGTCTTTTAACATTAGTATACGATCACATAGTTGCTCTACTTCCTCCATACGATGCGTTACCAACATCACAGTCGCTCCTTTGGTGCGCCTCTCTTCAATAATGTCCATTAGCAAAGAACGATTAACCGGGTCGAGTGCTTCAGTCGGTTCGTCTAAAATCATTAAGCTAGGTTCGTGCAGTATTGTGACACCTAATTGAATTTTTTGTTGTTGTCCGCCGGATAGTTTAACTAATCGTTCATGTGCTTTATCGGCAAGCCCGACACGCTGTAAATATGATAAAGCTCGTGTTTTTGCTTCTTCCTCATCGAGTCCGTGAAGCAAAGCGAAATATATCATAGTATCTAATACTGGTTCATTACGATAAAGACCACGCTCTTCTGGTAAATAACCTACTTTATTTGATACAAAAGGGCTGTAACGCTGACCGTTCACCAGAAGTTTACCGCTAGTTGGTTCCAGCAATGCTAACAATGCGCGAATAGTGGTCGTTTTACCTGCACCGTTAGCGCCCAGAAAGCCAAAGACCTCGCCTTGGTTAACAGTAAACGATAAATCATTAATTACCTGTTTATGACCAAAGCTCATAGCAAATGATTCTACCGAGACTACAGGAAAAGGGGCATTTACCATATCGTAAAGAATTATAACGCCTTAAGCTCAGCTCTACTAACGACTACACCTATTTAATTACTGCCCATTCTCAAGAAAATTACATAATACATCTCCAGCATCAGCAACAGCTGGATTTGTTAAATAATATTCTGGGGTAAGAAATCTGGAGCTACCAATGGCATAGAAAAATGACTCTATGCCCATTGCGTTTAGCACGGTTCGCGCGAAGGCAACACCTTGGTCGGTAAGCATAAAAGAGCGATGAACTAATTCTTTCGGTTTAGCACCTCTTCTAATTGCCGACAGTAAGAAAGCTGCAGTCGATGACCAAGAGGCTGGGTTAACAAAATCGACGACATCAACTATTTCGTCTTCCAGTTCTTGGATATTTTGCAGATCTCGCCACTTTACTGTGACCATAAGTTCGGATGGGTCGCCATTAGCCGGATGAGCACGCTTAGTTACCACCCTAACTTCGCTTGGTATTATGGCATCAAGTTCTTCTCCAAGAGCTAGACGGGCAGTAATGAGCCCTGCTCGTTCGAGTGAAATCAGTCTACCGACTTCTCTCCCTTTAGCAAAATCTGGTAAACGATTTCTAAGCATCGCATAACCGTCGGTGGCAACCCGAAGATAGTGACTACAAAATACTTTATCTTGATAAAGCCGACTGTCATTTATTACATCACAAGCTAAACTATCAATTTCGTCCACAAGTTTAGCGGCTTCTTCGTAATGATCGGCTAATATGATGATACCGCTTTCGGGTAGCTTATCTCGATCCGAAAATAAATCATTAGGTTCGGCTTCGCCAATTAGGCCTGCCATAGCTAGTCCAAATTGAACAACATCATGCACTCTTTTATCGCCATGAAATGTTTCAGGATCTCTTATAGAATTTGTAACGTCAATATATTCGAATCCGGGCGGTGCTGTAGATATTGTTGCGTCATGTGTAGCAGTGAATGGCAAACTTTGCGTGAATTCATTGGGAATAATTTCGAGAGCTATACTTGCATTGTCTATCATAAGTACTCTCTAAGAATCCTAACACTTAGTTTTGTTAAATCCTATTAAGTATTAAATAGATTTAAGTTCAAGTTAAATATTAATGAAATCTATTATCTGGTTTTTTTGGAAGTTTGAAAGTGATGTTGTAGCTGAAATTATTTCCTGTGGAGATATTATGTATTTTTGGTGTGACCTTTATTTTTTAATAATACTTGTGCGGACATGACAAAAACTGGAATACTCAATATACCGGTTAAATATTGAGCCAAGCTTGTAGTTTCTCCCGGTTTAAAAAAATCATGAAAGAATAAAAAATCTACAAATAAAAAGCCGACAATTAAAACAACACTGACTAGATTTCTCATAAAAACATTTTACTACAGTGCGGCAAGTTAATTAACCATAAGTGAAATGGAGTTCCGTCGTCAGAATTGTTAGCACCCATTTATGATGAGTTTGTGAGGTGGCAAGTGTTATTAATGTCAGACTTTCAGATGAGTTAAACGGCTACTACCAAAGATAGAGGCGAAGATCGATAAGTTCCCCACCGCACTGATTTAAATTTATGCGTCCCATAGATCCGTTCATATTGTCAAAGCCAGAAAAACCATTTGGAATTATTCTGAAATCTACGGTTTGATAGGTTAAAATTCTTGAGCAATCTATTACAGATGTATAAATTTCGCCTTTTTTACTATAGATAGGAACGAATTGAAACAGAACGACAACTACTAAAAGTAAACTCAAGCATAAAAGTGCCACTTTTTTATTCATACGCAAAGTATAACAAAGCGATCGAAGATTATTTAGACATAAGCTATTGGAGGTCCGTTGCCAGAATTATTAGCACCCATTTATGATGAGTTTACGAGGTGGCGAGAGTTATTGAACTCAGAATTTAAAAGTAGTTTAACTCTTTAACCCTAGATATCGAAATTCATTATTAGCGCCTTGTGATCCGACACGAGTTCTTCTGCTACTTTAAACTCAGTCACATGCACAGTATCACTAATTAAAATATGAAAGGCCACCGTGATTGGTATGTCTACTTTGATCAGCTTAAATATTATTATCTAAAGATTGGATAAGATTATCTAGGTCAAATTTATATTGGTTCATTTCTTCACTGCTTGTTTCTGTAGTTGATTGGTTTATGCGCCAGTACAAGAAAAATATGGCAGCGCCAAGCTTATCGTGATTCATCCACAACTTAAGTCGTTCTTCGTTAATCTCTCCACCGGCACAATCATAACCTTCATATAAGGCTTTGCGCTCATCATCTTTAATATGCGGTCGCCACTTACCTTTGTGATATTCTATGTCGTCATAATAGATAGTTGAGAATTCAGACATAGGATCGCTGAACTTCGAAAACTCCCAGTCTATCAAAGAAACAGCATTACCCCTAACTAAAGTGTTGCTAGGTGTTGCGTCACCGTGTATGAGAGAAAGTTGTAGATTATCATACTCGGACTGTTGATCTTGAAAATACTCAAAAGCTCGTTCAATAAGCTTTTTAAGCACAGGGTCGGGATGATTAAGGAGAAGATGCTCGTCTCCAAATGAGTGGCAATTTTTTAGAAATCGATTCCAGAGATTAACGCCTTTGTGGGTCTGGATAGTAGTTGTGTGTACGTTTGCCAATAGATAACCCAAGTTTCTGAATTGATCCACATTAAGTCGTTCTACCATTTCACCTTCAATATAAGTTTCGATTATCCAAAGCCTATCGTGTATGAGAGAATTTTTATCAAAAAATATAAGTTTTGGTAAGTTTTCTATGTTTAATAAATTTAGTGCTTCAGCCTCTTCCTTCAAAGTATAATGTTTTGGCCTTTTAGCTACCCGTAGAATTACTTTATTAACTGCACACTCTAACAGAAAAGTATCGTTAACTTCACCGCCCCCAAGAGCTATGAATCTACCAGTAAAGTCATTGAGGCCACTAGTCTTTACTGCGAAGTTTATGTCATCAGTAGTTATATCGCTCATCGTCTAATAATAGGTTATGGGATCTAAAACAAAAAGACTTCCGGAGAAGCCTATAAGCATGAGCGTATTGGAGGCCCGTCTTCAGAATTGTTAGCACCAATTTACAATGAGTTTACGAGATGGCGTGAATTATTGAATTCAGTATTTCAGAGTTATTTAATGAATTAAAATTGATATGAGGGTTGATTATAAACGATTAGTGATCCGACTCTAATAACAATTGTCGTTCTTCTTCGGACATAGCCATAAATTCTTCAGCAGTTACTCCACCCGAATAAGGAAATAGGTCGCCAGCACTCTTGCCCCACCACCCTATTTCATACCAATATTTCATTGATTCTATTAAGCCTTCCCTTGGAAGGTGATGACGCCAATATAATGATTGGTTTAATCCCACCTTATCCAAAATGTTTATGAACGGTATGTAATCATTTTCGAGAGAATCACCTAGCCAACTGTGAGCAACTGGGGTAAAGCCTGGGGGGAAACCAAACCCTTCACAGATAGCTTTATAGCATAAATTACCCAGTGGCCTGTTATCTATAATTGCTATACCGTTATCAAAAACTACACTTCCATCTTCTATAAGACGATCTGTAAATTCTCCTACGAGCGCGTCAAAGTTGGGTCTATCTGGCTCATTTTCAACACTAGTCATCAAGTACTGTATACATACAGATTGAGTCATAAGCAAGCATAAGCATATTGGAGGGCCCAGTGGGACTCGAACCCACGACACCCTGCTTAAAAGGCAGGTGCTCTAACCGGCTGAGCTATGGGCCCTAATATTACGATGCGTGAATATTTCGCCGCAAATAACTCCTTACATTATCAGCAAAAAGGCAAAAAAGTCAATCTAACAATAAGGTTACTTTACGTGTTTATCACTTCCTTGTTTAGGTCGCAACAACCACAAAGTCAACAAACTTACTAAAGCGCCGACGCCGATAATAAGATCTTGTAATCTTTGTGCTTGCTTCCAGAATTTCATAGCATCAATAGCATGAGCAGTTCCAGGGGGTAAGAGTGGAACGACTAATAATGCTAACAAGCAACCTACTGCCAGTGTCGGTAATACATTTAATACAATTTTTGAACTTCGAACAGTTCGTATCATGAAAATTGCCGTTAATACTGCCGGGAATAGCAGCAATACTAACTTCATTACGCTAGTACTCAATGTTGTATGTCCCCAAAACGTTTGGGCAAATGATTTAGCATCGTTACCAAGAAATTGTGTTAGGACATAGCCTAAACATAACCCTAGAAATACCATTGTAGCGTTAATACGCAATATCAAGATGATGACAATGGGTACAATTACTAATCCCAGGACTATAAACAAGTTTTGGTCCATACGCCAAAGTATAGCATGAGCGAAATGGATGGTGGCCTCTGAAAACTTTAAGTCAGGCCCCTACTTTGTCCTTGGTGCGACGGGCATGTGCATTTTGTTCTATATAATCAATGATTTTCTCTGTTACATTATGTCCGGTTACTTTTTCAATCCCAAAACCTGGACTTGCATTAACTTCAAGTACAAGAGGCCCGCGTTCTGAGCGAACTATATCCACGCCACAAAGTTGCAAACCCATTGCTTTGGCAGCTCGTTGTGCAACTTTTCGCTCATCATCGCTCAATCTTATTGGTTTACCGATACCACCTTGATGTAAATTGGATCGGAAATCATCATCAGGATTTTGCCTTTCCATACTAGCAATTACTTTGCCGTTCACTACAAAGGCTCGAATATCGTTACCTTCGGCTTCTGCAATATATTCCTGAACTATAAAGCTTACTTCTTCAACATTGAATGCTTGCATTACGGCAATAGCCGCCTTGCGAGTTTCTGCTAAAACAACACCCCTACCATGAGTACCTCTAGCAACTTTTATAATTACTGGTGCGCCGCCAATTGTTTCAACCACATTATCAAAATCATCAGCTTCGAGCGCAAAAACAGTCTTAGGAATTCCAATTCCAGCTTTAGCCAATAATTGCATGCTGCGCAATTTATCGCGGGCGCGAGTTAGTGAAATTGAGGTTGTCGTAGTAAAGACGTTTTGCATTTCGAATTGGCGAACAATTGATGCTCCATATCGAGTTAAACTAGAAGCAATCCGAGGAATAATAACATCCACATTTACTAATTCTTCGCCCTTATAGCGGACCACCGGTTTATTGCTCTCAACCGATGCATAACACTTTGCATAATTAATTATGCGAACATTGTGCCCTCGTCTAATTGCTTCTTCTTTCAGGCGCATTGTTGAATAGTTTCCAGGACCTTTAGACAAAATAACTATATTCATACTATTAACCTCCTACCTATCAAGCTGAATGTCAATAAAATTTGCAAATGCGGAACGTTTCTCGTCAACAAAAGAACCAGTATAAAGTTGCGGCGCACCGTTTACCTCAAGCACAAACCATTTACCGGTCTCGCTGTCTTGGATAAGATCAACTCCTGCAACTTGTCGATGCATAATACTAGTGGCAAGCGATGCCAATTGACGCATTTCTAATGGTGAGTCATTTACAGGGATCAATTTTGCATTAGCCGAGCCCCGTGGAGTATTAAGGTGCGTCTTGCGTGAATCGTCATTAACTACCACGCTTCTTTGAATCACCATCATAACTTCATTTCCCAAAACTAAGGCACGTATATAGCCGTTATTGTTTATGTGCCGCTGAAGTAGATATAAATCTTCTGAAGCTGAGTCTTTGAGTATTTCAGCTATGTCTTTTTCGTCACGCAATAAATAATTTTTTCGAGATTTAGCGGCATTAATTTCCTTACAGACAAACGGACTGCTAAGTTTGGAAATAACTGAAGAACCATTCTCGATTAATATAGTCGACGAACTACAAAACATGGTCGGTATCGGCACACCATGAAGAGCTAGTCGCATAGATTCTGCTAATTTGTCGTAGACTATGTGATCTAAGACATCTTCATTTAGGAAATAGGTGTGATGATACTTTAAATATTCTGCAGCAGCAATTGCAAATTCATAGTGCCGTTGATGAGATTTAAAGAAAACCAAGTCAAAGTCTGCGATATCTCGATCCGTCACTGTCTCATAAACTTTGACATCTCCTATATCTAACCAAAAAGCTAATTGGTCAAAACTTCTGGTAATAATTTCAGCTGGATTCTTCATGCGCGTTCGAACAGTTTTAATAAATTCATCATCCGGTACTTGCGAACCAACTATTAATATTTGACCTGGTTTATTGGCTTGAAATATGGTTGATTTGCCGACGTCAACGACGAATTTGTTCTTAAGCAGACGGCGACCGATTAAAACTGGGTAATGCATTCCTTCACGGTCTGCCAACGTAAACCAGGTACGAATTTTACGTCCATCAAGTTCCATAAGTAATCTAACTTTGTAGCGTAGCTCTTTGTTGCCGGAAGAATTTTTTACTAGGGCATGTTTAAAAGTCTTAGTCTTTATTACCGTGCCAGTGAAAAATTTACTACCTGGGCCAAATAGAATGAAAGCAAGTTGACCATCTTTAGTTTCCTTTATGCTTGACGTCCAAATAGCCGAGCTATCCGCACCTGTATCGACTTTGGCCGGTACTTTACGGAGGTCTAATTCGGGAAAATCTGTAAGCTCTTTAGAGCCGATGGTTGTTATAGGTTTAGAAAATGGCATAATTCAAATCCTTATCAGACTCGCTATGAATATATCGAGTTGCTATTTTAACACTTTAGCTCGTTTTTTACAAGGTTTAATGCTGGGCAGAATGTACTCTTTGGTAGGCTAAAATGATAACCACTACGACAACTAATAAGATCATGATGAGTAGTGGGATCAGGCCGGATTGGTTGGAGGTCGTTTTCTTCATTTTGAGGCCATTATCTAACCTTAAGCATTTATTTGCAAGCCTGCATTACCCGTTTTAAAATAAGTGTCGTTTTCTAGGCGAACTAACGTTAAATTGTTCCAATAAATCACGTTGTTGTTTAGTTAGCTTTGTCGGTGTGTCGACGATAATTGTCACAATATGAGCGCCCCGAACACCGCCTCGTAAATGAGGGACACCGTGTCCAGACAATTTAAAATCAAGACCGGATTGGGTGCCTGACGGCACTTTCATCGTGACGGGACCATCGACTGTATCAACTCTTATAGTCGTGCCGAGAGCCGCATCCACCATCCCAACATGTTCTTCACTCAGAATAAGTTCTCCTTCGCGGGTGAATTTTTTATGTGGTTTAACACGTATATTGACGTATAAATCGCCTTTTGGCCCATTTGCAATAGCTTCGCCGTGTTCACGTAGTCGAATAGTTGCACCATCATCAATACCTGCCGGGATTTTCAAACTTATCCGCTGACGTTTTGGTTGGGTACCTCGACCATGACAGACACTACAAACTTTTTCTGGGATTTTACCGGTACCATGACATTTAGGACAAATACTAGCTTGCTGAATATTACCGAAAATAGTACGCGTAACATTGACGATTTGGCCGCTACCCTTACATTGATCGCAGGTTTTTAATTCATAGCCTGGCTCGACAGTTGAACCCTTACAATGCTCGCAGGTATCTTCCAGATTAAGAACAATGTCAGTCTCGGTACCAAACACTGCTTGCTCGAAATTGATTTCGACGCTAGCTTCAACGTCGCGGCCTCGACGGGTGCGTTGCTGTTGTTGACTGGCGCCTCCGCCAAAAAAACTATTGAAAATATCACCCAGACCGAGATCGCCAAAATCAAAATGCATTTCTTGGGCATTACCACCAAATCCACCAAAACCACCCGTGGCATCTGTTCCGCCGCCGACGCCGGCATGACCAAACTGATCATAGCGACGCCGTTTTTCGGTGTCTTTTAATACTTCATAGGCTTCGTTAAGTTCCTTAAACTGAGCTTCAGAACCACCGCGGTCGGGATGGTGTTCAATGGCTAAACGCCGGTATGCTTTTTTAATTTCATCCGGACTAGCTTCCTTAGTGACGCCTAAAACTTCGTAGTAGTCTCGCTTAGCCATTATTATATTCTGCTTCAGTTTAAGTGCTCATCTTGGGCGTATTGCGATTGCAATTTACCTAAGAGGAAAGTGCCTATTATTACTCTTTTTTATCGTCGACAACTTCGCCTTCAACCGGTCCGTCTTCCGATTTAGTCTCGCCACCTTCTTCGGGCTGGGCATTTTCGCCCTCCGAACTAGTTTTAGCCGATTCGTACATCTTGGCACCAATTGGCATCATTTTGTCATTTAATTCTTTGGTGGCAGCTTCTAGGGCTGCTTTGTCTGATTTTTCATCGCCCACTACTTTTTTGGCGGCTTCAATCGCTTCATTAAGGGTTTTAGCATCCTCATCGGATAACTTGTCTTTGTAGTCAGACTTCATCTTATCGGCTTGATAGAGAGCTGAATCGAGCAAGTTACGAGCTTCAGCGGCTTCCTTTTTAATCTTATCCTCTTCAGCATGGGTTTCGGCTTCTTTAGCCATTTTTTCCACTTCTGCTTTATCTAAGTTGCCCGAACCCTGAATCGTAATGCTCTGTTCTTTACCGGTACCCTTGTCTTTAGCGGTGACGTTCAAAATACCGTTGGCATCGATGTTAAAGGTGACTTCAATTTGCGGAATGCCACGAGGGGCTGGCGGAATACCGTCCAAAATGAATCGACCCAAACTTTTATTGCCTTCGGCTACTTCGCGCTCACCTTGTAAGACATGGATTTCCACTTGGGGTTGATTATCAGCTGCGGTTGAGAATACTTCGCTTTTGCTAGTCGGGATGGTCGTATTGCGTCCAATTAATTTGGTCATCACGCCACCCATCGTTTCAATACCGAGCGATAACGGAGTTACATCGAGTAATAGGACATCCTTAACGTCACCCTGGAGTACGCCTCCTTGAATAGCGGCACCAATTGCCACTACTTCGTCTGGGTTAACACCTTTCATCGGTTCCTTACCGAAAATTTGCTTTACTTTTTCCTGAACGGCGGGCATACGAGTCATACCACCGACTAAGACTACTTGATTGATGTCAGCTCGTTTTAAGACCGGCGTCTTTCAAAGCTTTTTCGCATGGTGCCACAGTTTTATCAATTAGTTCACCGACTAAGCTTTCCAGCTTGGCGCGGGTCAGTTTAAGTTCAAAGTGTTTCGGTCCGCTGGCGTCAGCCGTCAGGAATGGCAGGTTTACATCGACTTCTTGAGCGGTCGATAGCTCGACTTTGGCTTTTTCGGCTTCGTCGCGAAGTCGTTGCATGGCTGATCGATCTTCCGAAATATCGATACCACTTTCCTTCTTAAATTCTTCGACAAAATAATTAACCAGTACTCGGTCAAAGTCAGCACCGCCAAGATGCGTATCACCGTTGGTTGATTTTACTTCAAAGACCCCATCGCCTAGTTCAAGAATGGAGACATCAAACGTTCCTCCACCAAGATCGTAAACGGCAATCTTTTCTTCCTTTTTATCCTTATCCAGACCATAAGCTAGTGCGGCGGCAGTTGGTTCATTAATAATGCGACGGACTTCCAAACCGGCAATTTTACCGGCATCTTTAGTGGCTTGCCTTTGACTGTCGTCAAAATAGGCCGGTACCGTAATAACTGCTTCAGTCACTTTATCGCCTAAAAAGCTCTCGGCATCAGATTTTAATTTAGCCAAAATCATGGCACTGATTTCTTCAGGGCTGTATTCCTTATCATTCATTTTGACTTTGACGCCATTGCCACTTTTGACGATGTCATAGCCGAGCAGCTTGAGGTCACGTTGGACTTCTGGATCACTCCATTTTCGGCCAATCAAGCGTTTTACTTCATAAATAGTATTTTTCGGATTCGTTACCTGTTGGCGACGAGCCAATTGTCCGACTAATCGTTCGTTATTCTTATTGATAGCAACCACGCTTGGCGTAGTTCGTCCACCTTCGGCATTAGCAATAATTTCCGGCTTACCGGCTTGCATAACAGCCATTGCCGAATTAGTCGTACCTAAGTCAATTCCAATAATTTTTCCCATTGTTATACCTTTCCTTTAGCAAGTGCTACGTTAGAGTGCTAACTCAATATTAGCATAAAAAATTAGCACTCACTAGTCAAGAGTGCTAGTTAAGATAAGGTGTGATGGGCATGTTTGCCGAGGTAGGCTTCGACGTCATCGTAAAGCCGTTCGGTAATTTCCCTGACTAATCGTTCCTTGAAGGGATCGTAATAGCCGGTTTTTAACAACTTATTGACCTCTGAGGTGGTACCCTTCACGGTGTCGTTTAAGACGTAACGGTAGTAATCACTTCTAAGCGCGGCCGCTAATTCCCGCTCAGCACTTTCAAAACGTCTGAGTAGCTCATCGGGGGGCATTTGACCACGGGAATGTATCCGTTCCAGCCAAATATCAAAGCTTGGCGGAACCATAAACAAAATAACGGTATCCGGTTTCAATTTATGAATACTGGCGGCGCCGATGACTTCAACATCTTTAATAGCTATACGGTTGTCGGCGGCAGCTTTTTCGAGCTCACGCAAACTAATGCCCGAAACTTGCTGATTATGGATAATGGCCGCTTCCAGCACTTCCCCTTTTTTTATTTCTTCAAGCATAGCGTCTTCAGTTCGAAACCAGTACTCGCGACCATTTTGTTCTGGTACGCCATTATTTTCCCTCGCCTGACGAGTCGTATCCGAAACAATAAAGTGGTAATCGCCACTCTTAACAAGCTCACGCATGATGGTATTGCGACCACTAGCTGATGGCGCCACAAAGAGCGCTAAATTGACACTTTGCAGAATTTTTTTAGCTGATTCTGAGAGTTTAACGTTAGCTAGTGCCTTACGAAATTCGCCGGCATGCTCTAATTGGTTCATCTACCTTGTAGCCTACCAGAGGTAGCAGGGTAAGATCAACCATCTTATCTGTTGCGATTTAATCGCGCTTTAGCATGACCGTAAAAGCTTCGGATGGAATATCAATCTTACCGAACCGTTTCATGCGTTTTTTGCCTTTAGCTTGTTTAGCGAGCAGCTTTTTCTTGCGTGATACATCGCCGCCATAGAGATAGCCAGTTACATCCTTACGATAAGCCGAAATATCTTCTCTAGCTATAAATTTGCCGCCGATCGCTGCTTGCAAACTAACCTGAAAATTCTGGCGTGGTATAACGTTTTTCAGTTTGGCAACTACTTCCCGGGCAACTTGTTGGGATTCGCTACGGTGGACCATCACGCTAAGAGCGCCAACTAAATCACCGGCAACGTAAAAATCGACCCGCACCAGATCAGAAGCGCGATAATCAGCGAGCTCATAATTAAATGAACCATAACCACTTGTCATACTTTTCAACAGGTCATAAAAATCGGTTAGCAAATTAGCAAGTGGTGCTTCAAAAGCGATCAGTGCCCGCGATCCGACATAACTGATATTTTTATGAATACCGCGGCGAGAAGCTATTAACTGGATGACGGAACCAACATAACTGTCGGGCGCAACAACTTCGCCTTTGATCCATGGTTCGCGTATCTCTAAAACTTTAGCTATATCGGGAAGTTCGGCAGCCGATTTGATGTCAATTTCTTCGCCGTTTGTCAGCAGTACGTGATAATCGGTCGAGGGGTTGGTGACAACCAACTCTAAACCATATTCGCGCTCTAAGCGTTCGCGCACAATATCCATATGCAGTAATCCGAGAAAGCCGAGCCGAACACCAAAACCAAGTACCGGGGAGTTCTCAGGGGTATATTGCAATGACGAATCATTTAAGGATAATTTCTCGACTGCTTCTTTTAGTTCGAGATACTGTTCGTTACTTTCCGGGAAAAAACCGGCATAGACGAACGGTCGAACGTCTTGGTAACCGGGAAGAGGTTGGCTTGCTGGAGTTTGCGCAAGCGTAACTGTATCACCGACTTTGGCCTCCCGGGTTGAACGGACATTAGTTACGATGTAGCCAATTTCACCAGCCCGCAAATCGTCCGCAGGAACCAGTTCAGGTTTGAGCACACCAACCTCTAAGGCAGGACCTTGCGCGCCCGTAGCCATCATGACCATCTGATCATTTTTGTGAATATCGCCGTCAACGACGCGAACATAAAGCACGACACCACGGTAATCATCATAATAACTATCAAAAATGAGCGCCCTGGTCGGACTATCTTGGGCTGATGGTTTAGGCGCCGGAATATCGCTGATGATGCGGTTCAAGACATCTTCTACCCCTTGACCGGTTTTGGCTGAAATTCGTAAAATTTGTTCTTTACGACAACCGAGTAAATTAGCCAGCTCCGTACTAACACCTTCGACATCGGCTGCCGGTAAATCAACTTTATTAATTACCGGCACAATTGTCAGGTCTGCCGCCATAGCTAGATAGACATTGGCTAGCGTTTGGGCTTGGATACCCTGAGCCGCATCAACTACCAGAAGCGCTCCTTCACAAGCTTCCAAACTGCGTGAAACTTCGTAGCTAAAATCAACATGTCCGGGAGTATCGATAAGATTAAGTTCATAGCCGTCGTACTGCATGCGCACTGGGGCTAGTTTAATGGTAATTCCCTTCTCACGCTCCAGATCCATGCTATCGAGTAATTGAGCTTTCATATTTCGTTTTTCGACCGTTCCAGTCAACTCAAGCAATCGGTCGGCCAGAGTTGATTTACCGTGATCAATATGGGCAATAATACAGAAATTGCGAATATGTTTCTGGTCCATAAGACTAAATTAAAGATCGATCTGGACTGGTTTTACGGCCAGTCTTTTTAGGCGATTAAATATCGGGCGAACTTCCTCGAGACCAAATAAGAACGACATGGTAACATGCGTGCCAATGACGACAGCAGCGATAAATAAGACTTTACCGCCTAGAGTGATAAAACCGTGATCGTTAATGCCTAGTGGTACGAAGGAAAGTATGATATACCCAGCCATCAAACTAAAGCCACTGACAGATATGATTTTCCCGATGCCACCCCAAAAAGCTCGGTTAAACAAGCGGTTATCCCGAATTAACATAATCGTAAACAAGATAATGACTTGGAGAGTCATAACGATAGACTGCGCTAGCGCTAATCCGGCAATGCCGTAGGCTGAAGGTCGTGCCATTATGGCGACAAGCGTGACATTTAAAATTATGGCAAAGATTGATACAAACAGCGGTGTCTTGGTGTCTTTTTGGGCATAAAACCAACGCGAAATTAAGGTATAAAGCGTTCCAAATAATATAGCCAGAGCCAAGTAGCCAAAAATAAGAGCAATTTCCGGAGCATTCTGAGCAAAGATAAGACGAGCCAAATAGCCACGGGCGAAGTAACCAATAATCACAATCGGCAAGGTAATCCAGATCATTGCCCTAAGTATTCGCAAAAAATCACGCCGGAATAGATCGGGCCGTCCTTGGCTCAAGCGTCCATTAAGACGCGGAAAAGCAGCCGTTGATATGGCTGTTCCTATCAACAGAATCGGTGCTGTACTTAGGATATAAGCATTATTGTAATAGCTAACAAAACCGGTGCCAAGTCCGCGGGCAAAGTGCGTTTCGATGATAGATTCAAGCTGGTCAATGCCTTGGTCGAGCGAACGAGGCGGCAACTGACGCAATATAAGGTGAAAGTCCGGATTTTTCCAGACGATACGCGGCTGCCAATGAAAACGAACCCTGTTCATACCAATAAGCACGATCAATAGTTCGATCAAAGCGCCGGCGAACGCGCCGATGCCCAACCCGACAATACCGATATTATCTTTAAAAAGATAGATGCTAATTATGACTGAGGCGTTATAAAAGAGCGGCGCTAAGGCATAGAAGAAGAAACGCCCCATTGTTTGCTGCATACTCGTTAAAATACCGGTGATCGTAAATAGTAACGGGTTGAAAGCTAGCAGTCGCATGATATCGACGGTAGTACTAAGTTGCGCTGGAGTCATATTAGGTGCAACCAAATATTGCACCATTGGCTTGGCAAAAACAAAAATAACAATTCCAACTACCGCCATTATAATGGCTAGTAAGTTGAGTAGGCTCGAAGACAGTTCCCACATACCGTTTCTATCACCTTTATGGAGGTGATCGGAAAGTACCGGCATAAAAGCGACGCCAAGTGCGCCGGCAGCAACGGTAAAGAAAAAGAAGTCAGGGATATTAAAAGCCGCAAAGTAGGCATCGGTACTATGAGGCCCGAGCGCCGAGAAGTTAGCATTGACCAATTTAGTTCGCAAAAAACCCAGTATTGAACTGCTAAGTGATGACGCCATAAGTAATAGAGCCACACTGCTCAGTGTAATTCGTCGTGGTTTTGTGTTAGGAACCGATGGATTCATATAGTGTTTATAGATTTAAGCCAGATTTGCGTTACTGTTTGACAGTATAAAGCAGACGAGGACTTGATAACACCCTTGGCAACTAGTTCGACCCCAAAATTTAGTCTTTTAAATTAATAACGCCTTCTGAGTTAAGATCGTGAAAACTACTGTCCGATTTATGAACTGATTCTACCGGAGACGAATGGCTCCGACGACGCCGCGACCGGTGCCTTCTATGGTGGGCTGGCTCGTCCTGGATTGGTGTCTGTACATTTGGTTGGCTAACGGAAGTTTGAGGGGTTGGTGATTGCGGAGCGACAACCGGTGGTTGTTGGGTTGCCGGTTGGGAGATTACAGTTTGAGAGGCTGTCGGCTTGGTTGTATCTAGTAGATAACGTTCTCCCACATAATGCTCAACATACGTTTTACTGGCCGCATAAAGTTGCCGAGAATTGTTGATAATATGTTCCGTTTCATCGATTTGCTGGGGCGGTAAATTCAGGGTCACCGCCGAATAGGCTGGCACTTTTTCTCCCTCAATCGTCATGCTTATAACAAAATGACGGTTATGCATATGAACAAGATCGTATTCGGTAAATTTCGGCTCAAAATAACGCAGCATTGTCCGCGAGTCGTCGGCGCTCATTCTAAATGAAATAATTGATCCGACATTGCCAAAGACAGCATCTTTTACTTCAATCGGCATTTGGGCAATGTATTGGTTAGCGACTGTTAAGTTAAGACCATACTTACGGGCTTCGCTTAAAATCGTCGCGAAACTATCGGTTGCAAAGTTCTGGAACTCATCGACATAAAGATAAAATGGCGTTCGCTGTTCGGCCGGAATATCGGCCCGGCTCATCGACGCCAACTGGATTTTCGTTACCATCAGCGAGCCAAGCAAACTGGCGTTGTCCTCTCCGACTAATCCCCGGCTGAGATTAACGATGAGGATTTTATGCTGGTCGATAATTTGCCGAATATTAAAGCTGCTTTTAGGTTGGCCGATGATATTGCGAACAAGTGGGTTAGCCGTAAAAGCACCGACCTTATTAAGGACTGGTGCCACGGCTTCAGCGGCAAAACGATCATTCCAACTGGCAAACTCAATCGTCCAGAAAGAACGTACGACCGGATCTTCAACGTACTTGAGTACCTCGAGGCGAAACTTTTTATCCGTTAATATCCGGGTAATATCAAGCATAGTGGCATTCGGGTAATCGAGCAGGGCTAGCAGACAATAGCGTAAAATGTATTCCAAACGCGGCCCCCAGGATTCAAACATTCGTTTCAAGACACCAATCAGTTCCGATACAGTGTGTGTTTTTAGTTTTGGATCGAGTACTTCCATAGGGTTAAAGGCTATCGGGAAGTCAGTGTCGGCCGGATTAAAGTAGATGACGTCATTGGCGCGATCTTTTGGAATGCGCCGCAGAATATTCAGGGCGTAATCGCCGTGTGGATCAATTACAGCAAAACCATACGGACTATAGATGTCTGAAATGGTCAGCAGTTCAAGAAGCCCGGACTTACCAACGCCAGTTTGGCCAATTATGTATAAGTGGCGTCCGCGGTCAGTTCTGGGCAAGCCGAACATTGTATTGTGGCCACGAAAATTAGTATTGGCCATGGGGCTTAAATCTTCCCGGTAGACCGAAGTTACTATTGGCAAGTTGGCCGGCGGTTCGGCGGTCTGAGCAGTCGCCCAGAGAATATAGGGTGTTTCGACGTTAGTGTGCGGCAAGTGGTACATGGTCGCCATTTCCTCTATATTGAGCAGCAAACCACGATGATTGGCTGATCGATTGCGATACGAAGCAAGCAAGTTCGGATCATAGAACACTCGTTTAGCTTCAAAGCCATTCAGATAAGTCATATTAAATTGTTTATAGCTGGCGATAATGGACTGCATCTGTAGCCTGGCTTGGGGTAGCGGTACATTACCCCTATAGACAACGCGGACTGTCGCTTCAAATGCCAGTTTCTGACTTTTGGCTTCCGCACCCGATGCCCGCACTTGATCATATTCGGCTACTTTAGCGGCTGAACCTTCTTTAATTTCAGGTGGTGTCCAGAGGACTGAGATTAAACCCGACATTCTCATACCCGTGCCATTGCCACCATGTTTAATGCTGGATATGTAACGTTCGCTTTTTTTGTGCCAATTACCGGCTGCCGGCTTTATAACAAGCTGGATCCAGGCTTCTTCCTCCTCCGTAAATTGAGTCAACGTAGCGGTAATAGCCGCCAAAGGATCGACTTCAAAACTTTGAAAAGTTTTTATTGGCAGAGCTTCCGGGGCAACCAATTTTAATTCGGTCGATAGCGTTGTCATAAACTGTTTATCGGCGGACATTGAATAGTCGGGTACTTCGGATATTTGGACCGTCGGATATTGGGCGTAAATCTGTTCTTCGACAAAACTTTTAAGATAATTCGGTACCCATACGTAAAAACCAATGCGCTTTGAGAGCGCTGCTATTTCAAAGCTCAGTCGCTCCCTTTTAACGGGCGAGACAAGCTTTTGCGTTGGAATAGTTAGTAAGCCGTAGAGGCTGGCGAACATTTGTTCGGCAGCTAGTTCCTTTTTATCGTTCGTCCGGGGTACTTGGAGCAGTAAGACGACGCCGCTTTCATCGTGTTCCGGATTAACTTTAGCGTTTTGTAAGATTGCCATAGACCTCATAAGCCAGATACTGGCTTTATATCCTTATTTTCTCATCTTTTAGCTCACAAACATAGTTTATACACCCTGCGAAATCAGAATTAAACCCGCCCTAAAAGCTGGAATAACCCATATATAAACAAGGCTTAAGAACTAATAAAGTGCCGCCGCTTTCGGTAAGACGGCGCCCTTGAACGTTTCGATCACTTCCTTATCATCGACGGTTTCTTTTTCAAGTAGTAGATTTTTAAGCGAAGTGATCCGTGATATGTTAGCCTTAATAACTATACGAGCGCGGTTAGCCGCTTCGGTAATAAGCGCTTCAACCTCTTCGTCAATTAATTTGGCTGTATCATCGGAATATTCACGCTCGTGGACCAATCGTTCGATCATCATCCCATCATCAACATGAAAGACTTGATCACGAAGTTTCTTACCCATTCCCTGGTTAATAACCATGTCGCGGGCAATTTCGGCAGCTTTTTGCAGATCATTGCCGCCTCCGGTTGTAATTCGATCTGGACCATAGATAACTTCTTCAGCCACTCGGCCACCTAGAGCTCTAGCCAGAACATCTTTAAATTCGATAAGGGAAGTATAGACGCGGTCTTCGGGTGGCAAAAACCAGGTAACACCACCTGTGCCACCGCGAGGTATAATGGTAACTTTATGCACCGGATCGCTATCTGGAAGTACGTGTCCGACAATGGCGTGGCCAGCTTCGTGAAAGGCCGTTAGCTCTTTCTCTTTTTCACTCATGACTTTACTCTTACGCTCCGGGCCGATCGCTACCCGTTCGAAAGCTTCAGTGACATCAGACTCATCAATCTGTGAGTGGTTGTTGCGAGCAGCCACAATTGCCGCTTCATTGGCAATATTAGCCAGATCTGCTCCCGAGCTGCCGGCACTTTTAGCAGCCAGCGAATCAAGATCAACATTTTTAGCAAGCGGTTTTTTGGCAAAATGAACTTTTAAGATAGCTTCACGGTCTTTGCGATCCGGCAAATCAATATTGACGCGACGATCGAATCGACCAGGACGAAGCAAAGCAGGATCGAGTACATCTGCCCGGTTGGTGGCAGCCACGACTATGACATTCTGGCCTTGCTCAAAGCCGTCCATTTCGACTAATATCTGATTCAAAGTTTGTTCGCGCTCGTCATGTCCACCGCCCATACCGCTACCACGGCGGCGTCCGACGGCGTCGATTTCATCTATAAAAATAATACAAGGGGCGTTTTTCTTGGCTTTTGAAAAAAGATCACGTACCCGACTAGCTCCAACTCCAACAAACATTTCCACAAATTCAGATCCCGAAATACTGAAGAATGGCACTTTAGCTTCCCCAGCTACAGCTCGAGCCAGCAATGTTTTACCAGTACCGGGCGGCCCTATCAGCAGTACACCCTTTGGAATACGTGCCCCCATCGTGGCAAATTTCTTGGGAAACTTTAGAAACTCAACGACTTCTTGCAAATCTTGCTTGGCTTCGTTACTGCCGGCTATATCCGAAAAGGTAGCTCGGTCTTTTTCGTTACCATAAAGACGAGCCCGGCTTTTACCGAAACTCAAGGCTTGATTGCCTTGGCCTTGGGCGCTTCTTAACATGAAGTATAAAAAGCCAGCAATCAATAGCGTTGGCACGACATATCCGGCAATGCTTAACCAAGTATCAGCCGTTGAGGTTTCCGACTTGGCTACTACCGTCACTTTAGAAAAATTAAAGCCCTCGCCTTTAAGGGTAGCGTTCGGCTCGATATAACTTTTGATAGTGGCAGTCTTGGCACCTTTTTTAGTTATATCCAGCTCATTACCATTAATCACAATTGTTGAGTAATCACCAGCATTGGACTGCTGGACGGCTTTGGTTAACGGTACAGTTTGCATTGACTGGGTTTGATTGGTGGCAGTGATAATGATCAGACCCATTAATATCAGTAAAGCTACAAAGCCAACATTTTTAGCGCTCCGGAGGTTCCGATTGCCTAGATTATTTCGATTCGGTCGCAGTTTATTATCCATAAATGATTATTATATCGTGTCCAATTCGGTTTTACTAGCGCTCCTACCCCACGAGTGCTAAATTATTCTTTTCAACCGAAAGAAACTTTGTGCCACTAATATTAATCAATGATCCAGCACGATTGACTTTTGCCCCGATAGCTAAGCGTTCTAGTGTTTTAGCATCAAAGTTACTAATGCCCCGTGTTCGTAGCCAGGTGGCTAAAAATTCTCGACCAACAACGTGCGGCAGGCTGATAAACCAAGCTCTATCGAGTACCCGCTGACTTGGTTGTATATGTATGAGATTAATCAGCTGCATATCTAACTCGTTATTGATATCTCGAGTCGCGTTAATAATACCGAGTAATCGTGTTCTAGCATTAGCGTCAAAGTGAGGAAGTAAGTGATGTCGGATATAGTTACGTAAATAAGTGTCCTCTTGATTCGTGCTGTCTTCTTGCCAGATAAGTCTCTCACTCTGAGCATATGATCGGATAGTTTCTTTAGGCACATGCAACAAGGGACGAAGAATGGTTGGCTGATTTGAAAGTGAAGTTAAACCCTTGCGGTTAGTACCACGTAATAAATTAATAAGAGCAGTTTCAAGTACATCATCCTGTTGATGAGCCGTAATAATTGCTATGGCCTTATGAGACTGGCGGGCTGATTCTAAAAATTTATATCTGGCCGCACGAGCAATATCTTCGCTCGCCCCTGGTCCGAGCTGGGCTTTTTCATAAACAAACGGTAAGCCTAGTCGGGTAGCTGTGTTTTGGACAAATAGCCTATCGTTTTGCGAATCAGGTCGAATACCATGATCAAAATGTCCAATAATCAGTTGAATATTCGATTGATGGCTTAGTAAATGGAGCAATACCATAGAATCCACTCCTCCACTAACGGCAACGATATACATCCCTGGCTTTAGTGGATTCATTTGGATGACATGTTGCTTAGATTTTAGGTTTCGAGTCTTCATCGATTTATTCTCTACGACTACAGGCTTTTAGTATACTAAAAGCCTATGCTACTTCGAATATCCACCGATAACAATACAATTAAATTTGTTTAATGAAATATCTTTATTATGTTCGGCACGGCGAAAGTCAAGACAATATTGACCGAGTATGGAGTCGTCATGATACGCCCTTAACTGAACGTGGCCGAACACAAGCTAAGTCGGCCGGTCGATTACTAAAAAAACAAGGATTGCAATTCGACCTTATCATTACTTCACCATTTCTAAGAGCACATGACACTGCTTTAATTATCGCTCGTGAGCTTAATTATCCAAAGACTGATGTTCAGTTTTTAGATCTGTTGGCCGAACGTGATCATGGGAATTTAATTGGTACTTCAGGTCTTACAATCTTTGGCAAACCTTATACCCGACTAGGTTTAGAGGATGTTCCTAGTATAGAAAAAATGAATGATCTACATTTGCGCGCAAAACTAGCATTAGAACGCTTACACGCAACAGGAGCATCAACAATACTAGTAGTTAGTCATGGTACTATCGGTCGAGCCTTACGTCGTGTTATTAATAACGAGCCACCAGAGCTGGAATTTGATCCGCAAAAATATTGGCGTCTGGACAACGGTGAAGTAGTTCGTTTTATATAGTCAACAGATGTAAAGCATGGTATATTAGCCCTGACATTGGATCTATTATGGCGGCGTAGCTCAGTTGGTTAGAGCACAGGACTCATAAGCCTGGGGTCAGCGGTTCAAATCCGCTCGCCGCTACCATAAGAACATTGTTTATCTTTACTGTTTAATCTATTGATTATTAAATTTTCTTTTTTTCGGGAGGAATTTTCGGCAACTTTGCTAGAGTTTCAACTTTAATTTGTTGTTTATTTAAAGAACTGCGTGTTTCGTTTTTAAAATAATAATAAGGGATAATAGTCAGTAACCCGATAAGTGCACCTCCAATAGTGAAACCAACTCCCATAAATCCATCTGGCATTTGTGTTTCAAACATGTTCCATAACCCAATACAGGTCAGAATAATTCCAATTACAACACCTATACTTGATAGTAAAAATTTTGTCTTTACATTCACAAATTTATAGTAGCATGTTAAAACTCTAACTCTTATTGAACCTAGCTTGACTCTAGAAAAGTCCAGGCTATCTGACATTTGGTGCAATTGCTTTTCGGAATATATGAAATTCGTAGTTCTATTTCCCTATGTTAAGTAATTGAATTAGGCTGCGGAGGCTAGTTGTTTTACGACATGGTCGTGTAGTAATTACCAATACATTTTTAATTCTAATCGGCTATGCTATAAGGTCCGGCTGACATTCTAATTAAATTATTGATTGCTACTCCGCCTATCAATAACAGCTTTCTGTTTTGCTCATCCAAACTTGCATAAATAAGCTGTTGTTCTAAATAGTTTAGCGTTTGCGTATTGGTTAGATAGGAGCTTTCTTGGGCAAATTCTAAACCGCCTGAACGAAAAATACGACGAGTACGATTGACTGCCTGGGCAGCCACTTTATCCGAAGCTATGTCTGGCATTCTGATAGAAAGATCCTCAAAGTATGCCTGTACACACTCGCCGAACGTGCCGCCTCGAGCTTTTACTCTAAGGGCTTGTAAGTAGCTGGAGCCGTTGATTTCTTTATCAACTTCGCCAAGTATGGCTTCTCTGGCTACCTTCTCTTGCCAAATACCCCCAGACTCAGTTTGTTCTGAAACATTGTCTATACCAATTCTATCCATAATAGCCAAGTTGCTGATCGCACGTTTATTATCGTCTTGAATGACGTGAGTAATTTCGTGATTAATAAGCGGTAAAGCCCGCGCAATGGATATAGTTTTTCTGGGTACTCTGACAACTCTTTGTTTATTATTCACTGACAGACTTTTAAATTTATCGTTTACTATAACTTGCCATTTACCGTCTGGAGCAAAACTTTCTCGTTCACTATCCCAATCCTGGGATTCACTAAGTAATCCGTAACTTTTTAGTACATATGTTACCCAGTCCCCAAACACATCGCCTTCTATTTGCGATGCTTTAAGATCGGCGGGATTGATATCTGAATAGAGGCCCCTATTTAAGTTTCGGCCTTCAATTTCTCCATGGTTGTTTAGTTCAACTAAGTTTGCTGCTTCGGGACTTAACCAGGTAAACTTACCATCATTTGAGCGACTAACTCCTTCCGTTAAACGATCCATTCTTTGTAGAAAATTGGCAATTCGTACGTTATTGGCAGAGCTTATAAAAGCGGGCAGTGCTTCGCTTAGAGATTCATTATAATGATCATTTTTATTTACACCGCTTGTACGTTGTTGGTTAAGTAACTCATAGGCGCTTACGTATACTCCGGCAAGTAATACATTGAGTTGACGTTTGTATGCACTGGCTATGAATAGTTTGGCTTTAAGGGCAGGTTCGTTTTGATAATCTCCTGCTTGCAAGTCACTAATCGCTAATTTTAGATAAGTTTTAAGATCGCGATATCCTATCGCTTTTTCGACAATCACTTTCGGGTTTTTAAAGATTGTAAGTATGTTCGGAGCCGGAATACCATGACCATTAAAACCGTTTTCAATAAATGCTTTGGTGATTTGTCTTTCCTCAAATCCGACACTTTCGGCTTGAAGTTTGTCGAGCACGCTTGAGTCAATATTGCTTATATCTAACCTACTGAGTTCAAGTGCGCAAGATTGTGGAGTAGCCTCACTTCCAATATTAATGCCCGTGGCATTATGTAAAGCTTCTTTTCCCTCTGTAGTTAAAAAATATAGAACGCCCAAACTGGTAGAGTTTATATTTCGTAGCCAGATACTCTCGATCGGCTTTAAGCTGTGACCGTCTTTTTCACAATCAAATCTAAAAGCTTCCGCGGTTGGGAATTGGACAGGATTTAAAGTTGCTGAAAATAGTTGTTTTTCGAAAGCTAATACGTTATCTAACTCCTCTGGCAATAAACGCTTTGTAGTATCAAAATCAAGATGAATAGTCTCATTATTGGTACCGGGTCTTGGTGGATAAAGTACGCTCTCAAAATGGCTCATAATTGAAACGATATTATAACATTTTTAGTATATTAAGTAAACTTTATCTACTTCTCGTTGTACTCACCACACTATTCGCCATCAAGTTGCCGATACAGATATGATTAAGCTCCACTACGCCAAATAAAGTTCGATAATAAATTAGCTCTGATCGGTAATATAAATGATCAACGTCCGAAGTTTCAATTATCGCAAAGCGACTTAAATGTTCGACCGCATGAGTTCTCTGCCTAATTTGGCCAAATGCTTCTTGTTGCGTAAGTTGCCCGGAATCCACTTGTCGCATAATACTTTCAAATATATTGCGGCGATTTCTTTCCTCTTCAGTCAAAGAAGGAGAACTACTATATTCTACTGCTAACCAAGCTTTGTTTTGTTCGTTCATATATTTATCTTAAATAAATTTTATTTATACTAATACGAATTATAACTCGTGAGTCAACTTGATAACACTCCCTGGCTTCCAATCTGAATAGATTTTGTAATATATAATTTTAAATGTTAATATAGGGTTTCTTAATTTAACGACGGATTGTCCGAAAAATAATATGCCTGAATCCATTTCAGATATAGATAGATTTTATAAAAATCAACCTGTTTACCTTTCCACGCTTGGAACTTTTGGCAATGAATTAACCGCAACCGGCTCTATAGAAGTATTGCCGTTAGAACGACAACAAAATCTCACCGTTGAAGAGGTAATAGATAAACTGAAAGATATTAAGTGGAACGTAGTAACCTACGAAGGGTCAGATTTCGAGATAGCAACCCTAAATTACCCAGAGGCAGATACAGACAACGCAGTATTAAGATTAGCTACTTATAGCTCAAGTATTTCCGGTAAACCTGGTAATGCTTTTGAGTTTGCCCATCAGGCGATATTGAACCCTACGGTGCCTCAGGTATACGTTGGATCGTTTGGTCATGGCGGCACTTCAGTTTTGTCCGCGAAAGAACGAGCCTATTATAGAGAATCTGGTAGATTAACCTGGGATGAGGGATTCGATATAGTTCCATTGCCTACTATACAAAAATTAATAGGGGCCTTAACACTAAATGGCTTACATATTACAAAGTTAGGAACTGATTCGGCAGGTAGCGTAGCAGGAATTGCCGTCGGGGTTGGCCTACCCGAAGGACAAGTTACACATACAGCTTTCAATTCGCATCCGCAACTTACCGAAGTAAACACCGTCTCACTAACAGCAAGAGTCTTAGGTGTTGAAATGATCTACAATGCAAGAAAAGCTTCAAAAACTACACCAGATAAATGGGCAGTTAATAAAAAACGAATTGAAGCGGTAAAAGCTTCACTGCCTGATATTTATAGTCATCCGCGTACCAGCAGTTTTATGCCACATTTAAATATGTTAATGAGTACTGCGGTAGCTTTAAGCTACGGCATTGATGGGAAAAAGAATCCTCTAGCTCATGATCTAACTGTCTTTATTGATAGACAACCCGAATCGCTAACAAATTTTATGGTAGCCGAACACGACCCACTAAATACCAGCAAACTTAATAGAAATATACACGATTTGTTTGCAAGATTATCCGCTTCAAACCGGAGTCGTCCCGAATTCCTAAGATTTGTGAAATTACCGGGGGCAACTCACGCCTTCAATACCTATAGGCCACAATTTTACCAGGCACTTATATCTAAATTATTAGAATTATAAATAATTAAATACTATCGAGACTTATTAAGTTTGTTTCATTTGGTGCAATTTTTTGACTAAAAATTAGCGTTTTCGAAGTTTTAGTTACACAAGGATATTTAACTTAAGTGATAATAATAATTGTCAAAAATTGAAATTGCCAGAACTACAATATAGTTATATGGTTTAATTTATGGTAGGTGAATATGAACATTTTGCGCGCATGAGTAGAGCCCGTAGATTGGGAGTATCTGTGGGTAATATATTGCTTTGGGCAACCGAACAACAAGCCCGAGTTGACGATCTTGTTATCGAAAATGCTGAAAATAATCAATATTGGCCTAATGGTGATCTCGATGAACTCAAAAAGTGGCTAAAAGATGAGCGGGATAGACAAAAAGAAAAACTAGTTTGGCGTAAGTTCGAAGCTGACATGCTAACTTCACTTGATATGACATTAAAAATAAAGGGATACAGAGAAAGTACCGTTGGATATGGAAAGTTAGTTGATATTGACTTACCAACCTCTGAAATCGTTTTGTCAAATTGGCCTGATATTACACCTCAAACTATTAATTTTGCAGAAAGAAAAACCGCACCTGCTCTTGAAGACCACCGACATCAACCCATTTTACAAAGCTATTATGGCCACAAACTCCTAGTTGATTTCGAGGTAATACATATCCCTCTAGGAAATGAAAAGCCCCTGCAATAAAAAAGCCCAGTGTTAAACGCTGGGCTTTAAATTAATAAGAAATGTTAGATTTATAGCTTGTTGAGCAATCTGTCTATTTTTCGTAATCTTTTATCAGAAGTATCTGCGTAGGCATATTCGAATGCTAGTTCATTGATAGTTTTCATATAGTCCCCTTGTGTTTAGTGAGTTAAATTTTATGTTTTTATTTGTGATCACAATAAATTATATTATACATTTTATGTCTAATTGTCAAATTTCTTACAATGATTATTCTGCTCTGTGACTAAATAAATTATCTTTTTGAACCAATAATGGAAATCCACTTTAAGGATACATTCCAAAAGAAAAAGCCCCAGAAGAGGCTTTCAAATCTTGTTTGGTTGCGGGGGCAGGACTCGAACCTGCGACCTCGTGGTTATGAGCCACGCGAGCTGCCGCTGCTCCACCCCGCGATATATCCGAACTCTAGTATATTATCAGAGTCAACTATTCACTTCTTAATAGAAATCGGCTTACCCTAACCTTAACAAACAGGGGTCGTTTTGTCAATCAGACGGTAGGGGTCGATGAAGAAAGAAATCTATCCAGGCCTGGAAATTACGGACATAAAATGGTTGCTTCGATGTTGGCTTACTAGCTGGCGGTTTTGGCTCTGGTGCAGTATAAGATAACGCGACATTCTGAGGCACAATTAGTTCAGTTTCGCCAGGTGCAGCTAGGCCAAAATTTTGGCGTGCAGATAATTCCAAATATTGATTGCTGTTATAGTACTGATTCTGCAGTTTAAGATTGTTATTTTCCAAAACTTGGATAGCATTTTGTTGTTGGAGAGTCGATATCTGCTTCTCTAACGAATAGTTGGAATTGATGGCTTTAACGCCACTCCAACTTACTAGCAATACGATTACCACAAAAAGGACCTGCCCGGCAAAACGTAAATCGCGTAATCGATTGACATACGTGTAAGCAATTTCAGCATATTGTTTGATTTTAGATTTTGAAAACATATGTGCTACTAAGCTATTACTCTAGTATACCTAATACTGATATACTCTTACCTGTTGAGCAGGGCCACGGGGATGTAGCTCAGTGGTTAGAGCAGTCGGCTCATAACCGATTGGTCGCTGGTTCAAGTCCAGCCATCCCCACCACTTGAGGTATAGTTTTTTCCGATTGTAATCTGGTGTTACTTATTAACTCGAGCAATTCATCGGCTGTAGCCCACTTTCATAAACTGCTCTCGCAACTCTTTCGCACCATCAAATCCCTGGATATAGATCTTGCAGAATTTATTCATTTGAACAACGGGTCTCTCATGTTTGGTCCAGGTTGCGGCAAATAGTCGAACATGTTTTTCAAAGAGCGCTAACTTTTGCTCTGTTGTATAACCTAGCCAAGGACTACTGGGAGCAAAGGCAAATGGGTCTTGGAAGACTCCCCGGCCGATCATAACTCCGTCCAAGCCATATTGCTGAGCCAACTCTAATCCCTGCTGTCGGGTCAGAATATCGCCGTTGCCGACAATCAGTGTATCCGATTTGATTTTTGTACGCAGTTCGCTAATTTGGCCCAAGACGTCCCAATGGGCTGGCACTTTACTCATTTCTTTGCGTGTCCGGCTATGGATCGTTATCATTGCCAGATTTTGCGATAACAAAAATTCGTGCCACGTCAGATCAATCTCACTAAAACCAAGCCGCGTTTTAACGCTCACCGGCAACGCACCTTCTACTCCGGCTTTCGTGGCGGATAATAATCTCAGCCGCTAGTTCACGGTTATTAATTAGTGCGCTAGCAGGTACCATTTTTAACCGCCGTTTTTTCGGGACATCCCATATTTAGATCTATCCCGGCAAAGTTAACGCCATCAGTTAGATCTCATTTCCCTGGCAAATGTACCGTCAGCCAGTTGCTGCGCCGATTTATAAAAATTATCGGGGTTCTTGCCCCATAACTGGGCGATGAGCGGCATTTCTTTACGACTACAAAGTAACTTCTTCAAAAGCTTGGCTCGTCCCGGACTTTGTAAACCATCAACGTTTACAAATTCGGTGAAAAATAAATCTGGCGTTGCACAATCAGCGACGATTTGGCGAAAGACCGTATCGGTGACATCATCCATCGGTGCCAAAACAAAAAATGGCCTTGGTAGCTTTTGCAGAAAATTCATAATTTCCTAATTATAAAATGTTTTCGGTAAAATGTCTTATTCCCAACGGAAAATACGGAAAGCAATAAAGTAAATGACGACTGTCCAGACCGCCATTATGAGCAGCTGCTCAGCTATGCCAGCAAAGTTTGCGGCTTCAGTCGCAATCAGACGCGCTCCGTCAATCACCGGCGTTAATGGCATGAAGGTAGTAATGTTCTGCAGCCAGCTCGGCATGAGATAGCGCGGGAAAAAGGTACCGCTCAAAAACATCATCGGAAAAACTATTATGTTGGCCAATGGCGCAACCTGACGTTCATTTTTGGCCCAACCACCGAGCGCCAAACCGATCCCTAGTATCATGATTATGCCGAAGGCCAAAAATGCGGCCAGACCAACGTAATTGCCAACGACTTTAAGGTGAAAAACAGCGATAGCTACCACAAACATGAGCGCCATTGATAACAAGCCAGTAGTAGCGTAGCCAAACATTGTCGACATGAAATATTGCCAGACTCGCAAGGGCGTAGTGTGAAGTCGTCGCAGAATGCCCATTTTCTTAAGTTCGGGAAAAACATTGATCGGACCAAAAATACCAGTACCTAGAATGGCAAAGCCGAGTAGCCCGGTGAAAGTGTAGTCAAATTGGGACAAGCTTCTGGTGTTAGTTTGCTTGGAAACGACCGTGAAAGGCGTCACCGATTTAACTAAAGTGGTATTGATCCCCTGAAACTCGGCTTGTAAAACCGAGGTCAGTGTTTGGGCGGCTTGTTGGTTATTCTCGGTGTAGTGAATAATGGCTTGACCGGAGGGGTATTGTTGTCCTTGTACTGTGTAGCCGAAATTAGCCGGTAGCTCGACGGTGGCGTCGAGTTCGCCGCGTCCCATCTTGCCATTTGCGGCACTCAAAGTGGTAATTGATTTATCAACGGAAAGTATCTTTTGCTTAGACGACTCGGCGGAAGCGACAAACTGCGTAGCGTAGCTGGAGCTGGAATGATTGATCAGGGCTATGTGAAATGAAAGCTTATTGCTGCCACCAAATATACCCCCAAAAACAAATAGGAAAATCAAGGGGAACAGAAAGGTGAAGAACAGTGCTACGCGGTCACGGAAAACCCTTTTAAGACTAACGAAGTAAAAGACCCAAACCGTAAACAACTTACGCTGCCAAGGCGACAACGGCCGTTTCGGATGGACTATCTCGGTACTTGTCGAAGTTGCCGCTGCTTTCGTATTTTTACGCTGACGGTTTCTTAACCGCATGGCAACTCTTATTAAGACGACTGCTACTACCAAAATAATAAGGTAAGTTAGTTTACTCATTTAATTGCGCAGTTCCTTCCCGGTCAGATCAATAAAGACATCTTCAAGATTTGCCTGTTCAACGTGCTGGGCTTTGGTGAATCCCCTGGCTAGTAGTTTTTTAACCAGACTTTTCGGCGTATCAAGGGCAATAATTTTACCGTTATCCATAATTGCTACCCGGTCGCACAGTTGTTCAGCTTCTTCCATATAGTGAGTCGTTACTATGACGCTGATCCCCTTATCTCGGATACTCTGAACCAGTTCCCAAAGATTAAGACGGGCTTGTGGGTCAAGGCCGGTGGTCGGTTCATCCATAAAAAAGACGCGGGGAGAGTGGACGAGTGCAGCGGCAATACTAAAACGCTGTCGCTGCCCACCAGACAAATTTTCAACATAAGTGTTAGCGTCATCCTCGAGTCCGACATCTTTCAAAAACTCTAATGGGTCGACTCTTTCGCCGTAAGCAGCAGCAAACAATTGGAGCAGTTCAGTCAGTTTAGTTTTGTCTTGAAAGCCTGGCGTTTGCGGTTGGACGCCAATGATGGAACGAATTTTAAATGGTTCTGATGAGACATCTATGCCGTCAAGAATGGCTGATCCGCCATCGATACTACGTAACGTTTCAATCATTTCAAGCGTCGTGGTCTTGCCAGCGCCGTTAGGTCCTAAAATACCGAAGATCTCCCCTTTTTTAACGTCAAAACTAATCCCATTAACGGCTTTTTTGTCGCCGTAGGATTTATGGAGATTTTTTACTTCGAGAATATTCTGAGACATCCAGGCTGTGATTATAACAATCTAATAGCTGGCTGACAAAATAATAAGTGCCCAGTCGAATAAATGACTAGGCACTTTTAGTGTTATTTCAAAAATATTTATTTGCGCTTGACAGTCAAGAAGCCGTTGCGTGGGTTTTCATTAACCACGAAGCCAGCTGGTAGATCGGTACCTTCTGGGCGTTGGTCCTTACTGAAGTAGTAGATTGTCTGTCTTTTGCCACCGCGAAGTGTGACGTCCTTTGAGTTTAGATGGTATGTTACACCCTTTGAATTCGTGTGCTTGTATGCCATGTGTGCACTCCCTCTCTTGAATTAGTTAGTACCCTAAAAATACTCTGCTAGGTTTTCGTTTGTCAACTCGTTATTCTCATTTTTGATAAGGGCTGACTTGATTGACCCCTGTTATAAGGGTAGTGGAAATCCAATCGTAATTAAATCTACATTTTTCGAATCTGGCAGTCCTTGCCGTAAATGTAGGTTCGCTAGCATAACCGTATTGCTTCCGCTAGATTGATGTATTACACTAACAATCGTACCCTAAAGAGTAAACGTAAAAAGTGGAGAGATGACATTTCTATGGACTTTATCAATCGTACCGCACCAAATCAACAACAGGCATCTCGCGTCACTTCACCTCATGAATCGGTGGAATTAGCCGGCAAAGTCAGAAATGATGAGCGGCACGGACGCGGGAACCATGACATGTTCACGCGTTGGAGTGGATTGGGCTCAAGTGTTTTATTATTTATCGTGGCCCTGCTTATCGCCACCGTGGCCTGGCTCATATTCACAACCGCACCGACCTCAGAAAATACCTTCGTCGATTCGACCAAGCTACAGGCAGTCTTTCTTAATACCGGCCAAGTATACTTTGGCAACATCCAGACACTCAACCAAAACTACCTGGTCTTAACCAATATCTATTACCTGCAGAGCAACAGTTCGAGTACTAGCTCAACAACTAGCGCCAATAATCAAAACGTCACACTGGTCAAGCTCGGTTGTGAATTGCACATGCCCTATGATCGAATGATCATTAACAATTCTGAAGTTACCTTCTGGGAAAACCTACAGCCAACAGGTCAAGTTGCTGAAGCAGTCTCTACCTACCAAAAAGACCACCCTGGTGGCAAGCAGACCTGTAGCACGCAGGCTCAGACGCAAAACACCTCCAACCCGCAAAACGCTACAACCAACAAATAAACCGAAGTTTCATTTCAACATTCTGTAATCTACTTCACGACGAATGACGGTGTAGTAGGTGAGCCCACAGCCACCAACCGGCAAACAGCATTATGCTAACTATCGTCACTAGTAAGCTCCAGCCGGCTAAATCAGGCGACCAAGTTGGACTGACAAAGTCAAACTCATAAAGGCTGACTGGAATGTTAGGCAAGCTGGCGCCATGATTTTGGACGTACTGCTCGACGCATGGCACACGGTTGTGCCCTGAAAAGTCGGTGGGGTCTAGTTTCTGGCAATAGTCTTCGGCGGCGGTGTATAGCTGGGAATTGGCGGCGCTGACAGCGCTGCCGGCAGCTTCAACCGCCCGATCGTAAGAATAGACCAGTTGGATAGGCGGATAAGAGCCGTTTGGTCCGCTGGTCAGTTCGGTATTCATATGAGATGTGACGTAGGATTGTAAGCTTTGTAAAGCTTGGACAGTGTTACCGTTATTTTTATCAGCGCTATAAACGTCGTTGCGCAAGGAGACCATCTGCAAGTTATTTAGGCGAAGCGCTACGATACAAATGACACCAGCTAGAAGAGTAATTATCAGAAAATACCAGGGCTTGACGTGACGAAGCCGACGTCTAGCTTCAAACCAGAACTGCTTATCCATACTTTGATTTTATACCCTCTGATGAAACAACTCTCCAAAGAACGTATACTATAGATCATGCATATTTTCTTTGCGGGCATCGGTGGAGCCGGCATCGGGTCTCTGGCCCAAATTGCCCACGAAGCAGGTTATAAAGTTTCCGGATCGGATAAGCAAGATTCCCAGTATATCAACTATCTTAAGGATCACGGTATAACCGATATTCAAATTGGCCAAGGCGCTGAATTAGTCGCCGCTGTCCACAGGCTCGATCCGATCGACTGGTTAGTTTACAGCTCGGCTTTACCTATCGAAAATCCTAATGCTCCCGAGTTGGAATTCTGTAAAAATAACGGTATTAAATGCACTAAACGCGACGTATTTTTAAACGCCATTTTGCGGGAAAAAAATCTCAAATTGATCGCCATCGCCGGCACGCACGGTAAATCTACGACCACCGCCATGGTTGTCTGGTTATGTACAAAACTCGACTTGCCTATCAGCTATTCTCTGCCGGCGAAAGTTAGCTTTGGCGAAATGGGTCATTTTGAAGACGGAGCGGACTATTTCATTTATGAAGCCGACGAGTTTGATCGTAATTTTTTAGCTTTTAGTCCGTTCATTAGCCTGATTAGCGGCGTATCTTGGGATCACCACGAAATCTTTACCACTCGGGTAGACTACCAAGCAGCTTTTCGGCAATTTATTTCTCAAAGTGACTCAACCTTGCTCTGGCAAGAAGATGCTGACTACCTCGGATTAACAAACGTCGATTCCAAGATAGACATTCAAAATAGCAATGATCCGGTCATTCAAAACCTAAAACTCAAAGGAAAATACAACCGACTGGACGGCTGGCTAGCTATCCAAGCGGTAAAAAGGATTACTAATGAATCAGTTGAAAAACTAGTGGAGATTATCAATCAGTTTCCAGGCTTACAGCGCCGAATGGAGCAAATTATACCCGGTCTTTATAGCGATTACGCTCATACGCCCGAAAAAATCCGCGGCGGCCTGAGCGTTGCTCTAGAAATGGCAGCCGAGAACCATCAGCCGGTTATTGTTATCTACGAACCGCTGACGAACCGACGCCAACACTACATGCTGAACGATTATAAAGATTGTTTTAATGGCGCTGCCAAGGTCTATTGGTTACCGAGCTATTTAGCCCGCGAAGATCCTACCCAGCGCATCATTCCTCCCGCAGAATTGATTAGCCATTTATCTGATCCGTCGATAGCCCAACCAGCTGAGCTTAATGACGATCTTAAAACGGTTATCCAGCAACATCTAGAAAAGGGTGCCATGGTTGTAGGCATGGCCGGCGGGGGCGGTAGCAGTTTAGATGAGTGGCTCAGGCAGCAGTTTTAGCCTTGATAGCGGCTAGCACCGTATTTTCCGGTTGATTCATCGATGTCTACTGCTCCAGTGCGAATGATCTCAATCGCATCATCTACCACTCGAAGTAGCGTGGAGGGCAGACGTCCTGCTAAATCACCGCCGTTAACATAAAAATCCACATCATCACCGAAGTATGCTTTTGCCTCAGCAATAGTGCTAGCCGTCGGTTTATCAGGGGCGTTGGCACTACTTGTTAGCAAAGGACCGCATTGATTTAGAAACTTTGTTAGAACTGGATCGGCCGGGATACGTACGGCCAGACCATTCATTTCTTGATGAAGATAGGCCAGTTCTGGCCCACAAGGTATAACCACACTAACTGGTCCTGGCCAAAAGCGTTCGACTGCCTTAAGATATCGACGCTTAATGCCTAAACTAACCAACTGCTCGATATCTGAGGCAATAATCGTTCCTGGTTTTTGTTCTCGCCTTTTAATGCGATACAAACGTTCGACCGCGTTATGGTCGGCTGCTCGGGCAACGATACCGTAAACAGTATCGGTTGGAATAACGCCGACCGCGCCAGGTCGCTTAAGCTGTTGTATCGCCTCATCTAACATCTGTATTATTTTATGCCTTAGGTAAGACGCTTCGTCAATTTCAAAAAACACTAATGTGATTTGTTCGTAAGTAGGCGTAGACCATCATTGCACCCAGAGCTAAGACAATAACGACTGTGGCAAAAATGGCTAGCCCAACACCGCTTCTTTGTTGCTTTGGCAGCTTGGCTAGCGGCGGCTTGGCGGGTTTAAGCTCAACGGATTCGGCCGCCTCCTTGGGCGGCTCTTTGATTGTTTCGGCCGTTTTGGGTGGTACGACGTCCATCACGGGCTTTGGGTTCGCTGGCGGCTGTTCAGTTGGTGGAGCAGGTTCCATAACTACATGCAATTGTAGCATGGTATACGCTTATGGTAACAGGTAGCGAACCCGTTTACGGCGCACTGATCTTTCATCTTCGAATTGGCGGGCGTTTCCGGCTTGGTACGCCGTGGTGTAGTATGAAACTTTGATGCTTAGTTATTTATGGCGCTTTATAAAACGCTTCGCGGTGCTCATACCAGGCATATTAATCGCCTACTTATCGGTTCGGGATATCTTCCCTTATTTTGACAAACGTTTGCCGCTGGCTATTGCTATTTTCGTAACCTACGTTCTGGGTGCCTATATTTTTATCCCGGCTATACTGCGGATATGGCGCATTATTGTGCCGGCCAACCATTTGCCGGTTTACTGTGTCACGCCGGATGGTTATGCCTCTGACCCGTTGAATATTGGCATCATCAGTAGCCGCCTTCAGCTTATTAATGCCATGACAGAAGCGGGCTGGAAAGTTGCCGATCCCAGGACGCCGCGAAATTTGATTCACGGCCTTTTCGCTATTATCTTTAAACGACCGTACGAAGCCAGTCCGATGAGTACCCTCTATTTATTCGGCCGCAAACATGATATCGCCTTTGAGAAATTATTGACTACTAAGAAAGGTCGGGGACACCGACACCACGTCCGTTTTTGGGCAACGACCTTTGCCGACATCGGCAATTTAAATACCGAATCGATTCATTGGTTTGACCGAAAAAGACAACCAAAAACAGCCAATCTTTTATGGGTCGGGGCAGCTTCTCGGGATATTGGTATTACCTTCGTCAAACATACCCTGCAGTTTACCCATATGGTTATTCCGGATACCAACAGCGAGCGGGAATTGATCGTCCAGCAACTGACCCGGGCAGTGGGCGCCGAAACACTGAGCATTATTCAACTCGTTTCACCCTACAAACTGATCAATCGAGCCTGGCGAGGTTGGCACGGCTACCTGTTGACTGACGGCAAGATGGCTATTCTCCGGCTCAACCAATCTATTGACCACCGAAATCGTAGCCCGGCGGCAGACTACTGAAGTAGTCGGTTATTTTGACAGGTGTGCCGCCATTGACTGCCATGACGTATAGTTCATTATCTTTCGAAACGATCAGATAACTATCCGTAAACCAGCCGTATGGTGAGTAATCGCTGAGGGTGGCAATTTGTTTACCGTTTTGGCCGCTGCCATCACCAATGAATAGCGTATTTTTGCCGTCTCGCTGTTCGGCCCAGAACGTTTGCGAGCCATCGGGCGATACAATATAGCTCTGATTAGGAGCATAAAAGGTGTTATCGGTGATATTAGAGGTAGTCAGACTGCCGTTTACAAACGAATAATAGCTATTGCTGCCACTGCCGTTGGGTACTTGGACGTAGAGGCTCGACAAGTTGTATTGGGTGGTAGCGATGTAATAACTGGCATAGCTTAGGCTGGCCGGTATCGGAAAGTCCCGAATATCTTGTTTACCGCTGCCGTCCGGCTTAATGCTCATTAGACTATCGCTTTTGCCGCTGAGATGAGACGTATCGCTGCCGCTCCAATAGATCGTGTAGATTATCGCATTTTTGATAAGATACATACTGCCAAAAGCGGTCATCGCATAATCAGTCGAGTTTGTACCGGAAGCGGTGGTTTGATCTAGAACTGTCAATTGGCCGGTCACCGCATTATATGATTTTAGAATTTCACTGGCCGGCTGCCAATTTTGGACACCGTTTCGAGTAATGCTGTAAACAAAGGTGTCGCCGATCCAACCGATCGGGCTATAGGTAGCGCTGCTGCTATCGATGGTACTGAGCTGATCGTTGGCTGTTGTATTGATCAGGTAAAGGGCTGGTTGATTAGCGTGAGCCCTACTCGATACAAGCGCCAAATATTTCCAGTCGCGTGACTCCATCAGTTCGGTGCTGGAAGTATCTTCGTTGCCGGTGCCGGTCAGAACAGTTTGGCGAGCTGTACCATCAAGATTGGCTTTAACGACGTCCATCGTGCCGCTGAGCTGCGATAGGAAATAGATTTTACCGGCGGGAGTTATCTGAAAATGATTCTGGGGCAGGGCTTGAGCCGATACGGTAATAGTACCGCTGCCATAATTAAAACCGGCAGCTGAAAAGTTAGCTGGTAGCTGGCTATCCTGGGCTGGCAGTACGATTGTTACCTGGCCTTTTTGATTGGTGGTTGCTTCGGTATCGGCTACCCTAACCAGTGCATCAGGCACGGCCTGGCCATTGATACTATTTGTTATGACGATCGGTACTTGCCGACCGGTCGCTAGCAACCTAATGGTTAAGGCAGTTTTTTGATGAAGTATCGGTACCAAAACGTTCTTTTGGGTAGTTTTATAATATTGTTTACTGATCATTAGGCGCCGAGTGCCGACATGAACTTTGAGCGTGGCATTGCCATTACTATTTGTATTTACCAACACTTGGTCGAGTGATACCGACGCACTTGATACGGGCTTACCGGTAGTGGCATCAATCACTTCAACGGTGAAGTTTTGCTTATAGACAAGTCCGACGAGTTCATAACGGGTCCATGGTATAGCTCCCAGAACTAACAGGATAACCACAAAACTGAGTGGCAATGTCCACTTCTTTTTATGCCACCAGGCAGCAAATACTCGTTTCAATGGATTTCGTTTAATTTTAGGAGGTTTCAGAGGGGTCGGTTTTGTGGCATTTTTAGTTGTTTCTGAAGTCGGAGCTGACGTATCCGGAGGGGGAGTGCTAGGAATTAGATTAGCTGTCGGTTTTTCGGTATCGTTAACTGGTAAAGGTGGGGCAGAACTGATAAGAGGATCGGAATTGGGCTGTTCTTCTTTTGAATTATCCATAGATATATTTAAGCTTTACCGTTTCATTGTACTGTCTCGTAAGCTGTATAGCCAGACATTAAGGTTTAGATCTGCTGTAGTATAAAAATATGCTGCTAGCGCACGCCTAAAAATCTCCTTTTAGCTGAGAAATACCTCACTGCTAATGATAAGACGTTATCTAAAGTTATCGCCGCCTCAGGTCACTGTACGTTGGAAGCGCACCGGGAATATTACCGGGCTCTAACTGATTCAATTATCGGCCAGCAATTGAGTGTCAAGGCAGCTGCCAGTATTAGACGGCGGTTTCGCGAACTATTTGGCGGCGGCTTCCCTTCGCCTGAGGCCATCTTAACGAAAAGCCCAGAAGATTTGCGTGCCGTTGGTTTTTCTTGGGCAAAAACGGCCTACATTCGGGATTTGGCTCAACACATTATAGAGGGCAAAGTCCGCTTTGATAAATTAGATGGTCAAAGCAATCAGGAAATCATTGACGAACTAACTGATGTCAAAGGTATCGGCGGATGGACGGCCCATATGTTCCTGATGTTTTGCATGGGACGGTTGGACGTACTGCCAACCGGCGATCTGGGGATTAGAAACGGTCTACGTACGCTTTATAAGCTCGACAGCTTGCCAACCCCCCAACAAGTAACTGAAATAGCCCAGCAACATGCCTGGCATCCCTATGAATCCGTCGCCAGCTGGTATGTTTGGCGTTCGCTTGATAACGCTCCGACTTAAAAATTTTCTAATCTACCAAGGATATATGTATTGACTAAGTGATACACTTTTGATACACTAAGTTTATGTCAACTACTAAACCAAGAATTAATATTAGCTTGCCCGACGAGGTTCAAAAGGCTATTGTTCAGCTTGCAAAAAGAGACCAGATGCCGGCTGCTACAAAGGCAAAACATTTATTAGAAATCGGTCTAGAGTTAGAAGAGGATCAAGCCTGGAATCAAATCGCATCTATCCGTGATGATCAAAAATCGAGATTTATTACTCACGACAAAGCATTTAATGCCTAATGTTTGAGATTCTATATCATGAGGATGTAGTTAATAAGGATATACCTAAGTTAAGTACGGACTGGCGTGAGAATATACGTACCGCCATTGAAGCAAAACTAACTACTCAACCAGAAGTTTATGGGAAGCCTTTGAGGCGTTCATTGAAACATTACTGTAAATTAAGAGTGGGTGATTATCGAGTTATTTTTCGAATCGAAAAGCAACAAGTAAAAATTCTTGTTATACAACATCGCTCAGTAGTTTATTCAAATACCGATAAACGTATTCGAGGTTGATCCTAATTGGACATTCGAATAATCCGTAGAACTAGGGGGTCAAACGATTAATGTCTCTCGGAAATAGTGTGGCTTCTTTGACATTACCAAGGCCGATGGTTTTTTCAAGCAAGCGATCAATCCCATAGCCGCAGCCGCCGTGTTGGGGCAATCCATATTTAAAGGCTTGGAGATAATACTTGTACCCAGGGTGATCGACATCTAAGCCAGCCTTTTTCATCTGTTCGACAATTTTCTCATAATGATATTCACGCAGCGGACAGGTCGCAATTTCCAACCCCCTAAAGAGCAAGTCTCCCCAGAGCACCGTGGTTGGATCATCGGGGTTTACTTGGTGATAGAACTTCATGGCTTCAACTGGAAAATGAGTCGCAAAGACAAGTTCGCTACCCATTTCTTTTTTAGAATATTCGCATATCCAGCGTTCTTCGTCGGGAATCAGATCTTTTTCTTTGGTGGTATCGGTACCGGTCGCTTGACTATACAGTTGATGGATTTTAGCCACAGTTAGTTTAGGTACGTGGTCTTTGACTACTAGATCAGGCGCCCCGAGCGACTTTAAGTCGTCAGCATGTAGCTTATAGACTTTTTGGAGGGCATCGATTGTCATATCTCCCACCATATCGAGGACTTCGTCGTGACTATTGACAAAGCCCATTTCGATATCCAGCATCATTACCTCGCTCATATGCCTCGTCGTGGCGCTCGGTTCAGCTCGAAAAGCCGGCGCGATTTCGAAAACACGCTCGAAAGCGCCCACCATAATTTGCTTATAAAGCTGCGGGCTTTGGGCTAGAGTAGCTTCTTGGCCGAAGTAATCAAGCTTAAAAACCTCGGCACCGCCTTCTGTGGCCCCAGCGATCAATTTAGGCGTCTGGATTTCGACAAACTCATGCTCAGTTAAATAATCCCTGATATAACGAAGCAGGCTGGCCCGGATGCGAAAAATTTTCTGTTCCTGCAGATTACGGATATTTAGCACCCGGTATTCAAACAAGGTATCGAGGTTGTCAGCTTTATGGTCAATTGGTTTGTCTATTTCGATCGGCGGTTCGTCGGTGACGGGCACCAAAACATTTAGCGAGGCGTCGTGCAGTTCGGCACCGCCCGGTGCGCGCGGTTCGGCTACTGCCGTACCGTCAACTCGTAAAACTGTACCAATCTGTAAACCTCGTAGCTTTTCAACTTCATCCTTGTTGTCCAGGACGACTTGAACCAGCCCTCGGCGGTCACGAATGTTCAAAAATGTCAGTGCGCCGAGCAGGCGTTTTTTATGTAACCAACCTTCAATCTGAACCTTTTTGCCAATATGATCTTTGACTTCGCTACTCAGTGTTCTCATCAGTCTGCTCCTTGGTATGTTTGGCGCGTAATTATCGCCTATCGGAGCTATTCTACCATCTCTGATGGTTCAGATGATACTTTTTCGGTTTCTTCTTCGAGATTGTTTGAATCTTCCGGCTGTTGGTGACGGGCCACCACTGTCTTACGATCGTGATGATCGCCAAAGAATTCCTCACTTGCCTCACCTAGCAGTTCACGGAGGATATCTCCTAAAGTTACAATGCCGACATACTCATTGGCACTATTAACCACTAGCAGTAGTGGTTGATGAGTTTCATTGAGGGCTCGCAAAGCTTGTTCCAGGCTGTCAGCAGAATGAACATAGGCGACTTTTCGTTCGTAAAAATCTCTGACTTTGCCGGTTTGATTCACGTCAACCAAATCATCAATTAAATACGTACCTACAATATTAGCGGGTTGATTTTCATAGACCGGGAATGATGTGTGGCCGCTGCCGTGCAGCTCGTCCAGTAATACCGGACCGATATTGTCGTTAACGTTGACGGTTTTCACTTGCCGGCGCGGAATAACAAGATCGCGGACACGGAAATCGCCAAATCGAAGAGTTTTTCTGAGCAGCTCCAGTTCTTTAGGGCTAATACGGTTGTCGTGCTGGTTCTTTTGGCGTTTTAAAAGGGCATAGATGTCTTCCCGTTCATATAGACCAGTGTGCGGTTCGCTTGGACGCCGCATAAAGCTAGTTAGAAATGCTGTAACCGGATGAATGAAGCCTAACAGCCAGACGATTGTCGGTGTCGACCATAGCGCCAGACGGGTGCCGACAGTCGTTAATCGGCTGCGTGGTATCCACAAAAAGCCTAATCCTAGGACAAGCACAACTACTATAAAGCCGAGTAGGGTTGGAGCAATCCGGGCAAAAAGCACGAAGCTACCGGCGGCACTGAGGAGTGTTACTATCCATAATACGAGCTTGAGCTCTGGGCCATACATTTCGGCTGGCAAGAATGTTTGAGCTACTCCGTCTCCGCGACTGGCCAGCCGCCTTAGTTCTTTAGATGGTACATAAAAATAAGTCTTCTCAAGCGTCAAAGCCAGTAAAGCTAGCAGAATGAGCAAAAAAGCTACGATGAAGACGGTCATGATAGTATCCATCTTATCATTGCTTTGGATGTTAAAGAATTGGGCGCTGAGTCTATATTATGCCAGGCCGTCTTTTTTTAGGTCATCAAAAAAATCAGCTGCATCACTATAGGATTTCAAATTTGTTATCTCACCAGCTTTTGACTTAAGTTTTATATTTTGTAATTTTCTTAGTAATTCAGACTCGATTAGGATAGGCTGTTTAATGTCGGTAAAAACATTTTCTATATCATTAAGAATCTCTTTTTTGCTTTCTCCAACTATATCAATCGGGTCTTCTGTCCAAGCCTCAACTTGGTGTTTATCATCGTAATAAACTTCGTGCACAGCGAAATATGCAGGCTTTATTGTATCGTGCTTGATTATGCGGAAATCCCAAAACATTTTGTCCCCTTAACTAGATCCTCAATGCAATTCAAGTATTAACTTCAACTTTTGTTTTACCGAATTTAATTTATCGTCAGATACTTTACCTAGTACTTGCTTGATCATACTCTCGTCTAATGTCGCAATTTTATCCGGTCGAATGAAACTATCGGTAACTATTGTGCCATTTGCAAAATCAGATTTAAGCAACGGTATCGCCTGTACGCTTTGATAACGTTTACTAGTAATTTGGCAAAGCACCACATCATTAAATTCTGCCATTCCAATAACTAAGCAAGGTCTTAATTTATTGCTCGTTAGGTCAGAAAAAGGAAAACTCGCGAGAACTACTTGCCCGACTGATAAATTTTCCATGCTTCTTCCTCTTCAGGACGTAACCAATCTTTGGCAAATGATTTTTCACTCAATACTGCTGTCTCCCCCGCGTAAGTTTCCGAAGCTAATGGTTTAATCCTAAGCTCACCTTTTTTAAACGTAATATCGACATCTCTAGTAATCCCACTCTCTTGAAGTAAGGGTTTGGGAATCCGAATCCCCTTAGAATTACCTATTTTTACAATTGAAATACGCATAGTAATTACATTGTAAGTCCTAATTATTGTGATGTCAAGAGAGTATTATTACATTTCATAATTATTTTTGAAATTAATATTAACGACAAGAGCTATGGCAGATCTCATCGGATTTTCAGTATTGTATACTACCTATATAGATTGAGGAGAAGTAAAGTTCATGTCAAAAGAATTTTGGATAGCGCTGGTTGTGATTGCCGCCATACTAGTGGGCATCGTCATTGTGACTGATCACAATAAAAGTAACACAACTACTTCTACTGGGCAGCCAACCAATCACGTTGAAGGTAAAGACGCCAAAAACGTTACGTTCATCGAATACGGCGATTACGAATGTCCAATCTGCCAAGAGTTTTACCCAACCGTCAAACAGGTTGTATCCGATGAATTTAATAATATTAAATTCCAGTTCCGTAATTTACCGCTAACTCAAATTCACCCCAATGCTTTCGCTGGGGCTCGAGCGGCTGAAGCAGCCAGTGATATGGGACAATTCTGGCAGATGCACGATTTACTTTATGAAAATCAAACCACTTGGGTGCCGTCCAGCAATCCGCTAACATTATTTGATAGCTATGCTTCTCAACTAGGCCTTAATGTGACGCAGTTTAATAAAGATTACAGCAGCAATCAGGTAGATAATGCCATCAACGCTGACCTCAATGCTTTCAATCATACGGGCGACCAAATGGCCACACCAACCTTTATTCTGGACGGTAAGACTCTCAATAATGAGAATTTGATAGGAAGTAGTGGCACGCCGAGCGTAACGGCATTTGAAAAAGTCATTAATGCCGAAATCGCCAAAAAGAATCCTACAACCTAAGCTACTTAACTAAGTACGACTAGTATTCGAGATATTGCTGCCAAAAAGGCCGTTCGATAACTACCGGTTCCGGAACTGGGCTACTACTGCTAATTTTTATTTTGAATGACATCTCACCGTTACTCCTTATATAACGATTACAAACCTTAAACGATTGTTAGGTCGCAAAAGGTCTACTTTTTATAAATTTTGTTAATTTTTGTTTCATCTAAAGCGGCTTCTCGCGGACCACTTTATTGATGTACGAGCGTAGTCTAACGAACAAAGCTCATGCTTGTCAAGCGTCATCTTTTAGCTATGCTATACTACTCTTAAGTAAACATAAGAAAATAAACAAAGTACTTCAAAGATGACTTCAGACGGTATATTTCTGCAACTGAGCTTTATTATTGTGGTCGGTGCCGTTGTCTCTTTAGTTATGCGCCTGCTCCGCCAGCCGCTGATACTGGGTTACATTCTGACCGGTATACTGGTTGGGCCGGCCGCCTTTAATTTAATTCACACCAACACCTTTAGCGACTTTGCCAGTATCGGTATTGCCCTGCTGCTATTTATTATCGGACTCGGCATGAACGTCTCAGTTATTAAAAAACTGGGCGGTACGGTTTTTTTGGCGACGATGGCGGAGATGCTCAGCGTCGGGATTATCGGCTTTTTAGTGGCCGTCATTTTAGGCTTCAGCCACATCGCCGCGCTTATTATTGGCTTATGTCTCTTCTTTAGTAGCACCATAATTATCGTTAAGATTCTAACCGATAAAAAAGAGCAGAACAGGCTGCATGGCCAGATCGCCATTGGTATCGTTTTGTTTGACGATGTTATAGCCACCGTTGCCCTGTTATTTGTCACGGCCGCCAAGGATCATAATTTTGGTTATTCCAAGCTCGGCTTTTTAGTTGTTCAAGCAGTTCTTTTAGCTGCCCTACTGGTTATCGCCAGCACCAAACTGTTGCCGAAAATCGTTAAAATGATGGCCTCCTCCCAAGAGATGCTATTTATGTTTGCGGTCGGTTGGGGATTTGGCATTGCTAGTTTATTTGAAATCGCTGGTTTTTCAATTGAAATTGGTGCCCTTTTTGCCGGCGTGGCGCTAGCTGGACTACCTTACGCCCAAGAGATTGAAGCCAGGTTAAAACCGCTACGAGATTTCTTTGTGGTGCTGTTTTTCATAGTTCTCGGTCAATCTTTGAGCCTGCACGGTATCTCTCAAGCATTGGTACCGGCTCTTATTTTATCGGCCGTAGTGATGGTCGTGAAACCAGCTACGATAATCTCGACCCTGGGAACCCTCGGCTATTCAAAACGGGTCAGCTTTATGGCTGGCATTAATTTAACGCAGATCAGTGAATTTTCGGTGGTACTAGCAATACTGGCGGTTAGTACCGGGCTGGTCGATAAAAACATCAGCACAGTTATAACCCTGGTGGCCATAATTACCATAGCCGGAGCATCGTATCTGACCCATTACGATAACTTCCTCTTCAAGGTCTTTGACAAGCTGCCGTTTCGTCTGTTCGAACGGGCTGCTAGCCGGGCTGAAAAGCGACCTAAACCTGGTTATGAGCTAATCCTGTTTGGCTACCAAAAAGGCGGTCATGAATTTATCCAAACTTTTAAGCAATTACACCATCGCTACGTGGTGGTTGACTATGACCCGGCCATTATTGATCTACTCAAAACCAAACGGATTCCTTGTTTGTACGGCGATGCCACCGATACAGAATTGCTCGACGAAATTGGCGTCGGCAACGCCAAACTAGTGATAAGTGCTATTACCGATTTTGAAACCAATCAACAGTTAGTTAGGCATGTTAATTTATTGAACACTGAGACTGTTGTAGTCTGTAATGCCAACAGCTATGAAGAGGCGCTACAGCTTTATGAACTGGGCAGTAGTTACGTTATAATTCCCCATCATGCATCAAGTGAGCATTTGGGATCACTGATTGAAAGAAACGGTATAGATAAACGCCATTTTGATCGTTACCGAAGCCAGCATCTAAAACAAATGGAAGTCGATCACCCGCTGTCTACTGCCGAAGAAGCGGCTTAACGTCTGGCAAGACGGGATTGGCTGATAGTTTCCAGCATTTTATTGGTTGAATGAGGTTTGGGTCTTTCTTCAGGGTTGAATACTTTTTCTGGATCACGACCGGTGTCATAAATATGCTGGCACATACGACAGACACTACAGGGTCCTACCTCAGTTAAGCGCGGTCGACTGGCACAATTCTTGGTCCGACAAATCCCTTTTTTCCATTCCCATTTTTCTTTACTGTCTTCTGAGCTCGAGTCGTTCTTTTTAAACGTAGAGCTGTTCTCTCCCGAACATCCACCGGAAACTTGCAACGATTGATTAGCTATTTTACGAATGAGCTTGGCATTATCTTCGGCAATATCCTCCGGTGCCGATAAGCCGTATAACTCTCTCATTCTGATGCGCGTAATATCTGCTTCGATTTCCTGAGCCATTTGGGCATCCATTTGGGCCATAACTTTTTCGTTAGCGGTCGCTATGGCCACTTTGCCAAGCAGCACATTCCGGTTAGCTTTTTCTAAGTAGGCCGCCAATTCGCGGGTCATGTCATAACCGCCATCCGCTCTATTGTGTTTTAATATGAGCTCTAGTCCGAAGTCATCCCATGAAAATTGAAGAATATTGATGAAGCGGCGAATCTCAGTTGTGGCCCGACCGTCGCGTAGGCTTTCGGCGAGGGCTTTATCAAATTCCAACCACTCTTCGGAAGCTTCCTTTGCCCTTGAGTCGTAAATATCTTGATCTTTCTGATACCTTTCCAGCTGGTACTCAACGCTTCGTTTGGCCGCATCGTCCTTTATATACGGCAGCACGGCGCGGACGATGTCGATTGGTCCGTCCGGTATTTGTTCTTCGGCTAGTTCAAACTCGGCAAATAATTCCATAACCGATAATGCCGAAGTTTCGTCTTTAGGCTGAAAGGCTCTGCCAAAAGGGTTATGTTGATCCTTTAACATAGCCATCCAGGAAGTTAACGGAACATCGCGAACTAGCAACGACTCCAGGCGACGACCCAATGCCTGGCCTTGCCCGTCAGTTTCTAAAAATGAAACGCGAATTGAATCTTCATCACCAACGTGTTCCTGTTTAGCAATTCTTTCTGATGCATCGTGCCGGCTCATTTTAGGCGATATAAATACCTGAGCTTTACCGGCACGTAAGGTATCCTGGCTATGGCGGGCTTCCGCTTCTTCAATTTCGACCCGACGAAACGCCGGCTCAGAAAAATGGAATCGTCTGCCTGACTCAGCTACTTCAACGGCACATCTTGCCAAGCCACATAAACATTCGTTTTTGGCGCCCTTGCTCATCAATTGTCTCTACGGCGGGTTGAAATGTTCTCGATACAGCATAGGGCATGGCTGATTCTTCTACGGCTGTATGCTTATTTATTTTTAAATCTCGGATAATACTGGGCTCAAAGACGGCAGCCTGGCTAGCCGTAAGTAAGAGATCAACTTCAGATAACAAACGGTCCTGAGCTAGCGTTTCAGTAAGTTCATAGTTCCTGAATTGTTCGGCACTCATATAAAAAATACCCTCGCTTCTTTCCGAGCAAGGGTTGTCAAATTCTGTATGCCTTAGCTCCTGCTCGGGAGACTTTAAACCGTATCTGGCTTTACAGTTGCGGCACAGCCAAGGAATTTCACCTTGATTCCGGTTTAGATTGTCAAACATCTAGTAGTATAACAGCCAGTCATTCCGCTAGATATAGTATTTTTCAATACATTTATGGGTAAAGCGATAGATATAAACTTTGACATCTTAGCTTTGTCTAACTTTAAATCCTCCGTGAGGAAGTTTCAAAAACTCAGCGGGAGTAACTATTTTCATAGTCTGGGAGCCGCCAAGTTCGAGTAGATCCTTATCGCTGGTAATAATATAATCACAGTCTCCAACTAGCGCCGCAGCAATAACCGGATCGTCTTTGGGGTCCCGACTTATGCCCGTAAAATCAGGCGGTTCAATGACATTTGTGAGGCGCTTTAGAACTCGTTCTAAATTATTGCGCCATTTATAGGGAGCTTCGGCAGCCCGTAAAAGATCGAGCATTTCGTTCATTAAATATGGCGAGCTCACAATCTGGTAACGTTGACGGCAAAGCCTAACGACTTGTTCTGGTTTTCCGCCATATAAAATAGCGCTGTACCAAACATTCGTATCGATTAAAACTCGCTGATTACCAGGCTCGCTGTTGGCGACGTTTGGCGCTAATGTTCTGAGCCACTGACTCCTCTGTCTGGAGCCCAATTTTCTGGCCGAGCGTTTTGCCATAGTTCATCAACTCCTCAAATTCTTGTTCTTCTCGTAGGTACTTTTGGGCGGCAAAGCGAAGAAAATCACTTCGACTACCGAATTGCTCTTTGGCTTTCTTATCTATGGCGTCTGCCAACGGCTTAGGAAAAGATATGTTAAATGTTTTAATTGGCATATAAGTGTTCCTTATTTCTAATATAATTGTATGTTAATTGTATGAATATGTCAAATTACCTCTGAATTATTTGATTGTATTCGTATTAAAGTTAGAGAATCTGAAAACTCTGGATAATCGATGAAAATATGGTGTAATCGGGCTGCGCCGAATCATCGGTATAGACCAGCAGTATCTTGTGTGATCCGGTTTTTGGGCCGGTTAAAGTAATTGTGGCCGTGTCGGCGCCGATTGCCACTACATCTCGTTCGTAGTTGCCGGTATCGCAGAGGAAATCGATACCGTTCCATTTGGCTTCAATGGTGCCGGTTTGAGCCGATTGAGTGGTTGGCGTGGTAAATGTCGTGCAGTTGTCTGAAACCGATCCGAGCGGCTGTAACTGGTCGGTATTAACCTGTACCGGTTGTAAGCGGTTGACGGCAAAGCTAACCGGCACGTTATCAATGTAAATATCTATCCGGCGGTCAGCGTCGGCTCCGCTGCCTTGCCAACTGTAGATGGTATACGGGCTGCCCGGATTGCTAGCTGTTTTCCAACTAGCCGGTAATACAACGCTGAATAACTGCTCGTTAATCTGCTGGGTTGGCGTATTACTACCAGAATAATAATGAGTTACAGCCTCTGATTGGGTAATAACCGTTCGGGGTGTAAATAGATGACGAATAAAGATAACCCCACCAATTATTAACCCGCCCATTACGATAAGGGAGAGGAAATATAACCCGTAATGATGTCTAATTTGATGTCCCAAACGGTACATAGGCGCCTAGGTGCTTCTTTACATTTATATTATCACGGTTCGTTGTCATATTGACGGCATTTCTACGTACTTAGACAGCCCGCTTTTTGAGCGCAGCCAGGCGTGGTTGAAAACTCTGAGCGGCCGCATTTAGTCCAAGCACATTAAGGGCTCCCATCAATACGTATAATCCGTCAAGTTGTCGTTCATGGAGTAATTCCCCGGTTTGTTCGAGCTGAGCAAAGGCATGGTCAACTTTTTCGACTAGCCAGCGCTCGTCGGTCGGTTCTATTAGGTTCGAGGTTACCGGTTTTTCCTCCGTCGGATGGGTCAGTTCGAGCGATCTAGCTGAATAATCGCGTTTTTTGAGATGACCCCGCCGCACTAAATTATTGACATGGAGGGCCACTGTTGCGACTGAAGTATAGTTGAGTCCCCCCATGATTTCCCGGTAACTTGGTCCGTAACCGTGTTCGATAATAAATCGTTCGATATAGCTCAGCAGTTCACGCTGTTTTTTGGTCGGCCGGACAACTTTGCCGTCGTCTGTTTGCTTTTCGTTCATATTCGAATCTTACTATCCCCTTCGATATAACTCAAGCAGTTTGACGTCATCGTGACAACTTGACAACTTAGCATATTTTATCTAAGATAGAACTATGAAAATATTAACCGTTGCGAAGTTAAAAGCAGAATTTTCTTCAGTCATAGATGATCTTAAACAAGGTCATGAAGTTGTTATTACCTACGGACGCAAAAAAGAACCGATTGCCACAATTGTTCCCCAATCAAAACTAAAGAAACCCGATTTTTCATTACAGCTCGGTGATCTTAAGAAAGCGGGTTGGACATATCAAATGAAAAACTTCGAGATAACCGACGAAGAATTTCTAAACTTAGATGTACCTGCTTGATACCAATATACTGCTTTGGTTTCGTTTAGAGCCGACTAAATTAAGTAAGTCGCATATCGATATACTGCGTAATCCCGATATTCAGAAGTGCATCAGCCCAATATCTCTATGGGAAATTAGCCTAAAATTTGCGCTAGGAAAGATTGAGTTAGGCGCGCATACTCCCGAGGAATTTTTAGATTCTGCTCTAGCTTTAGGCCTCATAGTAATCTCGCCCGAACCTAATATCTACGCCACATTTCACCGTCTTAAACCACATCCGGAGCACAGAGATCCGTTTGATCGAATGCTCATTTGGCAAGCAATAAAAAGCAATTTGACTTTAATATCGACCGACAAACGGATGAAGATGTATAAAACTCAAGGTCTCAGCTTGGCTTAACCGGCAGAGCGCAAGCTAAAGCGGCAAGTCCCCACCAGAGATAGGCCAGCGTGTCATCAGCCCAGGCGTGGCTTAACAAATTAACGAACGTGAGACCGATGAGGGCTGCCAGTAAACCCAAGGCTAAAGGCAATTGGCGACGGCGCCATAGCATAATGCCAACGCAGACATTGATTGCTATAAATAAAAGTAAGCCTAGCCAACCAGTTTCCTGGCCGATTTGAATAAAGTAGTTTTCGGCAATTCGAGCCGGAGCTCGGCTGTTATAGACTGAAGCAGGACCGGCGGTGCCCGGTCCATTACCAAGCAGATTATGGAGTACGTCATGCAGGCCGCTAGTAAGGGCTGAAGCATGACCCTGGTTAGAGTTAGTTAATACCGCTGAGTTAGTCTGGGTATGCAGGAAAATGTTTTGAAATGTCGTGTTATGGCGGAGCGTAAATGCAGCGCCGCCGGCAATTACTATGCAGATGACAGCACCAATCAAGGCGAGCTGTTTTGTCTGCTGATTTTTTAAGCTAAACCATAACAAAACGGCAAAACTGAGCAGCAAGCCGATCCAAGCGGCTCGGGAAAAGGTAAAAATAAGGGCCAGTAAACTTCCAGCACTAAGTAACACCAGCCACCAGGACCGTGTTTTATACCACCAGGCTGCAGCTAGGCTAATAATTACCAAAAGGTAGGCGCCTAGCGGATCAGCGCCGCGTAAGCTAGACATAATCCTGATGTAATGAATATTGCTGTTAATGTCTTCATAAGGAAAGATCGTCTTGGCGCCATAGCCGAGGTGTTCCAAAAAGTTATAGGGCAGCACGAAATATTGGAGTAATCCAAATGCTATAACGGCTATGGCTGGATAGAGGACTAGTTTTGGCCAAAACGACACCAGTTTGGGGGTTTTAAGAGCAATTACCCAGACGATCATAAAGAATATCAGGTAGCGTGTATCGCTGATCAGGCCGTAGCCGAGGGCTTTAGCGCTGACTTGGTGGGTTAGATAAGCAATAATCCCCCAGATAATCTGAACGCCCACAAAGACTACGATAAGCCATGCCAGTTTTGAGCTTAATAGACGTTTTCTGAGTTCGACATATTTAATTAACAGATAGATAGCGCCCAGACCTAGCGGTATTAGAAATATCTCTTTCCAAAGACGCAAAGCGGTATAATGGCCAACTACTTGGGACAGCCAGACGGTTAGAGTGGCATGAAACGGTATGAGCACGATAATGACAGCAACGAGTGTGCTCAGTAGCTGAAGCAGCCGGCTATCCAGTTTTGACGCTTGCATAGGTGTACAATCAAGTATAGCTTGTATGAAAAATAACGCCTCTCTCATCTATAGCGTCGTTCTGGTGGTGGGCGATTTTCTGGCGCTGGTTGGCGCCTTCCTGGCCGGCTACGGTTTAAGGGCGGCTAGCAGCGTGCCGGTGCAGCACCCTATTCCGGTGCACACCTTTATTAACACCTTCCTGATTGTCCTGCCTTTTTGGCTGCTCGTCTTTGCCCTGCTCGGCCTTTATAGCAGCAGCATTTACGAAAAACGCTTTAGCGAGTTGCCGCGGCTGTTAGTCGGATCATTTATCGGGCTGACCTTTGTTATCTTCTTAAACTTTTTAAGCGTTAAGCCGCTCTTTCCATCCAAATTAGTGCCGATTTACGGCTTTTTGTTTGGCTTTATGTTCCTGCTGATTTACCGAAACCTGGCCCGTTTTATTCGCGGCCAGCTGTTTGGCTATAACATCGGCTTAAACCGGGTGCTGATAATCGGCAATACTAAATCATCGAGGGAACTGATTGACAGCCTAGCGGCTAAGCACTCGGGCTACCGGGTGGTTGGTGTTATCGGCGGCGCAATAGCGGTCGGTAAACATGATTTGCCGCTTTACAGCCACTTTCACCAGTTTTTGGATGCCCACCGCCGCGATCTCAATCTGCATAGTATTGTCCAAACCGAGCTTTACGCCGACGAAGCGCGCAACGCCGAAATCCTGACATATGCCCAAGAACATCACGCCACTTACCGTTTTGTGCCGGGCAATAGCGAGCTGTTTGTCGGCAACGTCCAGGCTGAACTCTTCCGGGGCTCCATTCCGGTTATTACCGTCCACCAAACGGCTTTGCTGGGCTGGGGCCGTATCGGCAAGCGGCTGTTTGATCTGGTATTCGGTACGATTGCTTTTATCATAGCCCTGCCGGTCATGGCTGTTATAAGCCTGATTATGATCGTCTACGATCACGGCGATCCAATGTTTTCCCAGGTTCGCTTGTCGCGCTACGGCGATACCATCCGGATCTACAAGTTTCGCACTCAGCTTCATACTTACCACCGGATGACGCCGGAAGAAGGTTTTGCCAAAATGGGGCGGCCGGAACTAGCTAAAGCATACCGCGCTAACGGCGATTATCTGGAAGATGACCCGCGTATTTCCCGCTTAGGACGATTCCTTCGTAAAACCAGCCTTGATGAATTGCCGCAACTGCTTAATGTCGTCAAAGGCGAGATGAGCTTGGTGGGACCCCGGCCATTGGAGCCGTTTGAGCTGATGAGCTACGACAAAAAGAACCTCATGCTGAGCGTTAAAACAGGACTGACTGGACTGGCTGTTGTCTCCGGACGTCGCATTATTAGCTTTGAGGAGCGCCGGCAACTCGATCTTTACTACGTCCAAAACTGGAGTTTTTGGCTCGACATCGTCATACTATTTAAAACTGTCCGGGCCGTCGTTTCTCGCCGGGGTGCTCAGTAAGTTTCATGACCGATTTGGTTTTCCATAAACTATTCCTAGTGGCCTCTGATATGCCCCAGATAGTAGTGAGATAAGTTTGCATGAAAGAAGATACTACTAAAACTAGTCCAGTTACTCAGCTGCCAACCGTGGCTATAGTGCACGACTGGCTGATAGGTGGCGGGGCCGAGGAAGTTGTCGAACAGCTGCACAAGCTCTTCCCGGAAGCGCCGATTTATACCTCTTATTGCAGCCGTGAATGGCGCAAGCGTTTGGACGGCAAGGTAAAAACAGGCATTTTACAATACTGGCCTTTATCTGTACTTCGTAAATATATTCCGATTTTGCGCATCTGGTGGTTCAGGCGATTGAAGCTCAAGGGATACGATCTAGTTATTAGCAGCTCAGGCGCGGAAGCCAAAGCCGTTAAGGTGCCGCCGTTAACCATTCATATTAACTACTGTCATGCCCCGACCCACTACTACTGGAGCCGCTATAACGAATATATGGCCCATCCGGGCTTTGGTATCTTTAATCCCCTAGCCCGACTTGGACTGCGCGTTCTGGTAGGGCCGCTCCGGCGCTGGGATTATAAGGCAGCTCAAGGGCCGGATTACATGCTGGCCAATTCGACGAACATTAAAGAACAGATTCAAAAGTACTACGACCGCACTGCCGTGGTAGTTTATCCGCCGGTTCATACAGAGCGATTCAAACTTTGGGCATCTAACAAGAACCGCGAGGGTTTTATTATCGCCGGGCGACAAACTCCTTATAAACGATTCGATTTGGCGGTAGCAACCTGTACAAAACTTGGGGTACCGCTCACCGTGATCGGTAAGGGCCCGGAAAACCGCAGGCTGCGTAAAATGGCCGGACCGACCGTTACTTTTTTGGGTGTCGTTGGTATTGAGGAATTAGCCGAGGAGTTAGGGCGAGCCAAAGCGCTGCTGTTCCCGGGTCTCGATGATTTTGGCATTACTGCCGTTGACGCCTTGGCGGCCGGAACGCCCGTCATAGCTTATAAAGCTGGCGGGGCGCTTGACTACATCGTAGAGGGTAAAACGGGCATGTTTTTTGAAACTCAATCCGTTAAAAGTCTTGCTGTGGCCATTCAGAAATTTAAAACTCAGCAATTTAATAGTGTTGCTATCTCTCATGTGGCTGAAAATTTCTCAGTTCAACGATTTAATAAAAAGATGAATGTCATTATTAAAGAAGGTATTACAGGAACGTTCTCTGGGTAAGTAGTAAGTATTTTAGTTATTAAGGTATATATCCAGAAGTTCAGATAACTCCTCTTTATATTTATATATAATAGTAAGGAGAATTTTACAGAGCTTTTATATCTGTTAATACGAGCTTAAAAGATACTAATCGATTAGAACTTTTTGCCTATGTGACCTCTGTTAGCATTTGCAATTTATGTTCATGTTGGATCCTGCTTAAGTTTATTTAACAGATAAGCCGGACTCGTTAAATATTCTAATGGGAAGCACTTTCAACGATTCAAATAATATAGACCGATAAAATCCATAATACTTATCATAGATGACTCAATTTTAAAATAATACTTGCTTAAGTTTATAAAAATGCTATTATTTAACACCATGTGCGGTATTGTAGGCTATGTTGGCACCAAGTCAGCGCCACGGATTATATTAAACGGGCTCAAAACGCTTGAGTACCGTGGTTATGATTCGGCTGGAATGGCGGTAATCTGTAAAGATCGTCAATGCTCGACTAATTAAAGAAGTCGGCAAAGTCCAAGCTTTAGAACAACTTTTGAAAGGCTCGCCGGCTATTTCTGGCAGTGTCAGCGCGATCGGTCATACCCGTTGGGCCACCCACGGCGCACCAACCGTTATCAATGCTCATCCTCACACCAATACCGCTAAGACTATCTTTGTTATTCATAACGGCATTATCGAAAATTACCAAGACATTAAAAAACAGCTTCAGGAAAAGGGTTACGTCTTTGTCAGCGAAACTGATACGGAAGTCATTCCCCATTTGATTGATTTCTACTTCCAGGAAACAAAGTCATTTGAACAAGCTTTTAAAGCCGCTATCAAGGACCTCACCGGTGCCTATGCCATTGTGGCTGTCACGACCCATCAACCAGACGACTTGTTTGCCGCCAAGTTATCCAGTCCATTGGTACTTGGTATCGGCGAAAATGAGATGCTGGTAGCCTCCGATAGCAATGCCTTACTCAAACACACCAATAAGATAGTTTATTTGGAAGACCACGAAGTTTTGGTGGCTAGTAAAAAGACCTATCACATCGAAAATATCCAAAAAGAGACGGTCGTCACGCCAAAAGAGGAATTGCTCAATTTTGATGTGGCCCAAGCTAGTCTCGGTAAGTTCCCCCATTTTATGCTCAAGGAAATTTATGAAGCCCCCCAAACCATCCGCCTAGCTACGGCTGGCCGGATTAATGCCAAAAGGGGCAAAGTTAAGCTGGGCGGCCTCGAACTGGTCAGCGGCCAACTGAACCGAATTGAACGGATTGTGATCGTCGCCTGCGGAACCTCGTATTATGCTGGGCTAGTCGGTGAATACCTGATCGAAGAACTGGCCGGTATTCCGGTTGAAGTGCAAATAGCCAGCGAATTTAGATATCGAACTGAACCATTTTCGAGAGGGACAGCTCTTCTGGCTATTTCCCAATCCGGCGAAACTGCGGATACTATCGCAGCTCTTAAAAAAGTGGAAGATTACGGAGTGCTGCGCCTAGGTATAGTCAATGTAGTTGGTTCAACCGTCGCCCGGATGACTGATGCCGGCGTTTACTGCCATGCCGGACCAGAACAAGCTGTTGCTTCGACCAAAGCCTTTATTGCTCAGGTATCGATACTGCTTCAAATGGCGCTCGGCTTAAGTAAAGGCAAACACAAACTATATAGACCCCTGCTTAGAGAGCTTGAAGAGTTGCCTAAAAAAGTTGAAACAGTACTAGCTCAGGCTAAAACAATTGAAAAGTTAGCGCAGAAATACAGTAGTAGTCAGGATTTTTTGTTTATTGGCAGGCGCTACGGTTATCCCTCGGCGCTTGAAGGGGCCCTAAAATTAAAAGAAGTCTCCTATATTCACGCTGAAGGCTACGCTGCTGGCGAAACCAAGCATGGGCCGATTGCCTTAATTGATGAAAATCTGCCTACGCTGGCAATTGCCACTGATTCTAATTTAATCGAAAAGATGTATTCCAATATTGCCGAAATTAAGGCCCGCAAAGGACCTGTCATAGCGATTGCTACTCAAGGAAATAAAGAAATACAAGATCTAGCAGATGACATCATATATATTCCGGAAACATTAGAACAAACTGCGCCAATTCTGCAAGTCATACCGATGCAGCTGTTTGCCTACTACATGGCAGTTGCCAAAGGCTTCGATGTAGATAAGCCCCGCAATTTGGCCAAATCTGTGACGGTAGAGTAAAATTTCTCTATTGCCTAATTAGGTAAAGCGTCTATTAAAACGCTGGTACGCGGGTAACAACTATGAATGGAATGACAATTCTAGCCATATTTTGGCTAGCGATAAGAGATAAAATCGGCAAAAGATGATTGAAAACGTTCAAGCCTATGTAGTTAACTTGAAACGATTTGTTCTTAAAAGAGATGTTGTTCTGGCACTAGTAGTGGCGTTAAGCGTCGTCGCCATTGGCGTATTCATGGGTTGGTATAACAACAAAGTAGTCCTGCAATACCCATCGACACTTGTCCATTACAACCAGGAACCAAATAACCCTTTAAGCTTTATGTCTAACTGGGATGGCCCTGACTATCTGCAAATTGCCCACAGCGGCTATACCAGTTTCAGCCAAACTAATTTTTTTCCGCTTTACCCGCTCGCCATCCGAGTTGTCCGTTTCGTTATTGGCTCACCGCTGATTTCAGCCCTGCTTATATCCTGGACTAGTTTAGTCGGGGCAATTTACTTCTATCTTAAGATAATTAAATCAGTCTTTAAGGTTACTAAAAACGATGAAGCTCTGCGCGGGCTGCTACCTTTTATATTTTTCCCGACAGCAATTTTCTTTCTTGCGACCTATACCGAAGCCTTGTTTGCCTTTTTAGCACTCGGCGCAATTTACTATGCGCTGCGTCGTAATTACTTGGTTGCCGGTTTATTTTTACTGCCCACAACCGCTACCCATGTAACCGGGATATTAATTTGGATTTTAATCGTTTTAATTTTGCTCGAACAAAAATTACATATTACTAAAGTTATAGCAACGGGAGTGATAGGAGGTCTCGGATTGCTGGCCTATATGATTTATCTACAGCTACGCTTCCACGATTTTATGGGATTTATTACCTCACAAAAAGGACATGGCTGGCTCAAACATAGCTATATAGATATTTTCACCCAGGCTCAATTTTTCAACATTATTTTCATAATCCTGATAATAATTGCCGCCTTTTACTGGTGGAAACGCTGGAAAAGTTTTTCGCTATATGCATTATCTTTTCTGCTAATTCCGCTCATTGGCAGACAATACGGCGGCTTTAATAGATACGTTCTGATGGCATTTCCCTTACCACTAATGTTTTATGGATACTTGAGAAATAAAAAGTTGGGCTATTCTATAGCGCTCGTTTGTCTCGACTATTGTTTGGGCCTATTTCTTATTCCAA
>CAVPPA010000004.1:0-77561 GCA_963707285.1 uncultured Candidatus Saccharibacteria bacterium
TCTGGCCGACGGGATTCGAGCTGGCCTGGCGGCCGATGGCTGCGATAAAGCTGAACGTGTCCCTGGAATTGAGCAGAAAGTCGATACGGTCCGTCGTAGACCAGTTGGTGAGTCCTGTGAGGTTGCCGGAGATGTAGTTGTTCTGCAAGTTAACCCCACCAAGGATGCCCGTCTTGGGAAGGAAACCCTCGTGGCCTTCGCAACGGCCGAGAACTGGCTCGATGGGATCACGTTTGCCGTTCCGGTCAGCACCGGATTTCCCGCCGGACCTTTGGTAGTGCCCGGGCCGTAGCCGTACTGATACCGGCAGAAACCATCGGTGCTGTTCGTGGTGCAGGCGGCTTGCGAGGATGGGTCGTAGATCAAGATGTCGTTCTTCAGCGAAGGGTTCTTCGCCTTGAGGAAGTAGGAGAAATCACCGTTCTGCTCCTCCGGTGTTGGGAAGGTGAGCGGCGTTGGGGTCGCGCTGGAATAGCGGAAGCCGTCGTAGTTGGTAAAGAAGAAGAGCTTTGTCTTCAGCTCCCGAAGGGAATGAGCGGACCGCCGAGGACGATGCCGTATTCGTTGTTGTGCTCGACGGGCTTGACGGGCGTGCCGGTCGCGCAGTTGGGAATCTTGCCCCAGAACCCCAGGTATCGAGGGCGGTATTGCGGAAGAACTCGTAGACGGAACCGTGATACTGGTTGCCGCCGTGCTTGATGGAGTAGTTCATGACGCCCTGGCCTTCATAGATGGCCGAGTAGCCAATGGTCTGCACCTGGAACTGATCGACTGCGTCGACCGAGATGGCGGTCCAAACATAGCGCGGATCGCCATTGCCGCCGGCGCGAACAAAGGGAATGCCATCGACATAAACGTCGGAGACGGCGCCACGGCTGCCGGAGCCGTTGACGACGCCGGTGTTGGTGGTGGCGTTGCCGTTGGTTTCATTGCCCTGCACGCCAGGCATCAGATAGGCGAAGTCGGTGGCGCGCCGCTGGTCGGCCTGAGCCGTAGGCGTCCATCTCGATGGGCAGCGCCGCATAGGTCTCCTGCTCCATGGTGGCGCCCAGGGTCGCGTTGCTGGTCTCAAGCTGCGGAGGCGCGGCGGTGACGGTGATGTTTCCACGTCGGCGGCGCCGACCGTGAGCGCAGGGTTATAGGTCTGCGACTCCAGAGCGTTCACATGGATGTTCTCTGCGTGAGCTTTCGAAGCCCTTGGCGACGGTGGTCACGGTATAGATACCGGGGTCGAGGTCGGAAAATTGATAGTCGCCAGCGCTGGTTGAAATGGTTTTGGTGGTGATGCCGTTGGCGGTGTTGGTCGCGGCAACGTTGGCATTGGGGATGACCGCGCCGGTCTTATCCGTCACTGTGCCGGTGATGGCGCCCTTCCCCGCCAACTGCGCCTTTGCGCCGAGGGGCATCATCATGGCGACGACGAACAAGCGCCGCGAGGCCTAATACCCAAAAACGCAGGAAGCGGCTAGGCGCTTCGCAGATTTCTTTCCTCGAGTCCAATTGGGCTTTTGCGGCCAATTGCCTCATCGTGTTGCCTCCATAAGTTATTGCGTGATCGCTTCGAAATGCGGTTTTCCCCCTGAGCACATGTGAAATTCGCACACGTGGTCTGACCACACTTTGAAGCCCGAGTAGTTTCATATACCGGGCACAGATCTGTCAATAGGGAAAAAGAATGAGTCCCTTTCGAAAATTATCGCGGTGCAGTGCCCGTCAACGAGTGAATCGGCTTAGTGAAGAAATGAATCGGTTTATCGTTGCGGCGGGCCTAGCCTGGTCGGACCAGACAAGCATGGATGGCTACACCCAGACACAAGAGAAGAAGGGACATGGGCGAACGGAGTATGTTTGCTGCCGGGATGATGGCTTCAGGCCTATTCGCTCGCAGGAATGCGCAGAGAGGTGAGTATTCGCTCTGCCGCGCGAGCGAGCCTAGAGACTACGGCAAATCCTTAGGCAGGGCCAGGGACAGCCGGGAGCTCCACGCCTTTTGAGGAAACTGGCATGTTGAGCGCGGCTGGATCGCAGCTAAGCGGCGGATGCGGAGCGGGCATGCTTCTTTTTGACGGCGGCCAGCGACTTTTGCGGCCCGTCGGTCGCTCCATTCCCTGCGCGATTTGCGCCATGCGCAGGTGCTGCTCCATCAGGTTGTGCGCTTCTTTTGCGTTGCGCGCGCGGATGGCGCGATAAATCTCGCGGTGCATCTCGGCGGATTCGCGCATGTCGGTGGAGCGCTCGACGGTCTTGCGGCGCGTATCATAGAGCGCCGAAGTGATGGTCTCAATAATTGCGGCCAGAATTGGATTCCCGGAAGCCTGGGAAACAATGCGGTGAAAGAGCAGATCGTGGATGAGATACTCGGCGGGACTGTCCATGGAGGCGAACATGTCGGCGACTTCTTCGGCGAGGGCGGCGAAGTGCTCCTGCTTGCCGCGCTCGGCGGCCAAGGCGGCCAGATGGCTTTCAAGGATGATGCGGGCTTCAAACATCTGCCAGGACTGAAAGCCATGCAGGGCGCCGATAAGGCTGAGCGAGGCGGTTCCGAATTGAGGAGGACCGTCGGCGACGAAGGTGCCGACGCCGTGGCGGATCTTCATGACGCCCATGGCGGCCATGTAGCCGATGCCGGTGCGGAGGCTGGCGCGGCTGATTTTGAGAGAACGGGCGAACTCGCGTTCCGGAGGGATTTTGTCGCCCGGCTGCAGGGTTCCGCTCTCAATGAGGGAGCGGATGTGGTTAACCACTTGCATCGTACGATGAGTATTCGGTTCTTCTTCTTTCACCCTCGGCATAAGATCAGCCACCCTCTTGCGATACTGAAAATCAGTGTCACAGGGAGATTACCACCGAAAGCCGGTGTCTGGTTGGAGAAACGTGCAGGTGGCGCGAAAGAAACCGCATCGAGAGCCGGCGGACGGCATTACCGTGTATACTTCCGGTCTGACCTCTCATTCCGGCAGCGGCTTCGTGAACCGGTGCGCGAGACGATTAGAATGAAAGCCATGTTGCTCCACGAAGACCGATTGTTTCCCGCCGAAGCAGATGCTCGTAAAGTAGCCCGTTCCCTATATGAGCACGTCCGCGGAGCTTCCCATCATCAGTCCGCATGGACATACGCAGGCGGCGTGGTTCGCCGAGAACGGGCCATTTCCCGATCCGGCGACGCTTTTTGTGCAACCCGACCACTACGTGTTTCGCATGCTCTACAGCCAGGGAATCTCGCTGGACGATTTAGGCATTGGGCAGCCGGTGATGAAGGATCCGCGCAAGGTGTGGCGCATTTTCGCAAAAAACTATTATCTGTTCCGCGGCACGCCTACGCGCATGTGGCTGGACTACGCGTTTCAGGAATTGTTCGGGCTGAAGGAGCGGCTGAGCGAGAAGACCGCCGACCATCTTTCGACGTGATTGCAGAGAAGCTGCGCACGCCGGAGTTTCTGCCGCGCGCGCTCTACGAGAGGTTCAACATCGAGGTGCTGTCGACGACCGAATCTCCGCTGGACGAGCTGAAAGCTCACCAGGCGATTCGCGATTCGGGATGGAAGGCGCGGATTGTTCCCGCGTTTCGCCCCGATCCGGTAGTGGATCCGGAGTTCAAGGGATTTGCGGGGCTGGTGGCGAAGCTGGGCGAAATGCACGGCGAGGACAGCTCGACGTGGAACGGCTATCTGAATGCGTTGATGAAGGCGCGGGCGCGATTCAAGGCGCTGGGATGCACGTCGACGGATCATGGACATCCGACGGCGCAGACGGCGGACCTGTCGCAGGCCGAGGCGGCAGCGCTGTTCAGCAAGGTGATTGCCGGCAAGGCGGACGCGGGAGAGCAGGAGCTGTTCCGCGCGCAGATGCTGACGGAAATGGCGCGGATGAGCGTGGAAGATGGCCTGGTGATGCAGATTCATCCCGGAGTCGGTGCGCAACCACAACCGTTTTGTCTATGAGCGGTATGGCCGCGACATGGGCGCCGATATTCCCGGGCCAACGAATTACGTGGACGCGTTGCGGCCGCTGCTGGACCGGTTCGGCAACGAGACGCAACCTGACGATCATTCTGTTCACGCTGGACGAGACAACGTATAGCCGCGAACTGGCGCCGCTGGCCGGACATTATCCGTCGTTGCGCCTGGGACCGCCATGGTGGTTTCATGACAGTCCCGAGGGGATGATGCGTTTCCGCGAGCAAGCGACGGAGACGGCAGGGTTTTATAACACGGTGGGATTCAACGACGACACGCGGGCGTTTCTGTCGATTCCGGCGAGGCACGACGTGGCGCGGCGGGTGGATTGCGCATTTCTGGGCAGACTGGTTGCCGAACACCGGTTGGACGAAGATGAAGCGCACGAAGTGGCGCACGAATTGACGTATGGGCTGGTGAAGAAGGCGTACCGGCTGTAGGGCAGCTCTAGTGGGCCGAGTGGCGGCTGTCGTGGTCTCCCACCCTAGCCGGAGAAACAAGAACCCGGCTAGGATGGGGCAGCCAGAAGTTGAGAAGGACGGAGTTTGGCGTATGAGTCTTTATTGTTCCGTGGGAAGCACCGAGACCGATCTCTCGGAGAAGCAACTGAAAGAGCTGCTGGTGGAGAGCCTGGCCAAGCTGGGCAAGCGGACAAGCGTGCTGGCCGTGCCGCCCGACCAAAGCCGCGAGCACTCGCGGGCCGGCGATCTGACGCGGTATGCGTGGGAGCACTATGGCGAGCGGCTGAAGGCTGTGCTGCCGGCGATCGGAACGCACACGCCGATGCGGCCGGACCAGATTGCGCACATGTTCGGGAAGATGCCGCAGGAGTTGTTTCGCGTGCACAACTGGCGGACGGATATCGAAACGCTCGGCGAGCTGCCGGCGGAGTTCATCCGCGAACAATCGGAAGGCAAACTGAATTACACGTGGCCGGCGCAGGTGAACAAGCTGATTTCGCAGGGCGGGTTCGATCTGATTCTTTCCATCGGGCAGGTGGTGCCGCACGAAGTGATCGGGATGGCGAATCACTCCAAGAACATTTTGATCGGCACAGGCGGGCGCGAGGGGATCAACCGCAGCCACTACCTGGGCGCGGTGTACGGAATGGAGCGGATCATGGGGCGGGCCGAGAACCCGGTGCGCAACGTGCTGAACCGCGCCTGCGAAAAGTTTCTGCGGCACCTGCCGATCGTTTACGTGCAGACCGTGGTTGGGCGCGGCAAGAACGGCGGACTGGCGGTGCGCGGGCTGTTCATCGGCGACGATCTGGAATGCTTCCTGCGGGCGGCGGAGCTGAGCCTGAAGGTGAACTTCGAGATGCTCGACGAGCCGATCAAGAAGGCGGTCGTGTATCTGGACCCGAAGGAGTTCCACAGCACGTGGATCGGCAACAAGGCGGTGTACCGGACACGGATGGCGCTGGCCGACGGGGCGGAGCTGATTATTCTTGCGCCGGGCGTGAAGGAATTCGGCGAGGACAAAGGGATCGATGCGCTGATCCGCAAGTATGGGTATCGTGGAACGCCGGCCACGCTGAAAGCGGTGGAAGAGAATGCCGATCTGGCTGCGGACCTGAGCGCGGCGGCGCACCTGATTCATGCTTCGTCGGAAGGGACGGTTCACGATTCGCTGGTGCCCCGGAGAATTGAGCCGCAAGGAAATAGAGAGCGTGGGATTCGAATATGGCGATTTGAAGGCGATGACCGCGCGCTACGACCCGGAAAAGCTGCGCCACGGCTGGAACCAGGTGGACGGCGAGAGAGATTTTCTTTGTGGCGAATCCGGGGCTGGGTTTGTGGGCGCACCGCAGCCGGTTTGAGAGCTCGCGCCACCGGCCCTGGCGCACAGTCACGCAGAATAGGGATCCGGCAGAGAAGCGAAGTAGAAGAAGGAAAAGAGAATTCGCAAGACGGGGCGAATATGGGGACCGAAGGATTAACGCTGAACAAATACTCGGTTGGCACGGGCGACCGGTTTGCGCACCAGGCCAAGGCGCAGTTGCAGGCATGCGTGAAGGCTTTGGACCACGGGGTTGAAGTGGTTCCGGTGTGGAACAAATCGAATCGCGAGCACATGATCATTGGCTCCGGGCCGTAGTCTGTTCGGCAGGCGGCCGATGCGGCAGTGAAGGCGCTGGGATGGAAGCTGCCGTACTTCTGCGACGCGGACCACATTACGGCCGCGACAGTGGACCGCTTTCTTGCGCCGTGCGATTTTTTCACGTTCGACGTGGCGGATTTCATTGGGCAGCCCGCACAGGCGGCGGACATTGAGAGCTTTGTGAAGCGGCATCCGGAGTTGCAGGGGAGCATTGAACTGGCCGGAGCCGACGAGGCGTTTGAGATTACGCCGGCAATTCTGCGGCAGACCGCGGAGAAGTTTCTGGCCGCGGTGAAGCAGGCCGGAGATGTGTACCGCCGGGTGCTTGAGCGCACGCGGCGCGGGGAACTTTATCCCCGAAGTTTCGATGGACGAGACCGATCGCGCGCAAAGCCCGGTGGAGTTGCTGATTATTCTGGCGGCGATTGCCGACGAAGGCATTCCGGTGCAGACGATCGCGCCGAAGTTCAGCGGGCGGTTCAACAAGGGCGTGGATTACGTGGGCGACGTGGCGCAGTTCGAGCGGGAGATGGCGCTGGACGTTGCGGCGATCGCCTACGCGGTGAAGCAATATGGGCTGCCGGGGAATCTGAAGCTGAGCGTGCACTCGGGCAGCGACAAGTTTTCAATCTACCCGGCGATTCACGCGACGATGAAGCGGTTCAACGTGGGCGTGCACCTGAAGACGGCGGGAACGACATGGCTTGAGGAACTGATCGGGCTGGCCGAGGCCGGCGGCGAAGGATTGGCGCTGGCCAAGGAAGTGTATGCCGAGGCGTTGGCGCATCGCGAGGAGCTGTGCGCGCCCTACGCCACGGTGATCGACATCGATCCCAAGAAACTGCCTTCGGCCGAAGAGGTGCGCGGATGGACTTCGGAGCAATACACTTCGGCCTTGCGGCACGTGGAGTGCTCGCCGGCGTACAACAGCAGCGTGCGCCAGTTGCTTCACGTGGGATTCAAAGTGGCGGCGAAGATGGGGCAGCGCTATCTGGCGCTGCTGGAAGCGAACGAAGCGGTGATCGCCAAGAACGTGACGGAAAATCTCTACGCGCGGCACATTGCACCGGTATTCTTAGGCTCAAATCCCTGATGCGGGCGTGGACGCCCGCATGACAGATGGGATGAGACGGCTGGTCTCGCGGTACAGCTAAGCTGACCGCAGCGCACTCGAGGGTGCTGAAAAGGAGACCAGCCGATGAAGAAGGTTAGCAGGCGTGCCACGAAATTGGAAATGGTGTTGAGGGACAAGCCCGAGATCACCGTAGGCTTGGACCTGGGCGACCGGTTTAGCCGGTATTGTTTTTTGAGCGCGGAGGGGGAAGTGATCGAAGAGGGCCGCATGGCGAGCAACGAAGCGGGGTTGCGGAGACATTTCGAGGCAGAGCCGCGCCTGCGCATTGCCCTGGAGTGCGGCACACACTCGCCCTGGGTCAGCCGTTTGCTGACGGCGCTGGGTCACCAAGTGATCGTGGCCAACGCGCGCAAGATCCCGGCCATTACCGCCAGCGAATCGAAGAACGACCGCAACGACGCTGAACAACTGGCGCGGTTGGCAGCTTACGATCCCAGGCTGCTGGTGCCGCTGGAACATCGCAGCCAGGAGCAGCAGCAGGATCTGAACCTGATCCAGGTTCGCTCCACGCTGGTGCGGGCGCGGACCATGCTCGTCAACGCGCTGCGCGGGCTGACCAAGAGCGCCGGCGGGCGGCTACCGTGCTGCTCGACCGAGTCGCTGCCCACCCGCGTCCGGGCGCACATTCCCTCTGCGCTGACTGCGGCTGCCGGTCCGCTGCTGGAACAGATCGCTCAGCTCAACCGCCAGATCGCCGCGCTGGACCGGCAGATCGACAAGCTGCGGGAGAAGTATCCGGAAGTCGGTATTTTGCGCACGGCGCCTGGCGTGGGGCCAGTGGTGGCCGCGGCCTATGTGCTCACGCTGGGCCGCCCGGATAGCGGAGCCAACCGCTCAGCGGGCGCATTTCTGGGGCTGCGCCCCAGACAGAGCCAGTCGGGAGACTGCGATCCGCAAATGCGCATTACCCGGGCCGGCGACATCTACCTGCGTAGTCTGCTGGTGCAGTCGGCGCAGTACATCCTTGGCCGTTTCGGTCCCGACTCGGCGCTACGCCGATGGGGGCTGAAGCTGGCCGCCAGCGGAGGCAAGCGCGGCAAAAAACGCGCCCTGGTCGCAGTGGCCCGCAAACTGGCCGTGCTGCTGCACAGCATGTGGCGCAGCGGTGAGTGCTTCCAACCGTTTCCACAACCACCGGCCGCGGTCCCGGCCAGGGCCTAAAACACGCTTCTGAAGTTCGACGCAACCGCCAGGATGGCAGAACCGTTCCATGGAAAAACAATCTCGAACCCGGGTGACTGCGGCGACCGGCTTGGCCTTTAAAGGCCGCGCGACAGATAGCAGCACCCATTCATCACCATCGGGTCCCAAAAGGCACCGAGCCCATGCGGCTCACATCGAGTGCGGATAGAAGCCCGAGATGAATTTCAAAGACAAAAGCAACAGCAAAAGCAAAAACTTTCCAATGAATGAAAAAACAAAAACACCTTGACTCAACCAGCCGTCTCATAGAAGCCGGTCTGGAGACCGGCGCTACAATTCCCCACGGAGATCGCATGAAAGATTCGCTATTCAGCCTTGAAGGCAAGGTTGCGGTTGTGACCGGAGGGACCTCCGGGATTGGCCGGGCCTTGAGCCTTGGTTTGGCCGATGCCGGCGCCGACGTAATCGCGACCGCGCGCCGCAAAGAGCAAGTGGACGACACGGCCAAAGAGATTGAGGCGCGCGGGCGGCAGACGCTGCGCATGGCCTCGGACGTTGGCGATCGGAGCACGCTGGAGACGCTGCAGGTGGCGGTGCTGGAGCGCTTCGGCAAAGTGGACATCCTGGTGAACTGCGCGGGCATGATCAAGCGGACGCCCACGCTCGATTTGCCCGAAGCCGAGTGGACCAACATCCTGAACACGAATTTGACGGGGACGTTGCGGGCCTGCCAGGTATTCGGCAGGCACATGCTGGAGCGCGGCTACGGGCGGATCGTCAACATTGCGTCGCTGAACAGTTTTGTGGCGCTGAGCGAAGTGGCGGCGTACGCCGCGAGCAAGGCCGGAGTGGCATCGCTGACGCGGTCACTGGCCGTGGAGTGGTCAAAAAAAGGCGTGACGGTGAATGCGGTGGCGCCAGGCGTGTTCCGCACCGACTTGAATGCGCAGTTGCTGGACTCGACGCCTCGCGGGCAGGAGTTGCTGATGCGGACACCGATGGGGCGGTTTGGCAAGACGGATGAACTGATCGGCGCGACGGTTTATTTGGCTTCCGACAGCGCTTCGTTCGTGACCGGGCAGATTCTGGTGGTGGACGGAGGATTTCTGGCGAGCGGGGTGAATCAATAAAGAGAGTTCAGAGATCAGGGTAGAGATCAGGGAATAGAGGGCAGTGGAGGGTTCACAGTTCCCAGTTCGAGGACGAAAGGGCTGCGCCGAGTGAGCGCAGCCTTTTTGTTGTAATGGGTTGCGGTTTACTTGCAGCGTGACGTTGGCGCCTGCCATCTTGATGATTGCGTCGCCTTGCGCGGCCTCGACCTTAACGTTTTGGCCGGTCACAGTCGCGTAGCCGATGGACAATCCTTTTTCGCCGCTGAGATTGACATTCGTCAGGACAATGTCGGTGACGGGCGCTTCAGGCAGGCCGACAATCGCGCCGGCCATGGTAGCGCCAGTTGCGGTGACGTTCTGGAGCACGATGTCGTGGAAGTGAGGCGTGAGGCGCGTGACGGGCGCGGGCTCCACGGCGCCTTCGGACGGCAGGATGCGGGGATAGTATTCGCTGATCACAAGCGGGTATTTCACATCCTTCATATCAATGTCGCGGAAGACGAGGTTCGAGACATCGTTGCCGCGGTCGCGATTGGCCTTGACGCGAATGCCGTTATCGGTGCCATCGAAGTGAATGCGCTCGGCGAGAATGTTGCGCGCGCCACCGGCGATCTCGCTGCCGATGGAAAGGCCATGGCCGTGCATGAAGGTGCAATCGGAGATGACAATGTTGCGGCTGGGATCATCGCCGCCGGGGGAGTTGATGGCGCCGGATTTGATGGCGATGTCGTCGTCACCGGTGTCGGCGTAGAGATGGTCGATGCGGATATTCGATGAGGAGAATGGATCGACAGCGTCGGTGTTGGGCGAGTGCTGCGGCGCGAGCACACGAATATTGTGAATGACACATCATCACTGTAGTAGGGGACCACTTGCCACATGGGCGAATTCTGGATGGTGACTCCTTCGATCCGGACGTGCTTGCAGTGGTCGAAGACGACGAGGCGCGGACGGGGATGGGACGCCCATGACTCCGGCGTTTTTGACGGTGCGCGCCTTCTGCCACCAGCTTTCGCCATTCCCATCGATGGTGCCTTCTCCGGTGATGGACACGTTTTCAGCGTTGGTGGCGCTGACCAAAGCCTGAATGCCGGGAAGGCGAAACTCGGTGATCTCCGGATAGTCAGCGTGATCGGGCGAGCCGAGCAGCGTCGCGCCTTTATCGAGCTGGAGAGTGATGTTGCTCTTGAGGACGATAGGAGCGCTGAGATACGTGCCAGCGGTGAGCTGAACGGTGCCGCCGCCTTTGGCCGCGCAGGCATCGATGGCTTTTTGAATCGCGTCCGTGTCCTTGGTGGATCCATCGGCTTTGGCGCCGAAGTCGCGGGGATTGCAGGTGCGGGCCGGCGTGGAGCGGGGGGCGAAGCGGCCGCGATGAAGAGAGAGACAGCAAGGGATGAGAAGGAGAGCGAGCTGAGTTTTCCGGTGCATGGAGTGGACCTCGGGCGGGGGGAATAGTTGCGTCCAACATCATAACGCCTGAGACGGCCAGTGGTCCTACCACTGAAAGACAGGGACCGAAGGAACAAGGGAACGAAGGGTCCGCGGCTGAAGGTGGTGTGGCGAGAAACGAAATGCAGGTCCTTCGACTCCGATCGCTGGCGCGATCTTCTCAGGATGACATCACAAGAGGGAACACGGACAACTGAGCAGGGAGCCAAAGGCGAGCTGACAGCTTTCAGCTCTCAGCCTCGGCTTAGGTACAGAGTTGGAGGGGTTACGCGGGCAGGCGGACGATGAAGCGGGTGTCGCCGGGCTGGGACTGGACTTCAAGCTGTCCGGCAAATTTTTGCGTGACGATGCGGTGGACGATTTCGAGGCCGAGGCCGGTTCCGGAGCCCTGCGGCTTGGTGGTGAAGAAAGGCTCGAAGATGTGGGGAAGAACTTCGGCCGGAATGCCGGAGCCGTGATCGCCGATGCAGACGACGAGCCAATCGGGCTCGGACCAGGTGGAGATTTCGAGCTTTGCGCCGTCAGGAGAAGCATCGACGGCATTGTCGATGAGGTTGGTCCAGACCTGGCTGAGGGCGGAGCCGCGCGTACGGATCGTGGAGGGTGAGGCGGCGAAACGTTTCTCAACCTGAATCTGCTTGAGGCGCAATTTGTGGCCGAGGATGGTGAGCGTGCTCTGCAGGCTGTCGTGGACGTCGAGGTCCTTGTCGGGCGTGCGCTCGTCGTAGGCGAATTTCTTGACTGCCATGACCAGCTCGGAGATGCGCGAGATGCTCTCTTCGATGGCGCAGACGAGCGAGACGCTGGAGACGAGCGCGCCGAACCAGTTGAGCGCGTCAGAGAATGAGGCGGGATCGAAGTGGTCCTGCGCGCAGGCGATTTCCTCGCTGGTCAATGCCCATGGAGACGAGGACGGGGCCGATGGTGAAGGCATTTTCGACGCCGTGCCTTGTCGAGCCACTGGCTCATGGCCTCTTCCGCGTCGGCCTGCTCAAGGCTGCTCATGGCGGGCAGATTGCAACCGCGGAGAGCGTGTTCGAGGAGATCTCTCATGCACTGGAGCTGGGCAGGGGTTTTGGCCTTGCCGCTGTTGCGCAGGCTGAGTTGCTGCAGACGCAGGAGATTCTCGCGGAGTTGCGCGGCGGCGCGCTTGGCGGCGGCGCCGGGATTGTTGAGCTCGTGCATGAGGCCGGCGGCGAGGGTGCCAAGGGAGACGAGCTTTTCGCGATGCAGCGCTTCAACCTGATAGGCCTGAAGGCGCTGCGGCGCTGTCGGCGAGAACGGTTTTGCGGACCGCGGGGCAGCAGGCAAGGAGCGACCAGAAATCCTGCTCGGAGAAGCGGACGAGCACGGAATCCTGCGATGCGGCGATGCGGAAATGGCGATAGGCCTCTGCCGGTGAGCAAAGGCACTTCGCCGAAGGCTTCGCCGGCGTGCGCGATGCCGACCAGAGTTAAGGTGCCGTCGGCTTCAGGGCGCTCGGCGTAGACCTCGCCATGGAGCACGAGCCAGTAGTAGAGCCACGGCTGCGTTGGGTTCGACGAGCACCGAGCCGGCTTTGGCGGTGACGCGCTCGACATGCCCGACGCCGGCAATGGCGTCGAACGGCGTGGAAGCGAAGACGTGCGTTCGGGGAAGTGCGGCGGCGAGATCCTTCAACTGGATCGCCTCGACGCGGATCGGATTGAACACCTTCAGTCATCTTGCTCATTGCACCTGCTCCAGCATCTGTCCGCTGGCTCCTAAAACCCTGCCAGATACTGGTGCATAAACTGCACCGCGATGGAACCCTCGCCTACCGCGGAGGCGACGCGCTTGACGGAGCCGGAGCGAACATCTCCGGCGACAAATACTCCGGGAACGCTGCTCTCGAGCAGGAACGGCTCGCGCTTTTCGTTCCAGACTTCGGGTAGCTTACCGTCGTTGCGCAAATCAGGCCCAGCCAAGCATAAATCCCTTCTCGTCACGCATGATGCACGGCGGCAGCCACGCGGTGACGGGCGCGGCGCCGATAAAGACAAACAGCGAGGACGCGGGCACTTGTGATTCACCTGACGGGCTGCGCAACTTGAGCTCCGTGAGATGCTCGTCGCCGATGGCCTCAAGGACCTGGGTGCGCGCCTCCACCACAATATTGGATGTGCGAGCGATCTCATCGATCAAATATTTCGACATGGTGGCGGAAAGTCCTTCGCCGCGCACCAGCATGGTTACTTTGGTGGCATATTTGGCGAAGTGGAGGGCAGCCTGGCCGGCGGAGTTGGCGCCGCCGACGATAAAGACCTCTTCGTCCTTGCAGGCCAGCGCCTCGACCAGCGCGGCGCCATAGTAGATGCCGCGGCCGGTGAGGCGGTCGGCGCCGGGAATATCGAGCTTGCGGTACTGGACGCCGGGAGCGAGAAGGACGCAATGGCTGGAGACCTCACGGCCGTCGGCAAGCTGGACAAAGCGGTACTGGCCGTCGACGCGCATGCCGGTGGCGCGCTGGGTGACAAACTCGGCGCCGAAGCGAGAGGCCTGGGCGTAGGCGCGGCGGCCAAGGTCAGCGCCGGTGACGCCGGAAGGAAAGCCGAGGTAGTTCTCGATGCGGGAGCTGGAGCCGGCCTGCCCGCCGGGAGCTTCAGGCTCGATGACAACGGTGCGGAGGCCTTCACTGGCGCCATAGACGGCGGCGGCGAGGCCGGCAGGACCGGCGCCGACGACGACGATGTCGTAGAAATCCTGGGCGGCCTGAACGCGGAGGCCGACGCTGGCCGGCGAGCGTCTCGAGATCGGGGTCGACAAGGACAGCGCCGTCGGAGAAGAGGACGACGGGAAGTTTCTGCGGGATCGAGTCTGACGGTCCTTGAGGAGCGTGAGCGCTTCAGGGCCGGCGGAGACATCGAGCCAGCGGTAAGGAACGTGGTTGCGAGAGAGGAAGTTGCGCAGGCGGTGATCGTTGAGCGACCAGCGATGGCCGATGACGCGCAGGCCTTCGAACGGCGGGCTGGAAGCCAGCCTGCCAGTCTTCAAGGAGGTCGGTGACGACGGGGTAGAGCTTTTCCTCGGGCGGATCCCAGGGCTTGTTCAGGTAGTAGTGGATGCGGGCGGAGTTGATGGCGCGGATGGCGGCCTCGGTGTCGGCATAGGCGGTGAGAAGGATGCGGCGCGCGTCGGGATAGATGGCGCGGGCGCTCCTCGAGCATCTCGACGCCGCTCATGCCGGGCATGCGCTGGTCGCTGATGATCAGGGCGACGGGCTCGTCGCGGGTCTTGAGCTGGGCCAGGGTGTCGAGCGCGGCCTGGCCGCTGGCGGCGCGCATGATGCGGTAGGTGGCCCCATATTGGCGGCGCAGGTCCTGGACCACGGCTTCCAGCACGCTTACGTCGTCGTCAACCGCCAGAAGGATGGGCCTAGCCATAAAGAGAGTGTAGAGCCTGACCGTGTCCACAATCGCTTTACCCGATGGGTTGTCCCGTTCGCTGCCGGGTCCCAGTGCTTCCTTGGCGGGCTCGGTTATTGATGAGACCGGTTGGCAATAGTTAATCTCCGGGCCCAGCCAAGGTTTTTGATACCCTATTTGCCCGAAGGCTGTAATCTCAGACAGAGCGCGTACAGGACCAGCGATGGGGGCCAGTGTTGCGAAACTGGCCGGCGAGGGCTCAGATTGTAGCAATCAGCAGACATTGCCAAGACCCTTTTTGGTGATGGCGCCGATAGGGGACGAAGGCGGTGTGGAAGCTCGCGCGCCGTAGTTTCGGCGAGGATCGGGATCGAGAAGCGGAGTTTCTCCCGAGAGGGCGGAAGCAGGAAACACAATGAACAAGATCATACTGGCTGATTCGCAGGCGATCTTCCGGGCCGGCACCGCCAAGGTTCTGGCCATGGACGAGGACTTGCGCATCATCGCGCAATGTACCGATCTTGAACGCATGTACCACGCCATTACCACGTTCCCGAACTCGATTGTTCTGTTTGCCGCGTCGTTGCAACCGGACTTCACGCGGCTGGGCATGTTGCTGGAGACGACAAGCAGCCGCGGCATCGTGATCGCCGAGAACAACGAGAATGCGGCATCCTATATGCAACAAGGATTTCGCGGAGTGGTGTTCCGCAGCGTCACCGGGCCGGCGCTGGTGGAATGCGTGCGCCGGGTTGCGGCCGGAGATACATGGCTGCCGACACAGTCAGCGCCGCCGGAAGCGATTGAAGAGGACATGGTGGGAGCGCGAGTGCGCGACCGGCTGACGCCGAAAGAGATGCGCATTGTGGCGCTGATCGTGCAGGGCTGCAAGAACCGCGAGATCGCGATGCGGCTGAAGACGACGGAGCAGGTGATCAAGAATTATCTGCGCTCGATTTACGACAAGACCGGCGTAGGCGATCGGCTGGAGTTGGCGTTGTTCACGATTCATCACCGGGTGCTGGCGAAGGCCGCGGCCGAAGTGGGAAGCAAACTGGAAGCCGAGACCAGGCCGCAAACCAGGCCGCTGGCCAATCCGCTTCCGGCGCCGTAGCGTCCCCGGTCGCGAGCCGCGAAGCAAATCCAATTCAAAATCTGTAGGAGTGGTTGCGGGCGAAGCTGCGAGACGGCGCTGTGTTCGTGCGTCAGGTGGCGTGAATCAGGCTGAAGGCCAGAATCACGAGGACGATCAGGCTGACGACTGTGTAGAGGCGATCGCGCTCGAGAGCGAAGCCCGCGACGGCCATGGCGACACGCGCGACGGGCGTGGCAATGAGGAGCAGCAGGCCGAGTTGAATCAGACCGAGGCTTTGGAAGTGCGCCGCGGAGAGGACGATTCCGGAAAGCGAATTGAGAGCAGTGCTGCCGGGCACGAAGGTGCGATAGTCGACGTGGCCAGAGGGGCTCTGAATGAGATAGAGAATGCCGCCCGCCAAAACAATAGCAGCGGCGATGAGGACGCCGATTTGCAGGAGGCGGCCGATGATGGTCTCAAGGCGGCGGTCATCCATTCGCGGGCATTGAGCTACACCTTCCCCATAATGCCGTTGACGATCATCTCAATGGCGAGAGCCAGAACCACGAAGGCAAAAACGGCCCGCAGCGTACGTACGCGAGCGTGCACAAGAACTTTGGCGCCGAGCAATGCGCCGGCGAGAACGCCGAGCATGACGGGCATGGCGACACTGGGGTCGATGAATCCGCGGCTGAGGTAGATGCCGGCACTGGCGGCGGCGGTAACGCCGATCATGAAATTGCTGGTGGTGGTGGAGACTTTGAAGGGGATGCGCATGATGCGATCCATGGCGATGACTTTGACCGCGCCGGAGCCAATACCGAGGAGGCCGGACAGCGTGCCGGCGCCGAACATGAGGCCGAAGCCCGCAGGGACATTGCGCACACCGTATTCCTGCGCCTTGCCATCGACGGGATAGGAGCTACCGAGCCGCAGACGCCGGCCGAGCGAATCGGATTCGATGGGTCGGTCGCCTTCAGGCGTTCCTTTGAAGGAGTGGTAGGCGGCCTGGATAAGAACGAGGCCGAAGATGATGGCGAGGGCGTGGGTGCCGAGCGGCCGGCGAGAAACGCGCCGAGAATCGCGCCCAGCGTAGTGGCGATCTCAAGAAACATGCCGATGCGAATGTTGGAGAAGCCCTCGCGGACATAGGCCGCGGCCGCGCCGGATGAAGTGGCGATGACGGAGACCAGCGAGGCGCCGATGGCGTACTTGATGTTGACGCCAAGCGCGAGGGTGAGCGCAGGGACGACAACCACGCCCCCGCCGAGGCCAGTAAGCGCGCCGAGGAAGCCCGCCAGGAAGGAGAGACCCCAGACCACTGCTGTGAATTCCCACGCTGTCATCGGGAGTCTCCGGAACGTTTGAGAGTGTGCGGCGCGTTGACGCCGGCTATTGCGCGTTAAGTGGAAGCTAGAGCCTTTCGGCGACGCTCTTGGCCTGGGTGAAGAGGTAGAGATAATCGGGGCCGCCGGCCTTGGAGTCGGTTCCACTCATATTGAAGCCGCCGAAAGGATGCGCGCCGACCATGGCGCCGGTGCACTTGCGATTGAAGTAGAGATTGCCTACGTGGAAGTCGCGACGCGCGCGGTTCAGGCTTTTCGCGGATCGGTTGTGTAAACAGAGCCCGTCAGGCCATATTCGGTGTTGTTGGCGACGCGCAGGCCCTCTTCGAAGTTGGCGACCTTGATGACGGCCAGCACCGGGCCAAAGATTTCTTCCTGGGCGAGCACTGCGTTGGGCGCAATGTCGGCGAAGACGGTTGGCTCAAGGAAGTACCGCCGTCGGTTGTGGCGGGCGCATTTCCGCCCGCGATCAGCCTGCCTTCTTTTTTTCCGATCTCGAGAAATCGCAACATGGAGTCCAGCGCGGCCTGATTGATGACCGGACCCATGTTGGGATTGGCGGCGGGATCGCCCATGGTGAGCGTGGCGACGCGCTCGCGCAGGCGCTCGACAAAGGCGTCGTAGATGGGAGCTTCAATGATGGCGCGAGAACAGGCGGAACACTTTTGCCCGCTGAAGCCAAAGGCCGAAGCGACCACGCCATCGATGGCAGCGTCGAAATCGGCATCGGCGCAGACGAGGATGGAGTCCTTGCCGCCCATTTCGAGGATCGTGCGCTTGATCCAGATCTGGCCGGGTTGCGCGTGGGCTGCGCGCTCATGAATTTCGAGGCCGACGGATTTGGATCCGGTAAAGGCGATAAAGCGTGTCTTAGGATGCTCGACGATGGCGTTGCCAAAGGAAGCGCCTGAGCCGGGGCAGAAGTTGACCACGCCATCAGGGAGGCCGGCTTGCTCAAGGACTTCGACAAAGCGGGCAGCGATGGTGGGTGAATCGCTTGAGGGCTTGAGAATAACGGTGTTGCCGGCGACGATGGCGGCAGCAGTCATGCCTGCCATGATGGCGAAAGGAAAGTTCCAGGGCGAGATAACGGCGCCCACGCCGAGCGGGATGTAGAGTAGCTCGTTGCGCTCGCCGGGATATTGGATGGGAGTGGTGGCGGCGGCCAGACGCAGCGCTTCGCGGGCATAGAACTCGAGGAAGTCGATGGTTTCGCCTACGTCGGCGTCGGCTTCAGCCCAGTTCTTGCCGACCTCGTAAGTGAGCCAGGCCATGAACTCGAACTTGCGCTCGCGGATCAGTCGGCGCGCATTGAGAAGCAGAGAGACGCGCTGTTCGGTTGAGGTCCGGCTCCATGACTCATAGGCGTGGAGCGCGGCGGACATGGCGGGTTCAACCTGCGCGGCTCCGGCCTTCTGGTGGATGCCAACGATTTGCGCCGGTCGCGCGGGATTGATGGAGCGGATTCTCTCGGCTGTTTTGAGACGCTTGCCGCCGATGATCAGGCTGTACTCCACGCCGAGGTGCGTGGCGACATGGTCAAGCGCACGGCGCATGGAGCGCGCGTTTTCAGGATTGCTGAAGTCAGTAAACGGCTCGTTGGAAAACGCGCCTTGAGGCGAGCGGGGCTGGATAGCGAGAGAGACGCCTGCGATGGCCATAACGATTCAGTTTAGTCCAGAAAGTTGCAGACAGGAATGAAAGCAGTGCCACGGCAGTTGGGCGTGTTCGGATGGTAGGAGCAGGCCCTTTGCCGGGGCAGGGGTGGGAGCTAAGATAGCTGCAAGCGCCGCGAGATCTGAAAAAGCGGCGCGAGAACAAGGAAGTGTAGAAACGCGATCCCCAAGACGGGAATGACCTTCCAGAACAATCCTGAAGCCGGAGAAACTGCCATGCCGGAGATGGAAGACCAAATAAGACGAAAGCAAGGCATACCAGATCACGAGGCGCCGGTTCATTCTGGGCGTGATTGCCGGTGGCGCGATGGTGGGCGCGGCGAGCTACAAAATCCTGTCGCCGGGCGGAGGGCGGCGCAATGGTGGCGAGCGGCTAATCACCCTGAACGTGAACGGAAAGATGCGGCGCGTGGAGGTGATGAAGCAGGAGACCCTGGCGTGGACGCTGCGTTACAAGCTGGGGCTGACGGGAACGAAGCTGGGCTGCGACCGGGCGGAATGCGGGGCTGCACGGTGCTGATCGACGATGTGCCGCACTATAGCTGCTCGGTGCTGACGAATACAGTGCGCGGCAAGAGCGTGACGACAATTGAAGGACTGGCGGCGGCCGACGGGACGCTGCATCCGGTGCAGCAGGCGGTGGTGGATGAGCAGGGATTCCAGTGCGCGTTCTGCATGTCGGGGTTCATCATGTCGGCGGTGGGGTTTCTGAAGACGCATCCCACGCCGACGCGCTCAGAGCTGGCGCATGGGATCAGCGGCAACCTTTGCCGTTGCCAGGACTACAACAAAATTCTGGACTCGATGATGCGCGGAGCCGAGTACATGAGGACGGGCTTCCCGGCGGCATCGGCGGGGAGGGCTGGCCATGCCGGAAAACATGCAGGACAGTGCGATGAAGGCTGAGCAAGAGAAGCCGCGGCCGTATGGCACGGGGTACAAGCTGATCGGCAAGGACTTACTCGACCAACGACCTGGTGGCGAAGGTGACAGGGAAGTCGAAGTATGCGGAAGATTTTCGCGCAGAAGGGATGCTGTTTTGCCGGCTGGTGCTGAGCCCGATGCCGCATGCGCGCGTGAAGAGCATCCGCGCGGAGAAAGCACTGGCGATGCCGGGGGTGAAAGCGATCCTGACGCCTGCAGATGTTCCGGGCCATGCGGCCTATATGAACGACAACGGAACCATGATCAGGGCCGACAAGTGGGGCGAGCTGGCGCTTGACGGACGAGCCGATGTACCAGGGCGAACCGATTCTGGCGGTGGCGGCCGTGGACGAGCTGACATGCGCGGAAGCGATCGAGAAGATCGAGATCGAGATGGAGCCGCTGCCCTTTGCGACCGATCCGTTGGAGAGCCTGCGTCCCGGCAGCTCGAATGCGCGCGAGGACGGTAATGTCTGGGTGAGGCCGGCTTCGGGCCGCGGGTCCGAACTAGCCGTGCTGAAGTGGACCGATGAGGATTTTGCCGCAGAAAAAGAAGGCCGCTGCCCATGGGACATGCGCCCGATGAATGGTCCTATCGGCGACGTGGACGCGGGGTTCAAGAACGCCGCGCTCGTGCTCGACGAGACGTTTATGACTCCAGATGTAAGCCACCAGTGCCTGGAGCCGCGGACGACGATGGCCTATTGGCAGAACGGCAAGCTGTTCCTTTATACGGGCACGCAGAGCACCTTCCAGACGTTGCCGCGATTGCGCGCTGGATGCACATGGACGAAGACAAGATTGTCTTCATCAGCGAATATACGGGCGGCGGGTTCGGCAGATGCTTAATAATCCTATTCAACTAATCGAAGAAGGAGAAAATAATAACCTAAATTCAGACGAGCAAGTACGGGCTGCAGTAGTTATGACTGGAGCATTTAAATTAACAAATCTCCTTGGCGCTATACCTATGTTAATAATATATAGTCTTCAGGCAAGAAAGGCAGCCACATGGGATATAGCAACTTCAATAAATAGATATCCTTCGGGTATGGCCGTATTAGGTCTAACCCAAGAGCGACTATTGACATATACAGTAGGTATTAAGGGCATGCTCGATATGCCTAGAGCTGAATGCAGCCTTAGCGAAGTGACTAACGCTGAAGTTAAAAAGCACCTGAGTTGGTATTCACTCACAATAACTTTTACAAATGGAAAAACATTAAAAGGTGTTGTTGCCATGTCATTAGGTGATTACTTGCAGAAATTTGCAGACATTATAAATCATCGTGCAACTGTGAGCGTTTAATTATTGTATAGGTATTACCCATAAGGCTCTTATAAAATCCAAATCTAAATCCATCCAGTATTTACCTGTCTCAGAGTTGCGAAGTTCGTCCACTAGACCCAGCCAAGTGCAGCACCAAAGGAGACCGACCTAGGTCCCTCAATCTGTTAAACTCTGGATTAGATTGGTGCGCCATGAAAATCTCCTTTAGTCGAATTTAACAATGAAATACCTTTATAGTGTCTCATTTGTCTCGTTTTAAGAATTTAAACTATATTTTACTAGACAACTTTAGGTCTTCTGAAAATCCAACAATAGCTTATGAGATAATTAGTAATAATGATTGATGTAACTTTTAATTTTCAGGATGAGACACTTGGTCGAGATCCAGATACATATAGCCTTACTTTGCAGGAGTATCATCGTGTTTTGTGGAGCAAACCTTTGCCTAGTGGCAAGGTTTTCAGCTTAACAAAAATTAAAGCTTGTCGTTTATACCATAAATCTGAAGTTGGCGAGTTTACATTGTCGAGTGATCGAGTCATACCTAGCTTCAGTAAATGGAAGAGAATGCAGTATTTGGTAGAGCAGCTCCCATCGGATTATGTTGATAGTTTCGTAAATTTAACAAATACAGCAGGCGGAATTATGATTTGGCCTAGCAATCGAATTGACGGCAAAGCAACAATGAATGGTGAGCGAGGCTTTAATAGCAAAATTGCAGATAGAATGGATTTAACTATCGAGTGCATTCGTCTCTATTATCTGGCAAAGGATAGTCCACTATTTAATACTTTGGAACGTTATAGCAACTTTTTTGATATATTTCAGGATTTCAGAGGCTTCGTTGAGTTCTTTTTGTTGCAGGATGCTGTATCCAATAACTTTCAATCAGTAAATATCGCTGTGCCTTTTGATGAATTTATGTCACCGCCAATTCCAAAAAACCTAGTTGAGTATAGGAATTATCTGGATTCGACGGCAGAATTTGTAATTAAAAGGAGTCGAAGAATTGAGGAATACGCAAATAGTGCATAAGCCTTTTTATATTGTCTCAAATGTCTCATTTACGCTTAGAATTGTTCCAGACCACGATGCTCAGCCAAGAATTATAATTGAACTTCATTCATCTAAATATATATGCCTAACAATTTAGACAGTATTTTTAAATTATGAAAAAATGGAATCCGGGTTAAAATAAATACATGCCCATGAAACAAATATCCGGAGGTGTAGTGCACAACCTACCGGTTGACCTAAAAAATGCACTTGTAGCAGACAAAAAGGCACTTTCGCTATGGGAAGACATTACACCGCTAGCTCGTAATGAATGGATTTGCTGGACAATTGCTCCAAAAAAGTCGGAAACACGTGCGGATCATGTGAAACGAACAATATCCGAGCTAAAGGATGGAATGCGTCGACCCTGCTGTTGGATAGGCTGCATTCACCGTCCCGACAAGGCAGTAAGTCCTTCGGTTCGCTGGGTACTTAGTCGTAAGTAGGCTTAAAACTTATCAGGTAATGTGCAAGGACTGGATACGTACCGGGCCAGTATGATCAGCCAGCTTTTCTTAGAATTTAATATAAAGAAGTAATTGAACTGTAGTTGCTAAGTAGATAAGCCTTAATTAAAATAATGTATATAAGCAAGGAGGAGTATGGCAAGTTTAGTTGACTATTTTGAAATTGGATCGCCAGATCCAGCGGCTTCGAGGAAATTTTATGGCAATCTATTCGGGTGGGAAATTCCTGCTGATCCTTCCGATCAAGGCTATCGATCCATTAATAAAATTGAAGGTGGAATTTGGGACACTTCAAAGATGGGAGGGCAAAGCTGGGGAATCTTCTACGTACATGTCGATGACGTACAATCGGTAGTTAAAATGGCAGAGGAGGCCGGTGCCAAGGTAGCTATACCATATACATCGGGAGTTGGCATAGAATTTGCTCATTTAATCGACCCGCAGGGGAATCGCTTCGGTGTTTGGAAACCTAAAAAATAAGCCGTTAAAAGTACGATCAGTTTACTGACCAACTCGCTTATCTAAAACGTTAAAAATTTTATTTATATGAATATTGTTATAGTTTAAAGGAGATTTTTATGAGTAATCTAAATCCAGTGGTGCATTTTGAAATGGGATATATCGACCGAGCTCGAATGGTCAAATTTTATGAAACAGCATTTGGCTGGAAAACACAGCCAATGGGTCCTGACATGGGAAATTACGTTGTCGCACAAACGGCTGAAACTGATGAAAACGGTATGGTTCTAACAAAGGGCGCTATAAACGGTGGTTTTTATCAAAAGACGGATAGTCAGCAAAGTCAGGCCCCATCTGTGGTTATTTCAGTTCAAGACATTGAATCTGCCATCAAAGCTGTCGAAGCAGCTGGTGGCAAGAATTTAGGATCTATGAATGAAAAAGGAGAACATACTATCGAACCGCAAATGATACCAGGAGTTGGATTGTGGATTTCGGCTATGGATACTGAAGGCAATCGGTTTTCAATTTTACAAGCTAATACTTAATACTATATGTAAAAATTTCCCGTACCATTAATACCTACTAACAATTTTTAAATACTTAATCACCATCCATTCAAATTTAAGGTATATCTAATGTGTCTCATTTGATCTAAACTTATGAATAGTATTCGTGAGATTAGCGGTTAGGGAGTCTAATATGGCCAATCAGCAAGAAGAATTCAAAATTAAAGGTGAGGATTTAGTGGATAAGTTTAAACAACTTATCCAAGAAGGTAATATTCGAAAAATCATTATTAAAAACAAAGAAGAAAAATCAATTATTGAAATACCTCTCACAATTGGGGTTGTCGGGACTGTAGTAGCCCCTGCACTGGCGGCAGTTGGGGCAATTGCAGCTTTAGTTACAGAATGCACCATCACAGTAGTTAGAGAAGTTTGAAGCTATAACAGTATATTACCGTTGATCTAGATGATAGTTTCTTTAACCGATGCTTTACCTGCAAAAAGTAGTTAAATGCTCAGTTTATTAGTTAGCTCTGTAATAGTCTGTGTATTGATAGGGTCAATATATAAAAACTTTTATTTAGCAACAAAAATTGATTATTGCAGTTTGATAATATTGTCCGACAAATTACACTTCGGTTTTATGCCCGATACGTCTTGTGCGTGCTAAACTTTTTATATGAAATTTGGGCTAATTATTGGAATCGGATGGGGTGTTTTTTGGATTTATTGGCTTCTATCGGCGTTCGGTACTAAAAGAAATTCTACACTGTCTGGTTTACGTGGTTTCATTGGTGTGCGACTTGGCCTTTTCGTTTTAGTTATTTTACTGATCCATTTTTCGCTAATTCACTCCAAGTTAGCGGAGTTTAATACAGTTCAAATTAATAATTATCTATTAAATATTTTCGGTTTGGTTCTATTTGGAGCAGGTCTAGCATTAGCTATCTGGGCCAGACTATATTTAGGTAACAATTGGGGCACACCGATGAGCCTTAAACAAGAACCTGAATTGGTTACAGCTGGACCATACTGCTATATTCGACATCCTATTTATAGCGGAATTCTAACCGCCACTTTAGGCAGTGCATTTGCTACCAGCCTTTATTGGTTATATGTACTTTTTATAATCGGCATTTATTTTATTTATAGCGCTACCGTTGAAGAAAAAAATATGCAAAAATTATTTCCGGAAAAATACGTAGTATACAAAAAACATACAAAAATGTTGATCCCTTATCTGTTTTGAGATCCATAAACGTAATTACTGCGAATACGACGCATGAATTTATGCGTTGTATTTGCTATAACCGTTATATTAATTAACGATTATTGATCAGCCAGATAAATATTCCGGTAGAAATTATGACTAAAGCGTAGAATAGTCCTAACCCGATTGGAGAACCCCAGCTAAACCAAGACCCCCAAGCTCGCCAATTCTTCATATGCTGAAGATGTTGTTCTTGCCAGTCATAGCCTGACTTCTTATTAGATTTTTCGTCCATATATCACCTTTCATAGTAATTATGCCAAACCGTCACATATCGACCTTATATGCGGGCTACTTTTAGGTGAAAACCACATTCCCTTATGTCACTAGCTATGACCGGGTTGTTGAAGAGTGGATTTATTTCCCCTTTATCATACCATATGATCAAGTTGTGTTTGCAGAACTCAGTCTTTTAATTATATGGTTGCGCGATATGTATAAACCAAAGATGATTAGCCAGATTATTTGGGGATAGTTAGCAAAACGTTCCATGCCACCAACACCTAACCCCAAATAATGGTTTGTAACTAAAAATAATACTGCCAGTAAAGATACGATGCCGGATAGAAAGGTATAGCCTTTAAACATTGAAGGAATACGAAGTCCAATACCGAGCACGATTAGGCCGATATTACCCACAAAAAAAGGTAAGAATGCGCCAGCTAGATGTAAATTAACATATGTATTTTCCGGAAATAGACCAACCATTAAAGTTCCAATCCCAGCTAAAGACATGAAACTAAAACCGACAAAAGATAATGTGCTTTCTTTGAATTCCTGATAAATAAGTAGCGCCCCGACCGCCATAGTGATTCCGAGCATAATAAAAGAGGCGTTCATTAAGCTATGGAGCGGTGAACAGACAAATCTTTCGGAAAAAATACCACAGGCTGTATTACCTAAGTCACTGATTGGGTTCTTCAAAAAGCTATAAGGAGGTGACCAGGCATTAGCTGCGATAAATTGGATTACAAAGTACTGAACACAAAGTATCCAAATGGTCGGGCCGATTAAGGGGTATCGGTCAGTAAAGGTTTTAATTACGACAGATGGTGATTTCATGTTACTTGAATATAAAGCTTTCTTTTTAAGAATACAATTTAGTCAAGATGATCTGATTAAATTAACTTTTTTGTAAAGCTATAGTAAACCATTTCGTATCCCCAATTTGCTGATGGTCAAGATAGACGACCATAAAACTAGTTCCAGCCAGTGATTGAACGAGCGCCGGTGTGTAGTAATAAAACATGCGTTCACCGTGCCCGTCAATTTTAACTTCTTCAACATAGCGACGACGTTCTTTCAAAGAGATATAAAAAATACCTTTTGGGCGCAATGCTTTAATCACTTTTTGACAGACGTTGGCAAAATCCGTTTTGTTTAGATGTAGTAATGAAGCAAAGGCATAAACGACATCAAGTTCTGGCGGATACTGATAGCTTAAAGCATCAGCTTGCATGAAAGACGCTTGCGGAGCGGTTTTTTTGGCTATGTTTAACATGCCAATTGAGGGATCAAAACCTTGATACCAGCCTACTTTATTTATAATTTCTAGGGCATCTCTTCCGTCTCCACAGCCAATTTCAACAACGCGGGCATTTGATTTTGACTGCGCCAGCATAAGCGCTCGTTTTATATCTTCTAAACGTGGCCCGATACCTTTGAAATATTTTGCCAGCGATTCAGAGGATTTGTTATATACTGCAATATTTCGTTTTGTCCAATCCATATAACGAGTATAACCTGACCAGAAATATTTAGTTACTCTCTTTCATTTGATAAACTAAAGACGTAAATAGGAGGCCGCTATGAAGTTAAATAACATCATGATTGGATCGGAAAACCCAAAAATTGTCGGCGAATTTTATACAAAAATATTAGGTACACCCGGCTGGCAACAAGAAGAGTGGTATGGATTTAGGGTCGGTGAAAGTTACGTTATAGTTGGCCCACATAGCGAAGTGCATGGCAAAAATGATTCACCGGGTCGACTAATGTTCGCTTTGGAGACGGATAATTTACAGACAGAATTTTCTCGCATTAAAGCTCTAGGAGCTGAAGTTATAGCCGAGCCGTATCAACCCGACAAAGATCGAGACGAAAATGGATGGCTAGCGACATTTGCCGATCCAGACGGAAACTACTTTCAATTATTAACACCTATGAAAATGTAGCTATCAACGATTTTTAGAATCTTCCTTTTTTAGAGTATCTAAAATTTGTCTGATCCCCTTTAGTTCGGTCATTTGTTCATCTTGCAAAGTAGCAAGGTATGTCAAAGTATGATGATCGACATTGGCTTTGGCATCATTTTGGGCTTGGATAACATTTTGTCCAACCATAATGATGGGTAATAGCACAAGTTGTATGAAGGTCTGGGCTATCCAGGCTACCAAAGCGATTAAACTGACCGAAATAAGCCAACTGGGAAAAGTACCAGCTGGGACAAAATGTCCTTGAGTGAGAATGGCCGGAAGTGAGACTAATGCTAGTAAAGTAAAAAGATAGGCAGTCCACATTGATCCGACGCCATTAGTAATTTTTAAAGCTAAACTGGTATTGAATTTAGCAATACCTTCTTGTTCTTTTTTAAGCTCATTTGGATGGACTACCTCTGGATGCTCTATTTGAGATTTGCTGGCCTGCGAATTCATAATTTACTCCAATTTATATCGTTACTCTAATTTACTGCCCTACCCTAATCATACTAAATTTACAACTGCTGATAACCATTTATCTAGACCTTCTGAAGTAGCGATGGTATAAATTAGAAACACAATTAATAATAAATATAAATGAAAAAAATACTTTCACCCGACCAATTTATAGCGCCATTAAATATGAATGGTCTACGTGGCCGATCTCTACATCTACCGAACTCTCGCCTTAAAGATAATGAAATATTATTCGTTTACGGTCAACATTCATCATTAGAGCGTTGGTGGGGTTTATTAAAATATTTGAATCATTTTGGAGCTGTCACAACACTTGATTTACCCGGATTGGGCGGAATGGAAAGTTTTTATAAAATTAATAAGAATCCTACGATTGATAATTATGCTGATTATCTTGCCTCTTTTATTAAAATGCGCTATAAGCGTAAAAAATTAACAATCATCGGATTTTCGTTCGGCTTCGTTATTGTGACGCGCATGCTCCAGCGTAATCCTGAACTTTCCAAGAAAGTGTCTCTTTTAGTTAGCCTAGTAGGTTTTACACATAAGAAAGATTTTAAGTTCAATATACCTAAGTTGACGTTTTATCGGGCTATGTTTAAGCTACTTACCTTTCGAACGCCATCGTTTCTGTTTCAAAAATTAGCTTTAAGCAGAATAGTAATATTGGCCACATATCGCATTATGTATTCAGATGATCATAAATCCGTCCAAGATCTAGATCAAGAAAAAGAAGCTGAAATATGGCTATGGCAGCACAATGATCTACGGACACAGGCAGCTACAACAGTCGATCTTTTAAATCTGGATAATTGCCAAACCCATATCGATTTACCAATTTGGCACATAAATGCGCATGCCGACCAATATTTTGATAATAATCAAGTCGAACAGCATTTGCGGGTCGTCTTTCGTAAGGTATTTATTGTTAGATCTAGTTTTATAAAAAATCCACCGAGCGTTCTATTTGATGAAAATGACGCTATGGGGATCATCCCTCCAGAATTACAACAGATTATTCACCGGCTTTGATATAATAATCTATAAGATGAAAATTGGGCTGGTGTGTCCTTATAATGTTGCTCGTGGTGGTGGGGTCCAGGAAATTGTCGGTTCTATGCGAGAGTTTTTAGAACTGAATGGCCATACGGCCAAAATTATTACTTCGCAGCCGAGAGACACGAGCAATATCAATACTGCCGGAATGATTTTTCTCGGTCGTGCTATTGATGTGCGTTGGCCAACGCACACGACAGCATCATTTTCTTCCAGTTTTAGTACCGAAGCGATTGAACAAATGGTAGAAAATGAACAATTCGATATACTGCATTTTCATGAACCCTGGGTGCCAGCGTTAAGTCGTCAAATTCTGGCCCATAGTCGGAGCATCAATATTGGCACCTTTCACGCCCAAGTTCCAGAGACTATCGTCAGCCGGACACTGCAAAGAGTTGTCACGCCTTATTTAAGGGTTGTCCTTAAAGATTTACACGAGTTGACGGCGGTTTCTGTGCCAGCCGCCGAATATGTAAGCAGTTTAACAAAGCGACCGATCACCATTATACCCAACGGCATTAATTTGAGTCGCTTTCGAGCGGATTCTTCAATGAAAGCTCGTTCACCAAAAACGATTGTCTTTATTGGCCGACTCGAACACCGCAAAGGTCTTAAATTTCTTTTTGAAGCTTACCAAATCTTAACCCAAAAGGATAAAGACATTAAGCTTATTATTGCCGGTGACGGGCCAGATCGCGAAAAACTTGAACTTTTGGTCGAATCCATGCAATTACCTAACGTCACTTTTCTCGGTTATGTCAGCGACGAAGTTAAGATTGATTTGCTGGCAAGAGCTGATCTGTTTTGTTCGCCGGCTATTTTTGGCGAAAGCTTCGGAATTGTGCTGCTCGAAGCTATGGCTAGCGGTGCTGTGACGGTTGCCGGCAATAACCCGGGTTATGCAACAGTTTTGCAGGAACTTGGCGCACTGTCATTAGCTAACCCGAAGGATACACTTGAATTTGCCAGGCGGATTAAATTACTTCTTGAAGAACCTGCCCTCAGGCAACTCTGGCAAGATTGGGCCAAAGAATACGTTAAGCAGTTTAATTACTCAAAAATTATTAAGCAATATGAGCATCTTTACCATGAAGCTTTCGCGAAACACGCCACAGCTCGTCACATCGCTTAATGCAAATTCGTCGATGAAGATTGGTTTTGTGCTTGATGACTCATTGGATAGAATGGCGGGTACGCAGCAGTATATTTTGACTCTCAGCCAATGGCTCATATCGCAGGGCCACGCCGTTCACTATCTCGTGAGTACCACGAATCGGACAGATCTCCATAATCTTCACATTTTAGGACATAATATACCCGTCCATTTAAATGGTAATTATTTAAGAATTGCCCTTCCTACGACCCGTCGTCACATTAAGCGCTTATTAAAACGTGAACGGTTCGACATTTTACATGTCCAGCTACCTTATAGTCCGCTTTTAAGCGGCAGAGTTATCAATGCCTCCAACCGTCAAACCGCTATAATCGGCACTTTTCATATGGTGCCTCGTTCGCCGGGAGTGTCTAAAGCTACTCGTATATTGGCGCTTCTCGGAATCTTATCATTAAGAAAATTTGATAAGATCGTCAGTGTCTCCTTGCCAGCTCAGCAATTTGCTTCCAAAGTTTTTCATTTATCGTCAGATGTGCTACCTAATGTTGTTAACGTTCAGCAGTTTCGTTCTGCTAAACCTCTGCCCCTGCAATATCGGCGAACTTTAGTAGATATACTATTTATTGGCCAATTAGTGTCACGAAAAGGCTGTTTTGTCTTGCTTGAGGCAGTTTTACGTATGCGTAAAACTTATCCAACACTATCCTTTATGTTAACTATATGCGGAAGTGGGCCGTTGAGGCAGTCACTTGAGAAGTTTGTCCAGCAGAACGGATTAAAGCAACTCGTCAGATTTACCGGATACGTTACAGAAACCGAAAAATTACGCATTTTTGCATCTGCCGATATCGCCGTATTTCCTAGCACAGCTGGTGAAAGTTTTGGTATTGTTCTTCTCGAAGCTATGGCATCCGGTAGGCCGGCAATCCTAGCCGGTGATAACAGCGGTTATCGTAGCGTTCTACGCGGTTGTCCAGTCAACAATCTGTTTGATCCCGAAGACGTACAAGAATTAGTCCAAAAACTAATTCAGCTTTGTTATGACGAAAAACTTCGAAAACAGATTGTACAATGGCAGAGTCAGCGTGTACGCGACTTTGATGTCGAGTACATTGGCCCAAAACTACTAACAATCTATCGTTCGGCATTGCAGAGACGCCGTAACGTGCAATAATGTAGCTATGAAATCACCGTTCTCTTCTTCTCCGGATTCTGAAATTTCACTCACTATTACAGTTAAAACATTTTTAAAAGTACTATTACTGATTCTCGTCACGATCGTGCTTTTAAGTTTTCTTAATAAAGCCCTTTACCCTATTACGTTGGTCTTTATAGCTTTTTTCCTAGCCGTAGCCCTAAATGCTCCAGTTAGCTGGATCGGACGGCACTTACCCGGCCCATTGCGTGGCAGTCGAGCATTAGCGACCGCCCTTTCGTTTTTAATCGTCGTTATTTTGCTCGGGGTACTTTTATATAATCTTATTCCACCGATTGTTCATCAAACCGAAGTATTTATTCATAACTCGCCACGAATCGTCCAAGATATAAGAAATAATAATAGTGCTCTTAGTAAATTTATAGATAAATATCATTTGCAAAGTCAAATTGACAGCTTCTCCAACACTCTGACGACCGATTTGCAACATAGTACTGGGGCTGCCTTTACAGCAGTAACTCGTATTGCAACCAGTATTTTGGCTATCGTTACTATACTAGTGCTAACTTTTATGATGCTTGTAGAAGGTCCCCATTGGGCGGAAGTAGCCCGAAATCTACTACCAGCTAAGCACCGGGCGCACTCTAGCAGACTCACCCATAACATGTACCGAGCGGTGAGGGGGTACGTCAATGGTCAAGTAGTGTTGGCGGCTGTGGCGGCACTGGTCGTCTTGCCGGGTTTGCTTATTTTTCATGTCAGTTATCCGATTACACTAATGGCGGTTATATTTATATGTGCTCTTATACCGGTGATCGGTCATGCAATCGCCATTATCATTGTGACGATAGTGGCCCTCTTCCATTCACCCTTTTCGGCGCTAGGGATTTTTGTTTATTATCTTCTCTACCAGCAAATCGAGGCTTACCTTATACAGCCCCGGCTCCAAGCTAATACAACAAAACTATCACCGTTATTCGTATTTTTAGCTTTGGTGATCGGTGTTAATTTTGGCGGATTGCTCGGTGGATTAGTAGCTATTCCGGTAATGGCTTGTATCCGTGTAGCTGTACTAGATTATCTTAGTACAAAACATTTAGCGGCAGAACAAGTCACGACTCCTGTAACTAACTCGAAACAGTAGTTAAATTCGGTACCATACCGAACCGAACGAGGTATCACGGACGCCTATTTTATGGGCTTCGAGTTGAGACCTTATTGTATCTGCCTTATTCCCAGTTATTAGTTTGACGAGCCTCTTCACGGGCTGAAATAAGTTGCTTTTGCTCAATAGAGATGTCGGTTCTATCGGCTAGTCCAAGTCCCAGAAGTTGATCAAGTTTTATGAAGAAAAGCTTCAAAAGCTAGAATTTCTTTTACGTTAAATAAACTGTTTTGTAGTGTATCCTGAAGTGAACTTAATCTAACCATAACGGCTGGAGAATCAAGATCATTTTGCAGTAATTCAATGATTGTCTGAATTTCATTGGCGAGTTTAACGGATGAATTAGCTTTATCTTTGGCTTGCCAACGAAGATCGGCCATTGCTTGGAAAGATCTCAACCGGTTTTGAGCAGCTTGCAAACTTTCCCAACTGAATTTGCTTTGGCTCCGGTAATGTGATTCTAAGACATGGAGTCGGAATGCCAGTAGTTCAATGCCTTTTTTTTCGATGTCTTCAAGAACGATCGTATTACCCAAAGATTTGGATATTTTTTCGCCTTCCACACTGACATGATTGGTATGCATCCAATATTTTGCATAAAGTTTGCCGGTGGCCGCTTCCGATTGAGCAATTTCGTTGGTGTGATGAACTGGCACATGGTCGATCCCACCAGCGTGTATGTCAATCGTTTCTCCCAGATACTTCATGCCCATAGCTGAGCATTCTATATGCCAGCCCGGGAAACCTTTACCCCAGGGACTGTCCCATTCCATGTCGCGTTGGCTGTTGTAGGCGATAATTTCCAGAGAGCAAAATCAGCCGGAGAATGTTTTTGCGGGTTATGCTCGACGCTGGTTGTGGCTTGTTGTTCATCGATATCAAGCTGTGCGAAATCAGCATAATGAGGAAATTTAGTTGTATCATAGTAGATTCCGTCATCTATACGATAAGTAAAGCCCTTGATTTCTAGAGCCTGGATAAGCTTAATTTGTTCATCAATATGGTCGGTAGCTTTAGGTAGATAAGTAGGTTTTGTAAAATTTAATCGTTCTAGACTTTTAATAAAATAGTCCGCATAAAAAGTCAGCGATTTCCCACGCTGTTTTGCCTTCTCTCCTAGCGCCTTTTTCTAACTTATCTTCCCCTTCATCGGCGTCACTCACAAGATGACCTACGTCAGTAATATTCATAACCCATTTAGGTTGCCATCCGGAGGCTAGAAGGGTCCTTATAAGCAAGTCATAGCGAATAAACGTAAACCAATTCCCGATATGAGGGTAGTCATAAACTGTCGGACCACAACTATAGACGGTTACTTCAGGTTCATGTTGTGGCACTATCGTTTCGACCTGCCGGCTCAGTGTATTGTAGAGTTTCATGCTCATAATAATGCTACTTCTTCAGATTATCAAGTAGTTGGGCGCATAACTCAAGGCATGATTGTTTTATCTCGTCGAAAGATCTAGCGTCTGTTACCTTAAAACCACTAGCGTAAGGATGACCACCACCGCCCATTTTTTGAGCTAATTGATCAGCCATAGGAGAGCCATGATTAGACCGAATCGCCCCTGTTACTCGGCCATCGCCGTATGTCTTAAAAACGATCGTGACGGCTACTCCGGCTGTTTGGAGCATATCATTTGAATGAGGGCAACTGGATTATAAAGTGGGCTAAATTCGTTAATTTCAGTTTGCGGAATAGTAACATAGGCTATTTTGCCGTCTGACGTAAATTCGGTACGATCAATCAGGCGAGCTTTATATCTATAAATTTGTAAGGGCATTTTACCAAATTCACGACGCTCCTCTTCCAGTTCAGGTCGATTTATGCCCGATTCAATTAGGTCAGCGACCAGTCGATGAGTTTCGTGAGTTGCCAAATCGTTAGATAGACCTTGAGTATCGCCTAATATAGCGGCCATGATCGCGCGACGAGCCTCTTTGTTTAACGACCAGCCAAGTTGGCTGGCAAGCCGGTAGATAAGTTCACCAGTTGAAGACACTGTACTATCGCAGATCATCACTTGGGCAAACTTAATGGGGTTTTCAACAACCCCATGATGGTCAAGTACTATGTTGGGTTTGGTAGCAATCCAACCAAGTTGATTATTTTGATCTAGTTTTTCAAAAAGCGATATAGTTGAGGCATCGACTATAATACTTAAATCAAACTGCTTAGGTAAATCCTTGCTAACCCTGTCCCACCCTGCTAAATAATGCAAATAGGACGGCATATCGGCGCTGCAATAGAGTGATACTTGTTTAGCTTGGTCGCCCAGTATTTGTTCAAACGCTAAACTACTGCCGAGCGAATCGGCATCTGGATTATCGGCTTGTATGATCAGAATATGGGAAGATTTCTCAACTAGTTCAGAAATTTTGTTTGCTTCAGAATAACTCATCAGAATATAACCAATTTCATACGACAGTCCGACCTTCTAAAGCACGGCCGAGTGTTATTTGATCAGCATATTCTAAATCAACCCCGATAGGAAGGCCCCTAGCTAAACGAGTAACTTTTACTTTTTTTCCAACCAGTTGTTGGTTAATATATAGAGCCGTCGACTCTCCTTCAACACTGGCATTTGTGGCCAAAATAATTTCTTTCACTTTATCATCCGTAATTCGTTTCAATAATTCTCGAATATGAAGCTGTTCGGCTGTAATTCCGTCAATTGGTGAAATGAGGCCACCTAGTACGTGATAAGTGCCATGATAGAGGCCCGTCGTCTCCAGTGCCACAATATCAAAAGGGTCAGCTACTACGGCAACAATTTTTTTGTCCCGTTCAGGGCTGGTATATAGATCTGATAGTGGTTGACCCGCCGGCACCAAAGCAAAAGTCTTTTTGCAATAGCCGACTCCTCCTTTAAGGCGTTGCAGGGCATCAACCAGCTTTAAGCTTGTTTCGGGATTTTGCTTAGTTAGATAATAGGCGTATCTTTCCGCAGTACGCGGGCCGACTCCAGGCAGAATTCCAAAAGCCTCGATAAGATTAGTTAATACGGGAGGCAGGACTCGCATAATTAGGATTAAAGTCCAAGATTGCCGAGTGCACCCATCATTGGTTGCATTTTTTCAGCAGCAATTCGTTGACTTTGTTGAATAGCATCTTTGACAGCGTCCTCTAGCCATCGCTCCAATTGATCTACCTCATCAGCGTTTACATAAGTCCGGATTAATGGTAATTTTTTTAATTTTCTGATCGCCGCTGATTTCTACTTTAACGGCGCCATCGCCTTTTTCAATGGCAATAACTTGATGCTCTAATTCTTTTTGAAGTTTTTTCATGCGGTGAAGCATTTTTACTTGATCTAGTCGGCCCATAAACTGTTCCTTTCTGTCATTAATAGATGTATCGTATCGTCAACAAAACTCGTGACGACTGACGGTACGAGTGCCACCCCTATTGTAGCAAATGATCTACTAAGGTGAAACGCGTTGATAAATTTGTGTAGTATCAGGATTACTCGGCCAAGCCACGAAATATTGTTGCAAATTATAAAGACACGATAAAGCAATGGCGAAACCAACAATTCCGATACCTACTCTTCTGGCAACCGGATTGAATGGAAAAACTTTCAACCAAAAACGAAGTACATAAGCAATTCCAGCAACAATTACGACGTACAATAGAGGGACAATTATACTTAGTCGAACTGCACCACCCAAACTAATTAGAAGTACACCGAGTAAGATGAAGCTGCCTAGAATGCGGGGACGTTCGGCGCGCCAATTTTGGATATAGAAAATGATTCCTGCAACTAACATTAAACTTAGGAAAGCATCTAATAATGGTAATCGACCAAGCCATAATTCCGGTGTATTAGGGCCTCTATAAATGGGCGCTAATAAGGTATTAGCCAGCTGTTTTAAAAGAATAAATCCCGAAGGTAAATGCGATGGCGCCCCCAGCCAGGCAATTATTAATTTCGGAGATCTCACAAAACTGGCTACTAGCGCCCCAATCCCTATCGTCGCAATTATTATCCAGCAGATACGATTCCAGATAGGTTGTAATCGATCCCATAATTCAAATAATTCACCTCGTTGCCAATAAGTGTTTAAAAAGACAAGCCAGACTAAACCGGGAATAAATAAAAGAATAAGATTAACTATTAGCCAGCCGTATTGCACTAAAGTTTGATTCTTTTGATCTTTCAAGCCAATATGAGCAGCTAGAAGACTTAAGATGGCAGCCAGGTACTCAATATCTGTTCCGGCGAATCGACCGACATGCAAGAACCAAGCAGATGTAACCAGTAGAGCAAATCCAAAAACTGTCGACCGCGGGCCATACCACCTTCGGAGAATATAGATAAAGAGAACTAAAGAAAGAAGGGCTAAGAAAACGCTCGGTAGCCGATCGATAAATAGAAAATGAGCATGCGGGGCGAAATGGGTTAGCCATTGCAAAAGTTTCAGTGGGGCACTCAGCGGATTATGCAGAATTGTTCGCCGAGTTTTCGCTGGCGGTAATGCTGCTAAGCTCTGTTGGACTTAAACGTGGCGCTAAGGAGGCTAGATGAATCAATAAGACCAATAATGAGAAGATTAGGGCACTGATAGCAAATCCGAGACGGTGCCAGGTAGCCCATTTAGGCCAACGGAGACTTTTTCATATTTTACTTAGGCATTGTATCATGCTCCAAAAATCGCTAAATTAGTTGTTTGAATGTGGTCCGGCGTGCTTGGTATCAAGTGAGCGAAATCGCTGCTTTTCGTTATCAAAATAGAGTTCAGTTCCACCGGTCGGTCCATTACGGTGTTTTTTTATAAATATGTCCGCAATCTTTTTTCGATCAGTTTCAGGGTTATAGTATTCTTCCCGATAAATGAACATAACAACGTCTGAGTCTTGCTCGATCGTTCCCGAGTCACTAAATCAGCAAGTTGTGGTATTTGCGGGCTGCGACTTTCGACTGAGCGACTAAGTTGTGATAAGGCCAGATAGATGGAACATTCAGTTCTCGGGCGACCCCCTTTAATCCTCTGGAAATTTCAGAAATTTCTTGAACTCGATTGCCTTCAGTTCCCATAACGGTCCTCCGCCAGTCATAATTGCAGATAATCGACAATAACTAACCCTAGTTCCCGTTGATGTGCTTCACTGCGAGCTTTGGTGCGAAGATCGCTGACTGTGATGCCTGGGTGTATCATCTATAAAAATTGGCGCCTCTGAAAGCACTCCCATGGCTTGCCCAATTTTTTCAAAATCAGCATCGGTCAAGTTGCCGGTTCGAAGCGCCCAAGCGTCAACTCCCGATTCCATCGATAACAGTCTATCAACTAGCTGCTCTTTACTCATTTCCAGACTAAAAATAAGAACCGGCAGTTTTGATTGTACCGCTACATGATGTGCCAGATTTAGAGAAAGTGTGGTTTTTCCCATCGAAGGACGCGAGGCTAATATAATCAGATCAGAACGCTGAAAACCGGCTAGCAAATTGTCCAGATCTTTATAGCCGGTCGGTATGCCACGAATTTTGCTTTTATCTTTATGCAATTCATCAAGTCGTCTCGAAACTTTCTTCAAGAATCGTTTCTATATTAATAACGTTGTGCTGAACATACTTTTGGCTGACTTCAAATAGACGCATCTCAGCTTGTTCAATTAAGTCGTGTAGATTGGTAGTTTCGTCATGACCGAAATCGATTAATATCTTTGAGAGGCTAAAATCAAACTTCGTCGTAATGCTTTTTGAGCGACTATATCGGCATAATTGTTCGGCATGAGAAGCAGTTGGAACGAAATTTGTTAGTTCAGTAAGATAAGCAGGACCACCAATAGTATCGAGCTGCCATTGAATTTTTAAGCTGATTGGCAAGAGTTAATACGTCGATAGCACTTTGTTTTTCGTAAAGCCTACTAATTGCTTCGATAAATATTCACGATGCTTGGTGTCAAAAAAATCAATTGGAGTAACTTTGTCGGCAATTTTCACGATAGCGTCATTATCAATGAAAATTGCGCCGAGTAGACTGGCTTCGGCATCCAGATTTTGTGGGTTTCCTCAACCCTTGCCGTATCCGATCTTTCCCCTTTGTGCCATAGTGTACTATGATTCTAGCAGTTCCCCGCCGCCAAAGATATTGCTTATAGTCTCGAGCGGAGAAAGGAAATTGCCTATACTTGATGAAGAGTCATTCGATCTGGTCAGGTGTAATAATTGGCGGCAAGGCGTGTTCATCGTATAAGTATTCGACAACAATATCGTTACCGATGATGTCATGAAGTAATCCAGCCAGTAGCGTTTTGTTTTTTATATTGTTGGCCTGTTTTTGATGAAAAGCGTGATTAAAAGTAATTGTCACTTTGCCTGGTGTAAACTCTGCTCGGCCCAGTTTTACGATGCCGTATAAGGTATTGGATTGTTCCTTTAGTGATAAAAGTATTTTTTGCCACTGTTGTCATCAATAATATCCGATGTCGGAGTAATGGAGGTATTATCGGCCATATCAACCTTGTCAATCGTACTTTTCGCCACCTTTATTTTGCTATGATCGGTGACGGGTTTTGTTATATGTTTTACCGGTTCTTTAGTGTGGTTATTGTATGAATGCGCTGCTACTGGATCAGATTTAGGCTTGGAAGTGCCTTTAAGAGCATTATCCAGCAATATTAATTCAAGCAGTTGTTCTGGATTATGCGAGACCGGCACCTCAATCAGCTTGGCCAGAATTTCAAGAGTTATTTGCTTATCCAGTAGCGGTCGATTGTCAATCAAACTTCTCTTAACAACTTGCTTATTTGTTTGGCAATAACAGCTGCCTGATAGCCACTTTCTATAAGTTATGTCAGTATTGTTATTAGTTTAGGGGCGTTATATTCTTTAAACTACCAATAATATCTTGATGGCCGATCGAGACGGAACGCCAAGCAACGATTCGAGTTCGTTTCGACCTATTTTGGTATGGATACTTCTAGCTTGATCTAGCATACCGATGCTGTCACGAAAACTACCTTCGCTATATTCGGCAATAAGTTGAGGCGCTATCGTCAATATGTTGATTTTTTCGGATATCAGCAATAAAACGCAAGATGTTCGATCATTTTTCGGCCGAAATTGGCCGGAAACGTATAGCGCTGCGTTCGACTGATAATGGTCGCCGGTAATTTATGTGCTTCAGTTGTAGCTAATATAAATATTACATGGGCCGGCGGTTCCTCAAGTGTTTTTAATAAGGCATTAAAAGCTGCCGTAGACATCATGTGGACTTCATCGATGATATAGACGCGATATTTACCATTAACCGGAGCAATGTAAACTTTTTCTCGTAATTCCCGAATTTCATCTACTCCGCCCGTACTGGCAGCATCTATTTCGACAATATCTAGATGACTACCTTCATCGTTGTAAGGTACGCTATTGAGTTGGTGCGCTAGGATGCGAGCAATACTAGTCTTACCTACTCCACGAGGGCCAGTGAACAGATAGGCATGACTGATCCGTCCCTTATCAATAGCGTTTTGCAAGGTCTTTGTAATGTGTTCTTGGCCGACTATTTCGTTTAAGAGTTTTAGATCGGTATTTTCGATATAAGGCTTGCTCCATGTCAGATATATTATATATGGCTTTATAGCAAACAATTGTTGTGTAATGAAGTACGTCTAAGCTACTTCAGCTAAATTATAAAGCGGCTTCGAGTGCAGCCCACTCGGCGCTGTCATTATCTTCGGGAAGGTTGACGCTTACTTGATCGCCGGGGCGGGCTTTGAAATATGTTACGCTGGCAAGCAGTACACGGAAATCTTTTTTGCCAACAGTAACGTAGTAATGGCCATTTTCAAGCTTTAAAGCCCCCACGACCTGCTTTCGTGGGACAGGCCCAATTTGCTTATACATAAAGGTTCCGTCTTCGGCAATTGTTAGCTTCAGGATATCACCCTGAACTAACTTTGATTTTGACGCATAGTTAGCCGGTACTGGGTAAGTTTTACTGTCACTGCCTACCATATTTTGGCCGTCAAACACACCTTCAATTACTTTACCGATAGTTGCATCTAGTGCGGCTGGCGCAACTTTTGCATCATCACCAACAATACTAATCAATAACTCAGTTGCGGCTGCCAGATTTGTTTCAGCCTCTTGGATAAGTGCCCTGAGACGCTTAACTTGTTTTTCTGGAAGGTCTGCCATGTTTATTCTCCGTCTCTCGTCAGCTTTTTGTATACAGCTTTCACTCCTAAACCTAACATGTTTGATAAGTCAAGTCAAAACAACAGCAAAATATGTGGAAAAGTCAGGTTATATTGAATATATACAACCTGACAATTCTAAGTCGTGAAATTTAGCTGATTGTTTTATTAGGCAAGTTCAACCGTGGCGCCAGCTTCTTCGAGAACTTTCTTGGCGTTTTCAGCATCTTCTTTCTTAGCTTTTTCTAATATCGGTTTTGGTGCTCCGTCGACCAATGCCTTTGCTTCACCTAGTCCAATTTGCGTAATATCTTTAACCGCTTTAATGACAGCCACTTTCTGGGCACCGGCATCTTTTAGAATGACATCATATTCAGCTTTTTCTTGAGCGGCTGGACCAGCTTCGGCTCCACCGACTGCAGGTCCGGCAACGGCTGCCACTGCTGCGGCTGGCTCTATACCGTATTCATCCTTTAAAATACCTCTTGAGTTCATTGACTTCAAGTACAGTTAATTCTGTTAATTCTTTTGCGATCTTTCTTTAAATCTGCCATTGTTATTCTCCTTAATAAATTTAATTAGTTGCAGCTTTTGCTGCTAAACCATCTAATAAACCATGAATATTACCCGATAGACCACTTAAAGTATCGTTTAGTGGTGCCGATAAAGTAGCCAAAATAAGTGATATAAGCTGTTGTTTTCCCGGAAGTGCAGCGAGTGCTTTAACTTCTTCAGCATTCAAGAAACGACCTTCCGCACTAATTGCACCGACAAATTCAAGAGACGGTTGTTCCTTGCTAAAGTTAGCAATTACTTGAGCCGGGGCGACTTCGTCTTCAGAGTTAAAGGCATACAAAAGCATTCCTTCAAGGACGTTAGTATCAACATTTTTTAAGCTATTTGTCTGACTCAAGGCTTGTTTGACCAAGCGGTTCTTGGCGACTTTGACTATTGTGCCATTTGCATTAGCTTGTTTACGGAAGTTCTGCATCGCTTTGACAGTCGTACCTTGATATTTAGCTATCACGGTAATTTTAGCTGAGTTTAAAAGCTCTGAAACTTCAGATACAACTTCATTTTTCTTATCTTTTGATAAGGCCATAATTACTCCGTTATTTTACGATTATGCTGCAGTGCTATCGACCGCTAGATCACTTGATTGCAATTTGCCAAATAAAAACGTCCTTGGTAAAAAAACCAAAGACGCTACTACTCACTCTGAGTTGTACCTCGGCGACATTATTAAGGTTTTAGCCCGTCGCTGTCTTTGGCAATCAATCTAATATTCTACAACAGATAACATAAGACAGTCAATGCCTAGTTTTTGACAAACGGCCAACCAATCCGGCTACATAAATATAGGGCTATTAGTTCGCAAAGTAACCCGGACCGGGAATGCGCAGGTTATTACCAATAGTCACTCGACCTAAGGCTTGAAAGCGTTCTCGTGCTTCTCTTCGTTGCCAACTGGTTGAAAATTCGAACGCGTCAACTTCTAACCTATCTGGGCTAGAGTTGTCATCCGTATTAAAGGTTGGCGCTGGGCTTTCCTGCATACTATTTTGCGTCTATTTGTTCTTCATTTGCGGATAATGAAGTTTGTGTTTCGTAACTAGACATCCGATTCTCCTTAAATTAAAAACAGACTTCGGTTGAAGCCTGATGGTTGTTGGGCTGCGCTGATCGTATTTACGATTTGGCTTCAACCATACTGAAGCACAGCCCTAGGTGGGATAGGATAATAATAAACTTAACCTGTGCTTTTTCAGTAAACATACTGAACTATATAATTACTTCTAATCACATTTGTCAAGATTGACATATTTTTTTCTAGATGTATTATTTTGATGTTACTTAAAGAGAAATATATGAAAGAGAAGATAGGATCTGTTCCTGGGAAGTGTAGTTTTGAGTGTATCAACTGAAGAAAGTCCGGCTTATCTGCCTGAAACAAATAGATCCGGTAAACAAATCTTGGGCCAGGTAGCCTTATCAGAGATAGCGATAGCTGGAATATCTAAGTCTGATCGTAATGCCACAGAAGTGTTTCTTGGTCATTATTATGCTTTTAGTTCGCGACAACAACCAAAACAAAATAAATAAAATTATTTGCTTTTGATTATTGTAGTGCTTGAAGTTTAAATTGCGTATACCGTTCGGCTGCCAAACGGGTTAATTCGGGATCCTCACCTTTATTAACAAATTTCATCTGTTCGCCTAACATCGGATGAACTTCGCTTAATTTTTGATACATTTGCTGAGCAAGCTTCCTATATCCAGGATGACCTTGAGGACTTGTTCTTAGCTCAAATAGGTGGAATGTCTCACGTGCATTCAAAGTCACTTTCCAGCGCATTCGATGACCAAGCAAGGTAGCATATTGCGATTCGATGAGATAGCCCGCCTTTTGGAGAAAGCTGTAAAGTTCAAGACTTAGCTCGAAGCAACGTTCATAATCTTCCTCTTGACCGGCGTCTTCTATTAACTGGGGGATTTCATAGCCATAACGCGGTGTCAATTGTTGCCATTCAAGATCGTCAACCATCCGATGGCGTTGTAAATCTCGAAAAATACCGTAATCGCACATCAGGTCCCAGCTATAATGAATTTTTTCTAAGGCTCTACCTGGTCTATGGCGGCGATTTAGTCTTTCGCCCATATAGGCTTGAAAAACCGATGCTTTTTTGTCATAAGACCATCCGTCAATTTCTTTTTGGATTTTGCTAAGGGGTTGATCGCTAAATTCGTAAAGCATATCGGCTACAATATCTAACTCATTCCTGGGCCAAACATGACTTAGGGTGATTGGTTCATACTGATCGGCATAGTGATTGGGTAAATATTCTGAAGCCAATTTTTTTACGGCTTGTCGTGTATTAGCCTGGTAAGCGATGGTGGCTCCACCCCGATCTGGCTTATCGGCACGTTCCAGGAACGTAGGAATAACTTTTCGAGATTCGTCTAATAATTGCTGACCGACTTCCCTAGCTTCGGGTAATTCGTCCCACATCAGGTGCAATATAAGACTTTCTAGTGCCTGTCCTGATGCAAAAATACCAACCGTAGATTCAGTTGCTACTGGTAGTACCGCCCGAGCCGCATCACAGGCTTGGGCACGGACTGCACTACGCCAGACTGCATCTCTTTCGTTTTGCGGGGCTTCAGATATGCTTTCGATATACGAAGTAGTTTCGTGAACTATTGAAGAATAGAGTTGAAATATTTGACGTAAGTTTCGCACATAAAATTTTTTGGAACCTTCATCAAAATGCTTAGGGATATGAAATTTGTAATTTCCATCTTGATCCGTTTGATCAAAGTAAATGTACCTTGTTGATTGCTCTAGATAGGCGGCTAAACGACCCCATTCTAATTTTTTAGTCAAGAGATTAGAAGCTTTTTCTACAACGACGTGTTGACCGGCCAGCTGCTGGACCGAATCGTCTCCGTAAGCGGTAATAACGCGCTGCAACAATTTCTCGTCTTTACCTAAGGAGTTAGCGAACTCATCTAATATCGTTATACGCATATCATCGCCGCGGCGGGAGAGTCGCGCCATGGCGGCCGCAATTGTCATTGGCGATAGTGTGTTATTAAATGTATAAACATTCCCTGTAGTATTACTAATAACTGATGACAGATAATCGTATCCAGCCTTTGTAATGCGAGACCCTTCTTTGGTTTTATTAAGATAAGGATTGGTAACTTCCGCCGATTTAGAGATGCTGGCGGAACTGGCTGTTGCTGGCATAACTGCCTGCTTCGTTGACTCCGCTTTAATTGGCAAGTGCGGTGTGACTTTCTCCCATAGCAAGTTACTGATGTCTGTTATACTGAGCAATTCTCCGCCACGCGTACAGTCAATTCGTATAAAATCTCTTGGGAAAAGCTGACATAAGTCATCATAGGTTTCGACTGATCGCTTCAGATGTTCAAGGTCGGCTTCGTGTATGTCTCGTTTCTTATCGGTATAACTTCGTTTATCTTTAAGATCAATCAACTGTTGAGCGGTTTCCGCCGGTACTCGAAGAACAACACTTAAATCAGGTCTCGGAATATTAAGAGTTTGAAACTCCATATTATCCAACCAAATGAAATATCCTCTTCTTTCCTCGGGATGACTAAATTTCGTTCCCTGATGAGCCATATTTGATCCGGTGAAACGATTGGAAAGAACAATTTTACCCTCATCCAGCGCCTTACGAATAGCTGGTGCCGCTTCGTATCGATCAAGTGAGAAAAATAAAGACCCAACGTAAGGATTGACGCTATTGGCGGAGCCGTAATGACCGTTTAGATATTGTTGGATAAAATAACTTGAGGGAGCATCATATTGGGGAAAGTCGAATACTGCCACGTCGTGGCCAGCTTCGCGTAGTCGTTTCTCAAGTAATTTAAACTGGACTGTTTTACCCGATCCGTCGGTGCCTTCAATAACTATGAATGTACCTTTCTGGGGTGTCATATTCTGGGTCGCCTTCCAGCATCAATCAAGTTCATTCTATAATTCCCTCAAGCCTTTTATTTTAGTTGGCGGTTCACGCTTATCAAGGTAAGAGCGAGGTAGCATTAATGAAGGATTCCAATTTTTTATTAGGGTCTTTATGTCTGTTCCGCTTTGATATTTACCACTAAATCCATGATCTCGTCCTTTACCATAACTTCCCTCAACTTCACCAGATTCATAAAAGATCACCTGAGCAATCCTCTCTCCGACCGGTAAAAGCATTGTTTCGCGCTGATTAAGGTTAAAAATTTCGAGAGTCAAACGATTAATATACCCTGGATCAATCCAACCAGCATCAAAACTGACGGCAAGACCATTTCGGCCCCAGCTTGAACGGGATCGTATTTCACAGGCGCCCGGCGGTATGATACCGAAGAATTCGTGAGTATGTCCTAAAATTCTCTCACCCGGCCTTATAGGAATTACAAGATGTTTCGGTGGAATGCCTTTTAGGAGTTTGACGCCATTTTCAAGACACCATTTATCGTGCGAAATTGCCCGATGAGGGCCTTCAAAGTAACGCTTTACATCACCTTCATCAAAAGGGTTATAGATGGGATGTCCGTTATTTTGACCAGTGCGGAAGTAGTAGTGTCCGAGCGTTACATCTAGGCTGGCATGACTTATATGCTTACCATTAAATGGTACGCACAAAATATGCCCCTCTTCGATCGCTGATCGGATCTGCTGGTTACTAAAAACCGACAACTACTATACCCTCACTATCTATATAGCAATTCTACGTAATTGACTTAGTTCTTGGCAAGTGTAAAAACTACTTAGTTAGATATGTGGCTAGTAGTATGCAAGGCTATAATTCGCTGGTTTGAATAGCAATACTCGGACCCATTGACGTAGTGATATGTACCGCTTTGATGTAATTTTCTTTAACGCTATTTGGTTTGTTACTTTTAATCGATGCGGCAATAGCCTGATAATTTTGCAGCAGTTTATCTTTACCAAATGAAACTTTACCAATACCTAAGTGAATAATACCTGTACTATCAACACGGTACTCTATTCTGCCGGCTTTTGACTCATATAACGCTTTCCCAATGTCTGTTGTAACGGTCCCACTTTTGGGATTCGGCATAAGGCCGCGGGGGCCAAGCAATCGAGCGTATTTACCCAATTTTGGCATAGCGGCGGGTGTAGCAATTAAGACATCAAAGTCGATTGTACCCTTATCGAGTGCTTTAGAAATTGTATCAATACCCGAAATATCCGCTCCGGTAACTTTATCATCGGTAAAAACCGCAATACGCACCGTTTTTCCGGTCCCGGCTGGTAGTACGACATTGTCTCGGATATTTTGATCAGCTTTTTTGGGATCGACGTTTAAATTAACGTGCAGTTCAACCGTTGCATCAAACCTTGTCGGGCTCGTCTGTGTCGCTAATTCAATGGCTTCGACAGCATTATATTGCTTACCAAGTTCGATTTTTTTAGCAACTTCACGAAATTTTTTACCACGTCGTTCTAGCCGTGAACGAGTCGGTTTTATATTTCGTTTAGGCTTTTCATCGACTTTCGCCTCTGAAATAGAAGCTTTTCGCTCCTCCTTAGCCTTAAGCTCTTCAGCTTCACGAAGTGACTTTGCGCTACGCTTACCTGCTTTTGTTTTAGCTAGCGGTTCTATTTTTGGGCTTTCAATTGCTTCAGCTGGTATCTGATCAACAGTTTTAGAAGCTTTTTCAGGTTTAATGACTGCTTTAGCAACCGGTTTTCTGGTTGTCCTAGTGTTACTAACTTTTTTCTTAATTTCTGCCATAATCTAGCTCCTCTGTGGTACAAACGTCTAAGCTAATTTAAGACTCCCACAACAATTATTTTAGTTACTCTACTTCAACACCCATACTTCGGGCGGTTCCAGCCACCATTTTCTTAACTGCCTCGGTATCTTCCGTATTCATATCGCGGGCCTTAGCCTCAGCAATTTTAGTCAATTGTAATTGTGATAATTTTTTCGGTATTTTTTCGCTGTTTGGACGCCCAGAGCCTTTTGTGATGCCTAATTCGGCCCGAATGCGATCATCGGTCGGCATACTAACAACGTGGAAGTCCATAGTGCGATCTTCGTAAATAGTTATGTGAACCGAAACCGTTTCACCCTGCATATCTTTGGTCGCTTCATTAAATGGATTTATAAAGTCCATCATATTGACGCCGTATTGACCGAGAGTACTGCCGACTGGTGGTGCTGGGGTAGCCCGACCTGCTGGAATTTTCAATTTTAACCTTGCTTTGACGGTCTTCGCCATAATTAATCTCCTTATCGAACTAGCCAAGTTGATATAACTTACTTAATTCTCCTACCTATAAGTAGTATTTAGTGGTTGTCATTATATCTTATAATCTGTTAATTGAGAAGAGTCTAAACTCGTTTCACCTGCAAACTATCTAGCTCCACTGGCGTTTCTCGACCAAACATATTAACTAGCACTTTAATTTTACCTTTTTGAGAATCAATCTCGTTGATGGCACCATCAAATCCCTTGAAGGGACCGTCCGTAATGCTAACAACTTCACCGATTGTTAAATCAATCCGGTGTTTTGGTTGTTCGACGCCCATTCGTTTTTGGATTTTTTCGATTTCTTCATCGCTTAATGGTGTTGGTTCGGTGCCACTTCCGACAAAACCGGTGACACTTGGCGTATTACGCACGATGTACCAAGCATCTTCGCTCATTTTCATTTGGACAAGAACGTATCCCTGAAATATGCGTTTTTCCACTACTCTTCGTTTGCCGTTTTTAACTTCGATCATCTTTTCTTTGGGAACTAATGCCCGAACGATTTTATCTTTCATGTCGAGTGATTCAGCTCGCTGCCGAATACTTTCTGCTACTTTCTCTTCATAGCCACTATACGTATGTATGGCATACCATTGCTTTTGTGAATCATATCTACCATTACTCATTTGATAATTACCTGTTTAAATAGCTTGCCGAAACCAAGATCAAGTAGAGCCACGAACGTACCGAGTACTACTGAAAACATAATGACAGCAAGAGTCAACTGTCGGGTTTGTTTTCGATTTGGCCACGTGACAAGCTTTAATTCTTTCCAGCTATTTCGAAAATAAGGCGGAATAACGTAATGACCAATAAATTTTAGCGGTTTGCCAATAAACACAGCCGTAATTCCAATAAAAGCAAAGTAATGCCTAATTTGCTTCCAAACACTCGATCGTTTTGAAGATTGCTTTTCAGCCCCTCTTTCAGCTCGTTCGCGGATAGTCTCTCCGGTAGCACGAAGCTTTCGCTTTTTCGGGGTTCTAGCAGGAGTATCACTCACTTAGTTTCTCCTTAAAATAAAAACAACCTACATTAAGTTGTAGGCCATTACTGTCAAGCTTAGCAGTTTCCTTACCTCTGGTCAAGCGCGTGCTATAGTAGTGATATGTTGCTCGGTTTAGAGCTGTTTGGAATAATTACAGCTTTTGAGCTTTTATTGTGGCTAATGCCATCACTAAAATGGCGGAGAGTTTGCGCGCTATTTATATCGTCAGCTTTATTAATTGATAGTATTCTCATCTTGTATTCGCATTTAAGTTTACCGACTATATTATTGGCTGTTATGAACTTATATCGAATTTGTAATATGCTACGTCTTCGGAAAGCTCAGATTAATGTTCATTATTTAAGACGTGCTACAATCCAATGCAGTCTCTGGATAATCTTAATACAAGCGGTTCTACTTATATCTTGGCGCTTGGATATTATTCTCAATATCTCAACCTACCATTTATGGTTAGTCGTAATTTATATCGATTTACTGGGAATGTTTATATTACTTTCGACTGTGACGCGCCAATTAATGAAAACTCGCCCCCCTATTTCTGCCACAATGAACTTATCCGATCGGGAATATCCTACCTTGACAGTGGCTATACCTGCCCGTAATGAAACAGACGATTTAGATCAATGCCTTAAATCGCTGATTACTTCAAATTATCCAAAATTAGAAATAGTTGTATTGGACGATTGTTCTCAAAATAAACATACACCTGAAATTATTCGAGATTTTGCTCAAGACGGAGTTATGTTTATACAAGGTGATAGTCCTGAAGATAATTGGCTTGCCAAAAATTTTGCTTACCAACGTTTATTTGACGAATCAAATGGAGAATTAATTTTATTTTGCGGAGTAGATGTGCGCTTTCAACCTGATAGCTTACGACAGCTCGTCGGTTCTATGTTACAAAAGCAAAAAAGTATGATGAGCGTAATTCCGAAAAATATAATTAAACATGACAAAACTAATCGTGATTCAATTTTATTTCAACCAATTCGATATGCCTGGGAACTAGCCCTACCGCGAAAATTAATTCATCGTCCAGCTGTACTGAGTACTTGTTGGATTATTAAACGCGAAGTGCTTGAAAGTGCTGGTGGATTTGGGGCAGTCAGTCGTTCAATTATACCAGAAAGCTACTTTGCCCGTGTCAGCGCCACCCATGATGGCTACAGTTTTATGCAGAGTAATAATAATGTTGCCATAACTAGTCATAAAAATGTAGCCGAACAACGAGCCACATTTATACGTACCCGTTATCCTCAACTACATAGGCGGATGGAACTAGTGATGTTTGTGACAATTCTCGAAGCTTTTGGTTTTCTGTTACCTTATACACTTATTGTAATTGCGCTAGTTGGTCACTTATCAGAACAATTATTTATAGTAAGTTTATTATGTGTTATTACATTGACACTTATATACGCCCAAGTAGTCTACTTAACTTACCGTAGGTGGTTTAGTCGGTCACTGTTGTTGCCGCCTCTGTTAACTTTAATAGATGTTATTTTACTAAATTATTCTATGATTCGTTATGAATTTTCGAGTGTTTTATGGAAAGGTCGAAATATTTGCATTCCGATAATGCATGTCAATAACGTTCAGCCTTCTGATATTCGCTCATGAATTGACTTCTTCGGTAGGGGTAGATTGGGTATATTTATATTAAAAGTTGAACCTTTGTTAAGTTCACTTGATAGATTAATATTGGCCTGTAATAGGTTGGCTAGTTTGGCGGTGACGTAGAGACCAAGCCCCGTACCACTTGTCTTATGGGTCCGAAAGTCTTCGCTTCGGAAGAATTTATCAAAGACACGTTGCTGATCGCCTCGACTAATACCTATACCGGTATCCGATACTGAAAAACTAACACCGTTTGAATAGGCGTGAGCTTGCAGCGTAATCGAACCTTTTTCGGTGTATTTTAATGAATTAGTTATGAAGTTTTGCAATATTTCCCTGACATACAATTTGCCAGATCTTAGCGTCGTTACATCGTTGTTAACACTAGCGTTGAGCTGTAAGCCCTTTTTCTCCGCATCTGGACGGTAGTTATCAATCAGCTCGGTAATAAGTTCGTGAACCGGAATTAGCTCCACGTCAACTTGTAATTTACCGCGTTCGGCTCGGGAAAGCATCGACAAATCATTAACTAAATCAGCTAAAAATAATATTTGATTGTGCGCTTCAGTCAAGGCTTTTTTAACTTGCGACAAATCGCCGCTTTTTTCAGTGATAAACTGTGCATTGCCTATATTGCCTTCAGTAATAGCAATTGGCGTCCGTAGCTCATGGCTGACGACGGATATAAATTCATCACGCTCTTCTTCGAGTGATTTTTCGTGAGTAATATCCCTCAGTAAGATGACATAACCTCTCTCGCCCACCTCACCATAACCTAACCGCACCGGGGCGATACTAAGAAATAAATTAATCGCACTGTCGTCATTATATTTAAGTCTCAGGTTGCGATTTGTTGTCGGAACTGTCGTAGATTTTATCAGATCAACGATATCTACCGGCTTATCGTCTTTATCTATAGGATGAAACATTTCGCCGATTGATTTGTTACCAACCGGGTCGTTTCGGTCAAGTATATTTAAAGCGGCTCCGTTATAAAGAGCGACCCGACACTGTCTATCGACGGCAATAACCCCGTCGGCCATGCTATTTATAAGACTTGTCAACTGGCTATGTTCAAGACTCGGAGTCGGGCTTATCTTTCTAGGGATTTTGCTTATAAGCATTTCATTTTATTATGACATAACCATTAGTACTTAGGCTACGTATAACTCAGGACGGTGCAATTTTATTTTTTTTCGTAGCTGCTTTGCATTCGGTGAAAATTTTTCTAATTCACGCCAAAAAGGTTCGCCGTGGCGAAGTACTCTGGTGTGAGTTAATTCGTGCAATATAACATAATCAATCAGCTCCCAAGGCAGTTGCACTAAGTATAAGTTCAAGACTATGTTCTTGTTTTGATCGCAGCTACCCCAGCGCCCTTTCATCTGCTTTATTGCGAGTTTCGCGTAGATAATATCGTGTATGGATGACAGTTGTTCCAGGCGTTGACCTAATAATGCCACTGCTTGACGCCTCAAAGCTCTCAAGCAGGCATTATGAATTGCTTGTTGTACCGCGTCGTCCGTAGGACTATATCGCTTTCCATAAATAACAGTTACGGTCGTTTGTCGAATCGCAGTTTTAATGGGAATATTCGATTCAACCATCTTAAGAATCAAGTGGTGGGATTTGCCAATTTTCATGCCATCAGCATAAATCGGATTAGTTCGCCGAACACTTTGAGTCTTAATCCATTCACTTTTAGCCCGCGTAAAAGCTAATCCAACTTGATATGGTGTCCATAATGGCATCGTCAGTCGAACTGCACCGTTGGCTGCCACAGTTAATCTTAAACTGCGGTTATTTTTACGTTTGTATATTTTTATTTTGCCGATGCCATTAACATCAAATTCTTTATAAGACATGAGAATAGGTATTATTGTCGAATAATTATATTTCGCCTGCTTGGATCGAAGCGTCCTTGCTGAATGTTAGGTTGAGGTATGAGATTAACAAGTCCGGGTTTGACGACCGGTATCATATTGTCAGCAGTCATAAGGCCAAGCTCACGCAATCGACGTAGGACTGTGTTGAATTGGGTGTTGAAAGTATGTTTGCCGCTGACAACGATATAGTCTTCAAGTGAGGTCGGATTTTGCATCTGCCCACACATTGTATTAAATGTCGAATGATCATAGGCAGCCGCATATTTATCGTCTATTCGACGACGATCACGCTTTAAATTTCGTAAATAAGCGCTTTCGGCATCCATCTGGAACCATATTAGAAGTGGTACGCCGTGCGTTCGATGCGCTAAGTCACGCAAACTATGTCTTTGCGCGCCACGTGCAACATTTACGTCATAGACTACGCTAATTTCGGCATTTAGAAATTCCTCGGTCATATAATCCATTAAATGAGTGACAACATCGTTTTCGTGCTTGTCATAACGTGGTTTATCAAATAGTTCATACCTAATCCGATCAGCTTGAATATGAGCTGCTTGGAGACGATCACAAAACTGTCGGGCAAAATAGGTTTTACCTGAACCGGGAAAGCCATAGAGCATTAATAGCAGAGGTCGATTGGTTGCGCGCTTTGTCATATATTGTATTGTATAACAATTTTCAACTTGCTGAAAAGTGTTCCTCGTGACAATTACTCTAAAATTCGTTAATCTGTAAGCACTATAGGGGTGTCCGTTAATGGTAAGCGGCGACTCTCCAAAAGTCGTGCTGTCGGTTCAAGTCCGGCCACCCCTGCCAGTAGCTTAATGAGTATGTAAGCTAAAATTTATTTCTTCCGAGGCTTGACTTCGTTACGACCTAAATTCTTCTTGGTTTCGACGAATAGCACGTGTTTTCGGAGCTTCTGACTGTATTTACGTAAGCTTAATTTGCCTGGCGTATTAACAGAATTCTTTGAAGTATAATAACTCCGTTCACCAGACTCTTCGCTGACCAATCCAACAATTTTCCGTTTATCACTTTTTCGAGCCATGTATATATAACCTTTCCGTCATAACTTTAACAGATTAAGACCTCTGTAACAAATTGGAGCCGAAGACGAGAATTGAACTCGTGACCCCCTCCTTACCATGGAGATGCTCTACCGCTGAGCTACTTCGGCATTATGGTGCAGGGAGCAGGATTCGGACCTGCGAAGGCATAAGCCAACTGTTTTACAGACAGTCGTGTTTGACCGCTTCACTATCCCTGCAAGCTTTACTACGATTTTACTATAAACCGAAGTAATCTATGGAGCCACCTGTCGGATTTGAACCGACGACCTTCACTTTACAAAAGTGTTGCTCTACCACTGAGCTAAGGTGGCATTTGAAAATTACAATGACAGACCCAATGACATAAAAGCCAAAGATCAAACAATGCACGACTAGTCTATCAAAACAGGGGTTAAATAACAACTCGTGGCGGACGTATAATTCGCTTGGGCTGACTCGATGTAACTATCATCTTTTTTAGTTTATCTTCAATTAAATCTGCTTCGGCTTCATGTTCATGTGCACGATAAGCTTTGGCTAGTAACGTATACGTTTCCCTATTTGGTTCAAGATCTGACGCTTTTTCTAATTCTTGAAACATCATCTGAAAATTACCAAGTTTTTCTTGTACTTTGGCGAAGGCTACATGACGAGCGGCCAGTTGGTCGTCAAGCTTCAATGCCTCTTGGAATGCCACAGCCGCTTTTTCATAATTTTCGGTCTCATAATAGATTAAACCAAGATTATGAAGGGCTGAAGGAGTTGCCTCTATACTTGAGGCAATTTCAAAGCAATCAATTGCATCGCGATATTCTTTTTGTTTGGCGTATAAAATTCCCAAACGGTTATAAGCAGCGGCATTCCGCTCATCAATTTTAAGTATTGTTAATAATGCTTTCTCTGATCTTAAAAAACGATTATCTCTCATACCTTGATGAGCAATATCCCATAACTTTCCTAATCTATTGCCGACACCTCGAGATAGCGCGGCAAATTCATCATCATGTACTCGAGAATTCCAATAGACAAATACGCCAAATGCCGCGACTAGTATAAGATCATACATATTTAACCATCTGATTATATCAGCTTAGATTGCCAGCATAAAATTTAGCAAGACAAGTTTTATTTGGGCATTCGACAATAATAGTTTATGTGCCTCATAACTGAGTGATAATATTTTTTGCCATTGCTTGATGGACTTATCAGTTTTAGATGTTTGTCCCAAAGCAATATGTGCCATTTGTTCCAGGATAAAAAGTGTATCTAAACAGAGTTGTTTGTTTTTAGCAAGTTCATCAATTAGCGTGAGCCGTTCAAATGATGTCTGTCCTATAATGCTTCTAGCAGTGCGTGTCGCTTCTAAGAGCGGGTGTTCCTCATCATCTTGAAGAAGAGCATGCATGAGGCCTGGCAAACCTCCGCTCATCAGGATTGCTTGCTCAATTTCCGGTAAATTATAACCCTCATTTTTAAAATAATTTTTCAAAGATTCATTGTCAGGCATTGGTAGATAAATAACCTGAACCCGGGAAACGACAGTCGGTAAAAGCAATTGTTCACTGGGTGATGTTAATATTATGGTTGTGCCCGTTGGTGGCTCTTCAAGTGTCTTTAAGAGAGCGTTTTGAGCTTCGGCCGTCATAAAGTTGCTGTTTTCAATGACGATTATACGACTAATAGCGGGTTTAGTAGTCGTCTTCAAGGATGTAAATCGTATCATATCGCGGATGGCTTCAATAGATATGGTTTGTCGATCATCCGGTTTAATTTCCTTATAATAGGGATAATTATTTAGCTGCAGTAAATCAATACCTAATAATTTGCTAGCTAATAATCGTGCTACCGCTGTTTTACCGCTACCACTTCCTGCCACTAGTAAAAGCGCATGAGGAGTTTGCTCAATCAAAACGGATAAGGTACGTTGACTAGTTGGATGGAGTAAAAGTTCGCTCATGACTTTACTAAATCCCTAAACTGGGCAGGAAGGGGAATGCTAAACTTTTTTCGCAGACGGCTTGGTAGTGTTAGTTCTAGTTCGCTCGCATGTAAAAATAATCTATCCGCCTCTTGACCGCCGTAAAAAGTGTCACCAATAATTGGGTGTCCGATGGTGCTTAAATGAACTCGCAGCTGATGGGTTCGACCGGTTCTGGGTTGAAGTTTAACTAAGTTTTTGGTCGGGCTTTTGTCTTCTACCCAATATTCTGTTACAGCTGATTTACCTTTACTACTAACATGAAAAAATTGTGGCTTTTTCGGATTTCGTATTATGGGCATATCAATAATGGCGTGATCGTGCGGCATTTGGCCAGATACCACGGCATTATAGATTTTAATTACTTTACGCTGAGAAAATTGTTTCTGAAGCCAATTTTGAGCTTCCAATGTTTTGGCACAAATCATAACGCCACTGGTGGCTCGATCTAGTCGATGGACAATACCACCTCGTTCGTCGCCGAGGTCAATTTTTACTTTTCTTTTTAACCAAGATGCAACGGTAGGTTCTGGGTTGAATGCTCCTTTACTATGAGTTAATAGTCCGACTGGTTTATTTATAACGATACAATCTTCATCTTCATATAAGATTGGTATATCTATAGCTTGTAAACTGTTAAGTTGAAGCGGGTCGAAGTCAATTTTCAATTTATCATTGTCACGAACTTTGAAGGCCGCCTTTTGGATGACTTGATCATTTACGCTGACCTTACCGGATTCAATTAAACGGGCCGCGTAAGACCGGCTTATTTTAGGTATCTGAGCGACAACCGCTTGGTCTAAGCGTTGAGTAATTTTAACTTTGACATCTTTCATAGACGAGAGCGTAATCCAATGGCCTGTTGGACCGCAAATAGCTTTTTATTAGCTTGCTTATTCATGGCAACTTCACTTTCAACTAACTTATGCTGAAGCGATGATAAGTTAACTTCTGTCAATTTGCTCTGATAACTCACTAAAAAGTCATGAATAGACTTAGCGACCTCGGTTTTTAAGTCGCCGTAATGAGACTTGCCTTCCCATTCACCTATAACTGATTTTAAATGACACCCTTTTAATAAAGCTAGAATTTGGATTAAATTAGTAATTCCCGGCTGTTTTGATATGTCAAAATGAATTTTGCCATAACTGTCAGTCTCTGCGCTCATTATCTTTCTGGCAGCTATTTCTGGATCGTCGTTTAAAAATATTACACCTTTACCGGTTTCGTCACTTTTACTCATTTTACGAGTTGGTACCATCAAATCACGGATGCGTAAGCCTTGGTCATTGCCGAAAAATTCGTGCTGCTGTTTAACTGGTTTAGGAACAGTAAAAAGATTCCCGAAACGTTTATTAATTCGACCGGCTATATCCCTAGCGAATTCAAGGTGTTGCGTTTGGTCTTCGCCGACAGGAATGTATGACGCGTCATATAATAAAATATCCGAAGCCATTAAAACTGGATAGTTGAACAGCCCGAGGTTAACTCTGTCATCATTTAACCCGGCCGCTTTATCCTTAAATTGGGTCATCCGGTTCATTTCCCCTACTCCGGTAAAACAATCGAGGATCCAAGCAAGTTCAGAGTGAGCCGGCACAAAACTTTGTCGATACATATATACACCAGGTTGTTCTAGTGGCAACCCGGCTGCCACGTATTGCTTTAAATTATTAATAATTTGGGTGTTTAATTGGCTATAATCGACAGCTGTCGTTATGCTATGAAGATCAGGAATAAATAGATTAATCTGAAATTCTTCTGCTCTAGTACGAGCTAAATCAATGATTGGTAACAAGGCTCCAAAATAATTGCCAATATGAAGTTCATTATTAGCCCTTAACCCCGTTAAAATGACTGGCTTACTCATGCTGGTACTATTATACCTGAGCTTGGCATTGCTTTGATTGTATATTTACAAAAATAAATTACTAGCGTTTTGTAAATTGTCGCTTTTTACGAGCACCGACTAGACCAAACTTTTTTCGTTCTTTGTCGCGCGGATCACGAGTTAACAAATCAGCTCGTTTAAGCGTGCTGCGATAATCTTCGTTCATAAGAGTTAAGGCCTTTGCCACACCTAAACGAATAGCTTCAACTTGTCCATCAGGCCCACCACCTGTAACGTGAACTGAAACATCGTATTTTGTGGCGTCGAGTTCAAGTATTGTAAACGGCGCCAATAATTTATTCTGCATGTAACGACTGTTAACGAAATACTCTATAGCTGGTTTACTGTTGATTATTACATTGCCCTTGCCACCACTTAACCTGATTCGAGCAGTAGCCGATTTTCGGCGTCCTAGGGCGTAAAAATAATCATTTTTAGCCATTTTAGTTTAGTCCTTTCACCGACATCATTTCGGGTTTTTGAGCTCCGTGATTATGCGCTTCAGTGGCGTATATTTTTAGACGACCTAGACGATCATCGCGGAGTTTATTGACTGGCAGCATGCCTCTAATAGCATGAAATATAACGGTTGTTGGATCTCTTTCGAGTTGGTCGCCTAAGGTTCGTTCTTTAAGAGCACCCGGATAACCACTGTGATTGTAATATTTTTTAGATTGACGCTTATTGCCGGTTATTACAACATCCTTAGCGTTAATGATAATAACAAAGTCGCCACAATCAATATGAGAGGTAAATTGCGGTTTATGCTTGCCAATAAGTAAAGTCGCCGCAGTGGCCGACAAACGACCTAGCGAACCTTCTGAGGCATTTAAAACGTACCATTTACGTGTTACGTCGGCTGGTTTGGCGCTGTAAGTCTTCATTTCGAACGTACCTTTGATTTAGTTGTAACTTCAGTAACTGAAGGTTCCGGCGTTTCTATTTCAGCCTTAACCTTCAGATCATCAACGAAACTAACGCGGGCCAGTTGAGTATTGTCACCTTGGCGAACACGTGTCCTTTTAATTCGCAGATGACCACTTGACCGATTTTTTAGTTTAGGTGCAATTTCATCAACTAACTTATGGGCACTACGAACCGTTTGAAGATCATTGATAATTTGCCGTCGTTGATGTAAACCGCCTTGTTTGGCTTTGGTAATTAGCTTCTCAACATAAGGTACAATTTCTTTAGCTTTAGGTAGTGTAGTTTCAATAGAATCGTGTTCTACGAGTGAATCCGCCATACCCTTCATAAGAGCAAGGCGAGGACCGCTTTCTCGATGAAATTTTCGACCTTTATACCCGTGACGATGCATGATTTAGAGCTCCAACTCCACTAGTTTTTCCTTAACTTCATCAAGCGCTTTGCTGCCAAAACCTTTTAATTCTCGAAGTTCTGATTCATTTAGGGCAAATAGATCTCGTATAGTATGGATATCATTATTGATAAGCGCGTTAGCCGTGCGGGCAGAAAGATTCAAATCTTCGATAGGCGTATTGAGGACTGACGATTCGTCATTATCCTTATCGCTTTCGCCGACCAATCCACCGTTAGCCTCAGCTTCTTCAGCTTCAGTAGCAATACGGGTTTTACCAGCTAGAGCGGTATATTGGTTAACTAGTATAGCGGCGGCTTCTTCAAATGCTTCGCGTGGATTAATTGATCCGTTAGTATCAATCGTAATTAACAATTTATCGAAGTCAGTAGCTTGACCAACTCGAGTGTTTTCAACTTTGTAGCGGACACGCACAACTGGACTAAACATGGCGTCAAGCGCAATATGATCGCTCGGTTTCTTGGTCGAAACTTCTTCAACTGTTCGATAACCACGACCGATTTCAACTATTAGATCTATCACCAATTTACCCTTAGCGTCATCAATGTTAGCTATAACATGATCAGCATTAACGACTTCAACATCAGCATTGACAGCAATATCTTTGGCAGTTACTACACCCTTACCTTGTTTTACTATACGCAACTCTTGTGGTTCATCACCGTAAACACGAAAATGGACGCCTTTAAGGTTCTGCATAATATCAACTACATCTTCTTTAACGCCAGCCACAGTCGTAAATTCGTGAGTGATGCCTTCAATTTTAAACGAAGTTACGGCTGCTCCGGCAATACTGGAAAGCAACACTCGCCTAAGTGAATTACCGAGTGTCTTTCCATAGCCACCATGTAATGGCTCAATACTAAAGGTATCACTACTGGGCTGTGCTCTTCAACCGTTACAATTCCTGGTGCTATAATCAAGTTTGACATAAGATTTCTTTCCTCCTTTAGCGTGAGTAGTACTCTACAATTAATTGTTCATTGATATCGGGTTCAGCGTCTTCTCTCGTGGGTAATCCCTTGATCTCGACGGTAACTTTTTTGCGGTTAACTTTCAGCCACTCTGGGATAGTATTAGGTGCTGGACTGACATCATCTAGTTTTTTAAAGTATTCTGTACTGGTACTATGTTCGCGAAGTTGCAAGGTGTCTCCGACTTTAACCCGGATTGACGGTATGTCGACCCGGCGCCCATTCAATAAGAAATGACCGTGCGACATCAGTTGCCTAGCCCCTCGACGTGATGGAGCAAAGCCGGCCCGATAAATTACATTGTCAGCTCTTCGCTCAAGGTATTGAAGCAGATCAGCTCCGGATTGACCGCGACTACGACTCGCTTCTTTCATTAAATTACTGAATTGCCTTTCTAATAACCCATACAATCGTTTAACTTTTTGTTTCTCTCTAAGTTGAAGCGAGTATTGGCTGGCTTTTCTGACTCGCATATTGCGGCCTTGTTGACCGGGAGTTCCAGCGCGCTTCACTAAAGCTTTATAGGCTTTAACATGAAGAGCATAACCCTCCCGACGACTCATTTTTACAATTGAACCAGTATCACGCGCCATAATCTTATACCCTTCTTGCTTTCTTCGGTCGAACACCACCGTGAGGCATACCGGTTACGTCCTTAATACCTTCAACGTGGATATTAAGAGAGGTCAGTGCCCGAACTGCCGAATCACGTCCCAGCCCTACTCCTTTAATAAAAACATCTGCTTTAGCAAGTCCGTATTGTTGTTTCGCTAGCTCCAAAGCCTTCTCTGCGGCGACCTGTGCAGCATACGCTGTGCCTTTCTTTGAACCGCGAAAGCCGCAAGAACCTGCGCTGGTTGTAACCAAAGCACTGCCTGTCTGATCAGTAACAGTCACTATCGTGTTATTAAAAGTGGCTAAAATATGAACCTGTCCATAAGAGACGGCTCTTTTTGATTTTTTCTTTTTTACAGCTGTAGCTACAACAGCTTCTTGTACTGGTGTTGTTTCTTCTATTACCGGTGTGGTTGTTACTTCTTCTGCCATAATATTCATTAAAACCTTAAGTCTTCGATGGAGCCTTTCGAGCCGTGCCGCCGACAGTTACTTTTCGACCACGACGGGTGCGTGCATTTGTTCGTGTACGCTGTCCGCGCGTCGGTAAATTATTCTTATGACGGATACCTCGGTATGAATTAATGTCTTTTAAGCGTCGTATGTTACCGGTCACTATTCGTTGTAATTCGCCTTCGACCGTGTATTTAGTGTTAATAACTTCTTGAATTCGCGAAATTTCGGCATCAGTCAGATTTTTAACGCGCACGATTGGTTCGACCTTAGCTTCCGTTAAAATATCACGGCTAGTTTTGGGCCCAATACCATAAATATAAGTTAAGGCTATCTGTACTTGTTTTTCGCTCGGAATAGTTATACCAGAAATTCGCGCCATGAACTAACCTTGCCTCTGTTTATGCTTAGGTTTTAATTTGTTGATAATATAGACCCGACCTTTACGTCGGACGATCTTATCGTCAGGGCTAATTTTTTTGACACTTGCACGCACTTTCATGCGGATCATTGCTCCTTTATTACTTGTGGTCAATGACACACTGCTAACTATTATTTAAGATACATGTTCACGCCAATCAGACAATGCTTATATGCAAATCGAATGGGCGTAAATCTTCCTGGAAATGTTCTAACCTCGGCGATAGGTGATTCTGCCCTTACTGAGATCGTAAGGTGTCAACTCAACCGTAACGCTGTCACCTGGCACAATGCGAATGAAATGCTTGCGCATTTTACCAGCGACATGAGCGATTATTTGATGGCTGTTCTCAAGTTCAACGCGAAATTGCGCCCCAGGGAGCGTTTCCACTATTGTTCCCGTCAACTCAATGACTTCCTTATTAACTGCCATAAAACCTGAGGAATTATAGCAGAGATAGTTAGATTATGCAAAGAGTTTTACGATGTTTTCACTTTTTCGTCCTTTTGGACTCATCAGCATGAAATTACATTCACGGAAAGTGTAATAAGAAGTACTAGTCAAAAGCTTGGCGGGGAGACCACAGAAGACGACTAAGTCTTAGGCTGTGATCTCCCCTTAAAAGGAAGATTATCTAGACCTGTAACTGCCCAAAAGTGATTATCCGCACCGCCAGTATAGATAACACCGTAAGTGCGAAATCACAATCGATTCGTATCGTTAACGAATCGGCTACGGCAGTTTTGCTAAATAAAATAGCTCCGGACCCGGCAAAGATCAGTATTAATAGTAACCATCCTGGTCGTCGCCTCTTCCAAAACATGACACCACAGCTCGGCACTAACAGGAGTAGCATTACTAGTGCTAACAAAGTTCGCACATCTTGTACGTCATCGATTGAGCTTCCGCCAATAAACAAAATCGAAAGCAGAATAAAAAGGATGGCATACGGTGCGTATCGGGCATATATCATCATAGTTCTCCTAGTAGGATGTTGGGTAAAACGTTTGGATTGAGCTAGTACTTCTTACATTTTCGAAGTGCGCTTTACTTACGTAAAGACAATATATACTAACATATTAACGTGTTATTAGCAATACTACAATCAGACGTTAATCCATTTAAATTTAACTTGAACGTCTGAACGGTACCAACCGAAAACGACGTTTTTTCGGAGAATCAACTTCAGGGGTTTCATTATCGCTGAAAAAATCAGATTGACTGTATTGATCATAAGTTACCATGAGTGCCCGAGATTCGACCGCTCGCAATGTTTGTAAGCTAACTGAGACCAAAATTAGGATGCTTGTACCGCCAATCGCAATACTAGTACCGATAAATATTTGAGCAATTACTGGCACAAGTGCCAGTAATCCTAAACATATTGCACCAAATAACGTCAATCGATTAATAACTCTACTTAAATACTTTTGGGTATGCGAACCGGATCGGACGCCCTCTATAAATCCTCCTTGCTTTTGCAAATTTTCGGCTATTTCGTTGGAATTAAAAGCAACACTGGTGTAGAAAAAGGTAAATAGAAATACGAGCAGGAAATAGACGACAGGGTAAATGTAAGCCTCCAGACCATTTTGTTGAAATGTTTGTACGGTTGGCGGTTGAAACCACGCCGTTAAATCAGTTCCTATTTGATGGAAGGTTGTGCTGTGCGAATTTGTCAGTAGTTGACCGGCAAAACTCGGCACACTTAAAAATGCTACAGCGAATATAATGGGGATAACTCCAGCTGTAATTAGTTTAATTGGCAGGACCGTAGTTATCCCACCATAAGCTCGATTTCCCTGCACACGTTTAGCATAATTAATTGTCACATTCCTGGCCGCCTCGTTCAGCTTCACGACCAGCCATGTCAAAATTATAATGGCGATTATAAATATGACCGCTACTAGTAGTGATTTTTTATCAAGCGGTAATGAATGGCCAAAGATTTTAAAGTGATCGTGTTTACTCAAAAAATCACTTCCTACTGTAGCAATAGTTTCCGGCAAACGGCTTACAATTCCAATCGTAATAAGGAGCGATATACCATTACCCAAGCCTTGCTCGGTAATCAATTCACCTAACCACATTAGTAGCATCGAACCTCCGGTCAGCGCTGATATCATAATCACCCACTGCAAGATTGAAGTATGAGCGGTAATATCACCTATACCACCGATTGTTTCGGCAGCTTGACGAATCAGGAAGATCGAACCAATAGATTGGGCAACTGCTAATGGTAATGTCAACAGACGGGTATATTGATTGATACGTTTCTGGCCGTATTCACCCTCCTTATGCATAGCTTCAAGTTGAGGTATAGCTTTCGTTAGCATCTGCATAATGATTGAGGCGTTAATATATGGTCCGAGACCAGCAATCAAGATAGAAAAGTTCGCTAATGCGCCACCGCTTAAGACGTTCACGAAACCAAGAAGTTGAGGCGTATTTGGAGAATTAAAAAGATTATTAAGCACTTGACGAAGGGTTTGTGGATCGCTAATTGGCACTGGGACTTCGGCCAGTAAACGAAATACAATCAAAATACCAATCACGGCTAGTACACGTTTGCGCATATCATGGTGACCCAATGATCGCCAAATTAATTTCCAGTTCATTGTCGGTCTACCACGTCTCCCGTAAAGTTATTATCTTGAAAACAGTATAGCGTATTTTTTATTTCGATTGGCGAAGTGCAATAACATTTTTATTTATTTTTTGTCTTTTTTGGTTTGCGATTGCATCGGACGAGGAACTACTTCAAAACTACCTCCTGCTCGTTGCACAATGGCTAGCGCATTTTCGCTGGCTGCTTGTAGCTTAACAGTAACTTTTTTGGTGAGATCACCTTTACCAGCGAGCAGTTTAACAATAACGTACGGATTGCTAATGAGTCGCTGTTCACTCAGAAGAACATTATCTATAGTTTTAGATGCAAATGGCTCTAATTGACCGGTATGAACTGTCTCAGATTTGAGTCTTAGACTATTAAACCCGCGGAGTTTTGGCAATACTTGCATCAAAGGATTCTGGCCACCTTCAAAGCCTGGTCGCTTACTAAAGCCAGTTCGAGAACCTTGACCTTTTGTACCGCGCCCAGCTGTTTTACCTTTTCCGCTGGCTATGCCACGACCAACTCGCTTCGTAGTAGAATGCGGCTTCAGTGTTAAATCGTTATATTTCATTATTATTTCCCTTTAGTTTTAATTGCAGTAGCCGTTTTTGATTGAGTTTTTTTAGACGGTTCAATAGTCTTGGCCGATAAATTAGTCGCGGTAGTTTGCCTGGTCGTCCGGATCCAATTTTTGGCAGGAACAAGCTGACGTAAGGCAGCCATTGTGGCATAAGCAGTATTAGTTTTATTACTTGATCCAAGTGACTTACTTAAAGCATCACTAACTCCAGCGATTTCGAGCATAGTCCTAACCACACTCCCTGCGATTAGTCCGGTGCCGGCGCTGGCTGGCTTTATTAAAATTCGAGCACCGCCAACTTTAGCTTCTACGTCGTGTGGAAGAGTATTTTTATAAAGCGGGACACGCATAAGATCTTTTTTAGCAGCACCCGTCGCTTTAGTAATGGCGGCTGTAACATCGGCGCCCTTTGCAATTCCCATGCCAACACGACCCTTATGGTCTCCAATAACGACAAGTGCACGAAAACGGAATCGACGACCGCCTTTTACTACACGAGCGACTCGGTCGATATCTATAGTCCGTTCATCGAACTGCTTTTCTTCGACTATTCCCGGTGATCGACGCTGACGTCGATCTTGTTGTGATCCTGCCATTAAAACTCCAATCCTCCGTTACGAGCCGCTTCAGCTAATACTTTTACGCGGCCATGGTATATCCTGCTACCTCTATCAAATACGACATGTTTTATCTTTGCCGCTTTAGCCTTTTTAGCAATTTCGGTACCAACCCATCCGGCCTTGTCTGTCAAAGTCTTTGGTACTTCTTTCATGCCAACCGACGAAACATAGATAAGGGTATTGTGCTTCTCGTCATTTACGATTTGAGCCGTAACATGCATATTGCTTATAAACACACTGAGTCGAGGCCTTTCAGCTGTACCACTAATAGTCGCTCGGATTCGCTTTTTTCGTAATAATTGATTATGCAATTTGTGGGTGATTTTTGTCATACTACTCCCTACTTCTCCTTACCGGTTTTGCCGCTCTTGCGTATAATGTGCTCACCCACATACTTTATACCCTTACCTTTATAAGGTTCTGGTTTCTTAAGGGCTCGAATTTCGGCAGCCACTTGACCGACTTGTTGTTTGTCGATACCACTGATAGTAATGACATTTTGATCAAGAGCTGTAGTTACACCAGTCGGTATAGCATAAATGACATCGTGCGAATAACCAAGATTTAATTTCAAGCCGGCACCTTGTTGAGCAACGCGAAATCCGACTCCGTTAATTTCGAGTTTTTTGCTAAATCCTTGGGTCACTCCCGTAACCATATTTTGTACAAGCGACCGCATTAAACCAAATGTAGCAAAAGCAGTCGGGTCTTCCGAAAGGCGCGATACAATTAACTGATTATCCTCCTGTTTGAGTTGTAAACCAGGCAATTTATTTTGTTTAAGCGTACCCTTTGGTCCAGTCACAGTTACTTCATTATCATCAACAGTTACTGTCACACCGCTTGGTATTGTTATGGGCATCTTTCCTATTCGACTCATAAATGAACCTCTATCTTAATACACCTTACAGATTAATTCGCCGCCAAGACGATGTTGCTTTGCTTCACCGTCAGTCATCAAACCATGAGAAGTTGACACTATTACCATGCCCCTACCCCGCTTGACGCTTTTTATTTCTTGTGCACGAACGTACATACGTCTTCCTGGCGTACTCAAGCGGGTAATTTCTGTTATCCGCGGATTGCTGTGTTCGTCACGTATAACTAACGTTAAAGTCTTGGTCGTTTTTTCGCCGCTGACATGTACGCCGTCAATAAAATTGCTTTGCTTTAATATTTGAGCAATCGATTCCTTCATTTTTGAATATGGCAAATTGACTTCGGTTTTTCTAACTGCTACGGCGTTTCGTACGCGGGTTAACATATCGGCAATCGGGTCAGTCGCAATTCTATTATTCATAATGCCTCCTTACCAGCTCGCCTTTGTAACACCTGGTATTTCGCCTTTGGATGCATGTTCGCGGAAACTAATCCGACTTAATCCGAATTGGCGCATATAGGCATGAGGTCGTCCCGTCTCAATACAGCGATTCTTCCATCTAGTTGGTGAAGCATTACGCGGTAATTTAGCTAAACCTTCAAAATCACCAAGTGACTTCAGTTCGGCTCGCTTAGAAGCGTATTTTAGAATCATTTTTTGACGTTTAAGATCACGTACTACGATAGATCGTTTAGCCATTACTTATTCTCCTTTTCAAAAGGCATACCGAATTGCCTAAGCAATGCCTTATTATGTTCTATACTTTTTCCTCTAATCACAAAAATTGCCTGCAGACCGTGACTTACAACTGTGTCATCGAAGGTGAGTTCGGGAAACACCGATTGATCAACTAGACCGATACTATAGTTGCCCTGACGATCAAAAGCTTTTGCGTTAACTCCGTGAAAATCACGAAATCGTGGAATTACCAGATTAATTAAGCGGTCTAAAAATTCATACATACGATCACCCCGTAACGTTACTTTAAGACCAATTTTGTTGCCTTCGCGAAGCTTAAAACTGGCAATCGCTTGCTTAGCTGAAGTTTGGATCGGTTGTTGCCCGGTAATTTTTCGGACTGTATTGGTCGCTACTTCCATAGCTTTCTTGTCATCTTTGGCTCGTCCCAGTCCGACATTAATAACAATCTTTTCAAGTCGCGGTACTTGATGGATATTCTTCAGACCTAACTCTTTTTGAAGCGTTTTGGCGATATCTCGGTCATAACGTTCACGTAAACTGAGCGGTTGAGATTTTTGGGGTGCTGTCTTTACCATTATAGAATCTCCTTTCCGCTACTCTTATAGATACGCTTATGGCTTTCGTTAGTAGTCTTACTGATAATGCGAGTTGGTTTCTTGCTGGTCGGATCCATTATGCCAACCTTACTAACCCAAAGCGGCTTAGTTAGATCGATAATGCCTCCTTGAGGATGTGTGCGATCAGGTTTAACGTGTTTTTTTACTACATTAATCCCTTCCACGGTAACTTTATTTAGTGATGGATGGGTAGTTAATACTTTTCCGCTTTGACCCTTATACTTACCGGAACGGACAATCACCATATCGCCTTTCTTAAGTCGGATTTTATATCGTTTATCGGATATCATTACAGTACCTCTGGCGCTAAGCTAATTATTTTGCTGTGACCCAAATCGCGCAATTCTCTTGGTACTGGTCCAAAAATACGAGTCCCTCGGGGTAGTTTGTCGTCACCAATAATAACCGCGGCGTTGTCGTCAAATTTAATAGTCGAGCCGTCGCGTCGACGAATCGAATCCTTGGTTCTTACGACTAGCGCCTTAACGACTGACTTCTTCTTCACATTTCCGCTTGGGTTGGCGACTTTAACAGTCGCGACAATGATATCACCGACACGCGCGTAACGACGCCGCGTACCCCCAAGAACTCTAATGCAGAGAATTTCTCGAGCTCCGCTATTATCGCAAACTACCAAACGCGATTCTTGTTGGATCATTTAGAGAACCTCCAAATCTTTCTCGCGCAAAGTCGGTTTTTCAATGATATGGTCCAATTTATATCGCTTTCTAGCGCTAAGCGGTCTCGTCTCTATAATTGCCACACGGTCGCCAACTTGGGCTGTATTTTTTTCATCATGTGCCATGAATTTCTTGCTAACGGTATATTGTTTCCGATAAAGCGGGTGAGTTTTTCTGGACTGCACCAAAACGACGATTGTTTTATCGCCTTTATTTGAAGTTACGGTTCCTATGACGATACGTGCCATTACATATTCTCCTTCGAAAGCTGTTCGCCAAGCACAGTTAATATCCGCGCCAAATCTTTTCGTTTACTTCGAATAAGTCGGACATTCTGCATCTCTCCCGTACTAAGACGACGTCTCATTTCAGCTATTTCTTCACGTAATTTCGTACTTTCCGTGGCAAGATCAGCAGTCGTTAATTTTCGCACTTCGGCAACTTTCATTTTATTGCTCCTCACGAATTACGAATTTCGTTTTGACTGGTAATTTATTGCTGGCAAGTCGCATAGCTTCACGGGCGATGGCTTCAGTTACGCCCTGCATTTCAAACAAAATTGTGCCAGGTCGAACTTTGGCCACAAAAAATTCCGGATTGCCCTTACCGCTGCCCATTTTGACATCTTGGGGCTTACGAGTGACTGGTGTGTGTGGAAAAATGCGAATCCATATTTTGCCACCACGTTGAATATAACGTGTCATAGCTTGGCGGGCTGCTTCGATCTGACGAGCAGTGATACGTTCATTATCTTGGGCTTGCAAACCATAATCGCCAAATGCAATATAGTTACCGCTAGTTGCTACTCCTCGAATGCGGCCTTTTCGGACTTTACGAAATTTTGTTCGGCTTGGCATTAACATTTTAAATTACCTCGCCTTTGCAGACCCATACTTTCACCCCGATTGTTCCGGATGTGGTTTGGGCATGTACTAAAGCATAATCAATGTCGGCTCGTAAAGTGTGTAATGGCACAGAACCGGCTACATCTTTTTCGCGTCGTGACATTTCAGATCCACCTAATCGCCCGCTGACTTCAATTCGAATACCTTTTGCGCCGGCCCGCATTGTATCTGTTACAGCAGATTTCATTGCTCGTCGGAAACTCATACGACGTTCCAATTGATGAGCAATATTTTCAGCAACAAGTTTGGCGTATAACTCCGGTTTTTTGACTTCTTCAATATCAACTCTGACCGGGATTCGATATATTTTTTCAATCGACTCTTTGAGCTCTTGGACACCGGCACCGCCACGACCAATCACAACACCGGCTTTAGCGGTCGTAATAGTGACAGTTACAAGATTAGCCGTTCTTGTTATTTCCACACGGTTAATTGCAGCCCGAGAACCAAGTTTGTTTTGTATTAATTTTCGAACAGTTAAATCATCTTTTAAGAAAGCGGCATAATTACGTTTATCAACAAACCATTTTCCACGCCAATCTTTACTGACCTGTAATCTCATGGATATAGGATTAACTTTTTGCCCCATTACTTAGTCTCCTTTTTAGCGGATGTGGCCGGTTTCTTTACGGCTCGGACTTCGCCATCAACCACGACCCGTACATGTGACGTTTTGCGCTGAAATGGCAAAGCCCTGCCGTGAGCAGCTGGACGGTATCGTTTCATTCTGGGACCGGGAGTTACACTTATCTCAACAATTTTTAAACTATCGACTTTCAAATTATGATTTCGGTCAGCATTAGCCAAGGCACTGGCTACTACCTTTCTAACAGCTAAGGCGCTTTGTCGAGGCGTGTGATCGAGAATTATTAAAGCGTCGCTAACAGTTCGGCCTCGAATAAGTGATGCAACAACACTAACTTTACGCGGGCTGATTGGTAAACCCCTAGCTATAGCTTTGGCGTTCATGTGGATACCTCAGTCCCTTTCGCTAAGCGGCCGCCATGAGCTCGGAATTTACGAGTAGGTGAAAATTCGCCTAATTTATGACCAACCATATTTTCCGTAACAAAAACCGGCACATGAACCTTGCCGTTATGAACTGCAATGGTACGACCAACAAAATCAGGGCTAATAGTACTGGATCGTGCCCAAGTTTTAATGATGGTGCGATCTTCAGCGCCCAGTGCAGCTATTTTCTTAGCTAGTTTAAAATCAACGAATGGTCCCTTTTTAAGTGATCGGCTCATAACTTACCTCTTATTTCCTTTTAGCCATATGACGGCTTCTTACAATAAACTGGGATGTACTTTTTCGACGACGGGTTTTGTATCCCAATGTCTTCTGGCCCCAAGGTGTTCGCGGAGCCTTCGCCATACGATGACGGCCACCGTCACCACCACCATGAGGATGATCGACAGCATTCATTACGACACCCCTAACGGTCGGACGTTTACCTAAATGGCGGTTTCTGCCGGCTTTACCTATCTGAATATTCTTATGCTGTTCGTTACTGATACTGCCGATACTTGCAGTACAATTTAAGTTAAATAAGCGAACTTCACCGCTTGGTAAACGAACTTGTGCAGTTTCCCCTTCTTTAGCCATTAATTGGGCACCATTTCCGGCACTTCGAACAACTTGAGCCCCTCGACCAGGTTGTAATTCAATTGCATGGATAGTACTACCAACCGGAATATTTTTCAGTGGTAATCGGTTTCCAATTTCAATCGCTGCTTCCTCGCCACTACTGATTGTTTGACCAACTTTCATGCCGTTAGCTACCAGCACGTAATGGTATAAACCGTTACTCTCTTTAATTCGTGCTATCCGAGAACTTCTATTCGGATCATATTCAATCTGTTCAATGACTGCCGTTACGCCTTCAGCTAAGCCAAAATTGATTGTTCGATAAAATTGACGGGCACCGCCACCTTGATGTCGAGTCGTGATTCGTCCTTGATTATTACGACCGTTGCCACGTCGTTTAGGAACTAGCAAAGAACGAAGCGGATGCTTAGTGGTAATGTCGTCGTTATTGGCTGTTGACATACCGCGACGACCAGGACTGGTTGGATTATACGATGAAGTAGCCATTATACTTTCCCTTGTTTCTTACGAAGCAAATGCAGTCCGCGGTGGGACGGTTTAGTTGATTGGGAATTTTTATCGGCCTGTTTTTCAACAGCTTTATCGATTTGCTTCTGGGTCGCCTGTTCTTTTTCTTCAGCTTCTTCAACAGCAGCGAAAACGGGTAAACTAAAACCTTTTGCTAGTTTAATGTAGGCTTTCTTAGTATTTCCGCGAGCGCCCACCACATTGGAACGTCGGCGACCGGTTATAGAAACCGTACGCTTTTTTTTGCCTTTGACATGTGTAATATTAACCGATTCGACGGTCACTTCAAATTGTTCGCTGACAGCTTGGGCTAAGCTTTGCTTATTGGCATGATGTGGTACATCAAATACATAGACGCGGCTATTTTGTGCTAAAGCATAGGTTTGTTCACTCAATCGAGGTTTCATAAATAAAGTTTTACTCATGAATTACCCCTTGGTTAGTGGCGCTTGTCTTTGTCAACCACTCTGTAATGAGCTCCAACGCTTTTTGGGTTACTACAATTGTGTCAGCGTTTAAGATATCAAAAACATTGAGATAATGGGCTTGAACCGCTTTTACTTCGGGTAAATTACCGATGGCTCGATTTACTAAATCGTCTTTTAAGCTAACGACTAATAGTACTTGACCTTTTGCTTCAATTTTTTGCAATAGTTTAGCGGTTTTACTTACTTTGCCATCTTTGCACTCAAACGTTTCGATAACTTTAACTTTGTCGTCTTGAGCGGCAATACTTAGGGCCTGGCGTATTGCCAGTCTTTTTGCTGACGTATTTAAATGCTTCTTGTAATTCTCTTCGCCGGTCGGACCAAATGCTACACCGCCACCGCGCCAAATTGGGTTTCGGCTCGAACCAAAACGCGCTCGACCGGTTCCTTTTTGGCGCCAAGGCTTACGACCACCACCACTGACATCTCCGCGTTTTTTAGTTATAGCCAAATTCAAGCGCCCATTTGCCAGATAAGCTACATAGGCGGCTTGAAGTAAACGGTGATCGGTTGGAATAATCTCAAAAATACGCTTATCAAGTTTAACAGGGGTAGCAGCCTTGGTTCCGGTTTTTGTGAATGTCGGAATAGCCATTATTTTACTTCCTTAATCAATACAATGCCGTGACGAGGACCCGGCACTGCACCAGTAACACCGATGACATTATGGGTAGGGTCAACCAAAGCAATTTTTAGATTCTTAATGGTGACCCGTTCATCGCCCATGTGTCCAGCCATCTTCTTGCCTTTAAATATTTTTTGTGGGTACATTGAGCCAATCGAACCAACACGTCGATAACTACGTCCACCGTGTGTTTTTCGTCCCCGATGAAAGTTGTGTCGCTTAATTGTTCCAGCCCAACCTTTTCCTTTACTAACGCCAGTAGCATCGACTTTATCGCCAATTGAAAAGACCTCGAGGTTTATTTTTTCTCCAACCTTGAGGTCTTCAGCGACAACTGCTGTTTTAAATTCACGAATTGTCTTTGTAATAACTCCAGCAGACTTAAGATGGCCAGCAACTGACTTAGAAATATTCTCGGCTTTTGTTTCATGCGCACCTAATTGCACAGAATTATAACCATCTGTTGAGTCGGTTTTAATTTGCGTAATAATGTTCGGGCTCGCTGAAAGCAAGGTAATAGCAGCTACAGTACCGTCTTCACCGATGGTACTAGTCATGCCAACTTTCTTTGTGATTAATGCTTTCATTACTACCTCTTAACAATTTCGTTCAGCTCAATCCACACCAAACATGGATGACTGCTGTTTAATAATCAGCAGGAACGTAACGCCCATTTTTTACTTTTATAAAGCGCCTAAACCTACGTACTGATTGTATGTATGCGGTACTCGAACACTCAATAAGCTTGGTTATGCGCGGTTTCCACCCCTGTTAGGTATGGACCTGCTTACATACTCCAAGCACTGTAATATCGAAATACCTATCAAGAGTAACATGCAGCCATAACCTCTGTCAATGTGTTGCACATTTTACTTCATTTTAGGCCCGATTTTAATTTAATTTGCCGAACTATTAATAATGGCTGTTTCCTGAAGTGATTTTAAGGTATGTAACAGTTGTGAATGAAGTGGTTTCGGTAACTTATTTAAACTAAACCAGCCTATTTCATCTATTTTGTAAGGTTCATTATTTATAACTTGTTTTGGATCAACTTCTACAGCAAAAACAACGGCTACCCAGTGCGTTGGCGTACCATCGTCTAGAGCCCGATGTGCGTCATATACTTTTACGAATTGAACATTCTTAGCATCAGACCCATATTCTTCTTTAACTTCGCGTTTTATTGTGTCAATAAAGATGTTACCAAACTCATGCGCACCTCCACCACAATCCCAATTTCCCCGTTCGTCTCGACAATGCAGGCTTCTTTTATGGAGAAGTACATGACCTTTTCCGTCATGACAAACGAAAACACAAGTCACACCAATAAAGTCGATACCGCGCTTTAAATCATGCTTTCCATTAGCGAATGGTTTAATTTTATTGGGCATAACTTCAGTATAAGCTAATTGGCTTAACTTAAATGATTTGTCAATTACATCTTGATTTCTACATCACAACCGGCTGGCAAGCTCAAATTCATAAGTGAATCAATAGTCTTAGGAGTTGGCTCAAAAACGTCTATCAGGCGCTTGTGTATTCGCATTTCAAATTGTTCGCGACTTTTCTTATAAACGTGTGGACTTTTGATAACGGTAAAGGTACTGGTACGGGTTGGCAATGGAATTGGACCAGCCAGTGTGGCACCTGTACGCAATGCTGTATCAATAATTTGCTTTGCAGCCTGGTCAATTACTTTATGGTCATATGCCTTTAAATTGATACGAATCCGTTGCTTCGTTTCGGCTTTGGTTTCTGCCATTTTATAATTTCTCCTTATGTACGATACCGTAACCTTGAGCGAGAGTGGTTACCGTCAAGTTCTCGGCATGCGATAGTTGTCTGCTTTATTTATTTTATGATCTTTGTAACAACACCGGCGCCGACGGTTCGGCCACCTTCGCGAATAGCAAAACGTAGACCTTGGTCCATAGCAATTGGAGCGAGTAGTTTAACTTTAAATGTAATGGTATCTCCTGGCATGACCATTTCTTTGTCAGCTGGTAGTTCAACTTCACCAGTAACATCAGTAGTTCGGAAGTAAAATTGCGGCTTATAGCCTTTGAAGAAAGGCGTGTGTCGACCACCTTCTTCTTTATTCAGGATATAAACTTCACTATCAAATTCAGTGTGAGGCGTAATTGTGCCGGGTTTAGCTAGAACTTGACCTCGTTCGATATCATCACGTTCGATGCCTCGTAGCAATACACCAACATTATCGCCAGCTTGACCTTGGTCAAGACTTTTCTTAAACATTTCAATACCAGTAACAACTGATTTCTTGGTTGGGTGAATACCAACAATTTCAACTTCATCGTTGACTTTAACAACACCTTGTTCAACACGCCCGGTAGCTACAGTGCCACGACCTTTAATAGAAAAGACGTCTTCAATAGGCATTAAGAATGGCTTGTCTAGATCGCGCTTTGGCTCAGGAATGTAATCATCCATTGCTTTAACGAGTTCCATAATAGTGTCTTCATTGGCAGCGTCACCCTCAAGGCTTTAGTGGCAGAACCGCGAATAATAGGACAGTCACGGTCAAATTCATACTTAGCTAGCAAATCACGAATTTCCTCTTCAACAAGATCAACCAGTTCTGGGTCAGCTAAGTCCATCTTATTCATAAAGACAAGAATTGTTGGAACGCCAACTTGGCGGGCAAGAAGAACGTGCTCACGGGTTTGAGGCATAGGGCCGTCAGCTGCCGAAACAACCAGTATGGCGCCATCAATTTGGGCGGCACCAGTAATCATGTTTTTTACATAGTCAGCGTGACCCGGCATATCGACGTGGGCATAGTGGCTTTTTTCACTTTCGTATTCTTGGTGTGAAGTAGCAATAGTAATGCCGCGAGCTTTTTCTTCGGGGGCATTATCAATTTGATCATAAGTAACAGGTTTATTGATAGCGCTTGGCATTCTTTTCGCTAAAACATGCGTAATAGCGGCTGTTAGTGTAGTTTTGCCATGGTCGACGTGGCCCATAGTGCCGACATTAACATGCGGCTTACTGCGATCAAAAGTTTCTGCCATAGAATGGTATCTCCTTACTTAGGTTATTGCTAATTTGGTATAAATCGTGAGGGAAGACACCCACACATAATAACAGCGGTTAGTGTACATGAATTCGAAACGTCTGTAAAGGTGTTAATACGCATAAACGCTATTTACTATTTTTGGCAATGATCGCTTCGCGTAACGTTCATTGGAACATCGGCATAATGGTCAAACTCCATCGAAGAACTGGCTCGGCCTTGAGTCATACTGCGTAGATTAGTCGTATAACCAAACATTTCACCTAGCGGCACAAAGGCTGTGATTTCTTTAATGCCGGCTCAGGTCTTCCATGATTCGATTCGTCCACGTTTAGAGTTAAAATCACCAATCACATCACCCATAAAGCTTTCTGGGGTAACAACAACTACTTTCATGATTGGTTCCAGCAGTACCGGATTGGCTTTTTTAACACCCTCTTGCAGAGCCATAGAACCGGCAATCTTAAAGGCCATCTCCGATGAGTCAACCTCATGATAGCTGCCGTCATATAGTTCAGCTTTAATATCGACAACAGGATAGCCGGCTAGAACACCATTATTCATAGCTTCTTCAATACCAGCTTTAACTGCGGGAATATATTCGCTAGGTATGACGCCGCCTTTAATCGAATTAATAAATTCAAAGCCTTTGCCTTGCTTCGTTTTGTGATAATCGTAACCAAACATCGCCATATTGGCCACGGCCGCCGGTTTGGCGGATAAATTTACCTTGGACTTCGACGCCATCTTTGCGGATTGTTTCGCGGTAAGCGACTTGAGGTTGACCGACATTAGCTTCAACACTAAATTCGCGTTTCATGCGGTCAACAATAATCTCAAGATGCAGCTCGCCCATGCCGATGATAATGGTCTGGCCGGTTTCGTCATCGACTCGGATTCGGAAAGTCGGGTCTTCTTCAGCCAAGCGCTGCAAGGCCAGACTCATTTTTTCCTGGTCAGCTTTGGTTTTTGGCTCAATAGCAATTGATACAGGCGGTTCAGGGAAAGTAATACTCTCAAGCACTATCGGGTGATTCGGGTCACATAAGGTATTACCGGTCGTAGTACCTTTTAGTCCGACAATGGCGGCAATATCGCCGGCACCAACTTCAGTAATATCCTCGCGCTTATCGGCCTGCATTCGGACGATACGGCCGACGCGCTCTTTTTCACCAGTCGAACTATTTAAAATATAGCTCCCAGCCTGCAGTTTTCCGGAATAAACTCTGAAATAAGCCAGTTTACCGACAAAAGGATCGGTAGCGATTTTAAAGGCTAAAGCCGACAAATGGTTCATTTTCGGGGGCTTGCGCTCAATTTCGTCACCAGTTTTGGGATGCGTTCCCCAAGTTGCTGCCACGATCTAACGGGCTAGGCAAGTAATTCAGTCACCATATCCAGCACTTTTTCTACGATTACACCGCGTCCGTCACCGCCAGTTACCGCAAAAAACTTGCCAGTAAGCACAGCCTTGCGAATTGAGCATGTTTGATTTCCTCTTCACTAAAGTCCTTCTTCGCCAACTTCAAAGTATTTCTCAAGCATTGTTTCATCTTCAGCGACGGCATTTTCAATCAGCAAACTGCGGTATTTTTTAGCCTTTTCGAGCATATCATCTGGAATTTCACCCTCAATCAGTTCATGATCGGTAAATTCTTTGTAGGTATAGGCTTTCATGCTAACCAGATCGACAACACCGTTAATGCCCTGCTCAAAACCAATCGGCAAATGGATCGGAAAGGCGCGTTTGCTCAGTCGATTGTGAATGAATCTCAGAGATTTATAGAAATCGCCACCGGTTTGATTTATTTTATTAATAAAACAAATCCGCGGCACACCATATTTAGTCGGCTTGGCGCCAAACAGTTTCGGACTGAGATTCGACGCCCATTTTGCCATCAAAAACAACGACGGCGCCATCTAAAACACGTAAGCGATCGCTCGACTTCAACCGTAAAGTCAATGTGTCCCGGCGTATCAATAATGTTGATCTGATGGTCTTTCCAGTAGCAAGTACAGCTGCCGAGACAATCGTAATACCGCGTTCACGCTCCTGCGCCATCCAGTCGGTTGTAGTTTCACCTTCGTGAACTGCGCCAATTTTATGCTTTAAGCCAGTTCGATATAAAATACCTTCGGTCGTAGTAGTTTTACCGGCATCAATATGGGCAATAATACCAATATTACGAATCTTCTCTATCGGATACTTTTTATCAGCCATTATTGTGTTCTAGTATTATATTCTTAATCCGTGCAAAGTGAGCAAAGGCACGGTTAGCTTCAGCCATCCTGTGGGTATCTTCTTTCTTCTTAACCGCAGCGCCTTGACTGTTATAGGCATCGACTAATTCAGCGGCAATTCGTCAGTGACATATCCATACCCTTACGGGATCGGGCAGCTTGCAACAAACCACATAATTGTAAGATGGGTTTGGCGTTGTCCTTTTACTTCAAAAGGAATTTGATAGTTTGCGCCACCGACGCGACGGCTACGAGTTTCCATATGGGGCTGAATATTCTGGTATGGCTTGATCAAATACTTCCAGTGGGTTTTGGATTTTTAGTTTATCTGCGGCTTTTTGCATACCACCATAGACAGCTCGTTCGGCCACTTGTTTTTTCCCATCTAGCATAACTCGATTTATTAGTCTTTGGACCTGCACGGAATTGTACATTCGGTCTGGCTGGATATCACGAACTAATGTTTTGGTTTTTTTCCGTGGCATTTAGCGTTTCTCCTTCTTGGTGCCGTATTTACTCCGCCCTTGTTTCCGTTTTGTACACCCTGTAGATCAAGAGTACCCCGAACAATGTGATAGCGAACACCAGGAAGATCTTTTACCCGTCCGCCGCGAACCAATACAACTGCGTGTTCTTGTAGGTTATGACCTTCGCCACCAATATAGGCCCAAACTTCGTGTCCGTTAGTTAATCGTACACGGGCAACTTTACGCAGGGCAGAGTTTGGCTTTTTAGGCGTCTTGGTAGTTACTTTAACACAAACACCTCGCTTTAATGGAGCGTGCTTTTCATAACTTTTGGTTTTTAGATTATTCATGACACGAAGAAGTGCCGGAGACTTAGTCTTGGTAGTCACACGGGTGCGAGGTTTGCGAATTAATTGGTTTATTGTTGGCATTTAATCTCCTTCAATTTGCGAGTGTTATACAGATACGGGTTAAACAAGATGGCGCCAACTCCTCTTGTGAAATGCCGCAGGCTACAACACCCAAGCTAAAACAATTCATGATGTACCTTATCAGATTTCATCTCCGTTGGCAATGGTGGCGACAGCAACCAAATCGTCTGCTTGGGCTTCGATCTCATCAGCTGTTTTATAGCCAGTCCCGACCGGTATTTTACGGCCTAAGATGACATTCTCTTTAAGACCATATAAATGATCGACTCGGCCACTTGTAGCAGCCGCGATTAGGACACGTGTAGTATCTTGGAACGACGCGGCACTAAGGAATGAATCGGTCGATAGACTCGCTTTAGTGATACCCAGAAGTAATTGATTGTAGACTGCGGGTTGCTTGCCGGCAGCTTGTAATTTCTCATTAATTTCTATAACAGCATGACGACTGACAACGTCGCCAACCACAAATTCAGAATCCGCCGCATCTTCAATTTGGACGCGGCTAAACATTTGATGAACGATAATTTCCAAATGTTTATCAGCAATATTTTGTCCTTGTCCGGCAAATATCTTTAATATTTCATTCATGATATAGCCCTGGGTGGCCTCAACGCCTTGTAAGCGCATTAAGTCTTGAAGGTTAATTGATCCGTTAGTTAAGCGCTGACCAGCTACAACGGTTTGGCCATTTTTAACAACTAGTTGCTTATAGCCGGGAATTTCATATCGGACGATACTTTGTTTAGTCGGTACTACGTTAATTTGTTTCTCAGTCACTTCGACTTTACCAGCAATTGGTGTAATTAACTGATCAGAGCCATCTTCCAAAGCAGCCAGTACATCACCTATAGCGA
>CAVPPA010000005.1:0-329764 GCA_963707285.1 uncultured Candidatus Saccharibacteria bacterium
ACACAGCTAATATATCAATATTTATTTTCAAATGGTTTAACCGCAACTGAGCCTCTTAGCTTATTCGATGTTATTGAAATTACAGGTATCATCGTCGTTCTTTATATGGCAAGTCGAGCACGCACAAAAATAGAAACTTTAGAGCGTAAGATACAAGATTTACACCAAGAGTTATCAATTAGACTCTCGGAAGATAGTTCGTCAAAATCAAAAAAAACTGATTAATGTTCTTCTTGTAACCAGATGATTCATAAATATGCGATTCTTTTTTGCTGATATTTTGTAATTTAGAATTGCAATATTTAACAACTTAAATTGATATATAGAAGTGGTTTTGCCTCATCAAATCTGTTAATGTAAATACTTAGTTAGTAATTCCTAGGAGTTATATGTTTAAAGGCAAATCCCTATTAATTACAGGTGGTACCGGATCTTTTGGTAATGCGGTTCTAAAACGCTTTTTAGATAGCGAGATTACAGAAATTCGCATATTCTCACGCGACGAGAAAAAACAAGATGATATGCGAAAAAAACTTAAGATTGATAAGGTAAAGTTTTATATCGGTGATGTCAGGAACCTTGAAAGTATAAGGGATGCTGTCAAAGGTGTTGATTATATTTTCCATGCTGCTGCTCTAAAGCAAGTCCCGTCATGTGAATTTTTCCCAATGGAAGCTGTCCGTACAAATATACTTGGAAACACAAATGTACTTACCGCAGCAATCGACGAAGGAGTCAAGAAAATTGTTTGTTTATCAACAGATAAAGCTGCCTACCCAATCAATGCAATGGGTACTTCAAAGGCAATGATGGAAAAAGTTATTATAGCTAGATCACGGAACATAAATCCTAGAGCTACTACAATTTGCTGTACACGTTATGGTAACGTCATGGCATCAAGAGGTTCTGTTATTCCACTTTTTATTAAACAAATCAAATCCAACCAGTCAATAACAGTCACTGATCCGGACATGACTCGTTTTCTTATGAACCTTGATGAGGCGGTTGATCTAGTATTATTTGCGTTCAATAATGCGCAGCAAGGCGATCTGTTTATTCAAAAATCTCCTGCATGTACATTAGGTGATCTCGCGCAAGCAATTAAACAACTTTTTAAATCAGACATTGCTATAAAAATAATCGGTACTCGCCACGGCGAAAAGGCTCACGAAACTCTTATGACTAGAGAAGAAACAGTCAAATCAGAAGACCTTGGTAAGTATTACAGAATACCAGCCGACAACCGAGACCTTAACTATGAAAAATATTTCGAGGATGGTAGCAAGAAAGTTTCGGAAGTCGAAGAATATACGTCACACAATACCGTAAGACTAAACGTAAAAGGCACTATAGAAAAGCTCAAGACTGTAGACTATGTACAACTAGAACTCAGAAAAGCAGGTATTAGTAAGTGAAAACTGTTCTTGTTACCGGCTCTTCAGGCTTTTTAGGCAAGAACCTCTGCGCCCAATTAGAGCTTATAGAAGGCATTAAAATACTTAGGTTCGCACGCAGTAATTCGCTCAAAGAACTTACTCACTATATTGAGGAGGCCGATTTCATTTTCCATCTCGCTGGAGTTAATCGTCCCAAAAACGAAAGAGATTTTATAACTGATAATCGGGACTTGACTGAAACTATAGTTGCATTATTAAGAGGAAAAAAAAGTAAGACACCAATCCTTTTTACCTCGTCTATACAAGCTGAACTTGATAACCCTTACGGTAATAGTAAACTCGCTTCCGAAAAAATTTTATTAAATTTTCATAAAGATACCGATAATCCGATCTATATATATCGTCTTCCCGGAGTGTTCGGTAAATGGTGCAGACCAAACTATAACTCTGTAGTTGCTACGTTTTGCCATAACATTTCTAATAAACTACCGGTAAAAATATCGAATCTTAAACATGAAATACTGCTCGTTTATATAGACGATGTCGTAGGTGTGTTCATAAGGCACTTAAATCAAGAGATATCGCCAAATAAAGATAATTTCTAGGTATATAATGTTGAGAGAACATTTACGGTCAGTTTGGGTGAGCTAAAAAGAGAGAATAATGGCTTTGTATAATATTCGTAGTACTTCAATCGTCCCTAATCTAGAAGATATTTTTAACAAGTTCTTGTATGCAACATATATATCGTATTTATCTAAGGACAACTTTTCGTATGTGCTAAAAACAAACGTCGACAGTCAAGCTAATTAGTTGAATTCATAAAATCAAAAGAGTTTGGCCAAATCTTTATATCTACAACTAAACCTGGTATATCTAGGGGTGATCACTGGCACCATACTAAGATTGAAAAGTTTTTTGTAGTTGTAGGTGAAGGAGAAATTGCCTTTCGTAATAAAATTAGTGACCAAGAGATTATAAAATACAAAGTTAGCGGTAATAAACCAACTGTGCTCGACATTCCTACCGGTTATGTTCACTCAATCAAAAATACCGGTACTACAGACCTAGTAACGATATTTTGGGCCGATGAGATTTTGAATAAAAGCCTGCCGGATACGTATTATGAGAAAGTTGAATTAGAAATTGGAGCTAAAATGGATAAATTTAAAAGTGATGACAATCATTGGCACTAGACAGAAATAATTCGATTAAGTGAAGTAATGAAAGCGTGTGATAAGTATTTCGATCACGTAGTTGTGCACACGGGACAAAATTATGATTACACTCTAAATCAAGTTTTTTTTGAAAATCTTAATTTGCGTAAGCCAGATTATCACCTTGAAAGTGCCGGCCACTCGCTAGGCGAGACGATGGCAAACATTATAAGCAAATCTTATGAAGTATTAGATAAGGAAAAGCCGGATGCGCTTTTATTGCTCGGAGACACTAACAGTGCTTTAAGTGCTATATCGGCAAAACGACTAAAAATACCGATTTTTCATATGGAGGCAGGTAATCGTTGTTTTGACCAAAACGTGCCAGAAGAAACAAATCGTAGAATAGTAGATCATATATCAGATATTAATCTTCCTTATACGGAACACTCGCGCAGATACTTACTTTCAGAGGGAATTCGAAAAGAACATATATTTGTGACGGGGTCACCTATGCCTGAAGTGCTTAAGAAACATAAAGATGCTATAGATAATAACCGCATCCTTGAAGATTTAAATCTTAAGAAAAGTGAATATATAGTCGTTTCCGCACATCGCGAAGAGAATATTGATAATGAGCAAAACTTCTTTTCATTAATGACAGCACTTAATGATATTGCTGAAAAGTATCAGATGCCAATAATATACTCTACGCACCCTAGAAGTCTCGATAGAATTACCAAAAGAGGATTTAAGTTACACAATCTTATACAAGTACACAAACCTTTCGGATTTTTTGAGTATAACAAATTACAGAAAGATTCTTTTTGTGTTTTATCGGATAGCGGAACATTATCTGAAGAATGTGCCATCTTGGGGTTTAACGGAATATTAATTCGAACTTCAACTGAACGACCTGAAGTACTCGATGAAGGCACAATATTAATTGGAGGTATCGAAACCAGCGGCATCGAACAGGCGATAGAAATGTCACGTAAGATGAAGCAACTCAATGAGCCATCGGAACTCCCTTCGGATTATAAAGATGAAAATGTGTCAATTAAAGTAATAAAAATTATTCAAAGTTACACAATAATTATTAATAAAACTATCTGGGGGAAATAAGTTGCTCAATTATTGCAAAGATTTAATTACTAAGTTAAAGGATCCATTACGATGAACAAGAAACCTAAATCGCGATCTACCGAGGAGGTTAATCAGCAATTTTTTGGTGAATTTTTCAATGATAATAGCGTAAAGTACCTTGCAAACAGCGCTGGTAGCCGTTGGTTCAAGGATTTATTGATGATGATTCTAAAGAATGTAGACTCTAAGGAAGTCATCACTGTTGCAGACGTAGGTTGCGGTATAGGTCACAAAACTGTAACCCTTAAAGAATATTTTAGAAAAGCAAAAGTTAGCGGTTTTGATTTTAGCGATTCCGCCATAGCTGTTGCCAATAAAGCTTATGGGAAATACGGAGTAAAATATTTTTGCAAAGACATTACTAAAGATATTTATAAAACTAGGTATGATTTGATATCTGCATTTGATGTATTAGAACATGTAAAGGATTGGCAAAGTTTGATTAAAAAACTCATTAAGGTAAACAACCGATATTTACTTTTTTCATTTCCAGTAGGTAGAATGCGCCCTTATGAGGTAAATATTGGACATTATCGCAACTTTAAAATAGGCGAAATGGAAGAATTCATGTCTAGTCAAGGTTACAAAACAATAAAAACCTTTTATGCTGGTTTTCCGTTTTTTTCGCCAATAATGCGCAATTTGACACAACTATTTTTTAAAAATTATTCGGAAACTTCAATCTCAGAGATGGGTGCTGTCTCAAAACTTATGCACGACATTTGGTATATTTTATTTCGGTATCTTTCCTTTCAAAATAAAGGTGATGTATTCATCGGTTTATTTGAAAGGGTAGAATCTAATACTAATAATGTTACTAGAACTGTTAATTAATTTTAACTTTAACATATTTATTCAGCCATTATGAAAAGTAAAAAAGTATTGGTTGTTGGTCAACACTATTGGCCTGAGGCATTTAGAATAAACGATATCTGTGATTTTTTAGTTGAAAAAGGTTGTACAGTAGATGTTTTGTGTGGAATACCAAACTACCCAAAAGGTAAATTCTTCAGCGGATATTCCTATTTCAAGCACAGAACTGAACAGCATAACGGCATAAATATTAAACGTGTATTTGAGTTGCCTAGAGGGAACAATTCTAATTTTCGAATCTTTTTAAATTATATATCTTACCCTATTGCTAGTCTCACGCATATTCCTCGTTTATTGTTTAAAAAATACGACAAGATATTTATATACCAGCTTTCCCCAGTTATGATGTCTATTGCCGGAATTATTGTGGGTAAAATCAAACGCGTAGAAACTACTATGTACGTGCTTGATCTGTGGCCTGAGAATTTATTTTCAGTTATAGATATTCAAAATCCTTTTTTCCGAAAAATTGCGACGATTGTTTCTCGCTGGCATTACCGACACGTAGATAAGTTGATAGTGTTATCAAAAAAGATGAGAGATCACCTTATATTAATTACTAATATTAAACCGGAAAAAATTATTGTTTTACCACAAACTTGCGAAAAAGTTTATGAAGTGGATGTTCATGACAAGCAGCTAGAAACTCGCTTTCGAAATGGCTTTAATTTACTTTACGCAGGCAACATTAGTCCTGCACAATCTTTTGAAACTATAATTTCTGCCGCTAAATCACTAAAGAAAAGTGGCTTCAACGATATTAATTGGATAATTGTCGGTGACGGAATGTCGCGCAATTGGCTTGAAAATGAAGTGTTAAAGACTAATCTTCAGAGTAATTTCTTTTTCGAAGGCTTTAAAACGAATAGAAGATATTCCTAAATACACGTGCATAGCTGATGCATTAATTGGTTGTTTAGTAAAAAGTGAATTGTTAGAAGCTACAATACCAGCAAAAGTAATGTCGTACATTGCTGCTGGCAAGCCAATAGTTCTGGCAATGGATGGTGAAGTTAAAAAACTAGTTAATAATACAATCGGTTGCGGTTTCGTAAGCCCTACCGGTGACTTAAATAAATTTGCTGAAAATATCAAAAAAATATATTCGTTAAGACCAGAATTAAGAAAAGAAATGGGACAACGAGGGCGTACATACCATTTTAAGCATTTTGAGAGGAATATCATCTTAACTAATCTCTATAATTTTATCTTCACTTAATTCTTTTGTACAATACGCATAGTGCAAAAAATAATAATCGCTCTGTATATATTGATAACTTCTTCTGCATTAGTCGTTTTGAAGCTGGGATCTAAGGGGGGTTCCTTAATTCAATATATTGATAACAAGCTTCACTTCCATATAAGCCCACTCATATTGCTTGGGGTTGTGCTATACGGAATAAGTTTCCCTTTGTATGTTTATATAATCTCCAAATATAGCCTAGGATATATCATCCCTCTAACTGCAGCCTTCATTTATACGGTAGTTTTTTTTGCTTCCTTTGTATTCTTCAATGAAGTGTTCACGTTGACAAAAATCATTGGTATTTCATTAATTATTTTAGGATTAGTTTTCTTAAACTTAAAAAGTAACAATTCTGGATGAATGTTCGAACTCATCGTAATTTAGGTATAACATTGATAAGCATAATAAAGTTTTTTACTCGTAGTGTTTGGTTTTTCCCTTCCTCCTTGTCATATTACTTCTGATCTTAACCACTCTTAGAATAAGTGGCACATCTGAAAGTATTTACTATCCAATTTTGTATGGTCAACACTACCATGATTCAAATTTACTTTATGGTAACCCTAGTGGAATTAGATCAGATGAATGGCTAGTCAACACTCAGCTTACTATTGCACAAAGCGCTGCAGGATATCCTGAAGTTAACCCAAATATAGACCATGGTCAAAATATGTCGGTTATAGGAGACGCTCCATACAAAGATTGGTCGTCCATTTTCAAAATACAAAATCTTGCTTTTTTTATTTTGCCCTTAGCATATGCCTTCGCTTTCAAGTGGTGGCTATTACTTTTTCTTACAATAGTAAGTTGCTATTTTCTGGTTTTGCGTTTTATACCGGGTAAGCGTTTTTTTGCAACAATAATAAGCCTTGCAATTAGTTGTAGCCCTTTTCTTTTTTGGTGGTACGGAACTGGGACATTCGCGCCAATATTTTATGGATTTTTTATCATAATTCTTGCAATGCGAATAATTAATGGCGAAAGGGTTCGATTTTTAAGTAAGCTCGGATACTCTTATACCGTTGCAGCCTATATCATCGCCCTCAGTTATCTACTGGTAGCATTTGCATTGATTCTATATCCACCATTCCAGATCCCTATAGCAATTGCGATTCTTTTATTTACTACAGGATATTTACTAGATAAGCAAAATGGGCTAAGCAATCTGTTGACAAAATCCGTATTAAAGAAAGTACTGCTTTTCGGAGTCAGCATTGTAATTGCTCTTGGCGTTGTAGTTGCATTTGTTCACACAAGGGCTAATGTTATTTCGGCTATAGAAGGATCTGTTTATCCTGGGAAACGAATTATTGAGGCTGGTGGAGCATCTACACAATACTTATTTTCTTCGTTTTTGCAGCCTCAGTTACAGCATCCATTTCGAGCAATATACTATTTTACAAATCAAAGTGAGGCGTCAAACTTTTTACTTTTTCTACCCTTCCTTTTTATCCCAGGATGTGCTCTCCTGGTTTATGAATATATAAATTCCAGAAGGCTTAATTGGTCCCTTTTGGCTTTACAATTTTGCGGATTACTCTTTTTGGCCAATATGTATATTCCTGCACTGCAACCTATATATAAGATCACTTTCCTAGATAATGTACCCCATGCAAGACTTGTTATTGGTCTTGGTTTTGTAGGATTTATACAATTAATTCTTATAATAAAATCCTTGTCGTCGCCAGCCGTATCTAAGTTAAAGTTAGAGTTTTTGGTAACTTGGTACTGCGTTCTTTGTTTTGGTGTTTTATTGGAGGCTGGTCTAGATACCCACTTAGCCTACCCAAAATTTATAGATAATTTTCTCTATATTCTGATACTAGCCTTACTATTCATTACTATACTTTTCTGCTTTTTATCAAAAAAGTATTTATTAGGAGCTTTGATATTTCTACTTTTTTCATTGGGCTCCGTATTCCAAGTCCAGCCCTTATATCGTGGTTTAGGCCCATTATATAACAGTAAAATTACACGGGCTATAGATAGTGTATCCACACACAAGGATACATGGGCTGAGCTCGATAACATAGACTTTGAAAACTTTGCTGCCTTGAGCAATCGAAAATCGCTAAGTGGGGTACAGCTTTATCCGAATGTTAAATTATGGAGCAAGGTTGCAGGAGCAAAAGATTCGTATATATATAACCGTTATGCTCATATAACATTTAATTCCAATTCCTCTCTAGCCGCACCTATGGTGTTAATTCAAAACGATTATTTCTACGTTCGGTTCACTTGTAATAATTTCATAGAAAAGAATATAAACTACGTTCTTGCGACCCACCTTTTATCAGACAATTGCATTTCCCTAATTGATCAAGTTAAGTACCCTGCTGTTACTTTCTATATATACCGCATGCAGGATTACTAAATTGGGCTGAAACTTGTCTTGATTTGATCTGTAACATATAATGTATATGGAAAAAAATAAATGAAAAAACAAAGCGTAAATTATCGTCGCACTAGACGTCGAAAACTTAAAGTGCCACCTTTGCTATATGCCAGTTTTGTTGTATTAAGTTTACTTGTAGTACTGGGTATTTTTCAATCCAGCGGTATCATCCATCTAATACCTATTAACCAAAAACAAAACGAAATAAAGACAATAGGCAAGCCCACTCCCAAACCTTCTTCAAATAGTTCATCTTCATCTTTATCACCCAATAAATCGCCTTCTTCGGGCAATAATCTTTCTCCGGGTGGATATCAAAATACCAATGGGGAAACCGTAACTACCACTAGCCCCAACCAATGGATCATTTCTGAGTCAGGTAATATTATACTCAAACAACCTCTTGCAAATTCTATTTTACAATCCGGCACGGTAATTAGTGGATCATCAAAAGTATCCCAAGTAAGTTTTAGATTAATTGACAATCAGGTAGGAGTTATAGACCAAGGTTCATTTAATGCTCTCCAACAGTAATTTCTCTGGAATTCTTTATTTCCAGTCCCACGCTACTACTGGCAGATTAGATATTTTTAGTACTGAACCAAATGGTGCAGAAGTAAATGAGATTCAAGAGTTCTGTAAACTTTTAATTATGAAATATATTTTACACCGTATTATTTTTGTCCTTCCAATCTCAACTATATTTGTTGCTCCTTTTATGTTTATTTTTACCGCTCAAGCTAATGCTGACACAACCTATAATCCTGCTTATCTCATCAGTGATTCGATCTTTACAGACACATCGTCCATGAGCCAGTCAACTATTCAAAGTTTTCTTGTAAATGAAAATAGTGGCCTAAAAAATTATTACGATGTAGAGAACTGTGGTAGTTCTTCTGGACCACATTATTCTTTTTATGCAACTTACTATTCTTGTGCTCAGTCAGTTTTAGCATCTAAAATAATCTATGATTCTTCTCAAGCTTACGGTATAAATCCTAGAGCTATATTGGCTACGATGGAAAAAGAACAATCCTTAGTAACAACCCCTAATCCTACACAAAGCCAATTAAATTGCGCGATGGGTTATCTATCTTGCGGTACGGTCGTAGGTTTCTTTAATCAAGTAGATAATGGAACATGGCAATTCCGTGCAGATATTGATTTAATGAATGGGCAGAATTACTGGGGTTACACACCTTCAAGTTATCCTTGTAGTGCTGCAGATTCATATGATCATCCCGAACTTTATTCTACGGGTCTTTACCCCGGTAACAACGTGACCTTTAGCAATCCTGCTTATAACGGTGATCCTGCAGGCCCTGGTGGTTATCCAATGACTTTTGTACTGGGTACGTCAGCCACAGCTGCATTATATTGTTATACCCCGTATGTTGGCCCTCTTAGCCAAACTGGCTATTCTGGTAGCTATAATTTCGTATATTACTTTGAATTATGGTTTGGCTCTGTGGCAAGCGCTTGCTATAACGAATACAACCTACCAACTACTAGTGGTGCAGCAATAGTTAGAGATTCAATTAATTCAGGTCAACCAAATAATTTAGCACTAACATTTGACAATAATACAGGGTCGGATTGCTCAGAGATACATGTCTGGAATTCAGCTTATCAAAGTTTCATTAATGATTATGCTACCAACTTGCCATCCTTTGATCCGACAACTGGACAGATAATAAGTGCTGATAACTTATATGAGAATGGACAGAACAGGATAATTTTCGTCAAATACAATGACACTGGAAGTGGAAGAGTAGAGATTCATGTTTGGAATCCAACCTATAAAAATTTCGATAATGATTATGCAACTAATATACCCGAAGCTTCTCCGGCCATAGGCAATGTAATTTCAGGTGATTTTTATGGTAATGGCCAAGAAGAATTAGCATATATTAAATATCAAAATACAGGTTCAGGTAAAGTAGAGATTCATATTTGGAATTCTAACTTTACGGGTTTCATTAATGACTACGCAACGAATGTGGTGTCAAATCCTCCAAATGTAGGAGAAGTGATTGCAGCGAACTTAAATAATAATATTCAAAGTAACTTAATATATATTAAATATCAAAATACAGGTTCAGGTAAAGTAGAGATTCATATTTGGAATTCTAACTTTACGGGTTTCATTAATGACTACGCAACGAATGTGGTGTCAAATCCTCCAAATGTAGGAGAAGTGTTAGCTGCAAATATCAATGGAATTGGCAAGGACAGTCTTATATATGGTTTATTTGAAGGTACTGGTTCAGGTAAAGTAGAGATTCATATTTGGAATTCTAACTTTACGGGTTTCATTAATGACTACGCAACGAATGTGCATGAGCTTACGAATAACTAAACCCTCAATATCCACGATTCATCAGGTACCACAAATAGTTTGCATTAATAATCCTATAAGTTTTTAGTTTATGACGCTTCCATAAAAATATTGGGATATATCTTAAGCTAGCAAACCTACCCTTTATAATAGCTGGTATTGCTTGCTTTTTGCCAATTCTCTTGAGATGTCTTATTGCTGCTATGTCTGCTTTAGGAATTCTTAAAAGCATAAGCAACAAAATTTTCGTTGGAAGATTTTTAATTAATACGCCCAAGTTATTCCTAAATGTCATGTAAAGCGAGAAGCTTGGATCTTTTTTGGCTGCACTTATAGACCCCATATGATAAGCTCTGGTACACGGTATCAAATAGTTGTCCCATCCCATAATCGTTGCCCGAGCCGCTACATCCACGTCCTCTAAATACATAAACATTGTCTCATCAAAGAAATCCTTAAATGGTTGCGTTTCTATAAAATTTCTTGTAATCATCATTGCTGCTGCATTGCAGCCAAAAATCTTTTGAGGAGCTGCATCGTAGCCAAATGATATGGGTTGCCTCCATGATCCCTGTATAGCTTGACCAAAATGAGATATATAAAGATGTGTTGAATCAATTATCCCGGGATCATAATAATCAAGGGTAATACTTTGGAGCATAGCAACTTTCGGCTTGGTCAAAGTAGCTTCAACCAAGGTTTTGGTCCAATTTTTAGCCAATCTAGCATCTGAATTTAGCAGAACAATATAACCTACCTCTGGATCCTCTAACGCTTTGCGTATACCTATATTGTTACCTTTAGCAAAACCTAAATTTGATTTTTGTATCAGTAATAATGCTTCTGGAAATTCATTGCGTATATAGTTCGCGGTGTCATCTTTAGATGCATTATCGACAAGTATAATGTTCTTCCCTAAATATTTCTGGTCCTTGATAGATCTTATGCAATCACCTAATATATCTTTGTTATTCCAAGAAACAATAATGTAGGCAACTTTTTTCATATCAATATAAATTTTTCTCATTATTAGCGGTTACCTTTTTCGTTTATATTTAACAGTATTTTTATGGCAGTCGGTTCGGGCGTATACAGCCTACACTCAGTTGTTAAATCATAAAGGTTTGGATTAAAGAATTGTGTAGTTTTTCGATATAAACGACAAGTAATATTAATAGAATAGTTATTAAAAGTTACCGGACTAAATATTACGTTAAATTTGTTTTGACGTCTTTGATAGATCGTGAAATCTCTTGATAGCTTTAAAAAATCTGAGGACGGTTCGACAGTTTTTAAATAATCTAGAAGTTCATTTTTTCTAGCCAATACAAATCTACCGCTTAGCGCATCTACGTCTCTAACCCAATCTGTATTACCAAAAAATGTCTGATTATTTTCAAATACTTGACCCCTAAATAGATAAATGAGTTCGTTTAAAGAAAAACCGTAAGCTAAACCGCAGTCTTCTATCAGATTATTATCTAAAATCACTGGAGATAGAACACCGACATGTTCCAGGTGCAAGTAACCACTTAATTGATTTAGCCATTCTGGATTATTGGGAAGAGATATTTGGTTTATTAAAATCACATGTTTGAAAATAGCATTATTAATAGCATTAATAAAAAATTGCTCGTCGGTAGGTAAGGTTTTTACTGTAACATTTTTCTTTTTAAAACGGGGTGCAACACCTATTGGTAATAGAAGCTCAATTTTATTCGCTAATGTTGACGTGCGTTTTAGTAATGTCTCTATAAATAACCTCAGTAATGCATCAGATGCAAATGGGGTAACTACAATACTTATCTCTTCATACGGCTTAAATTGTACTTCATAAAAAACCAGGTCTATCCTTTTTTCGATAAACCTAACCGCATTCTCATTTAAGTTCTTATTTTTGAAATGTTGTTGTAAAGCAGTAGTACCAGCATTAGTAATATTACTTTTTGAATTGAAATTATATGCTGTTGAATTATGAGCAGCACGCCAGTGATATAAAACTTTTGGTACATGTATGATAACCGGATGCGTATCAATTATTCGTAGTAATAGATCATAGTCTTGCGCTCCATCCTTTGTAGGATCAAGTAAACCGACTCTATCTATAAGTGTTTTTTTAATTACAGTTAAATGATTTATATAGTTAACGTGGGTCATTAAATCTGGTGACCAGTCAGGTTTGAAGTGAGGGTCAAAATAAATTTGTCCGTTCTCAGAAATCTTATCTTCATCCGAGTATATAAGCTCTTCCCGTTGACTACGTATTGCAATTGCGACCTCATATAAAGCAAACGGGTCTAATATATCGTCATGGTCAAGAAACGCTATATATTCGCCTTTAGCCGCTGAGATGCCTTTATTGGTATTGTCCGATATACCTAGATTTTTAGTTTCAATAACGTTAATTCTTGTATCTATTTGCGGCATTTGGTTAACTTGATCGATGGAATTTTTGCTATTTGATGCATTTACAAGTATAAGTTCCCAATTCTTATAAGACTGTGAGACTACCGAATAAACCATATCTAAAAGGTAGTTGGGTCTAGTGTTAAATACGGGTACAACAACAGAAATTAGCGGCCCGAGAGTTAATTCTGAATCTTCTGGTTGTAAAACGGGTAGTTCTGAATGTTGGTATACCCATGTATTGTAGTAAGAGTACACAACATAATTACGAATATGTAGCAATTGAAGAATTTTTTTTGCTAACTTACGCCTAAAACTGTTTGCTGGCAAAAAAATCGATACTGTATTCTTTACTGACTCGCCCATTTATTGGTCAACTCCGTTACCCCTTGCCATTGATTGGGGTTATGAACAACAAACGACGGACCGTGTGCTGTATAAAATATTTTATCGCTCTCATCCTTACCAAAAATTGCAACCTCTACGTAATATTGCCCGCTTCCTAAATTAAGATTAACGCTATAGTTAGAGCTATTCTGGTTCAGGGCTATCGAACGATGTTGATTTTGATTATTCGTCCCAAATATATACATACCATCATCTCTATGAATAGCTACACCTACGAAGTGTACTCTTGAATCCTTATCCCAAGACGAGTTCACCACCATAGTCTCACCGCTAACAAACGTCTTCTTAGAAAATCCTTGGTTATCCGTTAATTCTATCTTTAATCTGTCTTGATTATCCCCGGTTATATTATTTTTCTCTTTATTGGTATCTGTAGGAAAATTTTCTTCTTTATATAAAACTGCCGCTTTTGGCGGTAGGCCCAAAAATTCAATTTTACCGTTTTTTATTACCATGGCGCGGTCACAAAATTTTTGAACTGATTCCATATCATGAGTTACAAAAACGATTGTTCGTTGTCTCATGTTTTAGTTTGTAAAAATAGTCAAAGCATTTTTGCTGAAAATTAGCATCACCAACCGCCAATACTTCATCTATGAGTAAGATGTCGCTATTTGCACGAATGGCAATCGAGAAAGCTAATCGAACTTGCATGCCCAGAAGAATAATTCTTTAATTTTTGATCCATAAATTATCGTAGTTCAGCAAAATTAACTATATCGTCATACATCGCTTTCATTTCCTTACGGTTAAAGCCTAATAAGTGCGCCATTCAGAAATACATTTTCACGACCAGTTAGTTCTGGGTTGAAACCCAACACCAAGCTCAATAAAAGGAGTAAGCTTGCCATTGATATCACATATTGCCTTTGGTTGGTTCATAAATACCGCTAGTAATTTTAGTAGTGTACTTTTGCCACTACCATTACGACCGACAATGCCGAAGAATTCGCCTTTTTTAATTTCAAAAGTAAGTCTTTTAGCGCGATGAAGTATTTCATAAGACCGATCTCCGCCATGCAATAAATCAATTAGACTACTCTTTAATTGAAGATGTGTTTCTTGTGCGGAAGTTTAAACGTCTTACTGAGATGATCAACTTTAATAGCGATCCATCATCCATTTAAATATTCTCCGCAAAGTACTTTGATTCTTTTTTGAAATACAAAACGCCTACGACAAATAGTAACAACAACCAAAACTAAAGGTATATATTCGTAATAACTACCGAAATAAGTTTGTGGGCGTAAGTGTCTGATGCGTAATGACATTATATCGAGCATCTTGTATAGCTTGTGCCATATGGGTTTATTATAATCAATTTTTGAAACGTAATATTAGTGATTCGAGATAGAGGATATAAAACTGGTGTTAGATAAAAACCAGCCTGCAGACATACTTCCCAAATATAACTAACATCCCGAAACTTAACGAATGTTGCTGACAGAAAAAATGATAAGCCGATTGCCAATACGTACACTTCAAGTAAAAATAGCGGCAACAATAATAGCTGTATGCATTAAGCTAACATGATTAAAGATCATGAATACCGCTACAACGATTAAATTCAGGCATAGATTTATTAACGCCGAAAAACTAGTTGAAAGTACGATAATCCATCGAGGTATACGAATTTTACGAATAAGGTCGCCCCGACCAACGATTGAAGTTAAACTTTGCATAGTCATTTCATAGAAAGAAGTTCCAGATGACAATTCCAGAATAGAAGATACACGGGATAATGAGGTACCCCATTGCCTAGTTTTAGAAATTTTACAAAAACAACATATAAGAATAAGGAAGATTAGTAGAGGGCGTAACAGTGACCATGCGTAGCCCAGGATCGATCCTTGGTAGCGTAATTTAAAATCTGTACGAACCAATTCGGCAAGCAGCGCGCGATTGCGCTTAGAGAAGATACGTTTAAACATTTGTTATAGGGTATTATAGAAGAAGAATTGGTTCATGTCGATGCGAAGCATAGCTGTTATTGTACTCAATTGGAATGGTAAAGACTCATTAAAGCCTTGTTTGGATTCATTATTAGATCAAAGTATGCAAGCTACAATTTTTGTAGTTGAGAATGGTTCAACGGATGGCTCATTAGAATATTTGAGAGAAAATTACCCTGAAGTAAGATTAATCGTAAATCAAACAAATCTTGGTTTTGCTGGGGGTGCGAATTGTGGAATTCGTGAAGCAATGCATTGCTAATTTTGATTATATTGGCCTATTTAATAATGATGCGGTAGCCGATAAAGATTGGCTTAAGAACTTAACTCAAGTACTTGATGAAAACTCCGATACCGGAATAGTAACCTGCAAATTAGTTGATGCCAATAATCAACATCTTGATAGCACCGGCGATATTTATACGGTATGGGGATTGCCCTTTCCTAGAGGACGTGGTGAACCAGTATCAACAAAATACGATGATAAAACGGATATATTTGCAGCAAGTGGTGGAGCAAGTTTATATCGAACCAAAATGCTTGAAGAAATCGGACTTTTTGACGAAGACTTCTTTGCTTATTATGAGGATGTTGATTTAAGCTTCCGAGCACAATTAGCTGGCTGGAAAGTAAAATATGCACCTACAAGCAATTGCCTTATCATCAAATTGGCGCAACCAGTAGCAAAATCAAAGGCTTTACGACCTATCAAACAATTAAAAACCTCCCATGGCTGCTTATAAGAAATGTGCCAAGAAAGTTATTAAAGACTGTATTGCCACGATTTATGCTTGCCTACATTCTTTTATATTAGGCCGAGCAATATTACGTGGACATGGTTGGGCAGCAATCAAAGGATTTTTTGCTACACTTAAAAACCTTCCTAAAAAAATGCATGAGCGAAAAGTAATTCAATCTCAGAAAACCGTAAGTACAGAATACATATTTAATATGCTTAGTCATGATTTGCCGCCAAATGCGTATAATTTACGTAAGATGCGTAATTGGTGGTGGAAATTAAAAGGAAAAGCATGAAGAAAATTGTGATTGATGCCCGGACACTTCGTACTAGTACCGGCCGGTATGTAGAACGCTTATTGTACTATCTCCAGGAACTAGATACCGATTTATCTCATCGTTATGTAGTTCTGCTAAAGCTAAAGGATATGGACAGTTGGGAGCCAAAGAGCAAACGATTCACTAAAGTCGCCTGCCCTTATAAGGAATTTACCTTCGCCGAACAAGTCGGATTATTCGGACAACTTATCAAGATCGGACCACATCTAACACATTTCGCCATGGTCCAGCAGCCGATTTTATACCAAGGCAAGGTAGTAACGACGATGCACGATCTAACAACCTTGCGATTTAATAATCCTTCCAAAAACAGTTTTGTATTCGGAGTTAAGCAAAGAGTATACCGTTGGGTTAATTACATTGCGGCTCATAAATCACGAGCTATCATAGTTCCGAGCGAGTACGTGAAAGATGATGTTGCTCGAGCTATGGGCGTTAACAGCCGTAAAATTACAGTTATCTATGAAGCTGGTATCTCAATTGAGGAAGCGCCTGAACCAATTGAAGAATTGCTCGACAAGCAATTTATCATGTATGTGGGCCGGCCTAATCCGCATAAGAATTTAGAACGTTTAATTGAAGCATATTCAGCCCTAAAAACTGATATGCCCGAACTACATTTAGTGCTCGCCGGAAAACGCGACTCGCTTTATAAGCAGCACGCCCGTGATGTTGAGCAAAAAAATATTCAGGATGTCCATTTCACCGGGCATATTAGCGACGGACAACTGCGTTGGTTGTATGAACATACTTCCGCATACGTCTATCCGTCACTATCTGAAGGTTTTGGCTTGCCGGGACTTGAAGCGATGACTCATGGTGCTCCTGTCGTTAGTAGCAATGCCACATCATTACCGGAAATATACGGTGATGCCGCTCAATATTTTGATCCTCTTGACAGTGAAGCGATGGCTCAGGCCATTAAATCAGTCTTAACTCGACCATCTCTTCGCGAAAAACTGATTGAGGCGGGTCATCAGCAAGTAAAGAAATATTCCTGGAAACGGATGGCTGAACAAACATTAGATATTTACAGGCAAATCTTAGGTGAATCGTAATATAGTTTATTTACTCAGTGGACTATAATTAGGATTGGATCGATATCGTGTAGTTAGAAAGGAGTTAATCAATGATGTGGAATTATGGATTTGGCTTTCCCTGGTTTATATTTGGTTGGATATTTTGGGTTGCGATTATTGTACTCATTTTTGCGTTACTAGGCGGACGAAGGCACCATCACTGGCACAGCGATTATTGGCTGCACGATGATCATAAACCAAACGGCACCCAAGATCCGCTTGCTATTGTCAAGGAACGCTACGCCAAAGGTGAAATTAATAAAGAAGAGTTTGAGCGGATTAAAAAAGACCTGCAAGACGACCATTAATTAATATTTCTAGCATTATTTGGTTTACATTGCCTACAGCTTCATTACAGATAGATGTTCTTAACTGTAGTTATGTGTGTAGTACAATAAACGAACTAGGTATTTGAGTTTACATATGAAATTAGTCGTTATTATTCCTTGCCTCAACGAGGAAAAAACCCTGCCGATAGTTATCAATACAATCCCGATGAAAATACCGGGTATAGATACGATTGATATTTTAGTTATTAATGACGGCTCAACCGATAAAACCGTGGCCGTTGCCCGCCGTCACGGTGTTAAACATTTTATTCATCACGCCCGCAACCAAGGTCTTGCCCAGTCGTTACGTGATGGCTTGCGGGGCGCGCTTGAAATGGGCGCAGATATTATTGTCTTAACTGACGGCGATAATCAATACCCGCAAAACCGTATTCCCGATCTAATTAAGCCGATTGTTAACGGCAAAGCCGAAACGGTCATCGCTGATCGTCAAGTTCATACGATTGATCATTTCTCTAAAACAAAGAAAATACTGCAAAAAGTCGGTACTCGTGTTTCTAATGCTGCTTCTGGAACGCAAATTCCCGATAGTACCTCCGGTTTTCGAGCTTATTCCAGAGAAGCTGCCATTAAGCTTAATTTGGTCGGCCGATTTAATTTCGCAATGGAAAATAACCTGCAAGCCGGCTATAAACGGATGGCGATTGCCACAATTAAGATTAAAACCAATAAGAAAACTCGTGAATCACGCTTATTTAAATCGTCATGGCACCATATTCGAAAATCACTGGTAGCACTCTTTAATGCCTACACGATGTATAAGCCCTACGCCGTATTTATAACTCTCGGTCTTATTCTGCTGGCCTGCGGTCTTATACCGTTTGTTCATTATGCCTATATCATTGTTATCAATAAGCAGCCGTTTGGCACCCATCACATTCAATCTTTGATTGTCGGTACTGTGCTGCTTAACGCTTCATTTATATCGTTCACGCTTGGGATTGTCGCTAATTTAATCCGAATTAATCGAACTTTGATCGAAGATATTATTGAAGAACAGCGCCGACACCATTACGGTAGCCGTTTAGTTAAAAAACCAGAAACTGGTTCCGTAACTATTTCTGCCCTGGACGACGATGTGATTGGCGATGGAGCCGGCAGCATTATTGACTTTGGTGACAGTTTTACTCGGCCAGTACCAACTCGGGTCGCTACGCGAAATAAACGTTAAGAAGCCGCCGCCCTGCAAAAATAATATAAGCGTTACAGTGACTGCTAAAACTTTATAGATTTCCTTTTTGCGTAACATTAGGCTGATTGCCTTTCCGGCCAAAGCTCCTAAAAGCAGTAAGATCGGTAATAAGTAGCGACCATTCATAAATTCCAATACTGCTGTGTGCTGATAGGTTGCATAGCCTTGGAGCATCAAGGCAATAATATAAAATACTGAAGCCAGTACTAAAAATGTTAGATACGGATTATTGCGAAGCAGCTTAGTGCGTATTTTAATATATAGCAATCAAACTAAATACTCCAACAATCAGCGCGGCGGCGGCCGGTAGTGGTAATGGCGGGTAATTGGTAAAGCCGCTGGCTGGACCGTTAACCGCAAAGAAGAGTCGGTACCACATCCAGTAAAACCACGCTCCAATCCAAGCAAGCGGGCCGGATGTGATAAGACTCGGGTTGGCAACTAGCTGCAAGTGGCTGTCGTAGTCGTGCGACCAGATTGAATAAGCATTACAGTCTTTAATCGATAAGACAGTATCGCACTGCGGCGAAATCGTATGATACTGAATAAAGTTGAGTCCGTCTCTTTGCAAAAACATAGCTAGGCTAACTAGGACGAATGCTACCAATAAAACCTTGCGTAGCCAATGTTGTTCGGTAAAGTTTCGCCACAACTTATCCCAAAACTTTAACAACTTACTTTTAAAGTTTAGATACGTTTCAATCGCTATAAACAAAACTATAGCTACAAAAATTGGCAGAAATGCGATCTTAACGATACTAGCCAGCAAACAAAGGCTAGCTAGAAAAGCTAAACTTTGCACCCGCGGCTGTTTTTGCTTGATTTCGTCAACTACCCGAAAAGTTAGCAGGCAGGCTCCAGCCACAAGCGGGAAAAGCAGATCGTCGTAATTAACTTGGGCGGCCAGCAAAGGTACAACCGGAATGAGTACAAATAAAAAGAGCATGCTATTTGATAGCTGTTTGGAAATATTAATACGCAACAGGATGCGGCGGAATAAAACTAAACCAATCCCAAAAAAGCTAATGTCTATTAGTCTTAGAAATATAATCTGGGCTTCCTGAGCGTGTACAAAGAAGGCAAAGATCCGGTATGGGAAGCTCATTAGATAGTGGTAAAGATAGGATGGGTCGCGGGCGATTGGACCGAAAATATTACCACCGGCCGGCTGATGGGTGAGAAACGGCAGCCAGTAATGTGAATAAACCTTTATTAGGCCAAAGTGGAAGTCCTCGTCAAAGGCTTGGGGGTAGACGGCCGAAAAGGCAATCCAGGCTGACTCGAATACAAAGAATACCAAGATAAACCGGTATAACCATTTGTGGCCGAGCAGACTTTTAATCTTGCTGGCTGTTGTTCTCACCGTATCTGACATTTAATATGTGTTCGCTGTAGCAAAGCTGAACCTCTTTCCCCGATGATTATAGACTAAAGCTATGTGAACTTGTAAAGTGAGTGACGTGAATAAGAAGCAACTACTGCGCCGATCAGCTACCGTTATTATTTTAGTGCTTTCGATAACCCTGGTTATTTATTACCTGGTAAATCACCGTTCTCTGCTAACCCAGCTAGGCCATCTTTCGCCTTGGGTGATACTTAGCGTTTTGCTGCTCTATTTTGTTCTATTTGGCGTGTTGCTGCTGATTTTAGATGCGACCTTGAAACTTTGTCGGGTTCAGCTGAAAAAACAAGAGAATATTATTTTGAACGCCTATACCTTAATCATTAATAACTTCTTTATTATCGGTCAAAACGGTCCGATATTCCGCGGTTATTACTTAAAAAAACACTATAACCTAAAAGTTAGAAATTACGTTTCCGTTACTCTATTCTATTTTCTGATGTACGGCATTATTAGTTTGTTTTTTATCTTCCTAGGCAGTCAAGCCTGGTGGCTGACCTTGCTAATGGGAATCCTGATGGTCAGCGCTGGAGTTGTTTTAATCAAGTTCTATATGAAACGCAAGAAATTTAATGCAGCCGAATTACATATTACCTCTCGTGGCGTTGTCTATCTGCTGATCGCTACTCTGCTCCAGGCGGTCATCCAGGCAGTTATTTACGGTGTTGAACTACATAGCAGCGGCCACGCCCATGTTAACGTCGCCCAAGTGATTACCTACACCGGTACAGCTAATCTGGCACTTTTTGTAGCTCTTACCCCGGGCGCAATTGGTATTCGGGAATCGTTTTTGCTACTTAGCCAGCATCTCCACCATATCAGTAGCGGCATGATTGTCGTAGCCAATGTGATTGACCGCTCAGTCTACTTAGTCTTTTTGCTGATTTTATTGGTAATTACACTTTCACTTCACGCTAAGGACAAGCTGACGAGCGATCAACCCGTTAAGCCCAAAGCATCGTCTTAAAACCGCCACAAAACTAGTTTGGCGACAAATAGTATTGCACTTGTCCCATCGAGCCATCGCTTAAAATGGTATTGGCTTCCATTTGTCCGTTTCCGGTACTGGGATCAATAGTGCCAGAGTCGCCGTAGATAAAGGTCGGTGTTGGGCCGCCGCTCACGACAATCTCGACATGGCCGCCGGAATAATCAAAATAAGCGACGTCGCCTGGTTGGGGGGAATAGTCAGCTGCATTATGGTAGGTAAAACCCATATTCTGGATATTGTTGGCGTCATATTCGTCCCAGCCGTTGCGTTCACCGCTATTAAAAGGATAGCCAGCTTCCAAATAGACATAACTGACAAAGTCAGCACACCACTCTTCATAACCGTTGCCGTCACTATATTGATTTAGAAGCGTTCCATGGTTCGATGGACTGGCTTGCCACTTAGTCCACTCTTGAACCGCAAAGCAGGCGACTCGCTGACCTTCGCTACTAGGACATGAATTACTGTAACTACTCCCTTTAGTGCTAAGGGTGTCCATTGTTCGCTCGATTGAGAAAGGCGATCACATGAAGCTGTAGTGAGAGCCACGCCGGATTGATCATCGGGAACACTAAGACATAAACCGCTATTGGGATTTTTATAACCACCTTGATCTCGTAACCAGATTTGGCCGGGTGCGGTCGAGCAGGTATTTAATACAACGTGGTCACCGATAGATGTACCGTCATTTTGAATGCCGAGACAGTACCTATCATTGTGTTTAATGGCTGCATCGGTAACTGTCCATGATTGAGCTACCGTGTCATTGCAGCCCCAAGCATCTACTACCGCATTATTTGTTAGTAAGCCCTTAAAGTCATCAAGGCATAGTCCTGATACGCCAGACTTTATTTCGTCTACAGCAGCGTGAGCGCGTAAATTCATAAAGGTAAATACCCATACTAGGCCAATCATTAAAACGATAAAAATAACTAGACCATGGCGAGACCGACTGGGCTGATCTAACCGTGTCGATAGTTGGCCGTATTGCGCTTTTCGATAGCGAGTATAGGGTTGCATAAGAGAACTGAGTATCCGTTTTTTGTTTTTGATTTGGCTGAAATTATTATTCACTCATTTGCCCACTATGTCTAGGGCAATTTTAGATACGAAGAACAATTATTCGGAAGGCTTTAGCACCACACGTCGGTCGCGGCCCTCGCCGACCGAATCTGAACTCAAACCCGATTCAGCCGCTACTTTATGAACGACTCGACGATCAGCCGCATTCATGGGGCGGAGTTCCATTGGCTGACCGCTTGTTTTTACTTGTTTTATCCAGTCTTCAGTCGTTTCGGCCAATCGGTCGGCCCGTTGTTGCTTGTAGCTGGCCACATCTACATTTACTCGGTTATAAGCATAATTCTGGTTCTTGAGCGCACTGCTCACCAAAAACTGCATAGCCCGCATATTGTCGCCGTGCTGACCAATCAAAAAGCCATTCAGTCGGGTAGAGGGTACATTCAACTGGACAACGTCATCCTCGTGGGTGGCATAGACATCAGTATTAAGACCAAGAAAAGACAAGATATCCTCGAGGTATTTTTTGGCGTAGAGAATAGCTTCTTCTAGAGCTGCATCGGTCGTCTCAATTGGTTGCACCTCTTCAGTCTTTGGCGAGTCATCTGAAGTTTTAGTTTGATCGTCAGCTTTACTCATCGTTTCCTCCGTTTTTTACGAGATTTGTTTTTGGTTTTTGGAGAAGGTAAAGAATCATTTTGAACTACTTCCGCTTCGGGAATCGACGCCACGTCTTTGGTGCTTGGTTTATCGGCTATGGCTTCCAGTTCGGTTTCGTCTTCACGAAGCACAATGGCTTGCTGGATATAAGCAATCAGACCGCCGACAAACCAGTACAAACTTAGAGCCGAGGCTAGTCTAATTGTCACAATAAATACCATGACGGGAATAAAGAACCTGGTGGAATTAGTAACTGCGGCAGTTATTTCACTCTGATCGGATTGCCGACCACTGCTGGCTTCGCGTAATATATCGCGTAATTTTCTAGTGTCTTTATTGGTAACGAGCAGTTGTTTGCTTTGATAATACTGGACGGCCGCACTACCTAAACAGAGGACCATGGCCGGCCAGTAAATACCGGCGTTAGCGACGGCCACTTTACTGAGGTCAACTAGGCCGAATAAGGTGGAGTCAAAAGCGTGGATATTGGTGCTGAGGTGTTGCATCCACGGTAAGTGCTGCAGCGCTGGGTATGCGAAGCTAATAATTTGGTGGTGGTTGCCGATGACTCGACGCAGCCCGCTATAAAGGGCAATCAGGATAGGCAGCTGCAAAATTAGAATGCCGATTGGGCCAAAAGCACTGACACCGTGCTCTTTATAAAGCGCCATAACCATGGCTGCTTCCTTTTGACGATCACCCTTGGCCTCCTGCTTGACCCGTTTTAGTTCGGGTTGCAGTTTGCGCATCTTTTTGGTCTGATGGAGCTGTCTCTTAACTAGTGGCCAGAGCAATAAACGAATAATAATTGTGAAGATAATGATCGCTAGACCGAAATTATGACCCGGAATGATGGCATAAATCAGCACCAGCAGGTTAAAGATTGGTTGCTCAATAAATGTCGTAAAAAATGCAGCCATAATAAATACCTACAAAGTCTCCTCGTCTGTTTTCACTATAGCATGTGAAGCTGAACGAGTCGGTCCATTTAGGTTTTTGATAACGCCGGCTTTACGTAGTAATTCGCTAATACGATCGGTCAGTTCGCTTGGCGGTAAATCGGCCACCTGATCACTAAAAACCGTAAAAACAATGTCGTAAGCTTCAGTTATATCCGGCTCATGAGCCCGGATAATTTCATAGAAGCGCCGTCTGATGCGATTTCGCGCAACGGCCGATTTTTGAACTTTGCGGCTGACGATAACAGCCGCCCGGTAGGTGGTCCGACGGTCATTTCGAGCAAATTTCAGTGAAATTAATTGATCGCGGACGGTCTGCCCTTTATGGTAGACAAAATTCAAACTACTATAGCCGTGGAAACGGTGCTGGCGTGAAATCATATAGAGAATCCTTAACTAGCACCGACCACGCCGTAATTTAATGCGATAGACGAACACGCCCTTTGAGGCGCCGACGCTGCAAGACACTGCGTCCGGCTTTGGTCGCCATGCGCTTTAAAAAGCCGTGCTCTTTAGACCTCTGGCGTTTTTTGGGTTGATAGGTGCGTTTTGGCATAGATCCTATTGTACCTTACTTACCTGTTGCCACCCAATCTAACGCCCATTTTGCTCGGAAATTAGAAACTTGTAGTTTCGAGGTGCCACGCCGTGAAATCGACAATATTTAACCCACTAAGTTTGAATAATTGTCCACTATTCTCTAATCCGTATCCACAGATTTTAAGATATAATATAAGTCTGTGGACAAATATCTATCTGATCTTTCCAAATTCGTTCGGGATGACTTAGTAAAAAAGTTGGGTTGTGGAAAAGTCAGGGAATTTGAGGTATAGTTTGAGTACCAAAAACTTAGTGAGGTGCAGTGATAATGCCACAAGATAGCCTATGGCAAGCCGTGTTGGGTGAAGTTGAACTTTCGGTGTCACGAGGAAATTTTGTGACCTGGTTCAAGAACACTACTTTGCTTCGCCATGACGGCAATACGGTCATTATCGGGGTACCGAATGTTTTTATTAAGCAACAGTTGGAACGAAAATACGCCGATTTGCTCCGTGAGACTCTAAAGAAAAATGGCGCCACGCCCAGTTCGCTCATTTTTAAAATCCAGGAGACAATCAAAGCCCGCGAACAAGAAGAACCACTGATGACCTATGAAGAGGTTCATCGGCAAACAACGACAAGTTCCGTCTCCTCGCAGTCCAGCCAATCGCATAGCTATAGCCAGGGCTTAAACGAACGCTATACCTTCGAAAGTTTTATTGTCGGTGCCGGCAACGAACTGGCCTTTGCCGCCTGCCAATCGGTCGTAAGCCTGCCGGGCAATAAATATAACCCGTTATTTTTATACGGCGGGGTTGGCATTGGCAAAACTCACCTGATGCAAGCAGTCGGAAACGCTATCTTAGTCAAAAATCCCGACGCTAAGATTCTCTATATCTCGACAGAGCAATTCCTGCGGGAATTCGTGGAAGCGATTCGCTTCAAGAAAACAGCCGAATTTGCCAGCTTCTACCGGACAGCCGACGTCCTAATTGTGGACGATATCCAATTTATTGCCGGCAAAGAGAAGATCCAAGAAGAATTCTTCCATACCTTTAATTCCCTGCACCAAGCCAACAAGCAAATCATTTTAAGCAGCGACAAACAGCCGCGCGATATACCAACCATAGAAGAAAGGCTGCGTAGCCGTTTCGCTTGGGGCATGACTATCGATATGCAAAACCCGGACTTTGAAACCCGCTGCGCTATTGTTCAAGCAAAAGCACTGGGACACGGCGTGGAGCTGCCCAATGACGTCGTTGAATACCTTGCCACTAATATTCCAACAAACGTCCGCGAACTAGAAGGAGCCCTAAATCAGTTGTTAGCCTTTTGTGAGATGCGGGCGCTTGAACCGGATCTCAGTATAGCTACGAGCCTACTTAGTGCCGCCAAGACTCGACCAAAACATTTGAGCGCCAAACATATCGTCGAACGAACGGCTCGCCACTTCCAAATACCAATGGAAGATATATTAGGCCCCAAGCGGGATAAAGATATTGTGGTACCGCGTCAGGTGGCCATGTATATGCTGCGCAGCGAGCTTCATTTAAGCTTCCCGAAGATTGCTCGTGAACTGGGTCGAAAAGACCATACCACCGCTATTCACTCTGTTGAAAAAATTGAAAAGGAATCAAGACTCGACAGCGCTATCCGGGGTGCCATTGCCGACATTAAGGAGCGCTTATATGCATAACTTAACTCAAAAAGTGGGGGGAAGTTGTGCGCACAAGCGGTGGCTAAAAAGTGCACAAAAGCTCCACTCATACACAGAGAAATTTAAAAATAACATCGCCTGTGCACGATCAGTCGTTTTAAGCACCGTCAAGCAGCTACATATACTAGCTCATTTCCACTACCAGGATATGATTTTTATACCTGTTACAAATTTAGTTGTACCCACAATCCACAAGACCTATTACAACAATAACTATTTATATAAATATAATAGTAATAATAGAGGCTATACATTATGAAACTACAAGTCACCCAAGAAAATCTGAACCGCGCCCTAGGTACTGTAGCTAGAGTTGCTAATACCCGAAATCCCCTACCCGTCCTCTCTAATGTGCTTATAAAAACCAGTAATAATCGACTTAGTATTGCTGCTACCAATCTTGATATTGCCATTACCCAGTTTATTGGCGCCAAAGTAACAAGTGAAGGTTCGATCACCGTCCCGGCTCGACTAATGCAAGATTTTATTAATAGCCTGCCGAGTGGTGTGATCGAGCTAAAACTAGAAGAGACTCGGCTACATATTACAACCGAGCAATATAATTCGGTAATTAATGGAATAGTAGCTGACGACTTTCCGGTTATGCCGACCATCAGTGAAGGGACGAAATGGTCCGTTAGCAGTTTGGTTCTAAAAAGAGGATTGCAACAGGTCGTCTTTGCCGCTTCCAGTGACGAATCCCGCCCGGTCCTGACGGGAGTTTTAGTCTATTCGGTTGGCGGCAAACTATATATGGCAGCAACCGATAGTTATCGACTGGCTGAAAAAGCACTCAGCCAAACAAAATCTAATATAAATCTCTTAATCCCAGCCAGTGCGATGCAGGACTTGTTGCGAATTCTAGGCGAAAATGACGAGGGAGTGCAAGTTACCCATGACGAACAGCAAGTTCGTTTCCAAGTTGGAGAAGTCGAATTAGTTGCCCGCTTACTAGAAGGAAAATACCCGGACTATCGTAAGCTTATACCGCAAAAATTCACTGTTTCAGCCACCCTCAAACGAACCGACCTATTAAATGTAACGAAAGTTTCAAGCCTGTTCGCGCGGGAGAGTGCTGGTAGTGTAACGATTGAAATTGACGATACCAAACAAGAGTTAAGTATTAGATCAATTGCCTCGCAACTCGGCGAAAATACCGCTACCGCTACCGCTAAAGTAACCGGTAATGGAAGCGTCACTCTAAACTCGCGCTATTTACTTGATGCACTGCAGGCAATTAACGGTGAAGATGTAACATTTGGTTTCAATGGAAAACTTGAACCAACCCTACTTAAAGACGCCGCTTCAGCTGATTATTTGCATATTATTATGCCTCTCAAATCTTAAGAAGTGTTTGTCGGTTATGTCCGTATAATGGCTAGTAATGGTTCAATCTATTCGCTTGCAAAATTTCCGCTCCTATAAAGACGATTCATTTGAGTTCAGCCCCTCTGTCAATATTGTTGTTGGACCAAATGCCAGCGGCAAAACAAACTTACTCGAAGCCATGTTAGTGTTGGCCCGAGGTAGTTCATATAGGGTTCGTGACATTGATCTAGTTTCATTTAATCAATCATGGGCGCGGCTTGATGGAATTGTCGACGACTATCAACGAACGGTTAAGTTAGTCATAGATCCTAAACCAGAAAAGATATATGAGCTATCTGGACGCGTAATTAAACGATTATCTCTGGACGACACCATACCGGTTGTGTTATTTGAACCAAATGATTTATATCTTATTAAGGGCCAACCAGAACGGCGCCGTGACTATCTGGATACCTTATTAACTCAAACAATTGCCAGTTATGGATCAACTCTGAGGTCCTTTCGACGAGCACTAGCTCAGCGTAACCGACTACTAAAGAGTCCACGTATCGATGTAGACCAATTATTCCCTTGGAATATTCGATTAAGCGAATTAAGCGGTATTATTGTGAGAGCCCGTTCTCAGCTTATTAGATCTATCAACGAAAGAATCAACCAACTCTACCAAGACTTATCACATACCCACAACCAAGCTGCAATATCCTATAAGTCAGCCGTTAACCCAGAACAATACGAAAGCCACATGTTACACCAGCTTGAAGTGCGGATGAACAATGATCGGATGTTTGGGTATACCTCATTTGGACCTCACCGCGAAGACTTTGAAATATTATTAGATAAACATCCAGCCGAAGAAACTGCGTCGCGAGGCGAAACGCGTACGTTTGTACTGGGTTTGAAGTTAATAGAATTGGAATTATTAAAAGAAAAAAGAAATAAATTACCATTACTACTTCTTGATGATGTATTTAGTGAATTAGATGGAGCACGAAGACAATCTTTAACCTCTCATTTGCAACCCTATCAATCACTTATAACAACCACTGATGCCGATGTTGTACTTAAGCATTTTAGCGAGAAGAGTAATATTTTGTTGTTGTCTAAAAACGGGCAAAATTCTTAGAGTATTATTAATTTTGACTAAATACTCCGGAATCGAATACTTGTTTATTTGTCTGAGAATCAATTAAAAATAATTCTACTTGATTGATGCCTATAAGGTTAAGTTTCGCCTGATAAATCTTTCCATCTATATATACCAAAAAACCGTAAGTATTAGTAAGTGACGGATTGTTTGGATTAATAGCTGGTAGCGATATGCTATTTGCGCCTACGGATACGCTCTTGGCGTTTGCATCAAATTTTTGAAAAGCGGCTTGCAATTCTTGTGCCTGAAGATCTGTAACGCCATCACTAATAAGATTATCGAAACCACTAAATTGAGTACCATTACTATTTTGAGTCGGGACTAAATAACCTTGCTGCTTGCCATCAATAGAGACAGAATTACTAATTATTCCATTAATATTGTTGATCATTACCGAAATATTGTGAGTCTGGTTTTGTGGTTCTAGCAATACAGTGAAATCGTAAGCTCCTCCCTCAGATTCATCTACTGCAACATTTCCTTTAATAGTTAAAGTACTTACCTGAATACGATTAGCTTGCAGGTAGTCGTATATCCGACTCAAAGTATATTTATATGCACCAGTTGGTATCCAATTTTGTAATATCACTGCATTTGTTATTGGTGGTGAATAAGATGCTGCTGGTTCCAAAGGTGCATAAGGATTATTGCGAGCGCTATAAATTATTAAGCTTAAAATCAAAATCAAAGTAAATATTCCCAAGATAACTACCCGTCGCATAAATTGTTGATTATCCCTGTACATTTTGAGCCTCTAATTGTTCGATATAAGCTGCCACTGGTGTCGGTATTTTTGTTAAATCTTCAGGGTAGCCACCGCCATTATAATAAGCAACTTTCCATTGTGCTTGCGCGCCGTCGTACTGTAAAGCCAATCCTGCTTCATTAGGCCCAACCAACCCAGCTACCCAAGTGCTGTTATCAAACCACCTAACAAGCCCGAATTGTAGCGCACCTGACTGACCTGCACCACCAAGTAACGAACTAGCTATTGATTCTGGGCTTCTTTGATTAACGAGTGGTTTAAATATAATTGTTTGATAAACACCTACATTCAGTACGCTTTGATAAGGATTAATTGTTGGAGATGAAACAACAACATTATATTTTCCAGGCACCATGCGTAGGTTATTAGCGGATATTAGGTGACCATTTATATTTACGGTCGAACCGTTAGGGACAACAAAACTTACTTTACTATAGCCTGTATAGGTTAGAAGAATATAAATAGCGGAAATAATCACGAGTATCGCAATCAGTATATTTAATCCTAATAAAATTTGGCGATTGGTGCCTGGAGCGTACAAAGTCTGATCGTCCATTTAAATTCTCATCCTTATCATAATATTAAAAATTTGGATCCTTTGGACCTGCAAATATTGGATCCGACCAACCGAGATAAGGGTCTCCAAATCCTCTGGCCTCAATTTTATAAGCGGGCACAATAGATATTGACCCTGGGCTGTATTGTCCGGTAGGTGAAATATCTGAAGAAATAACCATATTGTTTCCAAGATACACAACCACGTGACCAAAATCGTTTGCTGGAAAACCTTTAGTGGATGGATCTTCATAGAAAAGCAGAGCTCCGACGGGCGGGTTTCGGTCGCCCGGATGCGCATGGCCCTGTTTTATCATAGTCTGCCAATGATCATATGCGCTACTATAGCCCGAGTAATTATCGTAGCCCCAAGATATTCCTGCAACGTAGTCACATTTTCCGAAACACGATCCATTTGCACAAAAATGTACGGGTGGGTGAGCGAGTAAATTAATTAGTTGACCAGCAGCTAATAACTGAGCTCGCTGACACATCGTCGCAACACCGGGATAAACAATGGACGTGTTTGTTGTATATAGATTATTACTTGATCCACCAGTATTTGGGAAGTTACATCCAACTACGGTCCCACCCGGGCCAGAACCAGTGTTCGAGCATGTTCCAGATAGTGTACTCGTAATTGAACCATTGGGTGATGGAGCTGAAGCTGCATAGAGTGCAAATACCTCTTCCGACAGTTTTTCGCGCACTAAAGCATTCTGGCTAGTTGGTCCATCGTTAGCTGGTCTTTCGTAATATTGCATAAAAGCTAAAGCTGCTTCATCTATAGTCGAAGTTTTTTTTACCATATCACCTGCCGGCTTCTCGCTATTATTGGGAGATGTGCCGTTAAGTTGATTCCACAAGAAAGCAACTTGAGTTGATAGTTCGTAAGCAGGTTGACCGGTAGTTTGAGCATAATTTAAAATTTTACTTGCTGGGGTCCACTGGGTAATTCCCCAGCCTAGTTGAGTAGAATCCGGTGTAGGTGGAATCTGATAATCCTTACCGTCACCTTCCCATATTTCTGGATCTCCGTGGGATTCGGCATATATATTTCCCGTAATTCCCGCAGCTTGCTGAGTGGTATAACCATTTGCCGCGAAATAATTAAATATTTGTTGAAGATTATCGTTGCCAATTAATGTAACTGTAGTAGAACCATTAACCCCACAATCATCAGGGATCCATTGTGTCCAGTCAAAATTTATTGCTTGACAATCAAGTGTAGACAATCCACTTGGGCAAGTTGCATCTGCCGAAACTACAGCAGTTATCTGACTCAAACCTATCAATATAGCTGTAGCACAAAATAATAAATTTTTTACAAGATTAGCTTTATTGACCAACGCGTAGTTCATTTACTGACCTTGTGTTGGTGGTGTTAATGAAGAATCGAACATAGTTCCATCGCTTTCGATAGTCGATTGCAGTAACATACAGCCGTCGGTGTTTGCATTTACTGGTTCACCATTATTAGGATCCTGGGTTTGACTATTAACCCATTGGGTCGTGTAATCTCCCTGGCAATTATTATCCCAGTATGTTTGCGGATCTGTTGTCAAAACAGGATCATTTGAGGCATAACCGTACTGTATAACGCCGAACGGATCTGACTGTGCTGGTACTGCAGCAAAAGCTTTGTCTGACGTAAAGATCCCAGAAAATGTACTTGCAACTACACTAACAGGATCACCTATAATATCAGCCACGCCTTGTTCTAGGCTGGTTAGAGCGTTAGTTGATGGAATTGCTACTGCAATTTTTGAAACAAGAGAATAAGGACTGCTTGTACTAAATATCCTCGCAAAGAGTGATTGGCTATCAAACTCGGATTTCTCGCTGGCTAGTTGCTGATTTCTAATAGTTGAGACCTGTTGAGAATTAAGTTGCGCACAACCCAATTGTAAGTGACAGCTGTCGTTATACGATACATCCGCACCCGCCGCCATCATGTCGTAAGTACGTCCACCACTCATATTAGTACTAAACGGAGAAGCTATAAGGGTATTTGTTAACCATGTAAAAATCCCCGAAATGGCATTTTGAGTTAAATTACTACAGCCAGGAATAATATCACAAACACCGCCAAGAGCTTTACCGATCAAAGAAGTCAGAAATCCCATCACTGGGTTATTGGCAACAGCATTAATTACATCTGCAAGTTGTGCTAAACCAGGTATATTGGTCCAATTAGAAACAGTAGTCGCTACGTCATTACCTCTATCTAATTGTTCCTCAGGACAAACCAGTTGACCAGTTGGTACTGCTGAACCGTCATTACATTTGTATTGTGAATTAGAATTTGATGACCCCCCATTATTTAGATAGTTATAAAGCGGAGTTTGAGTAGCATCGGACTGATTTGTGCTAGATTGATCAAGATTTGTGTCTAGCGATTGCGTGAAAGAGCCCAGTTCAGTGGAATCCATATGACCGCTTTTTGTTTCTGAAGCCACGGTGTTGTAGGTTTCCCACAAATTTACAGCGGCTGCCGCAGATGCCGCATAACCCATAATGCGTAGGGTAGGTCCAATATCTTTGACTGTATGTTCGACTTGAGCTGCCAAAAATATCCAACCGATAACAGGAACGGCCGCTTCACCTGTCGCCTCGCCAGCTGTCTCGCCAAACACCTTGGTAGCTATCTGTTCGGCCACATTAGCAATAATTGTTTTTGTAAAACCATTTTTTAAAATATCGTTTGATACTTCAACAATATTATCTAAAGTTGCCGGATCACTACCTAGCAATGCTTCTAAATTAGTCTGGACAGTCGATTGTATGGCTTGTTGGGCGGCACTTGATTCTTCTATATCACCTGCCGCGGCTTTCTCCAGGGTCGTATCACAACCACCTGAAATCACACAACCAACTATATACGCATAATTTTGACTAACGGGTGATATGACTCGCAGTGCAATATTTGCTTCGGCTGCTTTTAGTTTTGTGCTTACAGGGTAGGCAAATTTATCCTCATAATTGCAGGCGATAACGCAGAGTTTGACGCCGTATTTTGTTTTCAGTAAATTGCTATACTTGAAGCGGAAATAAACCTTATCCCACAATGAACTATCTTTAAGGGCAGTATCTAAGGCTTGTCGTACTTCCGTAGCACTAACCCTATTAACACCACCCCCAAGTTCAAATATTGATTTATTTCCATTAATTACAGCTTTAAGGTCTGAATCACCTGCAGCAGTTTCGCCATTAATTGTCATATAAAGTTGACCATTCTTTTTGCCAAGTACTATACCTTCATTCAGCGCCAGTTTTTGTTCCAATCGACCATCATGCCATGCAGTATAAAGCCGACCAGGAGAACCTTTGCCTGACGAAGTAACGACGCAAGTGGCATCGATTGTGCTGCCGCATGTTCCCTTATTAATCGAAGAAAGTACTTGACGCATGTAACCATTAGCTAAATTTTCTGTCTCTTTATTTATTGCGCTAGCGGTAGTTGCAGAGTAATGAGTTTCTAAACCATTAACTACACTGAGGACCTTGAGTGGTAAAAGCAACAAAAAACCGATAATTCCGGTAATGGCAGTTATTGCAACCGCACCACCACCAAAAATCACCAATTTTTTAGTCTTCGAACTACCAGGAATTTTATTCCAAGCACCCGAGTTCTTGTTTTTAGTTTTATCGTCGGTGAAACCTTTACCTAATGTATCATCAGATTCGGTTTGATTCTCAAGCTCTTCTAATTCTGACTTAGCCGCTGGGTCTGGAATTGTCGTGAAATCATCTTCTGCCACAATAGGTTCCTTTAGATTTTCGCGGTTTAAATTTCCAAGTTGATTTGGTAACGACAGAGCTCTGATCTATTCTTGTCATTGGCCCAATCATCACCCTTGTTGTCTTAACTTAAGCTTTATTTTACTATACTCCTGGATTTGTCTGGGCACTAAGATCGATAGTACCTTGGGGCTGATTAAACTCTCCTTGTGTTCCACCTACTTGTCTTGTTTGCTCTGGATTTGTAGTTATTAGGCCCGTTTCAGTCGGACTAGCTATGACTTGAATATGAACATGGTTTTGTCCGGCAAAAAATAAGCCTTGCCCGACCGGGAATTGGCTAAGCCGCTTCTTTTCCTCACTCGTTAACTTAAAAACATCCGACAAAACATCAACTGCGGACGGAGATTGTTTTAACAGGAATTGCATAGAAGCATTAGCCACAATAGCTCGCCCCATTCTTGAACCCATAAAATCTTCCACATCCTGGGTAATGGTTGTTATGCCGAGATTATATTTACGAGCTCTTTTAGCAATCGAAAATAAGAAGTTAGCTGAGTCTTCATATTTCATAAGTTGCCAAGCTTCATCGACAATCAGCATGCGTCGACGTTTATCGGTTTTAGTTTTATTCCAGATGTAATTTAAGACAATGTACATAGCTACAGGGCGTAGTTCATCTTCCAGGTCACGAATATTAAAGACCACAAGAGGGTTATTTATTATCACATTACTTTGTTGCGAGAATATACCAGCGAATGTACCAGTTGTATATTTACGCAATCGCTGAGCTAGTTGCGGACCTAACCCGCCCATATGTAATAGCGTATCGTATAGCTCGTTAATGGTGGGTGGAGTCCCAGTTTGGGTTAAGGGATCATTAGTTATACCGGCCTTTGCATATGTTTCAATTAAAGCTGAATCCAAATCGGCCTCTTCGGCGGGAGTAAGTGCTGGCATTAATGTAGTATTTCCACCCATCATCTGAGCTTGGGCACCACCCATCATTAGCCGCAATAGTCCATGCAATGTAATTAAATTACTACGCAAGGCATCATCGGCTTCTTCTGTATCAACTACTTTTGGCAAATCAAATGGATTAAGTCTAGTAGTACTATTGAGACTCAAATGTATATAGGCGCCACCAACTGCATCACTCATTTTTTGATATTCATTTTCGGGATCGATAATAAATATTTCAGTCCCAAACATCATGCTGCGTAATGCTTCCAACTTAACTGAGAATGATTTACCTGCACCAGATTTGGCAAACACCACTGAGTTGCTATTTTCAAGACTAAACCGGTCAAAAATAACTAAACCGGAATTATGCATATTGATACCGTATAAAATTCCACTATCTTGAGTTAGATCTGCGCTCGTGAACGGAAAGCTTGTCGAAAGTGCGCCGGTAGCAAAGTTACGACGTATTTGCAGTTGATCAGTAAATTGCGGTATTGTGCTATTTAATCCTTGTTCCTGCTGAGAAGTGGCTGGTTTCGAATAAATCAGTTGCTGACCCAAAAGTGATTCGACTTTATGTGAGACAAATTCTAATTCATCAAGTGATGTAGCGTAGACAGTGAAATATAAGCCAAACCGGAAGAATCGTTCCTCGCCGACCTGCAATTTGTCCCGCATTTCTTCAGCATCGAGGATGGCAGCTTGTTTGGAGGGATCGCGAACGCGACCTTTTTCGGAATCGATTTGAATGCCGGCCTCTAATTGAGTAACTTTTTTTCGTAAATTCTCTAGTACCACCTGACTTTCAACCGGATAAATATACATACTCATGTCTATTACCTCATCGAGATTCACCATACTAGATAACCATCCGGTGAATACCTGCCTCGGATATCCATAAACGTAAAACGTTCGAGCAAAGCGAGTACCAAGTTGAAAATAAGAACCGAAAAGTTCAATAGAACTTGGAGCAATAAAGTCTCGTAATGCTGTTATACCTTTTTGAAAGGCAGATTGGACTTCCCGTTCTTCATTAGCCCGTTGTAACTGAGCAACAGCCACAGGATCAATGGGGTGTCTTTTAGCCATTACCTTAGTTCTCCTTGTAGATGAGACTGAGGTGCTGTGCCCTGTCCTTTTGTGATGATATCTGCAGATAATTCATCGAAATTTCTCAGTTGTTGGCGAGTGGCGGTATCGGGATTATAGGTGTCATAGTATAACTCGATAAGTTCCTGTGTATCTAAGGGCAAGCCTTGCACGTTGCACTGCAATAGACCAGACAGAACTGACTGTACTCGATTGCGTAGCTCATCCTTAGCTTTGTTTAAATCTTGTTCGTTTATAGTTACCCTCTGTTCTTTAGGTATAAAGATAGTTTTAAGTCCGCTTAGGAAGTTTTTGCTTTGTGTCAGTGCCTTTTGAACATCGGTGATAGGGAAATATGGAACTATAATATAAAATCTTTTGTCCATAATATTAGTTTGTTGTGAAAGAGAGTCGATGTAATTAATGTAGTCAGCCATCAACATGGCTAAAAGCATATTGTCATGTTCGGTTCGAATCTTATCAAGACGGTTAATATAAGGTTCGAGATCCACTTTTTGGGTTCGGATAAAAACCTGGATTGGAAAATATAACGAATTTAAAAATCCTTGATAACTGAACTCGACCGCCTCTTGTTCCTGCGGACTCATTAAGTCAAAGTTGATTGATTTTACCATTACAACGGCCCGGAAAGAGCCATCGTTCATGATAACTATTCCGTCACGGATTTCAGATATTAATAGAGTATTTTGGGTGCTATTTAAGTTGGCTCGAGGTAGTGGTGCACTTTGCGCCGAACCAACCACTTGCGCAGGCGGAATATTTAGCTGGCTCGGTATAGGTTGATTTATTGGGCTCTGTTGTTGTGTCGGATACGGTGGTTGTGCTATGTATGAATTTTGAGGCTCTTGAAGGGATTGAGGAATATCTTGAAGTGAGCCATTACTAGCCGATTGAGGGGTCGGTATTGTAGGCAACGGCGGATTAGGCTGATTGAGATCTGATGGATTCATTTATTAGTTTTTAGCCCACCTAGGACGAATGATCGTGTAGCGAGATCACTACTTCATCGGATTGTTCGTCTTGTTTATTAACTATCCGACCTATTGTAGAGATATTAAGATCATTACGAGCGGCTAGTGATATTTTAGCAGGATCGGGTGAAGGTGTCACCGTAACTGGTGGGGTTGTAATAGGCGTAGTGGCTCCAATAGGTTGAATGACTTTCATGTGTTGGAAATTGATTTCTTCAAGGTGTTTACGGTTTGCTATTAGTTTTTTAGCTAAGGCTTTTTCTTCAGAAGCTGAAAATGAACTAATTGGGAGATCAGTATCTTCTCCGCTGCCGGGTATTACCAAATTTGATGTGGGCTGTGATCTATTAACTGAAGCTGAATTTGGCATACTTACTGGTTGATTCAAAAACCAATAATCGGCGGGAGGAGGGAGTTGAGGGTTAGTTGGTTGACTAATTTTTGTATCGGTGTGCTGATCGATCTCATTAATCAATTGTTGGTGACGAGTGTTATAAGCTTCATGTACCATTCGATCTAGATTTTGGGCCACCGAATTGTTGGTTTCATCAAGCATATCATCGCTTGCAGTCACATCAATATTAGAAACCTCTTGAGGTAAACTGTTAGGATTGATAAGTCTATCGGAATCAGCCAAAAGTTGCGAACGAGTTGGATCGAACAAGTTGGCATTTACATTTTTTATTACCCAACCCCGACTATCGATTGTGCTAGCAAGAGCTCTAAGTCTACTATGCACTTCAGATTGGCTTAAACCGTTTGAAAAAGCTTTATCGATTTTTTTAGGGGCAGTTACATTAACTAGATCCTTTACGCCACTTTGATCCCAAATACGCCTTCTTGGCTTAATAAAAAACCGGATTTTAGCTAAAGCCCATACCTCGGTCGGTTGATCACCGCCCCAAGGCGCCGCAAAAAAACCCGTGAAAAGCATTAGGGGCCCAAAAATGATTATCAGAAACGATGCGCCTTTCGTTAATGCGATAAAAGAAAGGTACGCACATAAAGCGGCAATTGCCGCGTATATAAACTGTCGCAGACTTAGTGGTCCAACTAATTTATCTTCTGCCTCAATATCTTGAATAACTTTGTATGTTGCCATTTGTTATTCAGTATAACAAAGACCCATGATTATATTTATCTAGATAGATTTTGATAAACAGAATATTATTTGAATGTATATTTGTATTTACTCTTTTGGCGGGTAAACCGGATGTATCTCAATGGGACTGCCAGACTTATTGGCAATCACTATTTCATTAATTTGTGGTTGATATTCGGCTGCAGACGAAGGTCCCATTTTTCTTAAACCCTTCGAGTAAGCTTCAGAGATTGCCTCCCATACGGTTTCTCCTGCTTGAATGTGCGAAGAATCCTGCTCGCCAGCGTTAAGAGTTCTCATCCAATTCGGTCGAGTATCAGAGGTTGCTTCTTTTGGTTTTCCGGCTTCCATTCTAGGCAATTCATACCCATATACTTTCTCAAGTTGATCTTCTGTTCGGCGTAGCTTCCTCGCTGCCCGTCTTACAGTTTTAAAGGGTCGATCTTTTTGATGCAATTTATCTAGTGCTGGACCAAAATTACCCATAGGTACTCCTCTGTCCGCAAATTCTGCACGGTAGCTCGGTATATTGTATTGTGGTGTCTCACCGATACCTAGATGATATCCGGTAGACAACATCTCGCTCTCCATTTGTGCTCGTTGTAAGCTCGCCTTGCCCAATAAACGAATAGCTTTTCTAAGTCTTAAACCCCTAAGTTCAGATTTTAACTCTGTTCGAAGTGTGTCCGAGTCCAAAGGTACTTCGTGAACAGGTAGATTAAAAGCTGGTTTATCAGGGGTATTCATGAAGGAAACTATAGCACAAATAGCTAATAAAAGCAAGCATATGCTTAAACTACTGGAGGTCCAGTGATATCGGGTACGCCTTCAGTACCAGGACGTCGATATTGCTCTTGTCCGTAGGCTCTCGCACCTGACGAGAGAGTAAAGGCTTCAACTCTATTACTACCTTCTTTGTTAGTTACATTATGCTGTTGATTAAGCAATGATACTCTTGCACTAATTTGCTCTGCAAGTGAAGCTTGAGGTGCGCCGGGTACATATTTATATTCTCTAAGGGCTTCATTTATTATCGCTTGGTTGTCGCCCGAAGCATATGGAAGTGCTGATTGAAGTTCTAGCAAGCGTTGACCTGCAGTAACTCGTTGGTTATAGTCACCATTCTCCATAACATAATGTATAGTCTTCAAGGCTTGTTTTACCCCACTTGAATGACCGGATACGATACTTCCTATATTTGTACGACCTAAGCCATCTAAAGTTGTAGCCACAGAAGTCGCTTCTTTTTCGTCCGCACGGTGACCCCGCGCTTCGGCCCTTGCCAGTAAGCCTTCAGCAGCATCATGTATTCCTTTAGTATGCCAAGTGCCGCCAAGGTCAGCCCTGCCGGCTTGTCTCGATAAGAATTGAAAGCCGTATGAAAGATTATCTCTTAGGTCATAATTATTGCCCGCCAATCTGGTTATACCAGCTTGAACGACATCAATTTCGCCTGCCTCAATAGATCTACTCTTGTTCTGCGCCAAAGTGGATAAGGCGGCCGTTGCGTTTGCACGATTAAATCCAACAGCACTTGCTTGATTGTATGCGTTACGTGCTCGCGTTTCGTCTACAATACGATTTCCATTCTCATCAAGCTTAAAGTTACCGTTATCATCTTTTTCAAAAAATAGCTGACGAGCGGCCAACCAAGCTCCGGCGCGAGTACCTCCACTTAAAGCCATAACAGCGTTACCGTCATCCATATTGGCGAGCTGAGTTAGTAGGGGATTATTTTTAAGTGTATTTTCGACATTTGACGCATCGGCTAGGGCAATGGCAGTTTTACCGGTCGAGCCAACACCAAAACGGCCTTTTGCTCCAACATTTACTCTACGTCCAAGATTGTTTAATGCTCCTCCAATGCCCCTATTACTATAAAGACTACCTGTACGCCAAGCCGCATTTCGTTGTGCTCGAATAGTAGAACGTTGCTTGCTTAGACCAGCAAAAACCCCTTGTGACCTACCCCCAACGGCTCGATGGATGGTTGAAACTAAACCACCTGCAATTATAAATGTAAAAGGTAACATCACTAGGGGAGCGATCAGTGCGATTACAGCCATTATGTCCCATGAAATATCCTTTGAACTTGCAGCCTCTGAGCCGGCTATTTGTGACAGTGCTATTCCAGCCCCCAAAAAGCCCATTATGATCGGGAACATTGCTAACGAAGTTAGTACCGTCTCTCTCCAAAATTTCCAAATTCTTTCGGTCCCCGGCAAAACAGCTGCAGCAATGGCAAGTGGAGCGATGATAATACAGACTAAGATCACTAATTGTCTTATGGTCAGCACTAAGAACGCTACCAAAAGTGCCAATAGTATTGTCAAAAGTAGGCTGATAATAATGGCAGCACCCGTCAAGAATAAGCCAATTCCACCAATGACGCCAACAGGGCTAAAAATACTAGTCCAAAGTGTGGATGGACTTCCCGTGCCACCTCCGCCAGCTATTAATATTAGTTGTTGAATCCAACTACCGATGTCGTTGAAAAAAGTGACAATAAACTGAAGAATTGGATCTACTAACGCCATAGCTATCATTGCGATAATTAGCCTTGGTAATGCTTTTCGTATTGTGTAGGCAGCAAACACCTCCATTCCAGCTGCTTGACTAAGCACCATAGCTAGACCGGCTATAACAAGAAGTGCAATACCGATATCACGAAAGGTCGCAGAAGTCTGTTGAAACCCCGAATTGGTAAAGAAATTATTTGGGGTATACAAAAAGTTTTCCAAAGCAGGACTTAATACTTTTGTAATTGTATCTTGGGCGATGGTAGCCACGGGGCATAATAACCACTCAAGTGCATCCCCGTCCGTAATCGGACAACCACTAGAACCACCCCCCGCCTGTGCGGCGGCGCTACAATTGGGATTTCCGGAATTGAAATCACAAAAAGCATTGTTAATAGTTATTGGAATTGCGATAGCTGCACAACCGTTTGTCGGGTTATAGGCGGTCAAAGTAGCTGGAAAGTTTGTAGCTGCATAATCACTAACGGCATTAAAACTTACTTGTATGGTTGAGCCTGTTGTACATGTAGTTGGTTTAGAAATACTAGGAAAAGTAGGCGGTTCAGTAGTTCCCGACAAAGTCATGCCACCATTCACCAAGCTTCCAGTAAAGACCGCATTGTTATAGGTAAGATTGTTTGAACTGGACCAAACTGCGGTCGAAGGTAAACCTAATGCAATACCTTGCCAAGTGTTAATTAAGGTAATTTGTGTCGGAGAGTTCGGCTGACAAATATTAGCTAAGCCACTGGAGCTGGAGTATGTTTGCAAAACTACCGCTGGTTGGCCCGTTAAGCCTTGAGTACTCTCCCAATTATTTGCAGAGCCATTTGGGTCACCAACAATTATTTGATCTCGATATCCACATTCAGGCGCAGTCGTATTAGTATTCGTGAGTGTCATCGTTTTACTGCCAGAAGCTGGAACTGTACCACTGTAATCAGTGTTTTGGTAAGCTATAGTTGTAGTGCTAATCCAACTGCCATCGCTGGCCGGTGTTTGGTTATATGGATTAGCTAAAGCTAGAAAAATATCTTCAGTAGATCCACATTGTTCGGGGTTACGTATACTCCAAATCGCTGTCGTAGCATTCTGGTAATCAGTACTAGAATCGCCAACGGTAATTGATGAACCGGTATCTTGCGAACAAGTTGTAACTTTCTTCGAACTCGTTAAAGTAATACTTTGACCGGGTGTAGTGTTACTTTGAGGAGCGAAAGTCGATGACCAGCCAGTGTAATTCCAGGACATATCCCCGGTAGACGTCCACGAAGCGTCAAAATTGGCACTAACCCAAGTGTTATTAAAGGTTCCGGTATAATTTTTTGTATTACCAAGTGATCCACACGGCGCTATAAGCGGAGCATCGAACCATTCAGTCAGAGAATAAGTGTTTGCAGTTTCGTAACTGTTTGGTACATTCGGATTACCAATTTGGATTTGGATATTTTGGCCGCATAGCTGTGGTTCAACTTGGGTAGGTTTAAGAATATTATCAATCGCAGTGACATCTGATTGAGTAATGCCCAGAGTCATCTGTCCACCGTTCATAGAAAGTTTATTAAATGTTGCTTTATACGGGGGGACAGAATAAAGACCATTTTCGGCAATCGGAATAATTGCCTGTGCCGAAGTTAAGTTTGTCCATGAGGCATCTAAAGTCTGGGTAGGGGGCGGTAAATAGCCTGCCATAACTTGAGAAACACCTATGAAGGGTATCATTATGGCGGCAAGAAAAACCGGAGCCAACAAACGAACGCGTATCTTCTTGCGAATTATTTTTGTGTACATATTGGTAATGTTTATATGATCCACACTATAACGAATGGGGTACAAAAAAACTAGTTCATTCTTTCGGTGGAGTTCATAATTTAAGAAGTAAATAACACTAGCTCATCAAGTTTCAATAATTATTACGATCATACCTACGCTTCAACACTTTGAAAATGTTGATCACGACTAAGTCAAATTAATTAACTTATCTTAGAACATTGATCGAGAGGAAGCTTACCGGTATAGTTGAGGCAAGGCATAGCAAAAACGTTAGCTATATGAAACAGTTTCAAAATTATAAACGAAAAACACAAATAGGGATTACTATATTAGTCGCATTTGCATTAACAATGTTTATTCCTATGGCCGTAGTTAACGCTGCCACTTCTTGTACGCTTCCTGATGGTTCAGCTGGCGTTATTCAAGCCGATGGCCATACCTGTTGTCCTAGTAGTGATCAAAGCGGTAATAGCTCGTCTGACACAGATTGTTTATTTGTTAAATACATAAATCCGGTAATCGAATTGTTATCGGCACTCGTAGGGGTTGTAGTTGTAATAGCAGTAATAGTTGGAGGTATCGAGTATAGTTCATCAGGCGGTGATCCTCAGAGAGCAGCATCAGGCCGTAAGCATATAACTAATGCATTAATTGGGTTATTTGCTTATATCTTACTGGTAGCATTTTTGGAATTTCTTGTCCCTGGAGGGTCGCTACATGGATAAACTATTCACAACCTTCGCCGCTGGTCAATGTAATGCTCAAACGTTTCTTGGACTGAAACCTTGGTATTTCTACATACCAATGAATAGCCAATGCGGTTTTGACCCAACGGGTCAATATCAGTTTCATCTTCTTGGGGCAAATAGTGACCTGTTACTTATTTTTTTGGCAATCGTTGACGATCTATTGATCATCGCCGGAATAGTAGCAGTTTTCTTTGTTATCTACGCTGGAATTAGGTACATAACTAGCCAGGGATCACCCGATGAAACTGCTAAAGCCCAATCAACACTTACATTTGCCCTGATAGGTTTGGCAATTGCCGTAGTTGCTGTACCAATAATCTCGTATCTAGGTAACCGTTTTGGAACGGGCGGTGGAGGTTCTGTCCCGATTGCCGGTGGGAATCTGGACTTGAACACTTTGCCAAATCCGGCCGGAGTTACTACCGGCAGTATTATTCAAAAGGTATTACAAGACCTATTTGGCGTTATCGGAGGCTTATCCCTAATATTTATAATTATAGGAGGTCTTCGCTATATCTACTCTGGTGGAGAACCACAAAATACAGCAACCGCCAAGAGTACCATAATTTACGCTATCATTGGATTATGTGTGGCCATAGTGGCAGAATCAATTGTTGCGTTAGTTTTGGGTAAACTGTAATGCGAATATCTCATAAAATTATATCGTTGGTTGTTTTTCTGATCTTAAGTATTATTCCGGTTACGGCATTCGCTGCTCCAGCCAACAATGACGCTTTATTCAACAGTGTTTGTAGTCAAGGTAGCAGTGCGAATAGTGCGTTGTGCCAAGATCAAGGATTATCAGGCAACAGTGCAAGCAATAATCCCCTTCTCGGACCCGACGGACTTCTCCTAAAGATATCGGGAATTTTAGCTTTAATTGCAGGTATATCGGCCATAATAGTTATCATAATTTCTGGTATGAGTTTTATAACTTCTGGAGGTGATCCAGCCAAAGCACAAAAAGCTAGAGGTACATTAATTGGTGCATTAGTAGGTCTTGTTGTTATAGTGCTGGCAGAAAGCATAATCGGTTTCGTTTTAAGCAGGGTATGATTTAATAATAAGATACGTCATGAAACTAATATCAAAAATATCTGGCAGTAGATTGGCCGTCTTTGTGTCAACTAGCTTATTGACCATAACTAGCGTCGGGGTGCTGGCTTTATACCCGCTACAAACGTTTGCTATTAGTAATTCAGCTAATGAAGCATGTCAAGGCGTGGGGTTAGTTTCTGGTAATGGATGTGCAGATAATGGAACACAACTAAATACCACACTAGACGTTTTTATTAATATTTTTACGGCAATTGTAGGATTAGTAGCTGTAATTATGATAATTGTTGCAGGCCTACAGTTTATAACAGCCAACGCTGAACCTCAAAATGTTGCCAAAGCAAGAAGTTCTCTACTTTATGCCATCGTTGGATTAGTTGTTGTGGTCATAGCTCAAGTTATAGTGCATTTCGTGATCACACAAGCCTCGACTGCAAAATAAGTAGATTTTACTTATGCTATTTAGCTGACTGGTTTATAATGCTTGATGACAACCTCGTGCTTATGCTATAAAGTTTAGTTAGATATACGTAAAGAAAGGTAAGGGATGACTAGGAAATTTAAGAATATTGCCGTAGCAATTAGCATGCTATGTTTAGCAGCAGCGCCGGTAGCGTTACCTGTAACCGCAGCAGCAGCAACAGTTAATATTGACCAAGGCGTCTGTAGTGGAACTAATTTTGACATATCTGGTAATGGGCAGAACTGTCCTACTACCTCATCCACAAATTTCCAGGGCTTGTTAGATAATATTGTGAACATTTTCTCGGCTATAGTCGGCGTGGTTGCAGTAATCATGATTATCGTTGGCGGCTTAAGATATATAACATCTGGTGGTGATAGTAGCCGTGTTGGTTCTGCCAAAACTACAATCATCTATGCCCTAGTGGGTCTTGTCGTAGTTGTATTAGCGCAGTTAATTGTCCACTTCGTCATTAACCAAGCGACTACTGCGAGTGGAAGCGGTGGTTCTGGCGGTTGATAGGCCGATAGAATAATTGTCTTTAAATATCGTTCCAATCTTAGTTTAGTTTTCAAGTTCATTCTAGTTTTCTTACTCTTCTTCTTTATTGCCTGGACAAGAATAGATCCCGATTTTGGTTGGCATCTTCAAGCAGGTAGATATATTATTGCCCACGGCATTCCTGCCCATGATATTTTTACCTATACAGCTCGAAATTTTCGTTGGATAGATCACGAGTGGGGCAACGACGTTATCATATCGGCAATTTATAGCTTGGGTGGTTATGGTGTGCTCGGAATTGTGTTTGCCGGAATATGGACAGCAACCATGTTTATTGCCGGGGGTAAATCAAGACTATTAGTACTTTTATTGGCAGTTGCAGCATTATCAACATATACGGGCATTAGGCCAATAACTTGGACAGTTCTTTTACTAGTGCTATTACTAAAAATTCTGCCCTCTCGCCATAGCCTTATCGTATGGCTCATGCCGTTGATATTTATTGTATGGGCTAACTTACACGCTGGATTTATTGTTGGTTTAGCAACTGTGGCATTTTTTGCCATTAAGTATCGACGAAAATATCTTGTAGCACTTCTCGGGTTATGTATTTTAGTAACTTTTATCAATCCCTACGGTCCTAGATTATATGTAGAAATTGCAAGAACAACACTCGATAGTTCACTGCATTTCCAAATTGCAGAATGGGCTATTTTTTATGTGCCTTTGTCGGCGGCTGCCTTTGTATGTTTGTGGGGAGCAGGATTCTGGCTTCTCCGCCGGAATAAGTTTAATAATTGGTTTGATATCGGTCCGATATTTTTTGCTGCTGGTATGACAGCTACAAGGAATATTCCCCTTTTTGTGATAGCTACAATAAAAGATTTGGACAAATTCTTTGATGAAATTACTAACCAGATACCCCAAAAACCTGAAATACTGGTCAAAAATGTAAAAAGATTGTTCGCGACAATAATTATTGGTTGGTTGGCTTACATATTTGTGACAACTTTTATACCTTGGCCTCAGGTGTATGCACCTTACCCGATAAGAGCCGTCGAGTACTTAAAAGCTCATCCATGCGCTGGGCATATATTTAATGATTACAATTACGGAGGGTTTTTAGTCTGGCAATTGCCTTCTCAACCGGACTATATCGATGGAAGAATGCCGTCTTGGCGCAATAGCTCAGGCCAAAAGTATTTTGATATTTATAACAAAGTAATCGATAACAAAGCCACTCGACAAAGCCAGTTTGCAACATACGATATCCGCTGCGTATTGTTATCGCGGAACGGTTTTAATAACCAATTGCTAACAAGTTTGCAACTATCTGGTTGGCACGTGGCAGTCCGAACAGCAAAGAGCGAATTATTAGTCGAGTATTAATCTAGATGCGAATTTAATGCAAAAAAACAGAGGCTAGACTTGCCTCTGTTTTGATTTCAAGCTCCGTTTGTTTATAAAACTTGGATCTTTTTGACGGTTTCTTGCTTTACTTTACCGAAGCTGACAGTTAGTACACCGTCTTTTAGGACAGCCTCAATCTCTTCTTCTTTAACGGGTACCGGCAAAGCAATGGTTCGTGAAAATTCGCCCCAGTAACATTCTTGGAGGAAATAATTCTCAACTTCTTCCTCGCCTGCGGAAAGAGTTCCCCGAATTGTTAATTGATTGTCAGAAATGCTGACATCAAGATCGTTTTTATTCACTCCAGCAGTCCGAGCCTTGACGACCAATCGTTCCTTGGTCTCATAAACATCAACTGCTAGCTGACCAGGTACGGCAGCCTCTTCTTCATTCCATTCATCTTCAGTTGGTTGATTCGTTGTGGCTGGTGTTTCAGCTGCACTATTATCAAGATCATCGCCCAAAAATGCCGCTGTCAGCTCATCTTCTTCCAGTAAAAGATCGTCGTCGCGATTGCGTCGCGCCATGTTGTTACCCTCCAGATAGTTACTAATGAGTCTTGCGTTTTTGTCTTATTAGCAGTATAGCTTAGCAGTCAAACAGAGTGCAACCGATATATAACATATTCACAACACTATAAATACAACATATTGGATTTCTTAAAAGCGCTTCAGCGATGTTATATCATGGCGGAGAGAGAGGGATTCGAACCCTCGCGGGGACTTACATCCCCCTAACGATTTAGCAAACCGTCCCCTTCAGCCAGCTTGGGTACCTCTCCGAGACGTCATTGTATTGTAGCGTTTAATTTAATCTGGCGGAAGAGGTGGGATTCGAACCCACGAGACCTTGCGGCCTAATAGTTTTCAAGACTATCCGCATCAACCACTCGCGCACCCTTCCTTATTCAATCTATATTCCCTTGTCCTTTTTTCAAGCAAAGATTAGGTTTAGTTACACAGCAAAGTATTATGTATAGATTAACAGGGGCGATTATAACAGTTAACGGAGGTTCAGCCAAATTTGCTTATCGAGTATGACAGGGTTTTTTGCAGTTAAGTAATCTGACAATGTACAATAACCCTTATGGATGAAAAATCTAAACCTGCCGAACAAACCGTTTTACAGAGTAGTGTCCAACCCGGTGAAGTTATAACGTCAGACAATAATTCTAATCTAAACAAGCCACCTCAAGTCGTAGGGCCAGCGCCAATTACAAGCGAGCCGGTAACTGAACACCAAAATAATGGTGTTCAACCAGAAAGTAGTCCACATTCAGCAAAGGACTCGGAGGCAGTTTCTTGGTCAGCGTCCGAATTCATTGCCCATCATAAATCATTTGGTTGGTATAGCTTGCTAGGACTAACAGCCCTTGTAGTAGCGTTTGTTGTTTGGTTATTGACTAAGGATGTATTTTCATCCGGTTTAGTCTTTGTGGGCGTCCTTTTGCTGGGTGTTTATGGTGCCCACAAACCGCGCCAGCTCACTTATTCTTTAAATAATTTAGGCATCACCATCGGTTCCATGCACCATACTTTTAGCGAGTTTCGCTCATTTTCAGTTGTGTCTGAGGGTGCTTTTGCCAGCATAGAGCTGGTGCCACTTAGGAGATTCGCTATGTATACAACTGTTTATTTTGATCCTGCTGATGAAGACAAAATTATATCTGTACTTAGTACTCACCTACCCATGGAACAGCCGAGAAATGATTTGGTTGAACAGCTAATGAGACGAGTCCGCTTCTAGAATAAAAAACTACACCTGAGTGAGGTGTAGTTTTTCTACGAGCTGTAGTATTTCAAAGCTTTCTAAGACTGCAAATGGTACTTGGCGTAGAACTTACGCTCCATGCGTCGTAAAAAGCGCTGGCGGCGTTCTTGATGGTCCCAGCGATCAAATGTTTCCATCAACTCGTCTTCGTCGTAGCCCATGTCTTCTCCTTTTACTTTTAAAGTGTCTCCATTATCAAACATCACTAGATGCTTAAGCAGTAAATTTTTTAACACTTATCCACACATTAGGTGCCTTAAATAGGGTTTTTGCTATAGTGGGAAACAAGATGACCAAAATACATAATGCGACTCAATCTTTCATCGAAAAATTAGATCGTTACCAACAAAAGCATAAAAGTGCTGGACTTCCTTTCGCCGTTATAAAGAAGTATAGCGAAGATCAATCCGGTCGATGGGCCGCGATGTTCGCTTATTATAGTTTTTTAGCTTTATTCCCGCTTTTACTTGTTCTAACAACTACTCTTAAGTTGCTCATTCATAACAATTCACATTTGAGCAGTCAGGTTATCCACGGAGCTTTGACTTATTTTCCTGATTTTGGTCATGATCTCCAACAAAATATCCACGGAATTGGCAAAACCGGTATCGCACTGGTAATAGGGTTACTGCTAACGATTTTTGGCGCCCGGGGCGTGGCTGATGTACTGCGGACTAGTTTGGATCATATATGGCAAGTTCCGCGTGGAAAACGAATTGGTTTCCCGCGTTCAATATTTCGTAGCCTAGGCATTGTTGTGATAGGAGGTACTGGGCTCTTGATCGCACCTATAGCGGCGGACTATGCCTTGGTTTTTGGTAATAATGACTTATCCAGATTTTTATCTATAATAGTTACCCTTATAGTCTTGTTTTTGGTAATCATATTGGTTATAAAGATGAGCCTTTCATTATCAATGCCATTTCGCCAAATTTGGGTTGGTGCGGCCATCGCCGCTGTCTGTTTGGAAATACTACAGCTACTAGGCAGTTATATTGTCGGTCGAGAACTTAAAAATCTCGACAGTCTCTATGGTACATTCGCTATCGTATTAGGATTATTGTATTGGCTTTATTTGCAAGCCCAAGTCTTATTTTATGTTTTCGAATTTGATTCGGTCAGAGTATTTCGTCTGTCGCCGCGAAGCATGCGACCACCCATGACTGATGCCGACCACAAGGCTTTTAGTTTATATATTAACCGAGCAAAGTTTCATGATGCTGACGAGTACGAGCCGACTGAGCTTTAGTGTATTTTTTGAGTATGATCAGTGTTAAGTCTGGTGGTATCAATATTTTCAGCGGAAATAGCTAAGGATTTTGCTAGAGAAGCCTTTTCGCGTTTTGATTTGGCGGTCCAGACTATCTGACGAAGGCGTCGGAGTTGGTGTAAGTATATAATGTCGAGCTCATAAAACCGACGATCGCGCAGACGAGAACTTCGATTTAACCGGTGATTCGTGTTGTTGAGGTTTTTGGCTGACATAGCTTCCCCTCTCCTTTATGAAATGGGGTTGTGATGGCAGTCTATGGGTTGAAGCTGAAACTCCGATGAGTATCTTGCCTTCCCGCAACCCCGTTCAGTCCGAATTATAGGATATATTTGCGGTCTGTAAAGGGGTTGTGAGCAAAATCACGAGGCTTATGTTATTAGTCAGAAAATTTAAGGGACAACCACATAAACGTGTAAACTATAATACATCGTGTATTACTTCGCATCGTGGTTGTCATGGCTTGATCATTATACGGACACTATCCAGCACTTTATTGCTTCTCAACTTGTGTTGTCTCCCCTACTCCTCCTATTTATTGAAGAAATGGGGATACCGATTATTATGCCAGGGGATGCCATCCTAGGCTATGTCGGTTACAAGCTGTCGCTCTCTCATAATGCTTCAGAGTTTTGGCCGGCATTTATTGTTGCCCAAATCAGCATTCTCGGTGGTGCAACCATACTGTTCTTTCTTTCAAGGCGTTGGGGCCAAATAATTGTAACGAAACTAGCACATTTTGTGTTTATAAGCGATAAACAGATTGCACGGGCCGAAAGATTATTTGCCAAACAAAGTATTTTAGCTATTATTGTCGGTCGTCACATACCAGGTCTTCGCATTATCATTACGGTTTTAGCCGGTTCAACGGGCGTTAGTTATTTAACATTTGCTGTGAGTACATTTATCTCTGCAACTGCTTGGATACTAATATTTATAAGTATAGGTAAGAAAATAGGAACAGACTTCCACAGCTTAATACAACAATATATCGGTCTCTCTTTAGCAGTTACTATAGCTGTCATAGTCTGCATACTGTTCCTCCACATTGTCGGTCTTTATCACGAATCGAAAAGTACTTCTCACTTAGAAGATCTCTAATAGTGAAATAATAAAATTTACTAATTAAGTACAGTCGGATTCGAAGGTGGAGTATCAGTGTGGGTAGGATTTACTGGGTTTTGCTGGTTTGGATCAGAGTAGGATGCCGGTGGGGTCGCCAACGGTGCAGGAGTGGGGTTTGCTGTAGTAGTAGCACTTATGTTATTAAAATAATCCTGAACGATGGCTTGGCCAATTGAGCCCAGCACAAAGAGGACAACAAAGGCCAAGACTTTGTTTAAAGATTTATTGGTTATATTTTCGACCCCTTCAGAGTATTTCCAAATCCACCAAATGCTGCCTACAAATGGAATTAGCCATATCCAGGCCGTTGGTATATGTTGGCCAAGTCTATTCATTTCACCTTTTGTTTTTACTGCCCAATACCATGAATATAGACCGAGCGTTATAAAGCCAAGGAAGAATACTGCGATTGGACTGCGATGTTTCATAGCAACTTTCTTATATTACTTATGGTTTGAGTGTATCAGGTTTTAGTAGTGGTTTGAGTGTTTTACTCTGGACAAAAACAAGGTCTCGGACCTATACCACCATTTGTATTTACGGGTATGTTGGGACAATTGCATATAACGGGTAATTTTCGAGGGTTCTGATAATTCGGTGTTTGGTAATATGAGTACCACCAGAATAAACCAATAGCCAAAATAATGACGACAATAATTATTATTAAGGCGACGATGGGTATGTTATTTTTCTTCTTTTTCTTCATATCGATGTATTACATTAAATTTACTTATATAAGTACAGTTTACTCTTCATTTTTGAAACTTTTAATCATATGTCGTTCAAGATTGTTAACTCTATTCTCAATTGCAGTGTTAGATATGGTGTGCTATGTTTGGTATCAGCTAAATAAATATAAATGATAGATTTTCCTAGACACGAACAACAGAAAGTAAGTCATGTAACAATGTCTTGTGATCAAGCACGTGAACTTCATGATTCTGCAGTTAATGCGCTCCTAAAAATAGGTGAATTAAGTATTTTTGAGATAGCTACATTAGATGCAACAGCCGAAATAATTGGATATAGCGAAAACGACCGGACAAGAATTGTGCACTTGCCTATAAGCTTACATGAGGCACTTACTGAAGCTAGTAAGCAGAAAACCGAAGCTCAAGATAATATTATTCCATTAAATCCATTAGACAATACCAACCAGCCAATAGTTCATGTTCGTCCTCTGAGTGCATGATTAATTGAGTACTAAGTTGTCTAATTCAAGGCGAAATTTTCCAATAAAAAGTAGAGAGTGCTTTTTATTTTTCCATTTCTTCTACTATACCCGGTGAGACTGCTGCTCCGTCGGGTTGCAGTAATTGGGAATGATTACTTGTTGTATATGCGACTAAGTCCAAATTTTCGATATAACCCGGAACTCCTTTACCCCCTTGTCCAGTTAAATACACAGAGATTACCTCCTCTTTAGAGCCTTTGTTGGGAATAAAATTATATTCAGATGTAGGTAATACTGCAATTTCAAAACTACCATCTGGGCTAACGCTCTGAACGCCTATATATCCACTTTCCAATGGATTAGTAGATGAGGTAGATAACACAATAGGGTCTAATATTCGAGGTTGTTCTCCGCCCTTACTTTGTTCAGTATTTGGCAATACCGGCACAAAATTACCGTTAAATATAAGAGCGGGAATTATGGCTTTAGGGTTTTCGTTTAGGGCCTTCGTATAATTAGCCGCTTGTTCGATAGCAAATTGATAATTGAGTACTGCTTCTTGCGCTACAGCCTTCTCGGAGTTGCCTAGAGAGTCTATTTTTTGTTCCATCGAAGCAATTTCCCGACTTTGCCCATTAGAACCCAATGATGCGCCAACTGCACCTGATCCAATTAGAGCTGCAACGCCAGCGGCTCCTGCAACCAACTTCTTAGTCAATTCTTGTTTGTGAGTAGATTTTTCAATTTTCCAAGGGTTTTTATTTTGTGATTTCATAGTAATTATATTAGCATAAATAAAAACATTAGTCAATTATATTACTTAAATTTATTATTAAATCGGTATATAGAAATGAATTTTATATATAACTATTCCCTGATAGAATGTCGCTTATGCATTGGCAAGATTACACTATAGCGATATCACAACTTTTCATAATTTTTTCTCTGTTTATTAATGTAAGGGGTAAATATAAACCCGAGTTAACTACTTGCCGGATGAACTGTTTCCTCGTTTTTATAATTGCCACTAGCTTGCTTACACTACAATTATGGTTTTCAGCGGCAACAGCGTACGCCGTTTCGCTTATGTGGGCTATACTTGCAATTCAAAGAATAAATCTAAATAAATCAAAAAAACGAAACTGAACTATTTGATTAGCTATAGAAAAATAAAGTTAAGAATTATTCTCGTTAAATGAGAATATGTCCTTCTTTCTTTATTGATTCGAGTAAATCGTTTTCGTCATATGAGCCAACCCAGGTCTCCGTAACTGCGGAAAGAGTTAGTAAGGAGTAGCCCGTATTATTTTTAACTAAGATTGCATTCGCAAGTAATATCATTTTAGGTCAATCTGTGTTCGAAATCTTAGAAATATTTATAACTATGTGAAAGGTTTGAATTAACCTAAACACTGAATATTTTCAGGATTTGGGTTAAGTGATGGAGTAGTTTGTGAGTTGCAATAGGTTTGAGTTGGGCTGGGCAGCGGGGGAGTGTTTGGCGTCAATTGCCAAAATATGGAATTAATCCATAACCCCGCTGCCCATAGGAACCCTTACGCTGTTTAGGCGATTCGAAGATGTGGTCGACTGGACGAGTGTTGACTCCAAACCAGATCGGCACCGTCGAAGACGTTTTTCAAAAACGCAAATGCCTCGCCATCCTCTTCCCACATAGTCAGTTCTTTACCGAAGACAACTGTCCAGATGGTGCAGATTGGGGCAACATGCGTCTTGATCCAGGTCCTGAAACCTTCCTCTAGACAGTTATCGCCATGGCGACAATCCTCATCATAAGGAATGCCGAGTTGGGCAGCGACTGTTTCTTCGTCAAAACCATCTTTGAGAATAAACGGTGTGCCGTCAAGGAATTTGACCGCCGGGTCAATTAGTTCTGGTATACCTGTAACGAGTTGCCTGATGTCCGAGAGGGTCACGTCACCAATCGTTAGTACGATGTATTCGGGATAATCGTTCACAGTAGAGATCCTCCGTACCTTGATATTTGCAACTGGCTTATCCAGTTTAGCTAACAACTTACAAACTACCACTTATAAATTAATAGCTAAACTGATATAACTACTCCATCAATGTGCTTCGGGGGTGTAAACACCTCAACGAATAATATATATTAGCATAAAATTTAACCTAAGTCAATTAAGTACAGAGAATTGAACTGCTGAAAATGTTCTCATGATGTTCGTTGTTCTTCTAAAGTTTAACTAAAATATAATTTATCTAATTAAGTACAATTTCCCAAGGTTCTGATGTCAAGGTAATACTATCAACGATAATTGATTTATCGCCACGAAGTTTAGCCGCCGCTGCTCGATGAGAGCTGTCTAAATATAAATATGATTTGCCATCAGAACCACGGACTACTCTTGCATCCAACATCCATTGCGAACCATCGTATTTACCCTTGGAGGCATATTCTCTGATCACCTCTATACTTGGTTTACCATTTTTTAATTGATTTTCGCCCCGCCCCGCCCAGCTGGCTATCCCTTCTGCGCCAATAACAGCATCAAGCGGTACATCGATTTTGCCGTCAATTATTAATCGGTCGGTTGTGGAGTGTTTAATAAGTTCTCTTTGAGATACAAAAGGTAATTGTTGAAGAAGCTTACGTGACTCATCAACACTTTCTTGTGTAGCATTAAATTCACATTCGCGCTCAACGCCGTAGAAACTGTTACCAAATTCGCCGAATAAAATGTGAAGTTGTTCTTGAGCTTTTGAAGAATCAAGGCCAAAGGCCATCCAACCTCGATTTGCCATTTCTAATCTGCGTTCAGTCTTGTAGTACAGTGTATCTTTATTTGAACCAAGCTTATCTAAAATTGACTTCAGCTCCGAAGAGTAATCGGCAAGTTCCTGGCTAGAATAAATAACGCGACCGGTAATATTGGAATCTAATAGCGTATCATCTCCAGATTCAACTACAGTCGTATCCGGGTAACTTTGTTGAAACCCTACAGTTTCTTGAGATGATCGATTAGTTAATTGTTCTAACATGTTTGTATTGTTTGACTATGATTATATTAGCAGATAATAGTAAAACGGTCAATTAATAATTATAAAATGCATCATTAACTACGGAGATATTGATTCTTTTGGTACGCGTGATAGGATTCGAACCTACGACCTTTGGCTCCGCAAGCCAACGCTCTATCCAGCTGAGCTACACGCGCTCGACAACAGAGGTAATCCTATCATATATATTCTAGTGATACCAGATTAGTATCCAGTATTTATAATCTAGCTCAGTCTGTTAGAATTATTGTGCAACTAATCTGTTACCAGGAGAGGTGCAAGAGTGGTTGAATTGGACGGTCTCGAAAACCGTTGTGCCTGCAAGGGTACCGAGAGTTCGAATCTCTCCCTCTCCGCCAGGAAATGCTCGTAGTACTGATATACAATTGGGTTTATGACCGAATCGATATTCACAAAAATTATTAAGGGTGAAATACCTTGTCACAAGATTTACGAAGATGAAAAAACATTCGTTTTTTTAGATATTCACCCTATACAAACCGGGCACGTTTTGGTTGTACCTAAAAAACAAGTTGAATATGTGTGGGATCTGAGTGATGAAGACTATCATGCGTTAATGTCGACCGCAAAACTAGTTGCCAAACGATTAATGCAAGTATTTCCCGATAAAAGCCGTGTTGCTCTGCTCATCGAAGGCTTAGATGTAGCTCATGCCCACCTTAAAATCTATCCGTTTAATACAGATGCTGAATTTCGTAATATACCCGACATGATGGCTGATCCAGACCATGCAGAGCTTTCTAGCGTTGCTAAGATACTCGCATTTTGATTTGATATAAGTAATGTCATCATTTTTCATTGCCGTCGTATTAGCAGTTGGTATTGGTACGTTCGTTTGGACAAGACTCATACGTAGTACTGGTAACGCTGATCCCAAACAAGCAGTTATCTCCGCAAGCATCGTCGCTTTCATTGCCTTTATTGTTATATATTCCCTACTGGCTTGGGTACTGCACATTAGTTAATCCATCACGCCCAGCCATTTCATACCAAATACTTTCAAATTTAGCCATATAGTTGGTACTATATGGCTATGAGAAAAGGTGGGTGCAGTCTATCTATTTGCCATAACCTTATTACTTTTAAGTTAAAAGTGATCACAAATCATGAGTAAAATAGACGAAAAAAGCATGGGGGAACAACTTCAGGCAGCTCGTCTGAAAGCTGGCTTAACCCAACAATCACTCTGTCAGAAAGCTGGCTTAAGCTATTCAACTCTAGCCAAGATAGAGCGTGGCGCAATTAAGTCACCTTCGATTTTTACTATTCAAAGTATTGCAGCTGCCTTGGGTGTGAGCTTGGATGAATTAGTCGGCGTCCCTCCAAGTGCTCAAAAACAGCGATCACACTCTAAAAGTGGCGTCAATTTTGTCTATTTTGACATTAACGGTTGCCTCGTCCATTTTTACCATCGGGCTTTTACTAAAATAGCGATAGATTGTGACCTGGCTTCGGATGTCGTTGAAACTGCTTTTTGGCATTTTAACGATAAAATCTGCCGCGGTGAAATGACCATGCAGGAGTTTGATCAGGCACTTGGTGAACGACTATTTTTGCCTAAATTCGAATGGAGTGCTTATTATCTAGATACCGTTAAATCGGTGCCACATATGCACGATCTATTGAACTGGGTGAATACCCATTATGGCGTTGGACTACTAACTAATATTATGCCGGGGCTGCTTGATCAGCTCCGTCAACGAAAATTAATTCCAGATATCACCTATGACGCTATCGTCGATTCGTCTTCGGTCCATCTACTCAAACCGGAGAAAAAAATCTACGAACTGGCAATCGAACGCGCCGGATCTTTACCAAATGAAATCCTTTTTGTCGACGATTCTAGAACTAATTTGATAGCGGCAGAGAGGTTTGGTTGGCATGTTTTGTGGTTTGATGATCTTCATCCAGACGAATCAATAGCCCACATCAAAGAAGCGCTTGAGCTAAGCAAGTCGTCCTAAACGGCTATTATGTTTGAGTCGTTGATCCAAAACGTTCGTATTCTTGCTCGATGGAACCTAGTTGTTTGCGAGCTTCCGAGAGCTGATCTTTAGTTTCGTTAACTATATTGCCAGGAGCCTTCGAAGTATAGTTTTTATCAGCTAAACGTTTATCAAGTCGCTTGATAACTTCTTTTTGGACTGCTATTTTTTCAGCCAACTGTTTGATGAACTGACCAGCCACTGACGCGTCAATATCGAGCCAGCAGCGATACGGTGTCGTTGTTAAGTACAGGCCTGTACCGTCTCGTACTTCAGTGACGTCAGACAGACGAGCCAGGCGCTTGATTAGCTGAGCATTTTCAGATAAGAATGGAACATCTGTGTAATATAAAGTCGCATTGGTTATACCGAGCGTTTTAGTTATATAACGAGCTTCCATTACGATCGGTTGTAAATTGGCAAAAGACTGGGCTTTTTTCTCATCAGCCTTAGGTATTTCTGGCCACGGTTGGGTTACCAGAACGCCATCCCCTGCCCTTTCCATAGTTTGCCAAATGGTTTCGGTAACGAATGGAGCAAAAGGGTGCATTAAAACGAGAACAATATCCAGGACTTTATTTAAAACAGGCACGTTTGGCGCCGACTTACTGGCTTCAATGTACCAATCTGCCAGATCATCCCATACAAAATGATAGAGTTGATCATAAGCTTCAGCGAAACGGTAGTGATCCAAGTCGTCTTCTAGCGTTGACTTTAAATGTTGCAATTTATTTAATATCCAGTGGTCGGCGGCTGTAACGGGGTTCATGGCTGAAGCTTGTGGGGTTTCCGGGCTGACACCTTCTATGTAGCGGGCAATGTTCCAAAGTTTATTGCAAAAATTACGGGCATCGGATACTTTACGGTGATCATAGCCACGATTTACTCCCGGTACTCTGCCAGCAATAATCCCCATCCTTAGGGCGTCTGAACCGTATTGATCAATAGCTTGGAGTGCATCGACAACGTTGCCGATCGATTTGCTCATCTTTGAACCGTCTTCAGCCATAACATAACCGTGAATGTAGACTGTCGTAAAGGGAATCTCCCCTGTTACGTACAGTCCAAGCATAATCATCCGACTGACCCACGGATAAAGTATTTCACCCCCAGTCTCCATCAGACTTAGGGGATACAATGTTTTAAAGTCAGCTCCTTCGGGATAATCTAGCGTCGCATACGGCCACGAACTACTCGAAAACCATGTGTCAAAAACGTCCGGGTCGCGGTGATAGGTTTTACCATTAACCGTGATAATTTCCTCTGTTACTCTTTCATCATAAATCCAATCAGCATTATCATCGACATTTTGAAATGCCGGAATGGGGATGCCCCAAGCAATCTGTCGACTAATATTCCAGTCCCTGAGGTTTTTTAGGTAATTGATCAGCTGTTCAGCTTTTTCCTTCGGATAAAATGTAATTTTACCTTCTTGAAGTACTTTGATTGCCTGCTTCGCGAGCGGCTGCATGTCAACGAACCACTGGTCTCGCAGCAGTGGCTGAATAATGGTGTCGCACTTATAGCAGTGCCCAACATTGTGAACATAATCCTCAGTTTTAACTAAATACCCCTGCTCTTCCAGATCGGCTAAAACCTTGTCGCGCCCCTTATCAACGGCTAGTCCGGCATAAGGTTTCGGTACTTGATGCGTTAATTTGCCTTCTTCATCAATCACGTTTATCATCGGTAAATTGTGTCGTTGGGCGGCGTCGAAATCATTTAGATCGTGAGCAGGCGTCAACTTGACAGCCCCAGTTCCGAACGATGTATCAACAAATGAATCGGCCACGATTGGAATTTCGCGATTAGTCAACGGCAGTGTTACGGTTTTACCAATCATTGAACGATATTTTTTATCGTCTGGGTGAACGGCAACGGCCGTGTCGCCGAGCATGGTTTCAGGTCGGGTAGTGGCTATTTCGATAGCGCCACTGCCATCCGTTAAGGGGTAGCGAATATACCAAAGTTTCCCCTTCTCTTCTTTGTAAGCGACCTCGATATCGGCAAAGGCGGTACCGTGAAAAGTACAAAAATTAACAAGTCTCTCGCCCCTATAAATAAGGCCTTCATTCCACATTTTCTGGAAAGTCGCGTAAGCTCGTTTTACTATCTTGTCATCAAGCGTAAAAGTAAACCGAGTCCAATCTACACTGCCGCCGAGACGACGGAATTGTTCCTCGAAATTCTTTCGGTTTTGTGCGACAAAGTCCCAGATTTGGCGGTAAAGTTCTTCCCTTGTAAAGTCGAACCGACTCTTCCCTTCCGCGGCTAGTTTTTTCTCATAGACAGATTGGGTTTCAAATCCGGCATGGTCCGCGCCCGGTAAAAAGAGGGTCCGTTCGCCTCTTAAACGGTGGTAACGGACAGCAATATCTTGAAGGCTCATCGTTAAGGCAAAACCGATATGCAGACTGGCATTGGCGTTTGGCGGCGGAACCACTACAGAATAAGGCTTGCCGCTTGCTCGAGGCGTGAAGGCCACATTTTTTTCCCACAAGGCGTAGATATCAGCTTCATACTGTCTCGGCTCGTATGTTTTTGGCAGTTTCATATGCCTTTCATGATAACACCTCTTTCATGCAAGCGGAAACAGAGGTAAAGCTCATAAAAAATAACCACACAAATCAATGCTTTCCATGTGAAAGTATTTATCCATGTGGTATTTCCCTTTTTGATTGCTCTTTGTTTTGGTATTTGTAGTTTAACAGCTAATGTTTAAAATGCAAATAACAGATCTTACATACTTAGGTTGGGCTGTATTTCAAGAGTATAAGGATCAGCTTGGGGTCGATTGTGGACGGCCGTAAAACAGCCTAAAGCGGCAATCATCGCTCCGTTGTCGGTGCAGAGCTTAGGATCGGTATAGGCTATTGGCACAGGTAAGCGTTGGGCCAGTTGTCGACGTAATTCCGGACTGGCGGCTACGCCACCGGCAATAACAACAGAGCGGGGCGCAAATTCGCGGAAAGCCAGGAGCGTTTTATCGACAACCGTTTCTATGGCAACTCGCTGAAAACTGGCAGCAATGTCGGCTTTCTGAGCTTCAGACAGGCGTTGTGGCACGTCTTTTGAAGGGAAGGTGAAATCTTCACCGATTTGAGACTGAGCGAGCCGTAATACGGCCGTTTTGATACCGGAAAAAGAAAAATCGTATTTAGCTTCTAATTTTGACTTCGGAAGCTGGAAGGCAAACGGGTTACCCTCCAGTGCCTTACTGCCAATACTAGGACCGCCAGGGTAGGGCAGGCCAATGATTTTAGCTACTTTATCAAATGCTTCACCCAGCGCGTCGTCATGAGTCTGACCGAGCAATGTGTAATCAAAATGGTCTCGGAATAAGACTAATTGGCTATGCCCTCCAGACACGATCAAGGCTAACATCGGAAATTCAGGTTGGGTTGAAGGTAGTGAATAGCCTTCTAGTGAAGTACTCGTCAGAAAGTTAGCATAGACGTGGCCCTCTACATGGTTGATGGCGTAGAGCGGCTTGTTATGGATAATAGCCAGAGTACGAGCAGTTAAGACGCCAATCAGAAGGCTACCGCCAAGGCCCGCTCCGTAGGTCACGGCAATGGTGTCGATGTCGCTCCATTTTGTCTCCGCCGTCTCCAGAGCGCGTTCAATAACAGGGTTAATAACTTCGATATGACTACGGGCGGCGATCTCCGGGACGATACCACCGTATGGCGCATGCAAGGACATCGAGCTAGCCACCTCACTCGATAAAAGGTGGTGCCCATCAACCACAACTGCCGCTGCTGTTTCATCGCAACTGGTCTCGATACCTAAAACTTTCATCTCGTTACACCATACCATATAAACCGCTTCCTTTACTCTGTTAATCAAGGGTCAAGCAGAAGCGTCACTAGATAATCCATATCAGGCGCCGTATACTCCTAATAAGTCATGCGTTCACTCGTCAAGAAAGTCGTACCACATCGTATATTCAAGATTATTGAACCGTACGGCCATTTAGTCGAAGCGGTGTTTTTCAACATAAGATACGGTTTTCCGGCTAGAGGCATAAACGTAATAGGCGTAACTGGTACGAACGGTAAAACAACTACGGCCTTTTTCATTCATAGCATGCTTCGGGAAGCCGGTTATCAGACGGGACTGATGTCTACCGTAGCCTACGGTGTTAACGAGGACATTAGATCGCAAGTTCAACACATGACTAATGTGCCTGTTAAAGAGCTCATGCAGCGCCTCAAATGGATGCGCCAAAAAGGTGTCGAGTGGCTGGTGCTCGAAACGACGAGCCATGCATTAGCCCAGCACCGGGTTTGGGGCGTGCCTTACAGTGTGGCAGTTATGACAAACATCACTCACGAGCACCTGGACTATCATGGATCGTTCGAGCATTATCGGGACGCCAAAGTCCGACTTTTTAAATTAGCCGCCCACAATAAGCAAGGTCTACGGGCCGGCGTGATAAACGCCGATGATCCCTCGTGGCGATTTTTTACAGACGTTGTGCCAACTGCTGTGACGTATGGTATAAGTCACGGTGAACTAAAAGCGACCGATATTCATTCTACCCCGGGTGGCAGTGATTTTACTTTGAAATACAAAGAAATGACTCTTCAAATACACGTTAATTTGCCTGGTAGTTTTAATGTTGAAAATGCCCTGGCCGCTGTAGCTACCGGAATTGTAATCGGCTTGACGGATAAACAAATTACCTCTGGTATTGCTGCCTTAACTCGGGTTGAAGGTCGTATGACGACGATAAATGAAGGTCAGAACTTTAGCGTTATCGTGGATTTTGCCCACACTCCCGACAGTTTTGAAAAGCTCTTTAAGGACATGAAACCGGTTGTCAAAGGCAAATTAATTGTAATGTTCGGCAGTGCCGGCCGGCGCGATGAAGCTAAAAGAGCAGTGCAGGGTAAGTTGGCCGGCGAATATGCCAATGAGGTAGTTCTTACCGAAGAAGATGATCGTGATGTCGACGGCGAATCAATCATGGACCAGATTGCAGCCGGTGTCGAACAGGCAGGCAAAGTTCGCGATAAGAATCTTTTTCTCATACACGACCGTACCGAAGCAATCAGCTTTGCACTGTCCCGCGCAAATCACAATGATACGGTCTTACTACTTGGAAAGGGGCACGAGAAAACGATTGAGCGGGCCGACGGCGAGCATCCATGGAATGAAATTGACACTGCAAAAGCAGAAATACATTTTCTCCTTTCTCGAGCTTAATTTTCTGGTGCGGTGAATACTATCTATTATCGAGGGTTAGGCTAACACAACGAATAAATCCGCCGCCTTTAGCTAACTCTTGAATGTCTAATATAAGCACCTGCATACCGCAATTCTCAAGCGCTTGCTTCAAATGAGGAGCGTGAGAGGTCATGATAACCTTTTCGCCGGTGGAAATCAGGTTGCAAGCATAGGCATGCTTGGCTTCCTTGATGGAAACTTCTATCTTATCGATAGGTAACGCTTGGATTTTGGCACAACTTTCCGGCGTAAACGCCTGAGGACACCAAGCAATTAAGCCTTTTTGATGCGCTTCGGGAATGCGTATAACGGCAAGTGCCAAATCTAGGTCATAGAAGAAACTATCCGGCCAACCGGTCACTTTATTAGTAGCAATTGGTCCAAGGCCAAACCAGCGACGCAAGGGAACTGTTTGTAGTTCAATAATTTCATAGCCGAGCGCCTCGCCAACCAGCTTATGAGCTTCTCGGTCAGTCCGATAATTAGAACCTATAAAGAGCCAATTTCCGCACGGCAGGGCATCACCTTGGCCGCTAAATCGTACATCTGACGGTAGCTTTATAATTTTTTTGCCTTGGGCTTTAAGTATTGACTCGGCATAGGGCTGTTCAGCCTGTCTTTTATTTGGCAGATTGGAAAGCACTACTTTGCCGTCTCGACAAAGACCCCAGTTGGCGGTATAGACACCATCTTGACAAGCGATGGGAGCGGAAACTTGGATAACTCGTACCCCAGAATTCTCCAATGCCATTTTGATTTGTTGATGCTCTTTGGCCGCTAAGCTCCGATTAACTGATACACGGTTATCCATGTAGGCGTTGATGGCATAAGTATCGTCAAAATATTCTGCTCCGGACATTAGTACTGTTTGGTTTAAATTTTGGCTCACGATTCAATTATAGCTTGTCACCTTGACAGGCTAACCGGCTCGACGTTATGATGATAGATAGCGTTGGCACTCTACTATGTAAAGTGCTAACAACTAAAAATGACATCGTAAGGAGAGAGGAATTGCTATGAGTGCAAAAATTCAACCACTTGCTGAATATGTAGTAGCAGTTAGTGAAGAGCCGGAGACTAAAACGGCCAGCGGTTTATACTTACCGGACAAAGCTGCTGAAAAGCCGAAAGTGGCAAAAGTTGTTTCGGTCGGTAAGGATGTTAAGCAGATAAAGGCAGGGGACCGAATTATCTATAAAAGCTACAGCACGACCGATGTAAAACTGGGTAATGACGAATATATTTTGGTTAAAGAAGAAGATATCTTAGCGACTGTTCAATAAAGAAGGGAGAATATTACTATGGCAAAAAAAGTTTTGTACGATGAAATTGCCCGAAAGCGCGTTCTAGAGGGTGCCGAAATTTTATACAACGCTGTCAAGACAACGATGGGTCCAAAAGGTCGAAATGTCGTTATTAGTAAGTCCTATGGCGCACCGACAGTCACTCATGACGGCGTTGCGGTAGCTAAAGCAGTAGAACTTGGCGATGTTGACGATGAGACACTCGGCTATAAAGTCGGCGCTGAATTAATTAAACAAGCAGCTTCTAAAATGAATGACGTCGCTGGCGACGGTACCACTACCGTTACAGTTTTGACATATCACCTTTTAGCTGAGGCAAATAAATTGATAGCGGCCGGGCATAACCCGATGCTACTTCGCAAAGGCTTAGAAGCGGCCGCTTCTCAAGTGATTGAAAAACTTGGCACCATAAGCGAAAGCATCGAGAACAAGAAAAGTCGTGTGGCAGAAGTGGCTACTATTTCGGCCGGTGACCCGGAAGTCGGTAATCTTATCGCCGACGTCATGGCATCTATCGGCAAAGACGGAGTCGTAACTGTTGAAGAAGGCCAGGGTTTGGCTCTCGAAAGTGAAGTTGTAGAAGGATTTACATTTGACCGCGGTTTTGTCAGCGCTTACATGGTGACCGATACAGGTCGAATGGAAGCCGTCTATGATAAACCGGCCATTGTTGTAACCGACAAAAAAATCTCCAGTATTTCTGAATTTTTGCCACTCCTAGAAAAGCTGGCCCAAGCCGGTAAGAAAGATCTAGTGCTAATTGCCGAAGATGTTGAAGGTGAAGCATTAGCAACATTAATCTTGAACCGCCTAAAAGGTGTCTTCAATACGCTTGCCATCAAGGCGCCGGCTTTCGGTGATCGCCGCAAAGACGCCCTAAATGATATTGCTGTTTTGACCGGGGCCGAAGTTATTACTGAAGACCGCGGCATGAGCTTTGAAAATGTCGACCTTGATGTTGTTGGCTCAGCTCGAAAAGTAATAGCTGATAAGGACCAAACAACAATTATAGAAGGCGGCGGTTCTCAGCCCGAGATAAAAGCCCGCATCGCTCAAATTAATCAGCAAATTGAGGCTGCCAGTAGCGAATATGATCGAGAAAACCTTGAAAAACGACGAGCGGCTCTTAGCGGCAAAGTAGCTGTCATTAAAGTTGGTGGTGCCACAGAGACCGAAATTGAGGAAAAGAAATTTCGAGTCGATGATGCGGTGGCTGCCGTAAAAGCGGCTCTCAGCGACGGAATCGTGCCTGGTGGTGGCGTGACGCTGATTAATTTATCTAGCGCCATCAAGCCATCGGTTAATGAAGATAGTTCAATTGCTGCCGGGCGCCAAATACTTGCTAAAGCACTTGAACAACCGTTCCGCATTCTACTGACGAACGCCGGTATCAATGCAGATGAGTGGTTACCTAAAGTCAAAAGCGCTAAAGACGGACAGGGTATTAATGTTAATGACCCAAGCAAATTGGTTGATATGAAAGCCAGTGGTATTGTGGACCCAACGCGGGTAACGAAGGAATCCGTCCAAAATGCGGCAAGTATTGCCGGAACAACTATGACGATGGGTGCACTAGTAGTTGATGTGCCTAAAGAGGAAAAAGCTGCTCCGCCGGACATGGGCGGTGGTATGGGCATGATGTAGCCCTGCTTTCGGAAAAATCAGATTTTCGGAATAATCTTAAATAAAAGCAGTAGTTTAATATGCCGCTTATGCTTTCTATCTGTTTGAGGTAGGCATACACTGTAAGGTATGTGGATATTTGGCAAAAAATCAAAGCCGCCAACCACGGTTCCAGCAGCCGATTTGCCACCAGAACTACGACCTTTTTATGGTCGGCAAAATATCACTAGCTTACAAACGCGTCGGTTATTGGCTCTGCTTGGTCTGGTGATTATTATTGCAGCAGCCGTCTTACTGGGTATTTGGTTGCATGCAAACTTTTCAAGCGTAAACACGCCATCTTCACAGACATCGACGCAAACGACTACCCCTAATCATAATTCGACACAAACTACTACAAAACCTTCCACTGCCAAATCAAATCCGGCGCAACCATCACAAATTTCCAAAGCGCCGACCAACACGACCACAACCCCGACAACTATTCCTAATACGGGACCAGGTACGGCTATGCTGTTAATTGCCGGTATATCCAGCGTAGGTGGAGCGGTAATATACCATCTCCACCAAATGCGAACAGCCCAAAACAAACGCTAACTATTCGAAGAAAGATTTTAGTTTTCTTTTTGGGTGAAGTAATTAATTTCGTTCACGACATCAAGCAAGGCTTGGGCATGGGCTTTTTCGTCTGTGATGGCATTTGCCGCTTCGTAAGCATGGGGTATAAGACTTTGATCGTCAGCAGCTTGAATCATCATCATGGTTGTACGGAATCTCTCTTCCGGAGTCTGTTCAAGATGACCGATAAGTGGTTTCAATTGTTGTAGGGCTTGTTGCTTAATACTGAGAAAATCCACATCGCTCGATGAACTTGCTACAGCCGGGGCAGTTGCTTCCGGGGTATCAGGGGTGGAGTCTTGCGGTGGAATCGGTACGATATCGTCGGTATCACTATCGTCATTTATGGGAGGAAGTGGTGCGTTAGTCGAATTATCATCAGTTGCTGTTGGCAAAGCTAATGTGCCGTCTTCAGTTGGTTCGGTAACCGCTACATCTTGATTAGTATTTTGTGTCGTGTCGTCGTTATCGTGCCCAAACATTTGTTCCCCTCGACGTTAATTTCTTAGATTATACTATATACAACTAGACTAAAAGCACAAGGATTTAAACGTATGCTAGACGACTTGAAATATATTCATGAACGAGACGCTGATGACGCTCTTGGTGTTGCCGAAAAGCTGTGGCAGCAAATTGGTTATAGCTTTCAAACTGGACAAGGCAAAATTGACGTCGATAATATCGTTTACGCCGGTATGGGAGGCTCCGCTTTGGCGGCAGTGGTTAGTCAAAGTTGGCCAGCCTATAAAAAGCCGTTCGAGATTGTACGAAACTATGACATTCCAGAATATGTGACCTCCAGAACGTACTTTATTGCCAGCAGTTATTCCGGCAACACCGAAGAAACGCTTAGTGCACTGGCTCAAGCTGAGGCGAAAGGGGCTCAATTAGCTATTATTGCAGGTGGCGGTAAATTAGCTGAGATTGCCAAAGAGAAGAACTATCCGCTGGCGTTAGTTCCTGCCGTTAAGCAGCCGCGGTTTGCTGTTATTTATAACTTGAAAGCCTTACTAACTTTGCTTAAATCAGCGGGACTTTTAGATGACGATGATATGCAAAAATTTGATGACGTGTCGCCTTGGCTGCATACGAGCATTGCATCATGGTTGCCGACAGTACCAACTGCTTCTAATCCTGCCAAGCAATTTGCCTTAGAATGCATCGGCAAATCCATCGTTATGTATGCTGGGCCGAAATTATATCCGGCGGCATATAAATGGAAAATCAGTTTCAACGAAAATGCTAAACAAGTAGCTTGGGTCAATCAATTTTCTGAGTTTAATCATAATGAGTTCATAGGCTGGAGTAAACAGCCCGTCGATAAGCCATATGCCATTATCGAATTACAGAGCAATCTCGAACATGAACGAATCCAGAAACGATTTACGGTATCTAATAGGTTACTTTCCGGGCTTTGGCCCCATCCGCACGAAATCCAAGTAAAGGGCGAAAATCTCATTGAACAGTTACTCTGGACGATCACTTTCGGTGATTTTGTCACGCTTTATACAGCTCTCCTAAATGGGCTCAATCCGACACCAGTCGAATTAATTGAAGCGTTAAAACGGGAGCTTGGTCAGTAATTTAATAGTCGTGGTCCCGGACTTCAGATAGAGGTACTGCTATAATGGGGCGTAACATGCTTGGGAGTGTGCGTTTGAATTCGTGGGCTCGTTTTGTGGCCGCATTAGGTTTAGCGTCTGTTGTGAGCTTGGGGCTAATGGTGGTAGATGCCATAAGTAACCGGAGCATCGTGGGAACGTACTTGCTTGTAAACCTAGTACTAGCATGGGTGCCTTTAGTTATGGTGTTATGGTTGCGTCAATGTTTAAGGCGCAAATCTTGGTCTAGTTGGGAAGCAATGGGTTTCAGTATCTTATGGCTCATCTTTTTGCCTAATACGTTTTACATGATTAGCGATTTCATACATTTGGCCGATATTAATTCCCAGCAGCTTTTATTTAATGCCGTCATGTTTACATCTTTTATATATATTGCCGTCTTACTTGGTTTTAGCAGTCTCTATATCATGGAACAGGAACTGGCTAGACGGTTTTCAGTACGGACAACGGTTATAGCAGTTATCCTTACATTATTAACTTGTAGTTTTGCTATTTATATTGGTCGTGATTTACGTTGGAACACCTGGGATATAGTCTTCGATCCAGCAGGCGTACTTTTTGAAGTTTCCACTCGGGTACTTCATCCTTCGCAGTACCCACAAGTTCTATCAGTGGTGACGCCATTCTTTGCGCTGCTGGGTAGTATGTATATCGTGGCGCGCCAAAGCGTGTCAGTTCTAAAACTACACCGAGAGTAACTTGGTATACTGGTGCTCATGAGATCTGAACTCGAAGCCACTATCGCCCGAGTGTGCCAAGCTACTTTCGGAGTTGAAGTCAAAGTCCAACTTACCCGACCAGAGGAACAGTTCGGGGATTATGCCACAAACGTTGCTTTGCAGCTTGCGAGTAAGCTCGGCCAGAAACCGGTAACCATTGCTGAATCAATAGCCGACAAAGTTCGCGATGTGAAAGGTAGTGAAAATATAAAAATTTCAGTTTCGGATTCGGGTTTTATTAACCTGCGACTAAGTGATACGGCCTTATTAAAACTCGTCCAATCTACCCCATCACTTAGTTTGAAAGGACGTAAGATTGTTGCTGAATATTCGGACCCCAATCCATTCAAGATTTTACATGCCGGCCATTTATATACCAGTATTGTTGGTGATGCTATTGCCAACCTACTTACATATGCTGGTGCCGATGTCCACCGGGTTAATTTTGGCGGTGACGTCGGCTTACATGTGGCTAAAACGATGTGGGCTATTGTCGACAGCGAGTCGGCTCAAAAAATGGACGAGGTCATGGCGGCTGAGGCGGTTAAAAACAGGGAGTCTCAGCCGTTATTTGATCGAGCTCGTTGGATAGCAGAATGCTATTCAGCTGGCCACAAAGTTTATAGCGAGAATGAAAATTATAAGCAACAGATCATCGCTATGAACAAGCGTGTTTATGATCTCCACGATCTAGCTGATAAAACTTCTCCATTTGCTCGCATCTACTGGCTTTGTCGGCAGTGGAGTTACGAATATTTCAAAGCTTTTTATCAGACAATCAAAGTTAAAGAATTTGAGCGGTATTACCCTGAAAGCGAAACGGCCCCACTGGGTTTGACGACCGTCAGGGAACAACTAGATAAGGGCGTATTTGAAGAAAGTGACGGGGCAGTTGTATTTAACGGTGAACGTTACGGACTGCATACTCGTGTATTTATAACATCTCAGGGATTACCGACGTATGAAGCAAAAGATGTCGGACTAATTATGACAAAATGGCGCGATTATCATTTTGATGAATCAATTGTAATTACCGCTAACGACATCCTCGAATATATGAAAGTTGTACTGAAAAGTGTCGAACAATTTGCCCCAGAATTAGCAGAACGGTCAACTCATTTAACGCACGGAAACGTTAAATTAGCCGGTGGTGTGAAAATGAGTAGCCGCTTGGGCAATGTTTTGTATGCCGAAGAAGTATTGGCGGTTGCCAAAAAAGCCTATAAAGATTTATACGGTACTTCTAATGAGGCTATTGAGCTCGGTGCAGTGAAATATGCATTCTTAAAGCAACGATTGGGCGGTGATATTATCTATAACCCGAAAGAAGCGGTTAGTCTGGAAGGCAACAGCGGTCCGTATCTACAATATGCTCACGCCCGAGCTAGAAGCATTCTCGAAAAGAATCCGGCGGATAAGATGAGTCATCCGACTAACTTAGAACCTGACGAGAGGAGTTTAGTTAGAAAAATGAGTGAATTTCCCGACATCATCGAACAAGCCGTGCATGACCGTATGCCGCACCATGTCTGCACTTACCTTTATGAACTCGCCCAAGTCTTCAATCATTTCTATGAACTCAATCGGGTTATTGGGAATAAACGTCAAGCAGTGCGACTAAGTTTGGTTGCAGGTTACGCCGATATTTTAGAAATTGGCCTAGGTCTATTGGGTATTGCGGCACCTCATAAGATGTAATAAGATATAGGGACAGAATTATGGCTAATAAGCAATCGACGTACAGTCAGCCTAAAGAACGGAGAGCCTCGGCGGTAAGTGGCTTTACCGACTTTTTACGCCAGAATGCCATAGTTGGTTTGGCGGTCGGTTTTGTGATTGGTACACAGGTACAAGGGCTAGTTAAACAATTGATTGCTAGTTTTATTGATCCACTAACAGCACTCCTTTTCGGCGGTGTAGCACTTAGCTCTCGGGTTTTTACACTCCATCTAGGTCATCAATCGGCAACTTTCGGTTGGGGCGCTTTAGTCTATGCCCTAATTGATTTTTTGTTTGTTCTGGCGGTTATTTATGGGATTATCAAATTTTTCCATCTCGATAAACTCGATAAACCAAAATCATAATTCTTTAATTAAGAGCGACTAAATAATTATGAGTATGTCTAAAGTTGATCCATGGAAAGACAAATTGTCTCCTGAACAGTACCGAGTCTTACGCGAAAAGGGTACTGAGATGCCATTTACTGGTGCGTTATTACACAATAATGCCAACGGGGATTACGTCTGCGCCGCCTGCGGCAATGTCGTATTTAAAAGCGGCACAAAATTTGATTCCGGTTCAGGTTGGCCCAGTTTTTATGATGTTGCCAATCCCAACGCGGTTAAGTTAGTAGAAGACAATAGCGGTGGCATGAAACGAGTAGAAGTAGAATGTGCTAAATGTGGCGGCCATCTTGGTCACGTCTTTAATGATGCCCCAGATCAACCGACAGGTATGCGCTTTTGTATTAATTCGGCGGCTTTGGGTTTTAAGAAACGGAGCTAATACCTCTGAAACCTTTAAAGCGAGGATATATTAGAACAATATTTACTACCCCAGGAAGCCATTTGTTCAAGCACCGGGATCAGATCAAGACCTTTTTTAGTCAACGTGTACTCAATTCGTGGTGGAGTCTCGGCAAAACTTTGCTTGGTAATAATGCCACTAGATTCCAGGTCGTCGAGTCTTTTTGAAAGTGTACGAGGATTGATATTACCTACAGATTTTTCTAAATAACAAAAACGCTGCGATCCACTAGCGAGGTCACGCAAGATAAGAGCAGTCCATTTGTTGCCGATTATATCCATGGCGCCAGCAATACAGCCAACTCGAGGTTCGAGTTTGTCAACAGGAGTGGAAGTTTGGACTAGTTTCATAACTTTACAAAATATAGTATTGACGTATAGTTAATAATATACAAAGTATACCATAGAGGAGAATACCAGGTTATGAAAGTACAAATAATTATTGGCAGTACCCGGCCAAACCGAGTAACCGATCGCATGGCAAAATGGGTCGCCCTTGAAGCTAAAAATCTGCCTCAGACGGAAGTAGAAATAGTTGACCTGGCTGATTATCCAATGCCGTTTTTGGATGAACCAATTTCACCGCAATTTAATCCTGATAGAAAGCCGAACCCCGTTACTCAAAAATGGTTACTTAAATTAACCGAGGCTGATGCTTACATTTTAGTCACTCCTGAATATAACCGTTCATATTCAGCGGTTCTTAAAAATGCCCTCGATTATATTGATTATCAATTTGCCAAAAAACCGGTAGCACTAACCGCTCACGGAACGACCGGGGGAGCCCAAGCCGTAGCTCATCTTAGGGGCGTATTACCCGGACTTTTGGCTGTTACCGTTCCGCGCGCAACTTTCCTAACCGGTAGAGTCAGAGAGATAATAGACGAATCTGGAGTGATGAACGAAGATCTACGGACCAGTCAATACGGACCACAGACTGCACTTAAGACAACACTTGAGGATTTAAAATGGTACAGTGATGCCTTAGCCTCAGCACGTAATTCCAGCAAATAAGCCGCGTTTGACAGGGACGTTCTGGAGAATAACTCTTCTAGACATTCATCTTAAGATATAATCGAGCCCATGATAAATAAACACGATATACCGACGAAATTACTGTGGCTTGATCTAGAGATGACTGGTCTTGATCCCAGTAAAGATCTGATACTTGAAGTAGCAGCGCTGATTACCGACTTTACGTTTCAGCCATTAGCTAACTATAAAGCGATAATTAAACAAGATGAAAAATCCGTAAAGGCGCGTATGGCCCAAAATAACTGGTGGGATAGCTTTCCAAAAAATCGTGATGAATTTCTACGAAATGTTAGATACGGCGTTCCTAGCAACGAGGTAGAACAGAATCTTGTAAATATAGTTAATGAACAATTTAAAACTGAACCGGTTATTTTAGCTGGAAATTCAGTTCATATGGATCGGGCCTTTATACATAAAAACTGGCCGCAACTTTATCAGAAACTGCATTACCGAATGCTCGATGTCAGCTCATTTAAAATATTCATGCAGGGCAAGTATGGCATTGAATTTGAAAAAAAAGAAAGCCATCGCGCTGTCGATGATATACATGAATCAATTGCCGAATTAGAATATTACCATTCATGGTTTAAAAACCATTATGCCGAAATTAACAGCTAATTTATTAACCTGCCTAAGGAGTAGCCATTCTTTATGTAGATGAGTCACGATATGAATCATAAAACGGTTGAAGACTATGTACTTAGTATGCCCAATGCAGTGCGGGAATATCCATTTGGTGAAGACGTGGCAGTCTATAAAGTCAACGATAAGATGTTTGCCTTAATTAGGGAGGGAGTCGAGCCCGTTCAAATCAGCTTAAAATGTGATCCTCAGCTCGCTGAAGTATTACGTCAACGTTATGAAACTGTTTTGCCCGGTTATCACTTAAATAAAAAACATTGGAACACTTTACTTTTGACTGGTCAGATGGGCTGGCAAGAAATCCAAGATCTTATTCGTCATTCCTATTATTTAGTTGCCCCTGAAACTTTACCGACATGATTAGGCTATGAACGGTTATTCTAATTTGTTTTACTCGGTTTGGCTGCTTTGTTGAACGAGTAATTGAGCTTGGGAGTAGGCGGTACTAAGTAGTGCTTGCTCTTTACTATTTTTGGTATTCGCAAAGGCCAGTTTTAAGGCACTTTCGTAAGAATTTAGTTCATCTTGAGCAATTGATATATAAGTTTGATCATAGGTGCCGGCAGTCAAGGCAGATTGCAAAGTTGAATCGGTTTGTTTGTTTTGTAAAGCTTGCAATACTGTGCTGCTCGGGGAACTACCTAGACCGTGCAGGAACGCAATGAATGTGTGCTGCTCGCTGAGGAGGCTTAAGTTGGTGGTTGTGGCAAAATTTTTAGTTGGTTGGATGGATGCGTTTTGTTCAGCTTCTAAAGCTACGCGGGCCAACTCAGTTTGTTGTTGGGTGAGTGTAATTAACGGGGCAGTAGGGTTGTGCGATGAAGTACTCAAAAAGGCAATAAAAATCCAGGCGCAGACAATAAGCAATAACGCGCCTCCACCGGTAATAAGCAGTCGATTTTTGAGAGAAGAATTATTGACTTTAATTAGTCGGTTTGATTGTCGCTGTTTGTCATAATTAACGATGAAATCATATTGTTCCGGTCCGGTTTGTGAAGGAGCCGTTCCGTTTGGTTGTTGAGGAGGCATATCCTTATTTAATCATAAGCGATGAGAGCGTACCACGTTGCTTCGCTTTCGCTACGTCAGTAGATAGAAAGTCTTACAGCGTAAATAGCGTACAATATCCTTACAATGGATGCTGTTGAAGAGGTCAAGGCTCGGTTAAGTATCGAGGACGTTATTGGTCAGTACGTTCAACTGAAACGTACCGGGCGAAATTGGCGTGCCTTGAGCCCCTTTACTAATGAAAAAACACCGAGTTTTATTGTTAGCCCTGAAAAGCAGATTTGGCACGACTTTTCATCCGGAAAGGGTGGCAACATGTTTAGCTTTGTGATGGAAATGGAAGGGCTCGATTTTAAGGGAACCTTAGAACTATTAGCGCGTCAAGCTGGCATTGATCTTGAACAGTACCAGCGGAGCGGTCAGAGCAGCGGACCAAATAAAGCACGCCTGCATGAGGTCCTCGAACTAAGTACAACCTTTTATCAACGCCATTTTACGCGGCACCAAGCAACGCTTGATTACGTCTTACGTGAGCGGAAATTCACGAGAGAAACCGCCTTAGCCTGGCGGTTAGGTTACGCACCGAATAGTACTACGGCTCTGACAAGCTTTTTACGAACCAAGGGATTTACCGAAATGGAATTGAATCAGGCGGGGGTCAGTGTGCGTCGCTCCGGTGGTCTCAATGACATGTTCCACGATCGACTGATGATTCCGCTCCAAGATTCATTCGGTGCGGTTATCGGTTTTACGGCGCGTTTACTATCGGACACGCCACAGGCTCCAAAATATATAAATACACCTCATACTGTCCTTTATGATAAGTCGCGGCACGTTTTCGGCCTTCACTTTGCCAAAGAAGCCGTCCGCAAGAACGGTTTTGTCGTAATTACGGAAGGTAATCTTGATGTAATTGCCAGCCATCAAGCGGGTGTATCGCAAGTAGTAGCTGTTGCCGGTACGGCTCTGACCGAACAGCACCTAAAGATACTCAGTCGTCTGAGTAACGATGTTCGACTTTGTTTTGATGCCGATCGGGCCGGTCTAGCTGCCACGGAACGAGCCATACCAATTGCTAGTAAAGTCGGCGTCTCGCTTAGTATTATTGATATTCCGAGCGGCAAAGATCCCGATGAACTAATTCGTCAGGATCCTAAAGAGTGGCAATCGGCAATCGCCAAGCACAGTTATGCCCTCGATTGGTTAATGGAGCGCTATAAACAGCAGATCGATATTACCAGCGCCCCGGGTAAGCGCCAATATACGGATGTATTGTTGCCACTGGTCCGACGCTTACATGATAGTGTTGAGCAGGATCACTATATAAACGCCATCGCTACAACGATTGATATCAGCCGAAATGCACTGACCGATAAATTACTCGCCATACCTGAAGCTAAAGCGATTCAGAGATCCCCGCGTAGCCTACCTATTTTATCGAGTGCCGAACAAATCGAATACGCTAAGCTGCAAGATCATTTACTCGCACTAGCCTTAATGGAGCCAAATTTACGCGTGAAACTATCACTAGTAACGCCAAATATGCTGACCAAAGATGAGGCGAAGCAGCTACTTACACTGCTAAGGGCAAACCCGCAGCTGAGGGCTGATGATACTCAGCAGTTGGAGCCAGTCGCCGAATATGTTAAAATATTAGGATTAGAGTATGAAGAGCTCTACCAGAATATTGAGCGTGCAGAACTCGAATACGAGGTTATCCGCTTACAAACTAGACTGGTTGAAGCCTACGTAAAACTACAAAAGCAAAAATTAGCCGCTGAACTTGAAACGGCTAACGAGGTATTGACCACTTCGTTATTAGAACAGGTCAAACAACTCGATAGGTTGCTTAAGCGTGTGACAGGAGGAATTTAATTTTATGCCCAAGAATGTGAAGCCCATTACTAAAACGCCAGAGGATTTAGAAGCGGTTCGAGTCCGATTAGTTGAGCAAGCCAAGAAGGATGGTCATATTGGCCAAAAAGAGATTCTCGCAGCTATACCAGAAACACCTGAAAATGCTGAGATTTTAGATAAATTGTATACGGAATTAGCTGATGTAAACGCCGAGGTAACGCTGGTTGAACCTGACGTCGAAAACTTTAGTGATGAATGGTTACTTGAGGATGAAGAGGAAGAAGCAGCTCCTCCGGAAGCGTCAGGCTATCTTGACGATGATATTGCCGATGACTCGGTTCGATTGTACCTTCGTGAAATCGGTAAGATACCACTGCTTTCGGCAGAAGAAGAATTAGCCCTTGCCAAACGCGTTTCGTCCGGCGAAAAGCTGGCCAAAGACAAAATGGCCGAAGCTAACATGCGACTAGTAGTATCAATCGCCAAACGCTACGTTGGTCGTGGCCTTGATTTACTTGATCTTATCCAAGAAGGTAATACAGGATTACTACGGGCAGTTGAGAAATTCGATCCGACAAAAGGCTTTAAGTTTTCTACCTATGCAACCTGGTGGATTCGACAGGCTATTACTCGTGCTATCGCCGATCAAGCTCGAACTATTCGCATACCGGTTCATATGGTCGAGACCATCAATAAATTGCTCCGCACCCAGCGTCGTCTTACCCAAAAACTCAACCGCGAGCCAACCAACGAAGAAATCGCCAGCGAAATGGAAATTGATGTCGATAAAGTCGAGCATATAATGAAAATCAAACAAGATATCTCAAGCCTGGATGCCTCCATCCGTGACGATGAAGATGATTCGGTCTTAGCCGATTTTATTGAGGATGAAGATACTGTCACTCCCGAAGAATCTGCCACCAATCAACTGCTTAAAGAACAAGTAAAAGATATGCTAGGTGCGCTAACCGAACGTGAACAAAAGATTATAAAGCTGCGATTTGGTCTGGAGGACGGCAAAAGTCATACTCTTGAGGAAGTCGGCCAAGAGTTTGCCGTGACACGCGAACGTATTCGCCAAATTGAAGCCAAAGCGCTTGCTAAACTTCGCAAACACCGCGACGCCAAAAAGCTTCACGACTACATAAAAGGTTAAATATATAGATTTTGAAAAAGGATCTTTACTTGAAAATAAACCTAATCGGTATCGCTGGAACCAACGGCTCGGGCAAAGATACGGTTGGCCAAGTATTAAATGAACAATCCAATTTCACATTTGTATCAGTTACCGATTCCTTGCGAACCGAGGCGAGACGACGGGGGATGGCAGAAGATAGAGCGGCGACTCGACTCATTAGCGCGGAGTGGCGACGAAAATACGGTTTGGCGGTTTTAGTCGATAAAGTCTTAGAAGAATATAAGCCAAAAATTGAAAATGGCATTGGGTTATCTATGGCATCACTTCGTCATCCTGCTGAAGCCGATCGAATACATGAACTAGGCGGTATAGTACTTTGGATAGATGCCGATCCACTGATTCGTTATAACCGAATTCAAGCAAATGCTGCAGTGCGTAATCGGGCGGCTGCTGACAATATTACATTCGAGCAATTTATGAGCGACGAACAAGCTGAAATGCATCGATCTGGTGATGACGCAACTCTGGATATGTCAGCCGTCAAAGCTAAAGCTGATCTGTCCATCATCAATAATTTTGATAGTAAAAAAGCTCTAGCCATAGAAGTAACTAAGCAGCTAAAGCAATTTTTAAAAGACGGTTCTGAAGAATAATCTTAATCAGTTCAAATCTGAACGAATGAGGCTTTGTGACTAATTTCTTTGTGAAGAGAAATAATTGCTTTTCTGGTGTGTTTTCGGGTATGCCGCTGCAGCAAACGAATACCAAGGTATAAGCCGGCAGCCAGTATGGCCATCACCCAATCAACTAAACTTAATGGGCCAGCGTGGAAATAGGGTTGGATAACCGGGTTATACATTATATTGAAGATACAAAAGAGCGAGAGGCTAAAAGCAATTAGCAACTTTTTGTTGCTCCAAAGATAACGCGTAAAAAAGCTCTCATGTTCATCAGCCCTTACCAGTAATAGATTCATAAATTGACAGAGCACAAGCGTTAGATAGGTAAGTATGGTGGCTTCAGCATAAAGTTGGCTGCTTGTATCAATATAGGCTGCACCAATTCCGCGACGGGCGAAAAAGAATAGGAAATTGGCATAAGCGAGTAGCGCCGAGAGCAGGCCGAACATTAAGAATTCACGGACCGTATCACTGTTTAGGATGTGATCATTTAATCGTCGAGGTCGATCTTTCATGAGATTAGCTCGGGCTTTATCCCAACCTAAGGCTGTTATCGGAAAAATTTGGGCAATTACGTCAATCGCCAAAATCTGTATGGCAGTAATAGCTAATGGGACATGGAAAAAAACTTGGCCGGCCAAACTCATTAAGATCGCGATCAATTCACTGGCATTATCGGTCATGGCACAGCGCGCTGCTTTTTTGACATTTATAAAGGTTAAGCGTCCTTGCTCAATGGCGTGCACAAGCGTACTAAAACTGTCATCGAGAAGGACTATTTCGGAGGCGTCTTTTGCCACATCGGTACCAGTTTTACCCATGGCGACACCTATATCTGCTCGCTTCAGCGCTGGCGCATCATTAATGCCATCTCCAGTTACAGCCACAACTAAGCCGCTATTTTTGGCAATCTCGACGATTCGGAGTTTATCTTCTGGTGAAGCACGCGAAAAAATAGCACCCCCTGCTTCAATTAGCTGTAGTATCTGGCTATCCGATAGGGCATTCAGTTCCTCAGTTACTACCAGTTTAACTTCAGCTTCGGAAGAGGCCAGTTTAGCTTTAATTGCGATGGCTTCAGCGGTAGCAGGAAAATCACCGGTTACAACCGAGACAGCTACGTGCGCGTTACGAGCAATCGTCATTGCGGCTGGGACATCATCGCGTAGCGGATCACTCATGCTGACCATACCCAAAAACGTTAAGTTTTGCTCGACATTATTCATGGAAAGTTTTTTTAGATCCGTTGTGTCTGGCAGGATTCGGTAAGCAAAAGCCAAGTTACGCATGCTCTTTTTTGCTTCGGATTTATTATGAGTCGTAAAAAAAGTCTGGTCTGCTACCGTTAATTTACGGACATGGCCGTGGTCCCACAGTTTGACACTGTGTTCTAAAACTGCTTCCGGTGCTCCTTTTACAAATACCAGCACCTGATCGCCAGATCGACGAACCGAACTCATCAACTTGCGGCCCGAGTCAAACTGAAATTCGCGAATTTCTTGATAGCTCAACAGCAATTTCTCGGTATTTAGACCGGCTTTTCGGGCGGCGGTAATAATTGCTCCTTCTGTTGGATCACCAATAACGTACCAGGTTCGGTGCTGTGAGTCGGGCTGGCTGACCTTAGCATTGCAGGCTAGCGCGCCGGTTATAAAAAAGAGTGAAATATCATCCAGATTTTTTTGGGTTAATGGTTTTTGATTGTTACTAACCACAGAGCCAATCGGTTCATAACCAGTGCCGGTGATATGGTAGCTGGTCCGACCGATGATGGCATCGCTGACGGTCATTTCGTTTTTTGTTAATGTGCCCGTCTTATCGGTCAGGATAATGTTAGTAGCACCCAATGTTTCCACAGCGGAGAGTTTTTTAACGAGAGCCCGTGCTTTTGCCATACGACTTGCCGTTTGAGCAAGTGTAATGTTAACTTCAGCCACTAATCCATTGGGAATCATGGCAGCGCTAATACCGATTGCAAAAAGCAATGCCGCTTTCAAACCAAGGTTGGCCTGGAGGGCAATAATAGCCAATAGGGCTGCCAAAATAAGCGTGCCTTGGGTTATGCGGGTGGCTAAATTATTCATTTCTTTTTGAAGCGGGGAAGGATCGACCCGAGTTACTTGACTCAACGATGCTATCCGGCCCAGTTCGGTATGCATCCCGGTTCCAACAACGATACCGTGAGCTGTACCAGTCGCTACCGTCGTACTCATAAAAGCTAAGTTATGTCGTGTAGGGAGTGGGACCATCGTCGAGATAGCATGAACAAATTTGCGGCTCGGACTACTTTCACCGGTTAAAGCGAAATCATTTGTACTCAGTTCGTCCTCGTCTAAAATGCGTATATCAGCCGGAACAGAGTCACCCTCTTCAATATAGACGATATCACCTAGGACTAATTTTGTGGCGTCGATATCTCTTAATGTGCCATTTCGTAGCACTTTGGCTCGTGAGACCATCAGACTCTCCAAATTCTCCATTAACGTTTCGGCTTTGTGCTCTTGGAAGAAACCAACGCCGGCATTCATGAGCGCAATGAGGAGTAAGATAGTGGCAGTTTTACTGTCTTGCAAATAGAAAGCGAAAGCGGCACTGACGAGCAGCATAACCACAAAAAGACTTTTAAATTGACGCAAAAATGTAATTAATACCGACTCGTGGTGGGCATGATACAAAGCGTTTGGTCCATGTTGCTCTAAGCGACGAGCCGCATCAGGGTTGGTGAGACCCATTTTATGGCTGCGTAATTCAGTTATGACGTCATTAGGCGTCATGCGGTAATAATTCAAGCGTTTATCGGAGCCCACCGTATTCATCTTGGGATCATTATACTATGATCGGTCTTGTTGCCCGCGCTGTTGTTAGAGCTGAACATACCACTAGGCTATACTGAATAACATGCCCGACTTATCAGAGAAGCGTAAGAAGTTCGTCATTATTGACGGTAAGAGCGTATTTTACCGCGGTTATTTTGCCATGCCGAATTTGACGACTAAAGAGGGGACACCAACTGGTGGAGTATTCGGTTTCGCCACTATGGCACTGGAAGTCATCCGACGCCTTAGACCAGATTATGTGGCTGTGGCGTGGGACAAGCCTAAAACGAATATACGCCGACGTCTCCAGCTATACCCTGAATATAAGGCTGGACGCAAACCGCCACCGCCGGACTTCTATGAACAAATACCCATTCTTCAGGAACTCTTAAAAGCGTTTGGTTGGCCACTTTATGAAATGGATGACTATGAAGCCGACGACATTATGGGAACACTAGCGCTACAGGCTACCAAAAAAGGTATTGAATCGCTACTAGTTACGAGCGATCTAGATATGTTACAGCTAATTGATCCTCACGTGCACGTCTTTGCTTTAAAGCACGGCCTAAGCAACATTGAACTTTATTCACCGGAAAGTTTTGAGACAAAATACGGACTGAAAGTCGACCAATTTTTAGATTTTAAATCACTCAAAGGCGATTCATCTGACAATATACCGGGTGTACCAGGTATCGGTGAAAAAAAAGCGATTGAACTCTTGAAGCAATATAGAACGTTGGATGGTATTTATAAGAATCTTAAAGACATTAATCCAAGTCTTCGAGCAAAACTTGAGGCAGGCAAAAAATCGGCTGAACTGAGTAAGGAATTAGCTCGAATTTGGACTGATGCGCCGCTTACACTCAATCTAACAGAAGTAGACGGCAGCAAGCTGCAACCGACAAAATTACTGGAGCTACTACAGAAATTAGAATTCCGAACCCTAGCACGCCAATTGCCTGAAGTCATGCAAGTTGCAACCAGCGAAGTCACGAATTTGCAGACTAGCCAACAGCACTTGAAAATCGGTCACAGCGTAGTTGTTGACAGCGACCATAAACTGGCTTCACTTAAACTAAACAGCTCTAAACAGCTTTTTGTTTATTCATGGTCGAAAGCTCCCCATGGCAATGAACCACTAATGTTGTTGCTAAGCCCAGATGGTGTTGTTGTCTATGCCCTGGATCTGACAAAACTTTCATCTCAGTCTATCGTCAAACAATTATCGGGTATGGCACCAGTTGTAGGTTATGACGTTAAAGCGACTCTTCAAATTCTATTGGCATTAGGAATTGAAGCATTACCGGCCGTTGGTTATGATGTGCTAATAGGGGCTTTTATACTTAATTCTTTGCGACGAGAACAAACCTTGACTGAACTTGCCTCAGCCGATCTGCACTACCACGAGACACCATTTGAACAGATTGAGCCAGTCGACTTTTTATCACGGGCACCCGAAATTATAGCCGTCATAAAAGCGCTCTATGACCAGCAGTTAAAAGAACTTCACTCTATTCCAAAACTTACTGACCTAGCTACCCGAGTTGACTGGCCAGTCATACCCGTTTTGGCTCGAATGGAGTATATCGGTATAAAGCTTGACAGTGCATACCTTAAGCAGATGAGCATAGAATTTGATGCTTTAATTACCGATATAGAAGGTCAGATATTTACTAATGCCGGCACGACATTTAATATTGGCAGCCCCAGTCAATTGGCCGAGATTTTATTTCAAAAGTTACATTTGTCTACCAGTGGAATAAAAAAAGGCAAAACCAGCTTCAGCACTGCCGCTAGCGAACTCGATAAATTGCGCGGTCAACATCCGATTATCGAACTAATTACGCAATGGCGAGAAGTCACCAAGCTTAAAAATACCTATGTTGATACGCTTCCTTTAATGGTAGATAAAAATTCTCGATTGCATACCACATTTAATCTGACTATTGCCCAAACCGGTAGATTGTCCAGTACTGATCCTAATCTGCAAAATATACCTGTTCGAACCGATCTGGGCCGAAAAATTCGGACGGCTTTTGTAGCCTCTCCAGGCAATAAGCTAGTTAGCGCTGATTACAGCCAGTTTGAGCTTCGACTCAGTGCCGCTATGAGCCAGGACAAAGAACTGATCGATATGTTCAATCGGGACGTTGACGTTCATACAGCCACGGCCGCGTTGGTCTATGGACGCGAACTTGAGGATGTCACAAAACAGATGCGACGTGTTGCTAAAGTAGTTAATTTTGGCATTCTTTACGGCATGAGCCCACACGGTCTTTCGATCGCAACTGGTATGACTTATGAACAAGCTCAACGTTTCATTGCCGAATACACGGCTATTCGTAAACCGTTGATCACCTATTTAGAGAGCCTGAAGGAGCGAGCCGTCAAAGACGGCTATGTCGAAACTTTACTGGGTCGTCGGCGACCTATGCCTGATATACACTCGACTAATTTTATAGTTCGTTCAGCTGCCGAGAGGGCAGCTATGAATATGCCAATTCAAGGCACCGAAGCCGATCTAATGAAAATTGCTATGACGAAATTGGATAAATTATTGCAGGCGCGTCACGATAACGCCCGAATGCTACTGCAAATTCATGATTCAATCTTAGTTGAATGCTCTGGAGACGCTGCCGAGTCAGTTGCCGCCCAACTTAAGGACACGATGGAAAATATTTATCCGGAACTTCCCGTTAAACTGACCGTTGATACCAGCATCGGCAATAATTGGGGTGAGATATAAAAACTACATTAATATTTAGGTGCTATGTCGACGGCGGCTACGAACTTTAACTATTCGTCCACCTTTGGCTCGCGCTAAACGCCAAGCCAAAACAATGACCCAAAGCGCTATAAGACAAGAAGCCAGATTAGTTATCCGCTCAAGAAGACTTAGAGCATGTTGCGTATCGTATAGGTAAATAAGAGCCGCTAAAGCTTCGGCAGCAATTAGGAATTTCGCCAGACGGCTACTCCGCCTTTCCTGAGCGGCATACCCAAGTACGAGCAAGAATCCCAAGGCAAAGATTATCAAAATAACAAGTATCAGAGAAACCAAAGCGTTACTAATACAACTGGCATTAAAACCACTCGTACAGCCACCAATAATGGCAACAATTGTCGTTAAGAATGTCAAAATAATTGTCGCGATAAATTGAATTAGGGTAGCCACACCAGTTTCATAGCGTAAATGCATAAGCACTATTGTAACGAAAAAACACATTGAGCATAGTTGCAAAATAATAAAAATATGGTATCATAGTAATGTTTATTGAAAGAGTTTTGGCATGTTACGTTATATAATTGGATTTTTTGTAGCTGTTGGCTTAATTATAGTCGTCTTAGTGCTTATTTTTCACGGTTCAAATACGCCCGTTACGCAGCCTCTTAATCTAGATAATGATGCCAATACGGCCATTGAAGTACAATTTACGATTGATAATCCAATATCCTCACCCCAAACCCATAACGATATCATCATTACTGTCAGTAACTCACAATCGTCAATCCTTATAACCAAGGGCTACGATGGACAGATCACTAATATGCAAACTTATCCGATGAGCGTTACTGGATACGCCGACTTTTTGCGGGCTTTAAATATCAACGGTTTTACTCTCGGGATTAATGATCCTGCTGTAGCTGATGAACGTGGTCATTGTGCTTTAGGCGACCGCTTTATTTATCAGGTACTTGGCGGCAATGGCAATAACTTGGAACGTTACTGGTCAACTTCTTGTAATACTGGCACTTTTAAAGGAAATATCCCCGTTATTCAACAGCTTTTTGAATTACAAATTCCTAATTATGGAACTCTAACAAGCAACATTACGCTGTAAGCTTGTCTTATCTCGTTCGAAATACAATTCGCTTATCTGTCTGCGCCACTTTTTTCAGTTGACTAATTTGAAAACGAAGTGTGCCCGTAAGGGCTGCACTCGGTGTCGTGACTATTATGTCATTACCACGTATAACAGCTTCTACTGTCACTTGGAAGTTGCCTTGGACGTACTGTTTAATGGCCACCGTTTCTGGTGGTTCACTAAAGTCTTTCTGGCTTAATATATCGAAAAGCGAATCAGTCACATCCCTATTCTAACAGGTATAATAAAGGGTACGATGCCCGAATTGCCAGAGGTGGAAACTGTCCGGATTGGCCTTAACCGTTTACTAGTCGGCTTAGTCATTGAAGCAGTTGAGGCTATTAACCCGAAAAGTTTTTTAATTGACCACAAAGATCAACAGTCATTGTTGTTTGGTGCGAAAATACTTGATGTCAGACGCCGGGCGAAGATGTTACTCATAGATTTATCAACTAACTGTTCGCTTATTATTCATTTAAAAATGACCGGACAACTGGTGTTTGTTGCCTCTGATATTCATTTTGGCGCAGGGCATCCTTCAGAATCATTAATTGGTAGTTTACCTGATCGATCGACTCGAGTTATTTTTAGATTTACAAACGGCAGTTCGCTATATTTTAACGACCAACGTAAGTTTGGTTGGATACGATTACTGCCGACAGTCGAGTTACCAAACAGTACATTAATGAATTTGCTTGGTCCTGAACCGTTAGATCCTGCTTTTAGTTGGCGCATATTGAAACAGCGGTTGCAAAAACGACAAAATACGTCGATTAAAGCAGCTTTGCTTGACCAGACCGTTCTCGCCGGTGTGGGTAATATTTACGCCGACGAATCGTTATGGGGAGCTAAAATTCACCCCCAGCGATTAGTTCGAAGCCTTTCAGATACTAATATTAGAAATCTCCATAATACCTTAGTCGCCGTACTTCGTATGAGTATTAGTAAGGGAGGATCGACTGATCGCAATTATATCGATGCTGAGGGCAGAAAAGGAAGTTACTTACGTTTTGCCAATGTTTTTCGCCGCAATGGCCAACATTGTCTACGCTGTAATACGGAAATAATTAAAATTAGAGTTGCTGGTAGAGGTACCCATCTATGTCCTCATTGCCAAAAACTGCCGAAAAAAGCTAAACCTTAAACAAATAAAACTAGCTAAACCATTCGTCAAAGTATTCGCATGAACATATAATAAAATCGATGGTTACGACGCTTTCGGGAGGAAATAGTTACGCTCTTCAATCAGAACTTCAAAAATTGGTGAGCGAGTTTGTGGCGACTCACAGCGACATCGCTGTCGAGCGCTTAGAAGGTAAAGAAGCTGATTTTGACCGCATACGTGAGAGCTTGCAAAGTACACCATTTTTAGCGAGCCGAAAATTAGTTGTACTACGTAATCCCAGTGACAATAAAATATTTGTAAATCAAGCCGAGCAACTGTTGAAAGAGCTGCCAGAATCGACTGACGTAATACTAGTGGAGCCAATTCTAGATAAGCGATTGAGCTATTACAAGCTATTAAAAAAAGCGACAATATTTCATGAATTCACTGAACCCGATCAATCAGGACTTGAGCGGTGGCTCAACGAAACTATTCAAAAAGGTGGTGGCTCGATAAATCCAAGCGAGGCGCGTTTCTTGGTCGAACGCGTCGGTATAAATCAACAACGATTGGCCCACGAGTTAGATAAATTGTTGTTATACGATCCGAAAATCACACACGATACGATTATGTTACTGACCGACCCTACGCCACAAAGTACCATTTTCGATCTCCTCGACACAGCTTTTAACGGTAATAGCAAACGGACTTTGGAGCTTTATCGTGACCAACGTGAGCAGAAAGTCGACATGTCTCAGATAATTGCTATGCTGACATGGCAACTGAGAATAATTGCCTTAATCAAAACAGCAGCTGGAAGAACTTTTGAAAATATAATTAAGGAAGCAAAGCTCAATCCATATACCGTTCGTAAAAGTCAGACAGCTGCTAGCCGCATTACGTTTGATCAGCTTAAAAAACTTATAACTGATTTGCTTCTCATAGATATGCGTTCAAAACGAGAGAATATCGATCTTGATGAAGCCTTGCAGCTATTTTTACTAAACATTGCCTCATCGAAAGCCTAAAAAATGATTACTTTTTAGCTGGTCGGGACTTTTTTGACAGTGGTTTTTTAAGAGAAGTTTTTTTATGGACTGGAGTTTTTTTAGCAGGGCTGACTTTCTTAACCTTTGTGGCTGTGGCAGTTTTTTTCGACGTAGTTTGCTTCGCGCCGGCCGCTTTAGCCTTGGCTGATAGTTGCTTCTTAATTCGAGCAGCCTTATTTTTGGACATCAAACCTTTTTTGACGGCTGTGTCTATAACACTTTGAGCGCTGTTATGTGATGCTGGTGTCGCTTTTTTAGCAAAAGCTTTAAGTGCACTTCTCATAATGCGCTTTGTCTTGCTGTTTCGAACAGTTGCCTTACGGGCCGTTCGTACGCGCTTTTTGGCTGATTTAATGATGGGCATAACGTTCCTTAGAGTTTAATCAAATTGCCAAGTGACTATAACAGATGAAGGCCGCTATTGTAAAGGCGGGAAGGCGCTGCTTTTAATTAAACCTACAATTATAGTTCTCTCGTCTGTTATGGCTTATAGACATATGTTAACGTTTGTGGTAAGCTCACGCTAAAGGTTAAAATAAAAATGTATGGATAGTGCTGAACAACAAGTTGTTGATCACTTAAAACAAGCTCGCAATATATTAGTGACAGTTCGAAACAGCCCGACAGCTGATCTGCTCAGTGCGTGCATTGGATTAGCCTTAGCTTTAGACAAGATGGATAAGCATGTCGCTGCAGTTTTTAGCGGTGAGGTACCAAGTACTCTCGAATTTCTAAAACCTGAAGAAACGATAGAACAAAACCCGGATAGCTTACGTGATTTCATTATTGCGCTTGATAAGTCGAAAGCCGATAAATTACGCTACAAAGTCGAAGATAAGGTAGTTCGTATATTCATAACACCTTATAAAACCAGTCTAAGTCAAGATGATTTGCAGTTTAGTCAGGGCGATTTTAACGTTGATGCAGTAGTTGCACTTGGTGCCCACGAACAACAAGAGTTAGATCAGGCCATAACTGCGCACGGAAGAATATTGCATGATGCAACAGTTATAAGTATCAATAACACACCCAACGGCAGCCTTGGATCCGTCAATTGGCAGGATACATCGGCCAGTTCGATTTCCGAACTTGTCACTAAACTTGTTAAAGATCTTAATAAAAGTGTTCTTGATGACCAAATTGCTACTGCATTATTGACGGGTATCGTAGCTGAAACTGATAGATTCAGTAACGAAAAAACAACACCGCGGACAATGAGCCTTGCAGGCGATCTTATGGCAGCCGGCGCTAATCAGCAACTAGTGTCGACGCAATTGCAAACAGATAGTGAACCTAGCATTCCAGATAAGCCGAACGCTGACTTCTCAACAGTGTTACATAAAAGTGCTCAGCCTATGCCGCCAAAACCGTCAAAAACTGATGATGGTGCGCTGAAAATCGATCATAAGCCATGGCAAGAAAACGAAGATGCGGGGTCTGAAGTAGTAGAATCAGCCGATCAAATGGATCAACCATCACATGAACCTGAATTAGGTCAGAATCGAGATATGTTGCCAATACCCGAGCCGCCTCGCACTAATGGCTTAAATGACGATCCGTTCAGTAGTGAATTTGCTAAAGATAGCGATAAGGATAAACCTTCAGTCGGCCATTCGTTTTTAGTGGATGAACCAACTTTGCCAGAAACACCTCAGTCTGAGTCAGCTCTGCCCGAACCAAGCGGCGCAAATCCCTTTGATTTACCTCCCAAGGAACCATCGGCACCGCTACTTAGCCGGGATGAACCAGCTGACACTCGCTTTTCGTTCCCAGCGCCGCCTCCGCCAATTCCATCCGCGCCTGAACCAACAACTTTTTCACCTCCCGCCTTGCCTTATTCGCCAGCACCAGAACCAATAATTCCTCCGAACTCGAACGATACTCCGGAATCAACGACAGATACTCTAGAAGAGATAGAAGAATCTGTCCATAGCCCGCATTTAATATCTTCGCAACCAGCCGATGTTGACAGCGCCCGGCACGAGGTTATGCAAGCGCTACAAAGCAGTACCCCACCAATCGAACCATTAGCTGCTTTAAATGCTAACCCACTGGGAGACGAACTTCACGCAAATCAAGTTGAAATTGATGCTAACGGCAATATAGTTACGACATCGCCGCCGTCTGCACCAGCTACGCCTGTAGCTGATACTGAACCAGATGAAAGTACGCCCCTTGATATGCCTTTGCCGACGGTTAATCCTGCTCCGCCGGCTACTAGCCAGCAAGCGCCAATCTCCACAACTTCTGACTCGCCACCTCCAGTACCGCCTCCATTTATGCCTCCGCCAAACTTCGTCAACCCGAACTAGCTGCGTTTAAGATTCCCGATATTTAGTACAATTGCAATTATGCAGGGACTGTTGCTCGTCGACAAACCATCGGAATGGACATCGTTTGATGTAGTTAATTACATCCGAACCGCACTGGCCCGATCAGCTGGTGTTAAACCGAAATCCATAAAAGTTGGGCATATTGGGACTCTCGATCCGTTAGCGACCGGGTTGTTAGTTATATTGATCGGCAAAGATTATACCCGCCGGGCGACTGAACTTACCAAGCTGGATAAAGTTTACGAGGTCACGATGCACTTGGGGTGTGTCAGCTCGACAGGTGATGATGAAGGTGAGAAGCATTTTGTAAGCGACAGGATACCGACGAAAAGCGAAATTCGGATAGTTTTAAGCCGATTCACTGGCCATCTCGATCAGGTACCGCCGGCCTTTTCGGCTATAAAAGTTCAAGGACGACGAGCATATTCTTTAGCTCGTGCTGGACAGAGTGTCGTACTTCAGTCACGTCCAATTATGATTCTTCAAAATGTACTTAAGGTCTATAATTATCCGCTCGTACATTTTGTCAGTACAGTCAGTAGCGGTACTTACATTCGCGCACTTGTTGCCGATATTGGTAAAGAACTTAAAACAGGTGCTTATATGTCCGATCTGCGCCGAACTAAAATTGGTAAGTACTGCGTAGAAGATGCGGTAACTGTACACAATTTAGATGCAGACCTCATCGTCTCGCGGTTACAAGTACTTAATTGAATAATTAGTTATCTCAATTCTCATCTTGTGCACACAGTCATCTTGTGATATAATTCGACAAACATGATAACACGTGAGAAAAAACAAGCCGCTATTGGTGGCGTGCAAACGCACAAAACCGATACAGGTGGCTCTGCCGTTCAAGTGGCAATTGCCACTGAACGTATTAAAGAGTTAACTGAGCATCTGCAAGTCCACAAAAAGGATTTCACTGCTCGTCGCGGGTTACTGCAACTGGTCGGTCAACGTCGACGACTACTTAAATATATCGCCGCCCACAATAGTCAAACTTATTTAGATTTGATTAAAAAACTCGGCATTCGCCGCTAAAGTACATAAACCAGCCCTCTCGGAAATCCGAGAATGCAAGCTTGTGCACTTTAAAACTTCGAACACAATTCATGTGCTCGTATATAGAGCTACAGATATACCGCCGCTATTTTAAGATACGCACAAGAGCGTCTTGTATATTTGCACTCTATGTATGAGATAAAACATCCACACTCATGAATTAGAAAGGTCAGAAATACCCTTATGGGACAAACAATTAATCCTTCTGGAAAAAAAATTATCAAAATTACTACTGAACTATGCGGCCGCCCGCTCACTTTAGAGGTTGGCCGACTCGGTTTTCGTAGTTCAGCCGCTGTCACAGTAAGCTATGGCGACACAGTTGTCATCGGTACTGTTATGGTAGGTCAAGCCGCTACCGGGCTCGATTATTTTCCGCTCAGTATTGATTACGAAGAACGATTTTACGCTACAGGTAAGATAAGCGGTAGCCGTTATATTAAACGTGAGGGAAGACCCTCAGATGAGGCCATTTTAATTGGACGGATTATCGACCGACCAATTCGACCCTTGTGGCCGAAAGGCTTCCGTAATGAAGTACAGGGCATAGCCACAGTATTAAGCAGTGATCCGAATTTTCGGCCAGATGTTATAGCTATGATTGCCATAAGTGCGGCCCTCATGCTGACGGGAGCACCGTTCGATGGTCCGGTAGCAGGCTTACGAATCGGCTTAAAAGACGGTAAACCGACCGCCTTTTTATCGGCTGAAGAATTGGAAAACGGCCCGCTTGATCTTGTTGTAGCCGGAACCGAACAGGCAATAACCATGGTTGAGGCTGGCGCCAAAGAGGTTAGCGAAGACCAGGTGGTTGAAGCATTGGAGTATGCCTATAGAGCGATGCAGCCAGCCATAGCTGCCCAGAAAGAACTTATCGAGAAGGTTGGTGTGTCGCCACTAGCTTATGAGCTTGAACTTACTGATAGCGATATCCAGCAACGCGTTGAAACGTGGCTGGAAGGACGATTAGGCACTGATTTGCATACTTCTTACCCAGAACGCAATGATCTTATTAAAGATTTACGAGATAAAATGCATGCTCATTTTACTGAAGAATTTGGTGAAGCTTTTTCTAATGTTAAACATGTTTATGACGAAGCATTTATGCTTGCCGTACACAAAGATGTGCGGAAAGGTATTGTCGAAAGTGGCATCCGTCCCGATGGGCGAGGCTTAACCGATATCCGACCGTTGTCCAGTGAAGTAGGTGTTTTACCACGAGCTCACGGATCGAGTATTTTTACGCGCGGACTGACTCAAGCTCTAAATATCGTAACTCTAGCTTCGCCATCATATGTGCAACTGGTTGATACGATGGAACGAAGTGGTGAACGTCGCTACATGCACCACTACAATGCGCCCGGTTATAGTGTTGGTGAAGTTCGTCGACTCGGCAGCCCAGGCCGTCGGGAAATCGGCCATGGCTATTTGGCTGAACGCGCATTACTAGCCGTTATGCCCGATGAAGCTGATTTTCCCTATGCTGTCCGTTCGGTGACCGAAATTATGAGTCAGAATGGTTCAACCAGTATGGCTGCCACCTGTTCAAGCTGTTTAGCTCTAATGGACGCTGGCGTACCTATTAAATCACCCGTCAGTGGTATTGCCATGGGCCTGATAGTAGATGGCGATAAAACATTCATCATGAGTGATTTAGCTGATGCCGAAGATTTCGCTGGCGATATGGACTTTAAAGTGGCTGGAACCAGCAAGGGTATTACGGCTCTGCAAATGGATATGAAAGTACATGGACTACCAATCAAAGTACTCAAGCAAGCCTTAGTTCAAGCCAAAGATGGCCGGGCATATATTCTAAAGCACATGCTTGAAACGCTTACTAAGCCGCGGGACGATCTCAGCCCCTATGCCCCCCGTGTCGAAGCAATCCAAATTAACCCTGAAAAAATTCGTGACGTTATAGGCAAGGGCGGTGAAACGATTAATAAAATTATTGCTGAGACTGGTGCTGAAATCGACATAAAAGATGACGGAACAGTGTTAATTGCCAGTCCCGATAAAAAATCAATCGATGGCGCCATCCAATATATTCGAAATCTAACAGCTGAACCGGAAGTCGGCAAAATCTATACTGATTGTCGAGTTGTTAGCGTGCTCGATTTTGGAGCCTTCGTAGAAATCTTTCCTGGTAAAGAAGGTTTGGTTCATGTCAGTGAAATGAAAGATACAAGGGTAGAAAAACCAACTGACGTCGTTAAAGAAGGTGACCATGTAACAGTTAAGTTGTTGGCTATCGATGATCGAGGACGATTAGTGTTAAGCATGAAAGCTGCTCAGAAAGAACAATCTACTAAGAGTTAACATGGGTACGCGTAAGGTTCTAATGGATATTTCTCAATGGCATAAAACAGTTTTAGGTTTATTGATTTTTGCCATTATTGAACTAGTGCTCGCATACGGACTATTTTTAGTTGCTGTCGATCGAGGCACCTTATGGTGGTACGTTGCAACAATCCTGCTATTAATTGGTGTTTTGCAAAACGTATCAAAGTTGATATGGAAGGTATGGCATGTCCTCAAATCACCAAATGCTTAATAATATCCAGACTCAGATAGTGAGAGATAAGGTTTGTCCTGAGCTGGCCAAGTCAGCCACTCAGTTAGTATTTGGTGACGGAAACCCTGAAGCGGCGCTAGTATTTGTTGGTGAAGCACCAGGCAAAAGCGAAGACGAGCAGGGTAAACCTTTTGTTGGGGCGGCCGGTAAGTTTCTCAATGAAATGCTTACCATGATTAACCTGAAACGCGAGGATGTATATATAACTAATATCGTAAAATATCGACCACCAAATAACCGTGAACCGCAACCAGAAGAAAAAAGAGCCTTCTTACCATATCTGCAAGCTCAACTAGAGGTTATTCGTCCTAAAGTCTTAGTGACACTAGGGAGTCATAGCTTAAGTTGTTTTTTGCCAGATATTAAGATCAGCCAATGTCATGGGCAACCTAAACGTATACGCTTGAATTTTCATAGACTAGACGAAAAGCAGAATGATAAGGCTTCCGGTAAAACTAAAAAGGGTTTTCCCTTGGTTATTATGCCACTTTTTCATCCAGCTGCAGCTTTATATAACGGTGCGATGCGCCAAACACTTATCGATGATTTCGCGAAGATCCCACAAGTTATTCAACAAATTTCAATTTCCGTATAACAACATTAACTTTTTGTAATCCAAGGAGACATATGAATCCAAATAGAAATAACAATCCGAATCAACCACAGAGGAGATATTCTAATAATCCTCAAAAAGATTCACAAACTAATCAACAATCAACTCAAACTGGCCCGAGGTTAAGTACCTCACGGGGTCAAGCCGTCCGTGCCCAGAAGCGATCACAGATGGATGCCCAACGTATAGCCGACCAATACACAGCTGCCGCTGCACCGCAGTCGGATCAAAGACGTGCAAATATCATCGATGATAGTCCAAGACTAAGGGTGATTGGACTGGGTGGTATGGACGGTGGTGGCTCCAAGAATATGATTCTCGTTGAATATAAAGACGACGCAGTGGTTATCGATTGCGGTAACGATTTAGGTGTTGATTTACCGGGTATTAATTATGGTATCCCAGATACAGCATATCTTGAATCAATCAAACATAAACTACGGGCCTATATCATCACCCACGGGCATCTTGACCATATTGGCGGTTTGCCGCACATCGTACCACGCATCCCGGCCCCAATTTACGGATCAAGGTTCACGATCGGTATGATCGAGAAGGTATTTGAGGGTTTTACTTCACCAATGCCAGCCGGCTTTCAGCTCCGTACCGTCGTAATGAACGAGGAAACACATGAACGATTGAAAATCGGTCCTTTCTTTGCTGAACTCGTTCGAATCACTCACTCCATCCCAGGTAGCACTTGTGTCATTTTAGACACACCGGTCGGTCGGATTATCAATACTGGCGACTTCAGACTTGATCCCAATCCGCTAGACCATGAAAGAAGTGACACAGAGCGCATAAAACAGCTCGGCAATGAAGGGGTACTGCTACTTATGTCAGATAGTACGTCAGCTGAACGTCCGGGACGGACCCCTTCTGAAAGCACCATTGAACCAACCTTCGTTGATTTAATCGGCAAAGCGCCAGGTCGAGTTTTTGTTGCTCTGTTCTCGAGTAATATTAACCGTATTCAAATGATCGTCAACGCTGCAACTCATCATGGTCGCAAAATTGCCATGGATGGACGCAGTATGATGAGTACGCTCGAAGTGGCAGTTAAGTTGGGTATGATACGTATTCCGAAAGGAACATTCATACCTATTGCAAGCGCCGCCACGATGCGTGACGATGAAGTAGTTGTGGTATGTACTGGTTCGCAGGGCGAACCGAGTTCAGCCTTCAACGAATGTCAACCGGCGACCACAAACATATTAAATTAAAAGAACAAGACACCGTTATTTTATCGAGTACACCAATACCTGAAAGCGGTAATGATAAATTAATTGGTGACATGGTTGATAAGCTTATGGCCATGGGAGTACATGTTTTCCGGGCCAATACGCATGAAATTGATAACTGTGGACCACTTCACGTATCCGGTCATGCTAGTCTAGATGAATACGGTGAAATGATCGATATGACTAAGCCGAAATTTTTCATGCCAATTTATGGCCCATATCGAGCTAAGAAATATCACATTGAAGAAGCTATCCGCCGTGGTGTACCACGCGCAAATTGTGTCAACGCCGACAATGGCCAAGTAGTGGCTTTGACGAGTGATAAAATGGAGAGTCTTGGTGAAGTGCCGCACGGTACGATTTTAGTAGATGAAACAAGCGCTATTGTTTCGAATATTGTCGTGAAAGACCGGGTACTTCTCAGTGAAGAGGGCCTGGTAGCAGTCGTTCTAACGGTTGATAAAAGAACCGGCAATCTGCTGACCAGCCCGGATATCATAAGTCGCGGCTTTATTTATATGCGCGACAATGAAGATCTAATGAATGGACTTCGCACCGAACTACGTCGCGCAACGCAACAGCGTTTTAAGCGTGTCGATTTAGATCGTTTTAAAGCGGAATTAAAAGATCACGTCACACACTACCTGTTTGAACAAACTCAACGTAGCCCGATCGTCATACCGGTTGTAAATGTGATCGGTGCAAAAGGTGAAGTCACTACAGTTACCAACGGTGGTAGTTCCACGAAGAGCGGGGAAGAAATTGTTGCAGAGCAAGAGCGCCGGTTCCAAGAAATGCGAGCCCGGTTATTAACTCAAGATCCGCGAGTCGATTAAGCTTACAATCCAACTCTATGCGCCAAACATCAGCTTTTTGACAAGTGATGTAATTTTTGCTATAATACAGGCATTACATATAGTACCATTACTAATGAAGATGCCGTAGAATACCTAGACCATAAGAAGTAACGAGGGTATAATCAACGAAGTCATGGCAACTAAAAATAAAAGACAGTCAAAGAAAAAACAACCTGTACTAAAGGAAACAAGTGAAAAATCGCCATTTCCAGCGTTTGCCGGGGCTGCGCTACTCTGTTTACTGGCAGTCTTCTTTCTGTTTGGTGGTTTTGGCGGTGGCGGTTTATTACCGGTAAATTTATTCCACGGAGCTTATGACCTTCTCGGTTGGAGTGCCTATTTAGTGCCTGTCGCCCTAGTCTATTGGGGCGTCGTTATATTCGTTAGTGAAGAACATCGCCTCACTTTGCCCAAATTTGCTGGTATGGCTTGTATATTGGTGTTTTCAGCTAGTCTTTTATATGTCAGTTTTGCTACCAAAAGCCCAGACGGCCTTTTGCGAGGCGGTCATGGTGGCGGTATAGGACAAATTTTAGGTAGCGGCACGCTTGGAGTTTTGGATAAAGTCCCCGCAGCCATATTATTTTTTGTGCTGACACTTCTCGCCGTATTTTTCGCTTTTGGTATTTCACCAAAGATTATCATGAGTATTTTCGGAGCGTTTAGGCATAAACCAGATAGTGATGAAGCAAATGATCTGGCCAGCTTGAAAGCAAAAGCTGATCCAGGATTCCAACTGAACGAGGGTGTACCGATTGTACATCATGATACGATCCCGATGAGTAGCCTCAGAAATACGACCCAAAAACTGATGCCAGCGGCTCGTCAAGATGCTCTAACAACAGCCAGCGACCCAGACTGGCAATTTCCCGGCCTTAATTTATTAGACCAGAAACAAGATAAAGCCGATGCCGGCAATGTTAATGCCAATGCCGCTATAATCCGAGACACTTTAGCCAATTTCAATATAGAAGTAGAGATGGAAGGGGCAAACGTTGGACCACGCTTAACCCAATATACCCTGAAACCCCCATCAGGTATTAAACTAGGCAGAATTACCGCTCTCGATAATAACCTAGCTCTAGACCTTGCTGCCCATTCTATCCGTATTGAGGCACCTATTCCGGGTAAGCGTGCCGTCGGCGTAGAGGTGCCGAACTTAAGATCGGCAACCGTGCGATTAAGCTCAATGTTTACCTCGCAAGAGTGGCAAAACTTAAATAGCCCAATTGGCTTTGCCATCGGTAAAGACATAGCTGGTGTACCGGTCGTTGCCGATCTTGATAACATGCCGCATCTACTAATTGCCGGACAAACCGGTTCGGGTAAATCAGTCATGATTAACACACTTCTAACCAGTTTCTTATATCGAAATTCTCCATCTGATTTAAAACTGATACTGGTCGATCCCAAACAAGTCGAGCTAAAACCATATGATGATATTCCGCATTTATTGACGCCAGTTATTACCGAGCCAGAAAGGTGTATTAGCGCCCTTAAATGGGCGACTGTCGAAATGGAACGCCGTTACCGTGCCTTGGTTGAAGTCGGCAAGCGCAATATAACTGAATACAATGCCCTGAAAAAGGAAGAAGGTATGCCCTATATTGTAATTGTGATAGATGAGTTAGCCGATCTTATGATGTTGGCGTCGCGTGATGTAGAAAATTTAATTGTCCGGATTGCTCAAAAGGCTAGGGCAGTTGGCATTCATTTGGTCCTGGCAACCCAGAGGCCAAGCGTTGATGTTATCACGGGTCTTATTAAAGCTAACTTTCCGGCTCGGATCGCCTTTACCACCGCCTCTCAAGTCGATTCGCGGACAATAATCGATCAAGTTGGGGCTGAAAAATTACTTGGTCAAGGCGATATGCTGCTGATGACAGCCGAAATGTCAAAACCCAAACGGGTTCAAGGAGCCTTTATCGGCGAACAGGAAACAACTCGGGTAACAGACTTTATCCGGATGCAACGACCGCCTCAATACAATGACGAAGTCGTTAGCCAACCTGTCGTATTAAACGGTAGGGGTGGTATTGTCGCCGATTACGGCACGAATGATGCGGACGATGATATGTTCAAAGATGCGGTGCGTTGTGTTATTGAAGGACGCAAGGCTAGTACCAGTTTATTGCAACGGCGTTTAAGAATCGGTTATGGTCGGGCTGCTCGTCTGATTGAAGCAATGGAAGAACAGGGAATAGTGGGACCTGCTGACGGATCGCGTCCTCGAGAAGTGCTTGTTGGTAGCATGGACGCAGTGTTCGGCAATAATGATGTTACCTCAGATACAAGCGACCTAGCAGAAGTTGAATAAAATAACTTAAACGATTGACCAACAGAGGTCAGTACTGTATACTTAGGCTTAATGTCAACTTAGTTTGTGGCCGACAAAGTGCGCACAGACTATAACCAAAGGAGTTTATCTTGAACCAATACGAAATTTCTATTTTGTATCATCCAGATTTGGAAATTGATTTGGATAAGGCTAGTAAGCGAGTCGAAAAAATATTTACCGATAATGGCGGTAAGGTAACTAAAGTCGATAATTGGGGTAAGCGAAAACTAGCCTATCCGATCAAGAAAAATGAGCATGCTATCTATGTTTTCTATATGGTTGATTTTCCGGCTTCCAACTTACAAAAAGTTGAAAGCACACTTAATATTACAGACGAAGTTATCCGATTTCTGATCACAAAACCAGATCTTAAAGCGATGGCTAAAGCTGAAACCGAAAAAGCCAAATTATTGGCAAAACAAAGTGTCTATAGCGACACTGATTCAAGTGATAACGATGATACCGAAGAGTAGAGAGCAAGTGTACAATCGAACTAAATCGGAGGAGAAAAGTTATGGCAAAAGGTTTTAATAAAGTAATCCTAATGGGGAATTTAACGCGTGATCCTGAAACACGGACTACCCCTAGTGGTCAAAGCGTCACCAGCTTTACGGTAGCCGTTAATCGTACTTGGCGCAATCAGAGTGGTGAGTCTCAGGAGAGTGTAAGTTATATCGATTGTGTCGCGTGGGGTAAACCGGGCGAAGTGATTGCTCAGTATTTGCAAAAGGGGCGAGCCTTACTCGTTAGTGGACGACTTGATCAGCGCAGTTGGGAAGACAAAGAAAGCGGCCAGAAGCGATCAAAAGTTGAAGTTATTGTGGAAGATTTCAATTTTGTAGATAGCCGAGGCAGCACAACAGACGTACCTGACAAATCACCTAAGTCCAGTAAAAAAGAAGATGAAGTTGTCATTGAAGATATTGGCGATGAGCCAATTAATCTGGATGACATACCGTTTTAGTAAATGATTTGTAATTATGTAGTTGAACGCAATGCGTTCAGACTAGAAAGGAATGTATCGATAATCCATGGCAAAAATTTTTAAACCAAAGACCGACGTAGCCTATTTTGATTACAAGGATTTTAAAACCTTGCAACGCTATATTAACACCTATGGTCAAATTGAAACTCGAAAGAAAACCGGTCTCAATGAAGCTCAGCAGAGGCATCTAGCCCGAGCCATAAAGCGTGCTCGTCACATCGGTCTACTACCGTTCGTGGCAAGCAATTAGGTGCTTCACATTTACGACTAAACTGTTAAAATTCTAAAACTTTTGGTACGAAGGAGTTAGTTTAAACTGTCATATGCCGCATGCGTCACCTTATCTTCTTATGCAAAGCCTGGAAAGAGCAGTCATGTCGATTTTAACGAAACTAGACCTTTACGAACTTGATTCGTCGGCTCTACGAACTACTCACAACCTAAAGAAACGACTGATTGAAGTTCGACTAGATGTACGTGATTATGAATTGTCTGAAACGAGAGAAGAACAAGAAAGGAATGCGACGAACGGACAACGTAAACTCGAGGAAGTTCGACAAGCAATTTTGGCTTCAAGTGAACACAATATATTTAATCCTGTTGACGTAGCCCAATTAACAGCCCAAGTCGAACTTATCTCAGAATTATTAATATGAGGATAAAAATATGGCTTTAAATATTACCGAACTAAAAAAAGGCAGACTATTTCAACTTGACGGTGTGCCTTTTCGAGTTATTGATTATTCTCAAAAAGTAATGGGTCGAGGCGGCTCAATTGTAAACGTGCGGGTAAAAAGTCTGCTCGACGGTAGAGTGCTTGATAAAACTTTTAAGGGTAATGAACAACTCGAAACCGCCGATATTACAAACCAGAGCGTGCAATACCTATACACAGACGGTAAGTCATTGTATTTTATGAATCCAACGACATTTGAGCAATTTGATGTACCAAAAGATTCGGTCGGTGATTATACATCTTATATAAGGGAAGGTGACTTAGTCAGCTTGCAATTTTTTGAGAGTAATCCTATAACAGTCGAACTTCCTAAGAATGTACCACTTAAAGTAACCCAAACCGAATCGGTTGTTAGAGGAGATACCAGCACGGCTATTACCAAAGAAGCGATCTTGGAAACAGGATTAAGCATCAAAGTACCTGCTTTTATAAAAATCGGAGATATTATCTCGGTAGACACTTCAACGGGAACGTACCGAGAACGGGTGAAAGAGTAAATAGTTGGTCGCTTTATGAGTAAAATATGGCTTACTCAATTAATGCTTGAAAGAGGTCTTGTGTCATCTCGAAGTCAGGCTGAGAGCTATATAAAATTAGGCGATATCGTAGTTAACGGTAAGGTTATTACACGGATAAAGACTCTGGTCGAAGAACATGACGATGTAAAACTGAATATATCTAAACAATATGTTGGGCGGGCAGGACTAAAACTGGACAGCGTTGCCGATGCGTTTAAGCTCGATTTTCGCGATAAAATAGTCTTGGATGTCGGCAGTTCAACCGGTGGATTTACCGACTTTGCGCTGCAGCACGGCGCTCAAAAAGTGGTGGCTGTAGAATTGGGCACGAACCAACTCCATCCGAATTTGAAGCATCATCCCAGCATAGAACTACATGAAAAAACTGACATTCGTGATTTTAAACCATCGCAACGATTTGACATTGTATTAATTGATGTATCATTTATATCGTTGCGAGATATCTTGCCGTACATTGCCATATTTTCAAGCGCAAATACTAATATAGTAGCTATGGTAAAACCGCAATTTGAAGTGTCGAATATAAATTACAAACATAAAGGAATAATTAAAAATGACCGAATTAGACGCGATATTTTTAAGCTGTTTGAAATCTGGTCCAAAGATCAGTTTACAATTATTAATAAAGCCGATTCTAGTGTAAGTGGTGCCAAGGGTAATCAAGAACGGTTTTATCTATTACGAATAATTACCCACTTGTAGATGACGGATAAATTTAGTATATCCATGAGCATTTTCGATAAGTCAAAGTCATAATGCTAGACTAATAAGATATGTACTTTGCGAGTCGAACCCAAGCTGGACACATGCTCGCCAATCGATTGCTACCAAAGTATCGCTACGAAAACTGTGCAGTTGTAGCATTGAGCGATGGGGGGGTTGTTGTCGGAGCGCAAATTGCTACAGCATTGCACTGCGTGTTATCGCTTTTACTCAGTGAAGAAATTACTCTGCCTCGAGAGCCAGAAGCCGTCGGTGGAATAAGCCAGGATGGTTCGATGTCTTATAACCAAGGCTACTCTCCAGGCGAGCTCGATGAACTAGTGGGTGAATATTATCAGTACATTGAACAAGAAAAGCTAGTTAAAATTCATGAATTGAACCGCTTGGTGGGTAGAGGGAATACCGTTGATAAACGATTACTTGCCGGTCGAAATGTAATTCTTGTTTCCGATGGACTGAGTAGTGGATTTGCTATTGACCTAGCAGCAACTTTTTTAAAGACAATTCCGATTGAAAAGATGATTGTGGCAACACCACTCGCCAGCGTTCAAGCGGTCGATCGAATACATGTGACTGCCGATGAAATCTATTGTTTAAGCGTCGTCGAAAACTACATGTCGACCGATCATTACTATGATCAAAGAGATATTCCACCCCACGAAAAGATTATTGAAATAATCGAAAAAGTCATTCTGAACTGGAAGTAGATCCAATTTGGTGGGATAAATACGACTGTAATTTTTCGACATCCTTTAATAATAGTCTTGATGAATCTTTGGCAATCAAACCTTTACGTTCTAGTCCGGAAAGTTCACGACTTGTAGTTTCGCGGGATGAATTAATTGAACTTGCTATATCCTGATGTCTGAGTGGAACGTCAATCAATAGCCCTTTTGAAGTTTCGACCCCGAAGCGATGGGACATTGTAAGTAAAAATGAAATAATACGCTCTCGAACCGACCGATATTCTAAATTCATAATACGTTCACTGTGTAAACGGTACATTTCCATTGTCATGTCCATTAGTGGGGCTAATGCAGAGGGGCTTTTACGCATAAAATCGACAAATTCTTGTCTAGTGACTCGCAGGGTTGTGGTTGTCACAAGAGCTCGATAAATAATATTTCTTTCTTGTCCTGTCATAGCCCATATAAGCGGAAAAACTTCATGGTCTTTACGGACTATCAAAAGATTCTCATCTCCATATCTGGTAATATCATAAGCTTTAACTAAACCTTCTGAGATATAAAAAACACCCGGTGGTTGTTCACCGGGCCGAATAATATAGTCACCTTTCTGATAGGTGGCCTTAAAACCTTTCCTACGGAAAAAGTCCACCAGCTCTGCCGTTTGTCTCAAGGTCGCGAGCATATCCTAACTATAAGTGTAAATTGGGTTTGGGGCAAGATTTGTGACGAATATCTCTCAGAAGATGTAAGTATTCTCATCGATAAGATACGAGCGTAAGACTACTATAAGGGTATTCGATAAGGAGGGCACAACGATGATAAGTAGGAGTACTTTAGATAAGCAACTCAAACAAATTCACTTTAATCAACAGGGTTGGGGGAGAAGTGAAGCTCAAGAATTGTGCAATGTTTTAATGCCGACTGAAGAAATAGACGAATGCGTAAACGGTTATTATGAAGCTGGATTTGCCCTTCTGGTTGCTACAAAAGATCGTTTACTACTCGTTGATAAAAAACCGCTTAATTATCTAACTATCGAAGATATGCGTTTTGATATGATCAATGAGTTTGACTATAATCATCGATTGCTAGGAGCCGAAATTAAAATTAGTGCTGGCGCCAAAACCCTGCACTTCAGAAGTCTCAATAAAATCCGTTTGCGCCGCTTGATTAGCTTTGTGCAGTATCGGATGACGGAAATTAAGAAACTTCAACAAAGTCACCAAGAGTCCCAGAAAGCTCACTTGGAACGGATGAATCAACAGTTGCAGATGTTTTTGGCAATTCAACAGTATCAACATCAGCAACAGCAGCTCCTTCAACAACATGGAGCAGCTAACCCATCACCCATTGCTATGCAGTATTCACCAAACTCAATATTAACTAGCTCTATAAGCGACGATCCAACATTTCAATCAGATTCAAATCACATATCGCCAGCTCAGCTTGGTATTGCAGCAATGAAGCGTGTCGTGCCCGTTATAGGGGCTTACACAAGATTACCGCTTATGAGCCAGCGTTACAGATTCAAGAGCGGTCATGTTGCATCTCAAACTACTTCTCCATTGCAGACTACTTACTAACATTGAACCTAAATTCTACAACATCGTTGGGTTGCATGATGTAGTCTTTGCCTTCAGTTCTGATCTTACCAGCCGCTCTTGCAGCCGCTTCTGAACCGCTGTTGATTAAATCATCGTAATCGATTATTTGGGCAGCAATAAAGCCACGCTCAAAATCACCGTGAATGGTACCGGCTGCCTGAGGGGCAGTACTACCTTTCGTGATAGTCCATGCTCGTACCTCCTTAGATCCAGCAGTCAGGAAGCTTTGAAGACCAAGAATATCGTAAGAAGTGTGAATGAGCTGAATAAGTCCAGATTCTTTGACTCCGTAACTGTTTAATAATTCTCGAGAGTCAAGTTCATTAAGTTCATGTAATTCGCTTTCAAGCTTTGCACAAATAAACAAAGCTTTGTTAGGGGCAACTAAATCAGAGAACTGCCGCTTTTTAGTATCATCAACAAGATCTAATTCGTTTACATTGAAGACAAAAATAACTGGCTTTAGGGTGATAAGTTGAAGTTCCTTTTGTATCCAACCACTAAAACTCTTTATTTTACCGCTCGCTGAAAGTGGAATTCCCTCTTCAAGTATATTTTTAATTTGTGATAATTCGTCAACTAAAGAATATAACTTAGGATTAGCTTTAGCTTCTTTTTCTAAACGAGGTAATCTTTTGTTTACTGTTTGTAAATCCGCAATTACCAACTCAGTATTAACTATGTCAATATCTCGCTTTGGGTTGAGCTCTTTATTCACATGAATGACATTATTGTCATTAAAAGTACGAACTACTTGAATAATTGTACTAGTAGAACGAATATGACCTAGAAATTGATTTCCTAAACCTTCGCCATTACTTGCGCCTTTAACAAGACCCGCAATATCTATAAATGATGCAGTTGCAGGTATGATCCGTTCAGTATTATAAATATCCGCTAGTTTATGAAGTCGAAAGTCTGGTATAGGCACTATACCCGTATTTGGTTCAATAGTCGCAAAGGGATAATTAGCAGCTAAAACATTATTATTAGTAATTGCATTGAATAGAGTCGACTTACCGACATTCGGCAATCCTATTATTCCGATACCTAAGCTCAAAGTTCAGCCTTAGTTTTCATATCTGTTAATTGTAACATAAATTAAGGTAAGGTTACTATAAAAGTAAGACTTGACATAATGTATTACTTTATATAATATAATACTTATGACATACACGACTACCGTGACCAGTAAAGGACAAGTAACCATACCGGCAGCTATACGCCGCAACTTGGGAATTAAGGCTGGCGAATCTGTTCGTTTCAAACTAGTAGATAGAAACCAAGTAGTTGTTGAAAAAAACGATTGGAAAAGGGGACTCAATGAATTACACATTGAGGTAGCTGCACATTTGAAAAAGCACAACATTAAACCTCTTACAGATGAAGAACTCGATAATGCTATAAACGACGCAGCTCAACAAGCGTCAATTGATCGGTATAAGCGAAGTCTGGAATCATAATGATTTATGAAAAGTCTTGATACTAATATTACACTCCGTTTGTTGCTTCGTGATGTACCCGCACAGCTTCAAAAAGTAATAGATTTAATAGACAACTCAAAGTCTAGTAGTTTAGGTATTGCAGATGCTGTATTTTTTGAATGTGTATGGATTTTATCAGGCAAGCAATATGATTTTAAACGCGAATTAATTGGCAAACTATTGCTACAAATCGCAGATATACCACAAGTTAGCTGTAATCGACCATTGTTAGAAAAAGCTATTCCATTGTATGTAAGGCATAAAAATATTTCATTTGTAGATGCGTATTTAGCAGTCTATGCAGAACTTAACGACGCTATGCCATTATTGACTTTCGATAAAAAGCTTGCAGCAACATTACCAAAATCTGTTGCGGTGCTTGGAGTTGAATAAGAGAGATATCAACATTCATCAAAAGTAGGGTTGAAAAATTTAGTAACAATTCAAATTAAATCTAGAAACGCAATCTTAAAACTTTTCTGCTCCACCCCATTCCACGACTGTGAAACCATTTCTATGAAACACGGGGAATGATTGTGGGGGCATAGATATTGAGGATTGTAAAGGTTCAAATATCATGTTAACCCTCAATAATGAATCCGGCTTAGGAGTTATATTTAGTGGAGCTGAAGACGTATAGTCACTTCCAGCGAAGTGAATTAAATTATATTTATCATTTACCATTTTTGGCACCCAATAAGCCAAAAAGTCATTTGTCTCTCTCAGATTTAATCCAATTATTGGAAGTTCTAAGGCCAAGAATTGCTTCGTGTCTTTACCCGCAACAACAAACCCGGTAGACATATTAATATTCAAGTTAGTCGGATTACCTTCCCAATATAAATATGGATAAATTTTATTGTCAGATTTATTTTTAAGCGTACCGTCGGGCTGAGCATAAACTTGCCAGCCCGTTGTTGAGTCATAGGATGGAACGGACTTACTAAATCCAGCTATATAATTCAATTTAACAGAGACATTTTCGGCATGCTGAGGGTATAGATTAATGACTGGTTTACCCTCCGTAATTGGAGCATCTGAACCGCAAATCACGACATCCCCATTATTGTCGGTACAAGTAACCTTAACTTTATAATAAAGACTGACCTGGTCATATGCAGTTGGACTGCTGCCATTAATAGGAACCCAAGACCCAGTTAATATAAAATCTGTTGCAGCACCCGAATTTGTCAACGAAGTAGAACAACCAGGAGGAGGAAGTAACGGATAGCATTCCTCAATAGCTAAGCCTAATTTATATGTGGGATTTGGGAAACATGTCGTATTAAAATTATTATTTAAAGAAGTATAATAATTGCTCGGTGAAACTGACGATCTCGCTTGAGGAGCTGCCAAACTATGATAACCGATGATGGTGCCGTTTGTTGATCCTAAACAAAATGGAGCGGTGACGCATATCGCTTTCCCATTGCTTTGGTTTGGACACGCTCCATGTTGTAAACCTCCTTGGCCGTTAGGTACAGTATTGAAAAACCCAGGAATATTAGCAGCCGCTCTTAAAAGTTCTACTTGACCTTGCAACTGCTGCAAAACTTCGCTATGTTCTTCTGAATCTCTCACAGAAGTTATGCTATGAGATGAAACGACAAATGCACCAGTTAAAACAGCAGCGATTACGGCGATTGCTATAATCACCTCGACGATAGTATCGCCAGACTGTAAATGTCCTCGCAACCTTTGATTAAGACGTATTTTCATAATCTAATTATGCTTATAATAGTACATTTTTTTAAGTAAGATAAACAAAATATCATCTTGCTTGTGGTTTTTGGTATACTGATTCGTAAGATGAGCGAACATAAGCAGCCTAAACCCACCGAGGGTATTGTGACTAGTGATGCTTTAAAAGCGAAGAAACATCTACTAAAGAAAATTCTTCTTTTTGTGGGTTCGGGTTTAATCGTTGCCTTATTAATATTGTGTTTAGTTTTAATTATGAGTGGGATGCAAAAACCTAAAACAGCATCTAATACGAATACGACCAAAAATACCCCATCATTAGTTAACGTTAAACAACAGCTTACTAATGCTCAAACTGCACTGAAAAATGCCACTTCTCCTCAAGCTAAAGCGACAGCCTATTACGACCTGGGCGGAGCTTATATGAATAATAATGAAATTAGTCTAGCTATTACCGCTTATAACAATTCTCTTAATGTACAAAACTCTGGTAATCCATATGAATACGGTTCGCTCATTAATCTGGGATATGCCTATAATATGGCCGGACAGAAGGCCAACGCTATCAGTACATTTAATAAGCTTATTGGCTTATTGCAACAATCTAGTGATCCTGTGGCAAAGTCTAAAATACCAACCTATCAGAATATTGTAAATCAGCTTCAGGCGGGCGAGAGCATATGAGTAAAAAAGTAATCCTAGGCTCTTTACTAGTAATAGTTTTTAGCTTTACAGGTTTAGTTGCTCACCAGAGCCGGGTGTTTGCATGGGCGCAGACCGGTTATCCTTGCTCAGTAGGTGGAGACGGGCTTGCCGCTGGCTGTCAAGGATTTTATACCGGCGTAGATGCCCCCATTTATACATGTCCAAATTCTCCAGCACCACCTACTCGCCCTTGTTTTTCAAATGCGGGAGATCTTTTACCTGCGGGACTCAATGTCAATAGCACTAGTGCTTTAATAGCAGCAGTTGACGCTGATTTAAGAGATTCGGGGAATGAACAGAACTATAGAGGTGCAGCTTTTATTATCGATAATATGATGGGAATTAAAGGACCAACTGCTGTTGGCTGGACAGATGCAATTAACGCCGAATCTGGTTGGGAACAAATAGTTAACTACTTTAATGGTACTCACCCCGGGTACACCGTGAATTGGAATTATGAGGAGGATTGTGCAAACTCGTCTAGTCTTCCTAACAGCGGTTATTTTTCCAACGATCACGACGATCGCTTCCATAATTTTATTTGTCAATATCAAGATGCCGGACTCGATGATGGACCTACGATCTTATTTCAATGGTCAGGCGGTGATTTTAGCATCGGAAAACTGTGCGGCAATGTGCAAGGTTATTTAGATAAGTTACCGTCGATACCACCTAGTCCAACTGGAAAAATAACCGTAACTTGCAATCCAAATGCCAGCCAATTTACCGCAGCCGTCACTTTTGGAGATGCTAACGGTTATGCTACTACTGGATCAATATCTACAACTGGGCCTGGAGGTACCTATAATACGGCAGTAACTTCGGGTAATAGTTATCCAATACCTACTAAGGATACAAGTCCAACGATATCCCAAATTGTCACTCTAACGGTAACTGATCAGGGTACAAATACTAATTACACAGCTCCAACGCCAGTGTCGCCGCCTTGTCAACCACCCCCTAAACCGACTGGTAAAATTACCATAACTTGCGATCAGAATACCAGTCAGTTTGTGGCTGCTGTTACCTTTGGAGATAGCAATGGTTATTCAACCACGGGTAAAATCTCCACTGGAAGTTGGCCTGGTGAAACGGTTGTATCAGGTAAAAGTTATCCGATACCCCAGTCTGCAACAAACCCGTATACCAAACAACCGGTAACGCTAACTGTTACCGATCAAGGTACTAACACAAATTACACTAATCAGACTAATGTACCCTGTGTAAATCTGGCCTGTGGAAGTCTTAGTGTTACACCCAGCACGCTGGACCCTTACACTACTTTTTCAGCCACAGTGACAGTGACTAACGATGTTAACATGACACCGCCAGGTGCGACATTTAAAATTAATATCAGTCCTTCAGGAGGAACTTCTAGTGGTAGCCAACCAGATAAAGGAAGTGGTTCAACCTCCACTGCAACCTTCAGTAATCTTGGACCAACCGGTGGCCCTCCCGGAGCTATTACAGCCACATGGACACTTACTGCTCCAGGCCTTACCATAACCTGTAAAGGGAACTTTCAAGTCGCTGATCAACCATATCTTAAAGTGTATGGCGGCGATGTAATGATAGGTGCTAGCCCTACCTACAGCTCGACTAATAATAGCTCTAGTTGCGCACCGAATCCTAACGGAGGTATATATTCATGGAATAGTGACTCGCCGAAATACTTCGGGGCAGGGACTGAGTATGCGGTACAAGCGTTGGGACAGATTGAAGGTTTTGCCAGCGCCCAAAGTTCTACTAGCTCACCACCGACTGATTTATCGTTCGCCAATACTGGTGTAAATACAACTTCACCAATATATGGTGGCTCATTTGGCGCGAGTACAGAAGATTGTGATTTTACGAGTGATCTTGTTGGACTAACCCCTCAACCGGGTAGTAATGTAAATCCACCGAATAATGTAAGCGGCGTCGTAACAATCTACGCGACAGGCGATGTATATATCAGTAATAATATTTTATATTGCATTGCGGCTGATACGACCGCTAAAAATACGTGTCCCACTGAAAAATGGGCGAATCCAAGTCAAATACCTTACTTTAAATTAGTAGTAGTCGGCGGCAATATATTTATTGATCATAATGTAACTGAATTAGATGGTCTTTATGTTGCCGAACCTAAAACTAGCAGTAGTGGTAGTGTAGGTGGAACAATCTATACCTGCGCCACAAAAACACCGCTAGCTTATAGTCCATTTACGATTGGTAATTATTTCTCCACCTGTAGTAATCAGTTAAATATTTATGGTTCATTTATAGCTCAGCAAGTTCAATTCTTACGTACATTTGGATCAGTCGGGAACGACAAAAACGATAAATTGAGTTCTAGTAATGCAGCTGAGGTATTCGATTATACCCCCGAGATGTGGTTGCCTCGAAGTAATACGGTTACAAACAACGGCTATTCAGCAATTACTTCCTTACCGCCAGTATTATAATCTGTTCTATTACCGTTATGATACGGAGTCAAAATTGGTGTATTGACAAGAGGCTTATGCTATAATTGCCCTAAACATAGTCCCGTTGCAGTTCTGGTGGGACATGAACAAGATAAGGCAACGCGTAAATTTTCTATGCAGACTACAAAATCAAAAATTATACTTAAATTATTCGGAGTGATCACCTCATGAGCTTGCTGAGCGGTGTATCTGCATTTTTTGGTCTTGACATCGGTAGTTCAGCTCTTCGGGTTGTTGAATTGCACGGCAATGGCCCCCAAAAGATACTTTACAAATATGCTTACATGCCGATTGACAGTAAGATATCTCTAAGTGATTCTCGAAATGACCAACAGCGATTAAGCCAGGCTATTGCACAACTTGTTAGTCAGGCGCACTTAAGCACAAAAAATGTAGCAGTCGGAATACCTTCAAGTCACGTCTTCACTACTATTGCTGATGTGGAAAGATTGCCTGCCCATGAACTCGATAAGTCAATACGTTATCAAGCCGACTCATTAATACCAACTCCCTTAAATGAATCCAAAATAGATTGGACGTTGTTGGGAGACTCGCCAGTAGACAAAACTAAAGTCGAGATTTTATTAACAAGCGTTCCAAATGAGTTTATTGAGCGACGTTTAGACATCGTAGAAGCTGCCGGAATAAATGTGATAGCATTTGAACCCGATAATTTAGCCCTAGCACGTGCGCTAACGAGCTCAGATGCAACTTTAGCTCATATGATTTTAGATATTGGTCAAAAAAGTACCGATTTAGTTATTATTTTCGGAGGCATGCCTCGGCTCACAAGGTCTATACCAACTGGCGTAGAAGCCATAATTCGATCAGCAGTTCAAAATCTGAATATTGACGAAAAACAAGCGGAACAATTTGTTATGAAGTTTGGTTTAAGTAAAGATAAGCTTGAAGGTCAAGTCTATGAAGCTATTATCGGTACGGTGGAATTATTAGTTACTGAAATAGATAAATCTATAAAATTTTTCCAGACCCGCTATACCGCCACAAAACTCGACCGTTTAATTGTAACTGGCGGCGGTTCCGTTTTGCCTGAATTTCCGTTGTTTTTAGCCAACAAGTTTAGTTTAAATGTGGAGATTGGGAATGCCTGGCGAAATGTGCAGTTCGCCCCAGATAGACAAAACGAGTTATTATCTATTTCAAATCAATTTAGCGTAGCTGTCGGCTTGGCGGAGAGAATAGAATGATTCAGTTTAATTTACTGCCAGATATTAAGCAGGAATTTATTAAAACTCAACGAATTAAACGTTTAGTTGTTGGTATTTCATTACTAATATGCGCGATTGTCTTATTCATTCTATTAGTACTTATTTTCTCAGTTTTTGTTATTCAAAAAAGTAATATCAATAATCTCAATAATAAAATTCAATCAGACAGTGTCAATCTTAAAGATAAGCCTAATTTGTCAACCATTTTAACCGTCCAAAGTCAGCTAAACTCTTTATCGACACTAGATAGCCAAAGTCCCGAGGCTTCCAGAGTATTTAATTATCTTTACCAAATAGTACCAACTCAAGCAACTATATCTGATTTTAGGATTGACTTTGGTCAACACGTAATAACAATTACAGGCAATGCACCTAGTCTAGATGTCGTAAACACCTTCGTAGATAATTTAAAATATACATCTTACACAGTTAGTGGCGTATCTGGTACTCAAAACTCCTTTTCATCTGTTTTGCTGGCAAGTTTCGGTCGTGGTCCTACTTCAGCAACTTATTCGATAAATATGGACTTTAACCCAGTTATTTTCAACAATGCAGATTCGGTTAGTTTAAGCGTAGGTGGCAATCCTCCCCAAACTGCTTCACAACAACCATCAATAATATTTAAGAAGGGTAGCTGATAATGGCTGGTGTGAGCTCAGTTAAAAGAAGTCTAATAGATAAATCTAATTCTACGATTGTGGCTGTTACGTCCGGAGCATGTTTTGTTATTGTTTTTTGTTTAGTCGCATCGACTTCGTTAATAAGTCAATTCACGTACCAAAACCGTATAATTGCAGCAGATAATAACGCCCTCAATCAACTTAATAGTGATATAAACGCAACTCAAAACCTGGAAAATGCCTACAATGCTTTTGTTGGCACACCTATAAACATTATTGGCGGAAATCCTAGTGGTACAGGCATCCAAGATGGGTCGAACTCGAAGATTATCTTAGATGCTTTACCTAGCACTTATGATTACCCAGCGTTAGCAACGAGCCTAGAAAGCATCTTAACCAGCCAAGGAGTCCAGATACAAAGTATCACCGGTACTGATGAATCTACCGTACAGTCGAATCAGTCAAGTTCTAACCCGTCACCTCAGCCAATGCCATTTCAAGTAATTGTTGAAGGTAACTATACGTCAGTCCAAAATGTTATTAACGCATTTGAAAGATCCGTCCGTCCCTTTCAAATCCAAACGATAGAACTATCCGGAGATCAAAACCAACTTAATCTAAATCTTACAGCTCAAACTTACTGGCAACCCGCAAAAAGTTTAAACATTAGAACCGAGGTCGTGAAATGAAACAAAAAGATATTGCCTTAATAATATTAATTTCCGCCGTTAGTGCAGTTATTTCATTCACGGTCTCTCATTTATTATTTTCTACTCCTCAAAATAGACAACAAAAAGTTGCAGTTATAGACAAAATTACTACTCAATTTACTACACCAAACTCCCAATTTTTTAATAGTCAATCAATTGACCCCACCCAATTAATAGAAGTACAAAGTAGCAACAACTCCAATCCATTTAATGGATCGGGACAATAATAGTACATAAAGGACATAAATTGTGAGCGTATTGTCAACAACCACTCAGCAACAGGTTGAGGAGGATCTTGTTAAAGAGGGCACCCTAACAGACGTCCAGCTTAAAACTGTTAAAGAACAAGCAACTAAGGAGGGCGGCTCAGTCTTCGGTACTTTGGTGGGTAGTAAAATAATTAGTAATGAACAGTTAACAAAATCGATAGCTAAGGCTACGGGTGTGCCATATGTAAATCTGACGGACACTACGATCGATCAAAAAGTATTAGATTTATTACCAAAAGATGTAGCAGAACGATACATGGCGGTGCCTTTAGGTGAAATGCAGCATCGTTTGGTGGTAGCTATGTTGGATGCCGATAACGTTCAGGCTGTCGATTTCCTAAGTAAAAGAATAGGCCGCCCTTTAAAAGTATATGTAGCAAGCGAAGAGGGAATACGCAATATTTTGCAACAATACCAATCTCATATTACGGAGGCGGTGGCAGGTCAAATTGGTCAATTCGAAAAAGATGAGGAAAATGATCAACTAAAAAAACCCGGTAGCAAGGAAGACCATAGGTCCATAACCCAAAATGAAAAGAATATTGCTTCCCTAGTTCAAGATTCCCCCATAAGTAAAGCGTTATCGGCTATTTTAGAATATGCGGCGAGGAATAATGCATCCGACGTACATATCGAGCCAATGGAGGATACATTAAAAATTCGTTGCCGAGTCGACGGAATCTTACGAGAAATAATGCAACTACCCAAAAGTTCAGAACCACCTCTTATTAGCCGAATAAAAATATTATCCAATTTGAAGATTGACGAACACCGAATTCCTCAAGATGGAGAATTTTCCATAAATGTAGCGAATAAGAATATAGACCTTCGTATTGCGATTTCACCCGTAGTTTGGGGAGAGCAGGTAGTCATTCGTTTACTTGACAAAACAACCACCAGTTTTAAGTTGGAAGATTTAGGTTACACCGGTCATGCCTTGCAACTTATTAGACAAGGGCTAAAACAAAGTAACGGTATGATTTTAAATTCAGGACCTACTGGGTCCGGAAAATCGACTAGTTTATACGCGCTGATCCAGGAAATAAAGACTGACGCCATAAATATTGTTACGCTTGAAGATCCCGTTGAATATAAAATGCCCGGAGTTAATCAGATTCAAATCAACCCTGAAGTGGGCTTAACTTTTGCCACTGGTTTACGATCGATTTTGCGACAAGATCCAGATGTTATAATGATCGGAGAAATTCGTGATAGGGAAACAGCTGATTTGGCCGTTCAGTCTGCCCTTACGGGGCATCTAGTTTTTTCGACTCTACACACTAATTCTGCAGCCGGTATATTGCCTCGGCTACTTGATATGGGTGTGGAGCCGTTTTTAATAGCATCTACTGTCAAAGTGGTAATCGGCCAACGATTAGTCCGACGTATCGGTCCAGAGAAAGAAAGCTATCAAAGTTCACCGGCCGAAACCGAGTCTATCCACCAAACGTTGAAAGATTTATTACCAGCTGAAGAATCAGATAGAAAGAAAGTAAGTCTTGATCTTGGTTATGATAACTTGCCACTTGCTACCGAAAGTGCTTATACTTTAACTAAGGGTAAAGATAGCCCTCGTACGCCTGGAGGGTATAGCGGCCGCCAAGGGGTTTATGAAGTATTTAGTGTGTCAGAAGAGATTCAAAATCTAATATTAAAACGATCTACGAGCAGTGAAATTCAGAAAGTCGCTCAATCACAAGGAATGATAACAATGCGCCAGGATGGTTATTTAAAAGCCTTAAAAGAACTCACTACACTTAATGAAGTGAACCGTGTCGCTGCGGCAGATATTACGTAGTTAAAGAAGGGTGGAAAAAATATGCAGGGTCAGCCACGAATCGAAGTTTTACTGGAAGAAGTAGTCAAGAAAAAAGCATCTGATTTACACCTTCAAGTTGGTTTGCCGCCCATACTGAGAGTAGACGGAACGTTAATACCGGTTAGCGGGGCAGATTTACTAAATGATGAAGCAGTCGAGACACTCATTTTCGCAATCTTAGACGAGGATCAAAAACAAATACTGCTAAAAGATAAAGAATTCGACTTTAGTTTCGCTTTTGGTGATATGGGTCGATTTCGAGTAAACGCATTTCATGAACGGGGAAATTTAGCGGCAGCACTACGACTAATTCCTAATGAAATCTTGTCAGTAGAACAATTAGGGTTGCCACCAATTGTTGAGAAATTTGCTAGTTACCCACGCGGTTTAGTGCTCGTAACTGGCCCAACAGGTTCAGGTAAATCAACTAGTCTGGCGGCACTGGTGCATAAGATAAATATGGAGAGAGCATCTCATATAATTACCATTGAAGACCCCATTGAATATACTCATAAGTCTAATAAATCCGTCATAGTTCAACGAGAAGTACATTACGATACCTATTCGTTTAGTGCTGCTCTAAGGTCGGCGCTCCGGGAAGACCCTGATGTCGTATTGATAGGTGAAATGCGTGATCTTGAAACCATTGCTAGCGCTATAACTATTGCCGAAACAGGACATCTCGTGTTTGCTACCTTACATACTAATAGTGCTGCTCAAAGTATTGATCGTATGATAGATGTATTTCCTCCACACCAACAACCACAGATAAGGGCTCAGCTCTCCAATATTTTAATGGCAATCTGTTCCCAACGTTTGCTGCCTGCAATTGGAGGTGGACGAATAGCCGCAGCCGAAATATTAATAGTCACCCCGGCGGTTCGTAACATTATTCGAGAAGGTAAAACGCATCAGCTAGATGCCGTTATTCAGACGGGTGCGGAATATGGGATGCAGGCTATGGATAAAACGCTCGCTAAGTTAATTCATGAGGGAACAGTCACCTATGACGAAGCACGTAATTTTGCGGTTGATCTCGATGAATTAGACAGGCTTATGAGGAGTTAAAACAATTAAATGTTAAGTTATAATTTTTATGCCCGTGACCCAGCAACTGGACGGCATGTCAAATCAACGCTTCAAGCTGATAGCGAAGCGTCAGCGGCAAAGTTAATTCGATCAGAGGGCTTGGTACCGATCGATATTTCAATAAGCAAAAGCGGTACATTCAGTATTTTAGGAAAACTTAATCGAATTAAAGCCAAAGACCGCGTTCTTTTTTCTCGTCAACTTGCAACTCTATTAAATGCCGGTTTACCACTTATTCAAAGCTTACATAATGTAAACGATCAAACTGAAAGTAAACCTCTCAAAGTAATTATAGGACACATTATTTCCGATGTTGAAGCTGGTTCGACGCTCGCAAAATCAATGGGTAAATACCCGCAAGTATTTAACAATGTTTACATAAGTCTTATTGCTGCCGGTGAAGCATCAGGCACGCTTGATAAAGCACTAGAGCGTTTAGCTGATCAGCAAGAAAAAGATGCAGACATCGTAAGTAAAGTCCGTGGGGCGATGATATATCCGGTCATTGTACTAATTGTTATGATGATAGTCGTCACATTTATGCTCGTCAAAGTATTGCCTCAAGTTAAGACGCTTTATGGTGAAAGTGGAAATTTAAGCTTGCCTTTGGTAACTCAAATACTGTTAACCGTCTCAAATATTATTATTAATTGGTGGTGGGCAATAATCCTAGTACTAATTGTCCTAATAATTTTTACTACCAGGTGGGCACGGACTATAGGTGGCAAAAGCGTCATTGATGCACTAAAAATGCATGCTTGGCCAATTGGTCCACTTTTTATGAAAATGTATATGGCCCGCTTTTGCCGGACTGGAACCACTTTGGTTGCTAGTGGCGTACCGCTCATTCAGATGTTAAATATTACCGCGCAAGCGGTAGATAACGTACATGTTGAAAATTCAATAAATAAAGCCAGCGAAAAAGTGAAGACAGGTAAATCGTTAGGAAAATCTCTAGAAAATGACCCTAACTTTTTGCCTTTAGTACCTAATATGTTACAAATCGGTGAACAATCGGGCTCCATGGAACAGATGTTGGGCAAGGCTGCCGATTATTATGAGAAAGAGTTAGACAATGAAATTAAAGCAATCCAGACTATCATTGAGCCGGTAATGATGATACTAATGGGTGTCGTAGCTTTTGCCATTGTTGCTGCCGTATTATTACCAATCTATAATTTGGCAAGTAATATTAATAACGTTGTATAGTTAAGATTTATTAAATTGGACTTGATTTTAGAATATAATGCCATTAAGATTCATTTATAAGCATTAACAGCATGATAAAGGGGGCATTTAATAATGCTAAGTAAAAATCATAAACCTAAAAACGGATTTACAATCATTGAAATAATGATTGTTCTTGCAATAGCTGGATTGATTATGCTAATTGTCTTTCTAGCTGTTCCGGCATTACAACGGAGTGGACGTAATACTCAACGAAGATCGGATGTTGGACAAATATCAACAGCAGTATCTAATTATATAAGTAATAATGGTGGTCTTTTACCGGGATTTTCTGCTACAGATACAAATGCTACATCAGTCGATATATGTGCGGCTAATCCGTGTAGTGGGGGTAATTTTGAAGTTGCTAAACTTGGCTATTATTCACCCGGAATGGTTTCGGTAACGGGTTCGGCACCCAACAATTGGCCAGACACTAATCATGTGGTCATTCTCACCGGATTCACTTGTGGCGCCAATGGAACAACGGTAGGCACAGCATCATCACGTGCAGTTGCTATTTTGTATGCACTTGAAGGATCAAATGCTGCTGGTGACTCCGAATGTCTCGAAGCATAGAAGTATAGTCAGTTCTTTAAAACAGACCCGATATTCCGGGTCTGTTTTTATGGTACGATAGGCGCATGCTAGAAGTTGTTGTGCTTATAGTGATTGGATTGTGTCTTGGAAGTTTTGTTAATGCACTTGTGTGGCGGTTACATATACAGCAGGAAATGGATTCTAAACTTGATAAAAATACTAAGAGCGTTAATAGATTTCTATTTAGATTTAAAACCGATAACCCTTACTCGATCATTAATGGTAGATCTATGTGCCCTCATTGCCACCATGAATTGGCTATATTCGATTTAATTCCAGTAATTAGTTGGGTATTATTAAGAGGCAAGTGTCGTTATTGCGACAAGCCAATATCATGGCAGTACCCAGTAGTTGAGCTACTTTTAATGTCACTCTTTGTAGTTTCATTTCTACTCTGGCCCATGGGATTTAATTCATTAGGACAATTTAGTTTTGTAATATGGTTAGCGATTTTAACTGGTTTCGTTGCACTTGCTGTCTATGATCTAAAGTGGTTTTTATTACCAGATCGAATTGTTTATCCATTAATTGGTCTAGCTATCTTCGAAGTTCTATGGAAAGCCACTTTTTTTGGAGAGGGTTGGAATGTAATTACTCAAGCCTTTTGGGCAGTATTAGCTATTGCCGGGACCTTTTATCTAATATATGTAGTATCTAACGGTAAATGGATCGGTTTTGGTGACGTTAAACTAGCGATTGTTCTCGGATTGATAGTCGCTAATCCATTTAGGGCATTGCTAATAATATTTATAGCTTCCATTATCGGTTCAGTTATCGCTACACCTTTACTTTTAAGAGGCAAGGCAAAAATGTCATCACAAATTCCATTTGGACCCTATTTACTAACAGCAGTAGTACTAGTTGTAATATTTGGAAACGATTTCGTTAATTGGTATAACAGTTTTTTCTATTTACGTTAGGATATTTACCCCAAGAAGCTTATGTTATACTTAGGCGCATGAGCAACGGTGATAGTAAAGTTAACCTCAAAGAGGTCGGCTTTACTATTTTTGAGACTATGATAGTTCTGGCAGTTACAGGTGCATTGTTTGTAGCTATAGCGGCTACATTAAGCGGCCGACAGAATGAGGCTGAATTTATACATGCAATTCAGGATGCCCAAGCCCATGTCCAACAGGTTATTAACCAGGTTTCAGACGGATACTACTCGAGCAATAATAATTTTAGTTGTACTAATAATAGTAATATTGTAACCATTAATCCCGGCAATAATACACAAGGAACAAACTTTGGCTGTGAACTACTGGGGTCAGTAATTCAATTTGGAGTATTGAATACATCTCCGGAACAGTATCAAATTTATACTATTGCCGGCCTGCAAGGTTCCACTGCTGGTGCTAACTCACCTTATCAGAACGCCGATCCCACAGTTGTACAAGTGGGTGGAAATTTTGCTAATTATACTGTTACTAAAAGTCTTGAGTATGGTCTTACAACTAGTAAGATGCAAATTAATAACGGCGGTTCAACACCTCCAACGCCCATCGGAGCAGTGGGATTTTTAATGGAGCCAGGTAGTTCAAGTGGAGGCATAAGTGGTTACAATTCTGGGACGCAATCTATCGATCTTGTGCCGATCTATAAATCGAATCTTAATCTAGACCCTGCTTCCATGAGTAGTGCAATAGAGGCAAGTTTAAAAAGCCTAAGCGAGTCGTCTTATGCTTCTATTAATCCTCCCAATGGAGTGCAAATTTGTATGGTAAGTGGAGCTACAAACCAATCGGGGCTTATTACAATAGGAAATTCTAATGGATCGTTGCTCGCAACATTAAGCATAAAAAGCAATAGGAATTGCTCATGAGTAGAATCGATTTACGAACTTTCAATTTTAAACCGAAATTTGGTTCTCAATCAAAGTTACCGATTGGCTTTACTATTCTTGAACTTATGATTTCTTCGGCAGTATTTGCGGTTGTCCTGCTCATAGTTGCTATTGGGATTATTAGTTTTACGAACAGCTATTACCAGGGGATAAATAGCTCAAATGTTCAATCCGTCGCAAGATCTATTATGGCTGAGGTAAGCCAATCTTTAGAATTTAATCAAGGCTTCAATAACCTTACAACACAACCCTCATCAGCCGTAGTCGGCTATTGTATTGGTAACACAATGTATTCATATGAATTAGGCCAGGAAGTAGTCAATCCACCTTCATCATCGGATCAAGGCGATCATGGACTAGTAGTTAATACAAACTCTTCATGTACTTCAAGTTCTTCACCTAGCATCAGTGACCCTTTACCTCAATCTTCAGAAGAACTTCTAAATCAGCATATGCGCTTGGGTGTATTTAATATTACACCGCTACCCGGCAACCTTTACAGCGTTCATATAAGAGTAATATATGGTGACAACAACGTTTTAAAACCGAATAGTTTGCCAAATTTAGGAGCTGATTGGAGCACCGTTGGTTGTGCCTCGGGACCAGGTTCTCAGTTTTGTGCCGTATCAGATCTAACTACAACAGTACAAGAACGAATTATTTAATGATTCTATACTATAATAGAGGTTGATAAACACTAGAAATATGAAAGACATTAAAAGCGAATCTGGCATAGTTTCAATCATGGTAACAATGGTAATGTTAATCGTGATCAGTTTGATAGTTCTCGGCTTAGCTGAAATTTCTCAAACCGAACAAAGAAATACCACTGATAGTCAATTAAGCGACCAAGCATTTTATAGCGCTGAAAGTGGCGTAAATGATGCCGTTACAGCGATTGAATCTTTAGTCTCCTCTGGTCAAACTGTACCGGCTAAACTAAGCTGTACAAACTCTTCTAGTCCACCTTATAATTTCACGGGTATCGTAAATACTGTCTATAACGATTACTATACATGCCTGACAATTAACCCATCACCTTCAACACTTAGTTATCCAGTTAACACGCAATCGACAGTTATACCGCTCACATCTTCATCGGCAATAAATAGTATCACCTTAACATGGACAACTCCCACTGGATTGGGTGCCGGAAATTGTAATATTACGAAAGATCATTTTGTTCCAGCTAATCCAATTAGTAATTGGCCATGTAATTTCCCTGTATTAAGAGTGGATTTATTAGATGCAAATGGTCAGCTGGAGAGGAATGTCAGTAGCACAACAAATGACTGGTCGACAGATACTGCTACGATGTTTTTCATGCCTACCTTTGGCTCGGCCGACCCCAACCCATCACTAAATGAAAGGGGTACAGTAGTTGAAGCGCATTGTACCCAAACCATTAACCCTCAGCCAACCTGTTCGGCTACAATTAATCTAAGCGGTGGAACGTCCTATTATATGAGGGAAACTGCACTTTATAAATCCGGATCTAGCCTAACGGTAACCGCAAATGGCGGTGCTGTTTCATTTAATGGCGTACAGGTTGTCATCGACTCCACTGGAAAGGCACAAGATATACTCAAGCGTATCAGGGTAGCAGTAGATTTAACTGCTGCTAATGCAAATATACTTCCAAGTGGCGCTTTAATTTCGGAAGATTCTGTATGTAAAGAGTATAGCGTATCTGGTAGTTTGTTTAGCATGACCAATTCAGGTATTGCGGGGAGCGACGGAGACACGCTCTGTTCGCCTCATTAAATATTTTTTATCAGATAATTCCTAAACGTTTTTATGGTGATATTGTTCGTAGACCTTTTTTAGATGCTGATCTGTTACATGGGTATAGATCTGGGTGGTACTGATATCACTATGTCCAAGCATGACCTGGACTGACCTGAGATCTGATCCGTTCATTAGAAGATCGGTCGCAAAACTGTGCCTTAAAACGTGGGGATGAACATGTTTAGTTATCCCTGCTAACTGGGCATAACGATTGACTAGACGCTGGACCGATCTAGCCGTTAATCTTTTAAAGTTTCCAGTTCTATCAACTTTTTGACTGCCGCTATAGCGAATAAATAGCGGACTCATGGCATCGTTTCGCTTTTGTAGATAATTTTCAATCCACTGGGCGGCTTCAGCACTAATAAATACCGGCCTGTCTTTTTGACCTTTACCACGGACGGTAAATTCCCGAAGTTTAAGGTTAATATGATCTCGATCAAGTTTTACGAGTTCTGATACTCTTAAACCTGAACTAAATAAAAGTTCTAGTATAGCTCGATCTCGCATCCCAATTAAACTAGTCATATCCGGTTGTTTAAAAAGTCTACTCAGTTCTTCATTATTGAGAAAGGTGACTTGCTTTCGGTGTACCCGAGCTAGTTCAATTTTTTCGGCCGATAGGGCAGGGATGTTTCGTTTGGCGCAAAATTTTAAAAAACTTCTCAGTGCAATCAAATGATAATTAACCGTTATTCGTTGTAGCTCATCGGAAGTATTAGTGCCGAGTCGATTGAGCCATAAGCGCCATTTACGAACTAATTCATCATCGATTTCGTCAACTTTAATTTCACCTGCAAAATCAGCTAATCTGGTTAAGTAATGGTCATAATTAGCAATTGTTTTTTGGGAACGGTTCTGTTCAATCTCTAAATGTTCTAAGAAATCAGTTTTTGCTTTAGTGAATAACATAAGCGAATTATAACATTGTGCGACATAACTAGGGTCATTGCTGATGTCGTTCTGATCTGTTAGAATAGCAACAACTAGCAACTAACATGAGGTTCTTGCATTTTTATGGCTCAGTTACACCCAGCACTTCATTCTATAAAGTTTCAGCGAACCTTTTGCCTCATTAAACCAGACGGTGTCAGCCGTGGCTTAATTGGTGACATTATTCATCGAATTGAAAAGGCAGGTCTTAAAATTGTCGCTCTCAAAATGGTTCACGCCGAAAGAAAATTAGCCGTAAAGCACTATCCAACTGAAGATTTAGCCTGGATTGATCGATTGGGCGAAAAGAGTCTAAGTAGTTTCGATACACTTAACGTCAAACCGAAAGATGCCCTTGGTTCAGATGACAAAAGAGAAATTGGGACACAAGTCAGTGAAACTCTGGTCGATTACTTAACATCAGGTCCGGTTGTCTGTATGGTCATAGAAGGCATTCAAGCTATTGATATGGTTCGAAAATTAGCCGGCCATACACTGCCTTATAAAGCAGATGTCGGTACGATTAGGGGAGATTATTCAGTCGATAGTCCAGCTATCGCCAATGCCGAGAGCCGATCAATTCACAATTTGTTCCACGCCAGTGAAAATGAAAAAGAAGCAAACAATGAGATACATATATGGTTCAAAGATGAACCTATCCATAGCTACCGTAGGGCCGGCGAAGATGTTATGTATGAAAAACACTATTAAAGCTATTAGAATAGGTATACGTCCCCGTAGTTAAATGGATAGAATAACTCCGTCCTAAGGAGCAGATCTGCGTTCGAGTCGCGGCGGGGATACCATGGTAAAGGCTTATGACTCATGTCATAATCAACTGATACAATACGCTTATGGCTAAGGATACTGCTAAAACTGCTTCACCTAAGTACTTCGATGGTCAATTTGATGACGAAGAAGTGTTACTTGTTTTCCGACGTCACCCAATCGTTATGCGCAAAGGACTCATCATTAGTATGGCTTCATGGCTAATAGGCCCGGTTATCATTGTCATCTTAACTTACGTCAGGCCAAATAATCCGCCCAGTATACTCGATTTCTTTTTAGCGCTGATAGCCAGCATGATAGTTGGTCTGTTAATTCTTATTATCCCTTGGATTAGTTGGTATTTCAGTCTTTTTATAGTTACCACCCAACGTTTTATTCAAATTTCCCAAAAAGGATTATTCCATAGCAGTTTTGCCGATATGAATTTGGCGCAAATCCAACAGGTGAACTATGAAATTGCCGGTATACAAGAGACACTACTTGGATTTGGTACAATAAAAATGCAGACGTATTTAGGTGAGCTGGTCATTCATGACGTGCACCATCCAGCTAAAACACAGAGTAAGATAGTTCAGATACTGCGTGATCAAGGTGTGCCGTCAGTCGATGTGCCGTTCAAAAAAATTGGTCCATGGGATGGGCATTTAGAAGAGACATAAGATTATGAAGCGTAAAATTAAGCGACTTTTGAAAAGATGGAGCCGCCAAGTATCTGATTCTGCATCCACAGCTAATGGGGATAGTGAGGTTCGAGTCACCAACGAAACTATAGCTGCCCAGCGTGAAGAAGTATTAGGTAGTGCTCGAAAGTATATTTATCCGTTACAAGCACCGAAACATCGGGTTGTAAAGTTCTCGGTAGGCATCTTGGTTGCAGCAGTCATTGGTTTTATCGGTTTTTGTATTCTAGATCTATATAAATTTCAGTCATCATCAACTTTTATATACGGAGTGACACAAGTAATTCCATTCCCAGTAGCAGTTATCGATAACAGAGATTTCGTTTCATATAATAGTTATCTATTTGAATTACGACACTATATACACTATTACCAGACCCAGCAAAACGTTAATTTTGCCACTCGTGCCGGCAAGCAACAACTTAGTGTATTTAAGCAAAGATCATTAGATCAAGCACTCCAAAATACCTATGTCGATCAGATTGCTCAAAAAAATCATCTGTCGGTTAGTAGCAGCGATGTTAATAATGCAATTACCATTGTTCGTACCGAGAACAGGTTAGGCGCTAATAATCAAGTTTTTCAAAACGTTCTTAGTGAATTCTACGGTTGGTCGATGGACGATTTTAGGAGAGAATTGAGCCAAGAATTATTAGCTCAAATGGTTGTAAGCAAACTTGATACCGCAACTCATCTACGAGCTACCCAAGCTTTGACGCAGTTACAACAGGGTTCAGATTTTGCTACTCTTGCTAAACAAGTTTCTGACGATAGCTCTACCCGCGCAAATGGTGGAGATTATGGCTCATTAATTGACGTATCAAATACAAATATTGCTCCTCAAATTATTAAAATATTATTCCAACTTCAACCAGGACAGAATTCGGGGATAATTAATACAGGATATAGTTTGGAAATAGTTAAAGTATTAGCAGTCCAAGGAAATGAGGTAAGAGCCGCTCATATAGAATTTAATTTTCAGCCAATTTCAACATACACAAACCCATTAGAAAATTCCGAAAAACCACATCTTTTTATTCATGTCTAAAATAATATAATTACTTTACTGGAGCATTGCTTTTTAACAGATAGCTTGGTATGATGACCTCTGTTACTTGGCTAGTTTTTAGGGGCTCGTAGTGAAGAGGCCTATCACGTCTCCCTGTCACGGAGAAGATCGCCGGTTCGAATCCGGTCGGGCCCGCCAAGCATAAGAATTTTCAATCTATTCTTCGAGTTGATTTTGATAAGATAATCCCATGCATATTAATGACTGGCGAGACATTGTACTTGCCATAAGCTTCGCAGTCTTTAATATCGCACTTATTCCATCAATTATTAGTAAACATAAGCCTGCTTTAGGTACGAGCTTAGTTACAGCTACATTCCTAATACCTGGGCTGGTAGTCTACATTAGCCTCTCTCTATGGTATTCCGCTATTATGACGGCGATAAACATTAGTCTTTGGACAACCTTATCTATTCAACGCTACCTACAATCCAAGAATGAGGGCTAATGCTCTGTAATAAAATAATTCCACACCTGTTCAGCTAAGGTCCGCCATTTGACTAAATACTACTTTTATGGTAGTATTTTTTATTGGAATAATAAAATGAACAATCAAACTAATAATGAAATAAATCCAGCCTTGCCTGAGTTGTTTAACTCAAGTGAGTTTCTGAATGACCAGCAATTGAGCACCCTAATTGGCGGTATTGGTAACAACGAAGGGAAAGCCCTTTTGTTAGTGGCTATGGCAACCGGGGGTAGCGCGTATACATCACGTCCCTTGCATGGGCTGATAACTGGTCTTCCAGGTATGGATAGCGTAGAGGCCGGAAGCATCTATACACAAAAAGGTTGGTGTCAGTCATCCATAGGGCCAGCTGGCTTAGTTGAGAACCACGGTTCAGATGGGACTCAAGTAACATCGCTGGGGTTAAGGCTTGGGGTTCCCCTTGCTGGGTTATTGCTTAATCATGCCGATAAATATGACGTACCGCTCGTAGAGTTATTCGGCGAAACTCGTTCAAGTTCAGAAGTGCCCTCTCAATTTATAAGACTTAGGATAATGGAAGAGCTCCTGACACATCCAGGGGGGATGCAATTAGGTGATTTAGTTACCTCAACCTATGCATCAAATCAAGTTGTAATTGAAAAACAATTAAGGAAGTTAGCAAATGCGGACTTGATTACCTACGATGACTGGGATAGTGCAACATGCCAGATCAGATACGAGGTTCCATCAGAAAGTCGAAGTAGTTTAGCGGACAAGGCAGGTTTTACCGGGACAATCGCTGAATATCTATTGCAAGCGTCTGAGACGTCTCACGATCAAGTTGTTAACTATTGCATACAGACAGTGCCAGGATTTAACCAACTTGACCCTAGAGCTCAAAGTGCCAAGGTTTCGGTGGTCATGTTTAATTTAAAGCGTCAGGGATTAGTGCAAAAACTTGAGGGCAAAGAACGACCTTTTGAACTTGATGTCTCGTTAACCCCCGAACAATTAGAACAGTGGACCGATTTATGCAATAAACTGGAGTCTTTCAAGAATCAGGAGCCAGAAGTTTTAGCTAAATGGACTAAGGTAGCTTTTGATTTTATTACCGATCCTGCTAAAGTTAGGCGCGCCTATGAACGCTTTCGTGACAGCTCTGCTAGGGCGAATCATATTGAAAAAAACTTAGGTAGTATTGTTCTAAATGCTTTACAAGATAGTGGTGGCTCTGCTTCAGTTCGTGAAGTAGTGAAACTAGCCTCAGACAGACGTGGTAATTCTGTATCGCACTTTGGGGTCGTGAGGGTATTAAACCATCTAGCCGCCGAAGGATTGGTAAACAGACACCAAGATAAGGTGGTGATGTTTAGCAAGCGCTAAATGGCTTCGGTCTCTGGTAAAAAGACTCTTCTAAAGCTTCCTTTAAAAAATAATTCCACACCTGTTCCGCTAAGGTCCGCCATAATTGACATATAGTTGCTAATATGCTATTGTTTAAGATATGACTACAATAGATTCACAAGCTTTTAATGCACCTGAATTACCGTCTGATTTCGATTTGAGTCGTCGTAAGGAAATTGCTCAGGTTCTAGGCATAACACTATTCGAACCTACTAACCTATATGATCACTATCTTATAATTACGCCTAATGGTAACCAGCATCTTGAATCTGGGACAACCCTCCAGTCTCTTAGAGAAGAAGGTTTGTCGGATGAAGCTATTGGCGAAAGATTAGAGCAAGTACTTACCGAACGTAGGGCAAGACTGAGCAATGATTTATTGAAAGCAATTCTGATGTATGATGATGCCAGAGACCCTGATTATTACTTAAATGATCTTCTTCCCGAACCACCGTTCGGACTTATAGATGGGGTTGATTACTAGATAAACTAAGGATCTATCCTATTATTTAGTTACAATTCTAAAATCCAACTCTAGATCCCGCCAATTAGATACCTTTAAACGATTAATTTGACTGTTGTAACCTTACTAATATAATCATAAACAATATTACATATTTCATTGAAAGGTAACACGAACATGCGATTTAAGAATAATGGATCAAACAAGGGTGGTTTTATAGACCATACCGCTTTAGTGATTATTGTAGTAGGGGTAGCAATATTAGGTAGTTTCTATTTGGTTGCAACTCATGCCGCCACTAAAACAGCCGTAATTTTTAGTAACTACCAAACTGCAGTTGATCACAGTTCGAGCACGACCGTAACTTCAAGCTCTGTTTCAACATTAGATAGTAATCAAAACGTCGTTAGTTTATCTGAAAATCAAAAAGCAGATTTTACCCCATTAAAGGGTGGCGGTGGCTGGTATGACATATCTACATGTTACTTCCTAGCGGCACCTGATGGTAATGTTACGGCTCTAATCGGTAACGAATCTGCAACCCTTCAAGTACATGTTGCCCAAAGCCTTAGTTATTATGCGAAATATTGTCTTAATGCTCCTAGTTCATCTGGTAGCTATACTAACGATACAGTTGAAAATCTTTCAAGTACTCCCCTATACATCTATCAAGCCGAGCTGAACTCAGCTTGCAAAACGATGTGTTAAAAAAGATATCAAAATCTACACACTAGTTAATATAATAATTCCACACCCGTTCAGCTAAGGTCCGCCAATAATCCGCAATTTGTTATTTTGCCACACCCAAACCGGATGTTAGAACTATTTTTGTAGACTAGTCTGTTACCGCTCATGCTTGCTATGATGGTACTTCAGACCTAGAATTGTTTAAATGGAAAAATTACCCTCCGCAGTTACTAAGCTTGAAAAAGCAGGCATACTAGATATGGTATATGCAAGAATTGCGATCAGAAAAATAAGAAATGCCGTAATGGACATTGAAGTTCCCAGATTAATTGATAATTTGGATTTCTGTGTAAGACAATCAAGAGATGTAAGTGCTGTCCTCGAAGAGTATCGTAAACGATATGGTTATAGTCCTCACTTAATACCCAGAACTAATGTTAGTCTTTGGAAATCTTCAGATGAAGTGGGTTTATTTTATGGGAGCTCAAACGGATTAGAATATAGATCTCATAGATTCAGATTTAATTTTAATAGTGGGGGTGGAGTTCAGTATCATAGAGAAGCATATAATGTTGATTTTCAAGCTATGGGGTCTCAGCCTGTTAATTTAGCTTCTTTAAAAGAAATAGCTAGTCATTCGCAAGCAATAATTGAATTACGTTGGTTGGCATCTCAGATTGCTGGCAAACCGCCTAATAGTTGGCGTGACGGACCCCCTATTTCCACAGTGGCTTGTTAGAAGATACTTATCGTAATTGTTCTAAAATCCAACTCTAAACCCCATAAATGATGCTTTATTGACTAATAATCAATCTTATGATATTATGTATTTAAGATATATTATCTTCTTTAATAATAAAAAGCTAGGATAGAAAGCACAAAATGTCAGATTCAGAAACATCGCCACTACAGACTGCTCCTCTAGAGCAAATTACAACCGAACAGGCAACAGAGGCAGGTCGAAATTTTGAAGAACTTTTGGGTAAAAATCCAAACATAACAGATGTTGTTGTTCTGGTAGGCATACGTGGTCGTAAGAAGCTTGTTCAACAGGAAACGGTTGAGTTTGTGGCAGGTAATTCAAAACTTGTAGTTGCCCGAAATAGCAATAGTCCAAGAGTAGGAGCCGCACTTTTAAAGAAGGTCACGCAAAGCGAAAGCAACAGTGGCTGGGAAATCTCAGATCAATTCTTGTTTGATACAACCCAGGGAAGCGTTCTTCGTCTGGGTAGGGATGAATCCGATAAACCCCTTAAATTAGGTGCATTTACACCATTTAACGAAACAGGAAAAGGTACGCTAGAGACGTTTTTAAGTTCTACGAAAAGTGTCATTGAGGCTAGTAAACGCCCGGGCGCAAGGATTCGAAGCGTAGCTCAAAAAGCTGGTCGTCTGGTCAGCCATTAAAATTCTTGGATTATAATTAATTATTTTATTGTTCACTGCTCTATAATCTATCTTAACTTGATTTAAAAGTTACTAGGTATTAGGTCCACATCACCAAAGCTAACATCCGCCAATAAGCTTATGTTTGTAGTTAATCTCTGTTAGTATTTGTGTCATGAGTCGCACATCCTTGTTGCACTTGAGAAGTAAAGGCAAGCTTGAGAATTACATCTTATATAAAGTCATTTTAGTTATTGCTTTTATCGAACCACTTACGACATCGGGACAAATATATCAAATCTGGAAGTCGAAAAGTGCCATAGGTAATTCTCTTGTTACATGGTCATTTTTTGCTTTATCTAGCATCATTTGGCTTTCCTATGGCATTAAAATAAAAAGTAAGCCACTCATAATTAGCAGTTTATTATGGGCTATAACCGAATCAATAATTATTATCCAAATAATTTATTATTCGTAACACTTACTCTAAAAGCTAACTACAGATAAAGTCAATTTGACTTAAAAGATACTATATGTAATTTTAAAGTGTAGTTAAAAATTAAATAAATAATTTACAAGATATGAAGAATAATTACGGATATATTCAAGAATCTAGAGAACCGCGCAACTCACCTACCTTTTCGGTTACACTTATTACTGAAGGACTTGCGTTTGGCGAAGGCAATATAACTAGTAGTGTAGAAAATCCACAAATACTAAATGATATGGATGAAACTATCCGTAATTCATCTGACATTCTAGTTCAAATTGAGATAGATGATGATGGATGTGGTGACGGGAGAGAGGTAGTCCGGGTCTACGATCTTAATAGTGAATATAAGCGCAGCCTAAATCGTGCCAAAGTCTTTGGCGGGGCTGTAGCTATGACAGCTGCTATACTGATTGGTTTAGGAAAAGCCCACGACAAGTCCTTACAAGGAGTTTATATTGACTCAGTAAATACATTAGTCCGCAATGGAATTAACTTTGGCGCTCATACAGATGAACATGCCCATGGCAATAATTGTGGTTGCGGTGCTATAGACCGATCTCCTGAGGCCTTGGTAGCGATTCTAAAATATGAAGAACGTATCAGAGGAGTTATATCTGAACTAGGGGTTAATTTAAATGGTCTAGACCAAGTTTTTATTAATTTTCGAGACTTTGTAAGAAATGAAATGGCTCAGCCCCAAAAATTTAGCGGTGGAGAAGTTATTGATCATATACTGTCTGTTGGTAAAGTTGTAAAAAAACTTGGTGGTGAGCATCAAGAGAGGCGAATAATACTGAATCAAGTTAGGCGTAATACAATAAATCAAAAATTAATTCGCGATGTTACTCATGGAAGGGGACAGGTATTTGGCATAGACGAGTGGCGACTAGAAGATATTGCTTCAAGTCTGTTTCCCGAGCAGGACAAATTGCAAAATCAAGCTTTAATTAGTGAATTAGTGTATACATTAGGAATTGCTGCAGTTCTCACTAAAGGTGATTTACCAGTTTATATGATTCAAAGTCTGAATCCTAATTAATGAAGAAGATATTTTCTATTCAATTAATTTCAGAATATCGGTTAATAATCACCAGGTATTAGACATAAAAGAGCGGTCTATTGAGTATTTCTGTTATTGTAAGGGTATGTGAAAGTGCTTTAATGGGCTTTATGAGAGGAGCATATATGGCAAAAGTTGAATCAAATAGTCGAATTTATAAAACAAAGTACGTTACAAAAAATGGCGGCGCCGGAGGATTATGGTTATTAGGATTTATTGGCACCTTTATTTATTATATACAAGTTCATTCCGGCACTTTTTGGTTGGTAGTCCTGGCCTTTTTAAAAGCAATTATCTGGCCGGCAATTATGGTATATCATCTTTTCCTTTTCCTAAAAGTTTAACGTTTTAAAGAGTTTCTAGTCTATAGTTACCAAATAATTTTGTCAAAAATTACGCTTGAAAAACCTCGATTAAATAATGCTATGCTAGACGCATGACTAGACAACAAAGGCTTGTATTAATTGTTAGTATTTTGGCGTCTTTTGTAGCCTTTCTGGATAGTTCAGTTATAAATGTAGCATTACCGGCTATAAGCCGTAATTTGGGCGGAGGTTTAGTAACACAACAGTGGGTAGTCGATGCTTATCTTATAACTTTAGGATCTCTTATACTACTTGCCGGATCGTTATCTGACTTATTTGGTCGTAAACGCATATTAACTAGTGGTCTAATAGGATTCGCGGCTTCATCAATTTTATGTGCTATTTCGCCTGATAGTACATTTTTAATTATTGCTAGGGCATTACAAGGAGTTGCCGGAGCTCTTCTAGTTCCAAGCTCACTCGCTATGATTATCTCAAACTTTTCTCACAAGACTCAGGGCAAGGCGATCGGTACTTGGACGGCGTGGACGGGCATATCTTTTATTATCGGTCCTTTACTTGGCGGATTCTTAGTGGATGCCGTTTCCTGGCGTTTAATTTTTGCGATAAATATTATACCTATTGCAGTTTGTTTGTGGTTGATAGACTTACTAGATACGGTTGAGCAGACTAAAAGAGTTAAAGTAGACACTTTGGGAGCCATATTATGTAGCTTTGGGCTTGGTGGTGCTGTATTTGGTCTGATTGAAGAGCAACATTTTGGTTGGGATAGCCCTATCATTTTTATGTCTTTAATATTAGGGTTTATTTTCTTAATAAGCTTTATGTTTTATGAAAGTCGAAATTTAGAACCAATGTTACCGTTGTCCTTATTTAGGGTTCAAAATTTTCGATTTGGCAATATTGCAACTGCGGCTATTTACGGTGGTTTATCAATCGCAACCTTTTTAGTTGTCATATTTTTGCAGCAAGTGAGCGGTTACTCTGCGTTAGAAGCTGGATTTTCATTATTACCAGTAACAATTATCATGTTTTTACTGTCGCCTCGATTCGGCGCATTAGCAGGTAGATATGGCCCGAGATTTTTTATGACTTTCGGACCAATTGTTGCTGGAGCAGGATTTCTGCTGATGCTATTAACCAAGACTCATGTAGTTTATTGGACGCAATTATTACCTGGTGTAGTTATATTTGGGATAGGACTATCAATGACTGTTGCGCCGCTCACGGCTGCAGTTCTTGGTGACGTTGAGCCACATCAAGCCGGTATCGCATCTGCCGTTAATAATGCTGTTTCACGAATTGCAGGGTTGGTCACTATAGCAATTGCAGGACTTATTGTCGGATCTCACTTGAATCTAAATGGTTTCCATCGAGCAATAGTTATAACAGCATTGCTAGTCATAATTGGCGGCGTAGTATCATTATTTGGTATTCGAAATCGATTAGCCGTTAAATCGGAATGAATTGATTATTTAAAATAATTCTACATGTTAATAAAGTAAGATAATATGCATATACCAAAAACGCTTCAGAATACAAGTATAGCCGTTGCCATAATCTTAATTATTTTTGTTGCTGGCGAAATAATTTATGTATATCTAACGGATCGAAGTATCAAGCACATAGCTTCAACTCAGACAAAAAACACTACTTCAACTCCCATCCCACAACCCGTAAAACCAGCTTCTAATGCTCCGGAAGGGGTAGCAATTGATACAATTACATCCCCTATAGCGGCCGGGTCGAATGCTTCCATTGGCGTACTTACTAACGCCGGATCCGTCTGTGACATTAATGTTACTTATAATGGAATACAAAGTAGTGACTCTGGACTTACTTCAAAAAAAGCCGATGCTTATGGAAATGTTATGTGGTCATGGACAGTTGAAAGTTCAGTTCCGGTCGGATCATGGCCTATAAAAATAACCTGCGTATATAACAGCCGCTCAGCTGTATATTCAACAAATATACAAGTTACTAAATAACTATCAGATCAGTTTAATAATTTATATGAATACAAATATAGTTCATACCTTTAATATTTATAGCTAGGTTACATACGAGTCGGATCACAATAACTCCCAAAAATTTATTAAAATTACATTGTGCGACACAGCATTTGTAGTTTGTAGTAGAGAGTTAACTTATTAAATTGCATTTCTTCAAAAATTATAATTTTAAAGTTTGATCGTATTCATGGATTAATTTACTATTCTAAGTTATTAAATAACTTCCTCCAAGCTGTATCTACTAGTGAAGATGTTGGCTTTGCAAACAGTAGAGTACCTTGGCTATTCATAACAGCTGCCTGACCTCCATTTAATTCCTTTGGATGGGTTAGATAAACTGTGCCGTTTCTACTATCAAATTCTTCATACTCCAGTAGATCTTGAATCAATTGCGAAAAGACTTGCGGAGAAGCTGTAATACTAACCGGGGTAGCTTGCTCAGTTATTGTTACATTATCGCCATTATTAGTTCTTGCAACATAGCTCAATATTTTATCTCCACTATCATATTTAAGGGTTTTTTTATTTACCGTAACGGGTTCATTACTATTAGGCCAATAAACTGGAAAATCGATCTGATTTTTAATAGAAATCGGCAATATCTGTTGCGAATTTTGCCAATAATTAAAACCAAAATAACCTGCGGCTATCAAGATAACTAAAATGGTTAGAATAATACTTATTTGAAACCATGTTCTCTTAGATCGAAGTATTATTTCGTAACGAGTTTGTTTGGACGAATCCATGCAGACATTATAACAATGTAGATTTGTTATATTATCCGTTACCGTATATCAAGTACGGTAAAAATCGAACCGCGACAAGTGTCAGCATTAGCTGTAGTACTACATTGAGTCCCCGGTGCATTATAGGGTGATTGAGCTAATCCTAGATAATTGAATGGTATAACCGATTGAGCTGTCGTTACAACTGCAGTTGTATTAACCTGACCGGTTGTTGCCGTCGGTATGATGTAAGCACCTACTGATCCGGCAGTGGCTTGTACATAAACTGGACCTGCCGTAACTACAATTGCATTAATAGCTGTAGTTTGAGTTGTTCCACTCCAAGCAGCAACCACTCCATAGAAAGGATCTGTTGTTGCCGAGGTTGGTGTTACCTGACCGATTGTACCATTGAGCTTCACTGCAAATCCCGGACCAACGGCAGTCGCGATGGTTGTTAATTCTTTTGTTGACGTTGTGAAAATACGAGTGTCATATATTATGCCTATACCACTTCCAGTAGATTTTTCCTTTATAGTTGCTAGACAAAGGGCAGGTTGGGTAGCTGACCAGGTTGGTACAGTAGCTGAAGTTTCGGTAGTACTCGCCGTACCAAAGGTGGGACCATTTCCAGCAGTAAAAATACAAAGATTTTGATACGCAGATGCTGTAGTTGTTATTGCAGTAGTGTAGTTTGTGGTTTGTGCTGGAATGACTTGCTCGCGACCATTACTATAGACATCACAGGCTGTCCACCGAACTGAATTATTGGCACTTCCCATATAGACATGGCAAGGTCCCTTTGAGGCGTCCGAAGCATTGACGCCAGCAAGATCGCCAGGAGAGGGACCAGAATCAGGTATTACTCCAAATAGCAATGCATTTAAGCCATTAGTGCTTGGCATATCCTCCCATGTCGGAGTTCCACCTGGGTCTCCACAAAGTCGAAGGTTATCCGCACTAGCGCTAGTATTAAAGTAGATAGACCCAACGTTAGCGGTGTTGCAAGTTGAAGTATCGGCAAATGTACTAAATTGATCGACTTGGAAGAGAGTTTGCGATGTAGTACCTGATCCAATTGATACTTTTCCTCCGGCAGCCGAACCTGTCGAATCGTCAACGTTAAAGAGATCTTGAGCGCTACTATTTTGGATTTGGAAAGCAGTTGCATCATTTGATGCAGATTCAAACGTTGAATCGCCTACAACGTCCAATGTCGTTAGGGGCGAAGACGTACCGATACCAAGATCTCCAGCAGAAGTAGATGAATTTTTCCAATATAGCCCACTTGCCAATGGAGATACATTATCTATGAAATATTGAGAAGCATTCGTTCCAAGTTTAGTAACTAATAATCCTTTAATATAATGAGCATTATCGCTTCCACCAGTGCGAGAACCAAAACCGAAATTCAAATTGGACGTGTCCCGCGTGTAAACGTCCGAATAGTCCATAATTACATTACCGTCCCAACGAACTATTATCTGATTGTCCAAAATTTGAATGTCAACGTTGTGCCAAGTGCTATTTGCGATGTTCGCAAGTGTTACCGCGTCTAGCGGGTCTCCAGCAGTTCCGCCTCCGGCTACGCACTGATTGCCGTCTGTGTATGAACCATAAGTTATACCGGCACAGCCGTGGTATTCGCTGAAATAAATAAGATATCCAGAAGTCGTCCCAGTACCGTATTCCGTTGTAGGTGTGGCATTAGCATAGCTATAGAACCAAGTTGAATCTGCTCCAGTACCTCCGCCGGCCATAAACTGAAACTGAATCTCCTCAAATGGCACCTGATCAAAGGACCAGTTTACTGACCCCGAATCATTATTGGCAATGGGTGTAAGCTCAACACCATTGGCGGAGCCAGAATAAGTAGCTGTACCTGATAATGTTGCTAGCGGGTATGATTGACCAGTCACTGTAGGATTATTTAAGCCGTCCCAATATGCCAGTGCAGGTGATGTCAATGAAACAGATGCCTGCGTGAGACCTACATTACCGCTGGAATCAACACCCAAAATACCACTAAAACTACTGGAGCCAGACGACGACGATGTTACTTGCTGAAACTGTAAACCAGTAGAACCTGAAACAGTTGAATTAATCTCAAATGTAGCAGCCGGAGATGTGGTGTTTATTCCGACTCTGCTATTAGTTGTGTCCACATCTAAAACGCTAGGCGAGGCAGTTTTCTGAACTTGGAAAGCAGTCGTTGAACCAGCTGAATTTGCGATTGTATCACTTGTATTTGTCAATGACTCCGACGTCGCACCGGCAACCAGTTTTGAGGTACTGCCGCTATTAGTTGAACCTGCCGTAAATGCTTGAGCGGCACCAGTCGAAGTACCTACGCTTATGGTTGTGGAATTACCGACTGACCCTGTTGCGCCAATTATGATTGTTCCGCTTCCAGCTACTTGAAGTGAAAGGGCAGTACTACTGGTTCCTCCCTGTATAAGGGTGGTGGTCGCTGCAGTGGTATTTCCTATACTTATAGTTGTTGAATTTGTCGTACCAAGATTGACTGTGCCAGCACCGGTTGTATTAAGTGTAAGTATTCCAGTGCCGTTTCCTTGAAGACTAAGTCCTGTATTACTAGTACTGGCACTTATTATTGGATTGGTACCACTGAAAGTAAGTGCAGTTGCGGTTAAGGTGTCGGTATTAATCGTACCAGTTGTAGTAACATTCCCAGTAAATGCTGAGGCAGTATTGTTAATAACTAGTTTACTTGAACCACCCTGAAGGGTAATCGCCGTGCCAGTATCAGATGAGCCAATACCGATGGTATCGGCGGCACTGGAATTAGTACCAATGTTAATACCGTTGGTACCGGTATTAGTAGAAATGTTAACTGTATCGTTGCCGGACGAGTTACCAACACCAACTGTTTCATTAGCTGTCCCACCACCGAGGTTAACGTTCGTAGCCGACGAACCAACATTAACTGTTCCGGCACCAGTCGTATCAAGCAGTAAGGTACCCGTACCATTGGCTTGTAAGGTTATACCGGTATTGCTGGTACTGGCACTAATTATCGGGTTAGATCCACTAAATGTTAGGGCGGTGGAGTTAAGGGTATCGGTGTTATAAGTGCCGGCTGTGATATTGCCATTATTTGTTACACCAAAGTTAGTCGAGTTTATTAAGTTAGTGAAGGTACCATTTAAACTAATGGCATTTGTAGCTGTACCTGATGTGTTAGTTAGATTTAACAGGTTAGAAGTTATACCACCACTCCCGCTTCGGTTAACATAAATTCCATTAGCTTGAGTGCCGGCCGTATTCGTTAAGCTTATATCCTGACCATCGCCTGTGTTACTACTAGTGATCCCCAATCCGGTAGCGGCTCCTCCTTGTATGATATTTGTGGCAGTAGCGGCTGTACCGCTCGTACCGTTGATTGTGAGCCCAACGACGCTAGCCGCCGTTGGAGCAATCGTGTTATTCGCAGTAGAGGTTGGAACATTAGCTATATATGTCCCTTGCAGATTTGGTAGATCGCTCAACTGTATTGCCGACGAGACAAAATTTGTACCATTGCCACGGAGATAATTGCCAGATGTAGCGGCACCGGCGACTTGATACCCAGTCGCCACATTAACTGTTCCAGTAAAGCTAGCTGACGAAGAGATAGTCTGTGAGTTGACGGTACCTGTAGTTGTTACATTTCCAGTGAAAGCTGAAGCAGTATTATTGATTATCAGCTTACTGGCGCCACCTTGTAGGGTAAGTGCAGTACTAGTATTCGAAGAGCCGATTCCAACTGCATCCGCTGTACTGGTGTTTGCCCCAACATTAATAGTAGTTGCTGTACTACCTATAGTGACCGTACCTGCTCCCGTACTATCTAATAACAAAGTACCCGTACCATTGGCTTGTAAGGTTATACCGGTATTGCTGGTACTGGCACTAATTATCGGGTTAGATCCACTAAATGTTAGGGCGGTGGAGTTAAGGGTATCGGTGTTATATGTGCCACCTGTAATACTGCTGGCTACTGCTAATGTGCCCGTAAAGCTAGCAGCGTTAGATATAGTTTGACTGTTTATTGTGCTACTTGTACTTAGTGTAGTTACACCGCTTACAGCGCCAAGAGCAGTAACATTGAAACCTGATGAGGCAATAGTTACGGTAGATCCGCTATTTCCAATGCTTGTAGCCGCTGAACCAGAGGTATTTATATTTGCGGTACCCGTGAGAGACAATCCTCCACTACCTTGAAGTTGCCCACTTCCTGAATTGACACCAACTGCAGTTAAAGCGCCGCCATTTGTTACATTAAAGTTGGTTGAGTTTATTAAATTAGTAAATGTGCCACTTAGATTAATGGCATTTGTAACGGTACCTAATGTATTAGTCAGGTTAAGAAGGTTGGTTGTAGTACCGCCGCTACCATCTTGGTTTACATAGATGCCGTTGGTTTGTGTACCAGTTGTATTTGTCAGACTGATATCTTCGCCATCGCCGGTTGTACTACTGGTTATTCCTAGACCGGCTGCAGCTCCACCTTGGATAATATTTACAGCTGTTGCGGCTGTACCTGTCGTACCATTGACGGTCAAACCAACCACATTAGCAGCTGAAGGGGCAATAGTGTTATTGGCAGTAGAAGTCGGTATGTTAGCAATATAAGTTCCCTGTAAGTTTGGTAAATCTCCGGATTGTATAGTAGACGAAACAAAGTTAGTCCCATTACCTCGAAGGTAATTACCGGTTGCAGCTACACCCGCAATTTGATAACCAGTAGCTACATTTAAAGTGCCACTAAAATTAGCAGCCGATGATATAGTTTGGCCGTTAATGCCGCCGCTAGTAGCAATAGTGCCGATATTTACTAGATCTCCTGAACTATCAATACGTTGAGTCCCACCAGTAGCGCCGGTGTTAATACCTGTCGTGCCGTTCAAACTGGTTCCCTGAATCGTACCTGTAGCAGTTACATTCCCTCCGTTATCTACCTTAAATTCTGAAGTACTATTCTTCTGTAGGTCTAGGAAGTTACCGCTAAATGAACCAGAACCAGCTGCTAAATTAAGAAGTAAAGCTGTACCGGTGTAGGCAGAAGTAGATTGGGTTAGAGAAACTAAGTTACCCGATGTTGATGCAGTATTAGACAGTGTCAGATCAGCAGCTGCTCCACCTTGGATAATGTTCTCGGCAGTAGCAGCTGTACCAGTCGTACCCGTAACGGTAAGACCGACTACACTACCAACTAGCGGTGCGATAGTGTTGGCTGCCGTAGTTGTCGGTACTTGCTCAAGATAACTACCAGATACTGGAGTAGCCGCAAATCCACAAGCTGTAGCAGTTTGTAGACAGACCGTGCCGCCAGCATCAGGGAATTGGATAGTGTGGTTATTGGTAAGGGTAGGTATGTTGACTGTCAGGGCATAGTTATCGGTCGTACCATCAGCGATGATTAGATTACCAGCTTCATTGTTGCCAGCAACACTGGTGACATTTCCTAGGGTTAATTTATTTGCAGATGTATCAACTCTTAGGACTACCTTACCAGTCTGGTTTTCAACAAGTAGTGCAGCATTAGAGTTAGTGTCCGGTTCAACAAGAACATTTCCGGTATAGTTGACTGTGCCAACTATATTTCCTGCACCATCTCGGTAATCTAAGATATCTCCAGTACCACTAGCGTTAGCTCTCAGTACACCAGCTACCGTACCGCTAGTAGCGGCTGTAACGTAGAAGTTAGCGTTCTGCGTACTAGTAGTGTTATTTATGTAATAAGTCGATCCTGAAGGAATGTCTCCAACTTGGATAGCACTAGAGACAAAATTAGTCCCATTACCTCTTAGATAGTTACCCGTAGTAGCTGCTCCGGCCACCTGGTAACCAGTAGCAACGTTAAGAGTACCAGTAAAACTGGCCGCTGAAGATATGGTCTGACTGTTGATGGTACCTGTAGTTGTTACATTACCGGTAAATGCTGAAGCAGTGTTATTGATGGCTAATTGGTTTGAACCGCTAGTCAATGTTACCGCATTGGAGCCTAAAGCCGATATACTAACTGCTCCTTGGTTGGCTGCAGTTGAAGTAACTTGAATAAAGTTATCGGCTGAACCACCTGTACCTTGAACATCAAAAATGTCGGCAGTTGGAGATGAAGCAGAAGTCTGCCGAACTTCTAAGCCGGTAATATTTGTGGTTGGCTGAACTAAATTAGTACCCGTCCATGTTTGGTTATTGGCTAATTGGCCAAAAGACGCGGCTGTAACTCCGCCCAATTCATTAGCATTTAGGGCATAGACAGCAGAAGTTAGGGGTTGCATTGGCGTCATTTCGCCATCAGGACCACAAGACGAAAAAGGTGTACATGAAACATTAGTGTTGCCAATATTCATCGATAGCCATAATGTACTTTGGTTCCAATCGATACTTGAACCGAAGGGGTTGATTGAGCCTAGCTGGACCGATAAGAAGCCATTAACTATCTTTACCCCTTGAGAATTGTTATTGAGGTAGTCCTCTGTCCATTTCAATGAACCAGAAGGTGAACCCGTTGTATCACCAACGCTTTGTCCGTCGCCATCCTGATAAATTTTAAACTCAATGTTATAGTAGCCGTCTGGTACAGTAGCACCTTGAGAGTTAAGCAATCGTCCCTGAAAATTTATCTCTTGATTTATGCCAGTAGAAGCCAAAACTGGTTTAGTTGAAAACAGAGAGAATGCAAAAAAGACCCCAATAGCGAGGCTACATAACAAAAACCAACGGTTTGTTTTTAGTACATCCGAACCCATTTTGTATCTGTTTTTTATTTGTTGCTTAGAGAGGAATTGTTTTTCTTTTTTGCTTTTTTCTCTACAAGAATAACTATAAGAGTTCTACCGAATATTGCAAGGGTTTTCTAAAGAGTTGGATGTGGAGTCATTCCCATGGTCGGTTGCTGTTGCGCAACAACGGGACGGAGAATGCGTTTTTCACGCTGTTCGCCTATCCAAAAACTGACTAAGAGAGTCGCAATAATTGCGTAGAGCGGCCAAAGTACTAGAAGTTCGTTTTGAGGCGGTTTTGTGATGGATACATTATTTGCACTAATAACGCCCGGCTGGCCATTGACTATTGCAGCTACAGTTAAGAAGGCGACTTGTTGCTGAATATCACTGGCTTGTAGTGTAATAGCAAAGGTACCCGCTTTTTGATAGATATGTGAAGCGTTAAAAGTTTGATTATTACTTCTTGGGATTACCTCATTTGTTGAGTCACCCCACGACACATTAATGGCAAATGGGGCAATACCACCTACGATGCTAATAGGCACGTTAAGTACTTGTCCGGGAAATGTACCTCGATAAACAGCGGTAGTATCCAATATGAGTTCGCTGCCGCTAAAATTTAACGGACTTAAGGAGGCATTTTGTGACGGACTTACATCGTAAAATACTGTTACCGGATCTGATACTGGTCCAGCTTGGTTCAATACATCATAGACTTGCGCCGTCAGACTATTTTGGCCATACAACAGATCTACGCTTAGAGAGTAATTTCCGTTCGTATCACAAGGGGTCGATCCAGCAAAGATGTTATTTTTATAGATTTCAACTAAGGTTTGTGTCGGGCATGAACCAGAAACTGTTATCGGTGAAGATAAGAAATGCTGTTGATTGGTCGGACTAGTGATAGTCGCTGCTACTTTCGGAGGGGTTGTAGGTAGAGTACCGGTCAATCCTATCGAACCCGATCCTGGTCCAGATGAAGCGAACACCGCAACAGAATACCCAAATAGCACCACCCCGACAACCAAAATCAACAGAGCTAAAGGCAAATAAGAAGTATGTTCATGCGGTCTAAGCCGACCGCTATATTTATGGTGACTTATTTTTAGTTTTTCAAGCATCACGCTCATTATATCACTGGCTATATTCACTTAAAGACAGCGAGGAAATAAGCTACACGATAAAGATTAATTTAGGATCGACGTGACTTGTTTGCGCGGGACAGTATAAAGCGGTTGTATCGGCGTAGGAGGTACCGCAGAACGAAGAAACCGCCAACCAAAACTATAATAATGATGCCAATTAATTTAATGGGAATTACCCAGAATCCCAAACTGTCTGTTAGTACTATATGGCTAGTACCATAGGTAACTTTTAAATTGGCAGTGTAATGACCGAAGAGCATCTTGTTACCAATTACTTCACTGTTTAACGGTTCACTAAATTGGCGAGTACTTGCAGGTAGAATGTTCCCCGGAGGAAGATTTACATTGACCGCTGCCAGTTTTTTGCCGAACATATCGAAGACGCTTACTTGACCAACTGGCTCTAAGTGAACATTGCCAGTATTTTTCAGTTGCTCGACGAAATTAACAGGGCCAGATTCAAAGAAACCGCCGGCTGAACCCCCGTTATTTACTGTAAACGATTGAACTGATAAGTGTTGGGTGATATTACCACTTACTGTAAGTAGCATCAGTGATCCAAGACTGGCAGAAAGTGCAACTCCGGTGCCTTTAAGAGAAGGTGGCGTGGCCGTAAAGCGAATTACCCCGTAATGTCCGCCTGGCGATGCATTTTTTGGAACATTAATGGTAACACTCAAAGTTCTAATTTGTCTCGGGACTAACAATAAACTAGCAGGAGGCACTACCCAGTTTTTCAAAGAGTATGGATCGTTCGAGTTATTATTAAGCAGTATTTTAGGTGTGCCACTTTCACCTGCTGCCACAAAGTCGTTAATTTGAGCTGAAACGATAAGATCTCCACTGGAAATATCTCGGATATAAATTGGGGTGGTAACGGTTTGTCCAGGGTTTACGTTTAGATAAATAAGGGGTGGCGCTATTTCCAAAGCCTGGCCATTGTTGACTGGATTAGCTTGGGAAGTTGTAGTTGCTGCGAAAACTATCGAACTAAGCCCTAGACTATAAGCTATAAGCGCTAACCAAATTGTAATAATTGAAAATTTTTTCTTCATGTATTAGTAAGTAGCAGTGCAAATATAGGTCAACGTAGTAGTATAAGTCCCCGCCAACTGACTACCCGATACATTAACTATATATGAAACTGTGAAAATTTGGGAATCACTTGGACCAGCACCTCCGTTTGCACTATTGGCTACACTATCGCCAGAAATAAATTTAAAGGTATCTGCAGTGTTATATCCCGACAACGGCTGCCCCTTATAGTTAGTCCCATTAGCTGCAGGAGCTACCGCAGTCCCAACTGCAGGTGTCGATGAAGCGGTAGTATTGGCCATTAGATTCATCCCAAACTGTCCAGTACCAACTACACCAGGTCCAGCAGTTGACATGGCCGCTATAGTAGTTGCTCCGAAAGTTAAAGTCGGTCCATTAACCGTAATATTATATCCCGAACCAGCGTTGGTTGAAGCTGCCAATTGTGATGTTGCGGTGGCTGCAGCGGCAGGTGAGAATAACTGATTAAAACTAATTGAGCCACTGGTTGCTGTCGCGCAGTCTGGTATACCTGCTGTTGTGTTAATGGTGCCTCCAGAACAAAAGATTAAGGATTCAGGCATAACACCGGTTAGAACAATTTGGGTAGCTGTAGATGCCGTTACGGTACCTGTATCTGTTGCACCACCGGAGACATTGGTTGTTACGAAAGAAGATATTCGAACATAGAACGTTTGATTAGTTGTGGTCGGATTAGTGACACTAAGTAATTGATATGTTACTGCGGTGCTAGCTGAAATGCTCGAGGCAGAACGTGTGATATAGGGGGCGCCATTCGTGGCATTAACCAATGTAAATCCGGTTGCTCCAGATTGAGTACCCATAGTTGCAGCGGTAGTTACCAGTCCAGTCGGAGTCGTACATGTCCCACTGGCAGTTGTGCAATATAGAAATTGGATTGAACCAAGTGTTCCAGCTGTCGGTAGAGTGAAAGTAAAGAAATGATTAACGACACCACCTGGCTTCGATCCACCATCAGATGCACCAGCTTGTAGTGTCAAGCTACGAGTAACAATTTGCGCCGCGTCAACAACACCCATAGGAAATGCGGTCATCACAGCAATAAGTAACCCAATCAAGCTCGCCGCAACAAGCCAGATCTTCCCTCTGACACTTGAACCCATGGAGAAATACTACCATGAGCTTTTAGCCTCAGTCAATCAAATCTGAAGTCAATTACACTACTAACTGTGTAGTACTTTCTAGTAAGTAGGAGTACAGATGTAGGTTAAGGTAGTAGTATAGGTTCCAGCAGGTTGACTACCAGGGACATTTACTATATAAGATGCTGTAAAGATTTGAGCATCTGAACCGCCCGCACCACCATTAGCGCTATTGGCTACACTATCACCACTGGTAAATTTGAAAGTATCGACTGTATTGTAGCCTGTTATAGCCTGGCCCCTGTAATTAGTTCCGTTAGCGGCAGGTGCCACTTCGGTTCCAACTATTGGGTTAGATGTAGCAAGGGTATTGGCCTTGAGGTTCAAGCCAAATTGGCTTACGCCATGGACTCCAGTTGTCGCTGAGCCCATAGCAGTAACGGTATTAGAGCCAGATGTCAGTGTCGGCCCGTTTACAGTTATATTGTACCCCGAACCAGCATTGGTTGAAGCTGCCATTTGTGAAGTTGCTGTGGCTGTGTCGGTTGGCGAGAATAGCTGGTTAAAGCTAACTGAACCACTGGTTGCAGTAGTACAGTCTGGCACTCCACCAGTTGTGCTGATGGTTCCACCAACGCAGAAGACCAATGATTCAGGCATGATTCCTGTTAGGACAACCTGGGTTGCAGTACTAGCTGCCACATTACCTGTATCTGTCGAACCTCCGGTTGTATCGATCGATGCAAACGTAGATATGCGCACATAAAATGTTTGGTTGGTAGCAGTCGGGTTGGTGACACTTAATAATTGATACGTCAGTGCTGTCCCGGATGAAATACTAGCTGCAGTACGAGAAATGTACGGAGATCCATTCGTTGTATTCACAAGTGTAAAACCGGTGGCTCCTGACTGAGTACCCATGGTCGCCGCGGTAGTATCGAGGCCAGTTGGGGTTGTACATGCTCCATCCGCCTGAGTACAGTATAGGAATTGAATGGAACCTACGTTGCCAGTTGTATTTACTGTAAAGCTAAACAAATGATTTACCACACCACCTGGCTTCGATCCACCATCAGTTGCACCAGCTTGAAGAGTCAAGCTGCGATTTGTAATTTGTGCGGCTGAAGCAGTAATCGGTACAAGTACAGATAGAAACAAGCTCAAGACCAAAACTGCTACTGCTGATAGCGGTCTAATAATCTTAAAAATCGTTTTCATATTTGTTTTTATATTTTTATGGTTGACTTTTAGTTTATTATATCAACCGTTTAATAGTATCAAACAGATCGTAACAAAAGATAAGCATCTTTGTCAACAATTTATTTACAATTTCATCAAAGGTTGTGGGTAAGAAAGCATCAATAGGTGCCAGTACAGATTACTGTTTGATTACTTGTGTACTGGCCACCTGGGGTAAGACTGCCTACATTGACTATATAACTTATCGTGTAGATGGTCATTCCTGAGCTGGCCGGAGCGGTAGCTACTGTTTCACCACTTACAAAGCGGTAATTATTAGTTGTTCCATAGTTAGCTGAAGCTGATCCAATACCAAACTGTCCGTGATCAGGATTAGCGCCTAAGGATACGGGAGATGTATTAGCAACTAGGTTTATACCAAATTGCTCAATGCCTACTTGTGAAGTTCCGGTCGTACTCATTGCCGAAATAGTGTGTGTTCCATACGTGGGGGCCGTACCAAGCATCTGTACGATATACCCATAACTCGTGTAATCACTAACCTGAAAAGTCGATGTTGCTACCGCTGTTGTACTTGGCGAAAAGCTACCAAAGCTAACATTGGGAGTGTCAACCGCAAAGGATAGAGCAGGATCGTTAGTTGTACTGTGCCCGGTCTCGACCTGCATTGTCGCATCTGCAGTAGTTCCAAAACCCAAAATTCCCCCTGATGTGGCAGCTTGATAATCAGTTGAGGAGGTATCAATTTGGCCTATACCTCCGAGTGAGGTTTCTTCGAATAAATAATTAGTAGATTCAAGGGCAGCAGCAGATTCAGTTGATAATATCCCGCTCATGAGTAGAAGTAGAGCAACGCACAATCCGATTAATAACTTTGGCATAAATGTTTATTAATTACTGTTTAATCTCTATTAATTTCCAAAACGCTAATATTTACTCATTATAGTCTATAAAATCTAGCCATAGGTAATTTCCTGAAGTCAAGCCTAAGCGTTATAATATCAGCCAAAGCTAAGTAAAATTTAATGGAAAATACAAACACACAATCTCCTGATGCACCTGATCAGACGACGGGCACTCCTGAAGCTGAGGTACTCAAGCCTCGAGTTGATGATGCTAGCTCTCAGAGTGAACCTAAGCCTTCCTCCGCACAACCTGTGACTCGAGAAATAGGCCATAGAGAGCGGCGCCGTACTTATCGGCCGAGTCATCGAGCTACCTTTATAGGTTTAACTGTAGTTGTATTTATACTGGCAATTAATGCCGGTATTTTAGCTTTCGTGATTGAAAGTAAAGATAAATCGAATAATTTGGCAGCTGGTCAGGTCAGTATTAGCGCTTCGGCCTTAAATAAAATAGGTGTCAATACCAGTACTATTGGCAATTCAGGAATAGAACTTACTGTCAATCCGAACGCCTTGTTTAATGGTAAATTAACTGTTGCCGGCGATGTAAATATAGCTGGCCAGTTAAAGCTGAATAGTCCCCTAATAGCAAGTAGCGCAAATCTTACACAACTACAAGCAGGTAATACTACGCTCAGTCAGCTAAACGTTGATGGCAGCAGCACATTATCGAATCTAAACCTTCGTAATAATCTAGTTGTAACGGGTACGACACAACTTCAAGGAGCGGTGGATGTTAATCAATTATTGACTGTAAATAATAATTTAACCGTGACTGGTAATGTGTCGATTGGGGGAGTTTTTTCAGCTGCTACATTTAGCGCTCGAAGCCTAACTTCAACAAGCACACTTACTATTGGCGGACACGTTATTACTAGCGGTTCAAGTCCGTCAGTCGGACCAGGAGGGGCATTGGGTTCAAATGGTACAGCTGCGGTTAATGGTGATGATTCGGCTGGTCTTATATCAATCAATTTTGGTGTCAACTCAGGCAAAGGCACTTTAGTTAATTTTGCCTTTCATACTCAATTCGGCGCTGTTCCACACGTGGTTATTACACCTGTCGGAGATATAGGTGACGGGTGTAGCTTCTACTTATTTAATTTAGGAGTTGCCGGATTTAGTGTTGGGATTAACGGGTGTGCTTCATACCCCACATTTGGAGATTATGGTATCGATTATATCGTAGAACAATAATTCTTTGATATCGTTTAGACTACATATTAACAAATAACATAACTTCATCATCACGAACGGCAATAATGCCGTTGCTAATAACAAAATTTAGTACATCAGACTCGGTTTCAATTGACACTTCTCCCGGACTCATGACTGAGAAAAAATCTGCATGACTCGGCAGAACATCAAATTGTCCTACTTCGTTTGTTGCTGATACAACCTGGGCCGGGCCTTCATAATATATATGGAAAGGAGAACGAGCAACTACGCTTAAAAGTGGATCAGATAATTTATGCTTCATGGTTATTGAGCTTTGGGTTGCGTTACTGACGGTTTATCGCCTGAGATAGACTCACCAGATGGTGTGACCTCTAAGATTTTCTCTATACCCGTCAATGTTTGTTCACGGGTAAAGTACTGTCCTGGCTTACCCGTAAGATGTTCAGCAACTGCGAAATCTTGTGAAAAGAATTGAATGAGACTCTTTGCGCGCTGGTAATCCACAAGATCTGTCGGGGACAGTTCACTTTCACCGACAATAGCTATGATGTTCTTTAGTGACTCATATTTTTGCATAATCGCCTGAACTTTGCTCACCAAACGATAGTGTCTCTCACCGACTACCTGGGGCATGAGTAATGAGGAGGTAGTCTTAAGAATATCAACAGCCGGGCGTATACCGCTTTCTGCAACTGATCGTGAAAGAACCAAGACGGAGTCCAATTGTTGCTGTATCGATTGTACTGCTGGGTCACTCAAGTCGTCGGCCGGGATGTAAACTGCTTGGACCGATGTTATAGAACCCTTTTCGGTGGAGCTTAAACGGTCTTCCAATCTTCGTAGTTCAGAGAATACGTTCGGCGAGTAGCCACCTTCGGAAGGAATAAGACCTAAATTAGTCGAAAGTTCGGTTATGGCTTGAATGTGGCGATAAATATTGTCAACGAAAAAGAGAATGTCGCGACCCTCTTCGTCGCGGAAATATTCGGCTGAAGTTGCTGCGGCAGGGCCTACCATTGATCTAATAGCTGGCGTGGCATCCATTTGGCCGAAAAACATTATGGTGTTTTTCAGCACGTCAGTTTCCTTAAGCGTCAGATAGAGCTCATTACCCTCGCGAATACGTTCTCCCACACCGCAGTAAATTGACAGGCTCTTCGCGTTATTTGTAATGTTATGGATCATTTCCATGGTTAAAACTGTTTTACCGACACCTGCACCGCCAACGATGCCGATCTTGCGTCCTTTTACAAACGGTGTCAGGAAATCAATAACCTTTAGTCCGGTTTCGAGTAGTTCAAGCTTCTGGAGATCCCTATACTTTTTTGTACCCGTCGCTTCACTAATTACTCGACGATTTTCTGTTAAAGCCGGTCCATCATCTAATGGTTCACCCAAGGCGTTAAATACCCGACCGAGCGTCGATGGGCCGACCGGTACACTAATTTTTGTGCCACTTCGACTTATGCTTTGGCCGCAGCGCAAAACCTGACTATTGGTTAGGTTAACACAAACAACCCTATCGGCTCTGAAGAAGCTCACTTCAAGGAAAACTTCGGGGTAATCATCAACAATCAAAAGCTCTTTTTCGTTCGGTCGTTGAGCCAAAATTTCGATCTCAACCACAATACCGTGAAGCGAGCGAATGATGCCAACCTTAGAGCCGCGTTTCTCGCTATCAACGGTACTCATCGACGGCTCCTTGCTTGTTTTCGCCTTTTCAGACTAACGACAACCTCGCGTGAGCGACGATCACTCTCTGAACGCTTCGCTCGGTGATATTCCAGTTTGTAGTAATTGAGAAGCTCCCAAGCACGTTCTTTAGCCGAAGCCATAGCGTTAAAACGACTAGCATCTTGGGCTAAGCTGGATTCAAGGATAGCTTGACTCAGAGCTAGTCTCATCATAGCGCCCTCCATTATGGTAGCTATTTCCTCAAGTGAAGGTTCAAAAATGGTATCGTCAGCCGTGATGAGATCATTCCCTCGATCGGCTTCAGCTCCCATGACTTGAATATTGGAAATCAGATCCATGCTTTTGACGCCCTGAACACCTAATGAAACGTACTCTTCATAATAAACAGTTATTTTGGAATAAGGTTCAATGGCTTGAATAACTGGACTAACGTCAAGGTAACTATCACTCTCTGGTGCTTGGAAAAAACGGTTGAATGGGATATTTCGTTGCTTTAGCTGATTCGCGCCATGACTTCCCAGTACGATAATGTCGGTTGTTAATTTGTCATAGTCCTTCAGCATCGTCTCTATAAGATGTTGATCTATATCTCCACTTAAACCTGCTTCTGCAGAAATAATAACGAAAACTTTTTTGGCCCCCTCTTGAGCCCTTGGACGATGGGTAATTCTGGAGTTTGGATTAATTCGAATTGAGGTATAGCGTTGCCAGAGTAAGTCAAAAAACTCTTTGGAGAGCTCGACTCTACTCTTAACCTTAGCAACCCGCGTGCTGGCCACGCTTTCGTATGCTCCAGTCAGGTTCTTAACCGTGTCAATCTGCTGTGAATCTTCTTGAATTATTTTAGCTTTTCGCATCAGGTGTATCTCCGGGTTGCACATTTGGCTGTGGGTTTTGATTTGACGGTGTAGCGGCAGCAGCTTTAGTTTCACGGGGCGGTTGGTGAGAATGTTTTTTGAATAATTCAGCTTCTAGACGGTCGAAGTCCTTATCGTCTTTTACATCAAAATGAGCTTGCTTTACCGATTCTTTTAGCGTCTTAACGTCAATTTCAACTTCGCCTTTACCAAGGAGAACAGTTTCTAGCATTAGCTGCTGATCGACTAATGAGTGACGCTCGTCAGGCGGTTGCTGAAGTACCTCATAAATTTGTTTACCGAGTAAAAAATCGGTTCCGGCCTGCATAGATAGACTGGCGCCGAAGTGCGAAAATTCTTCGGCTTGATGGTACTTGGCTAATTGTTCGAAAAGCTTGCCCGATAGACGTTTTTGTCTAACCGTTTGCGCCTGACCACCAACGCGGGAAACTGATAGTCCAGCGTTCACTGCCGGTCGATTACCCTGACGAAAAACACTCAAGTCAAAAATAATCTGTCCGTCAGTTATTGACATGATGTTGGTAGATAGATAGGCAGTAATGTCGTCGTTGGGCGTTATAATCACCGGAAGTGCAGTGAGGGTTTTGTTAGTTTTCAGCAGTTTGCCGGCTCGCTCAAGTAGACTCGAATGGGCGTAAAACATATCTCCCGGATACGAATCACGACCTGGATCAACTTCTTGGAGTAAAGATAATTGACGATAAGCTTCAGCGTGGCTGCTTAAGTCGTCATAAACGACAATCACATCCTGGCCACTATTCCAAAGATGCTCAGCCATAGCGCAAGCTGCATATGGAGCCAGGAACGAAAGTGTCAATGAATCAAAAATATCGGCTATGACAACAATCGTATGTTCCATCGCACCCGAGGACTGAAGCTCGGCGATCAAAACTTCAATATCTACTTTTCGTTTGCCGATTAAAACGTATACCACGACTCGATTTGTACCAGCTTGGCTGGCACTGAGCTGGCTTAAGAAGGTACTTTTACCGGATTTACTATCTCCTAAAATGGCGATCCTTTGACCAAGTACTATCGGGAAAAACATGTCGACAGCTGCAACTCCGCTGGCCAGTTGCTCATTGAGCATACTGCGAGCCATAATTCCCGGGGCTGGGTTAAAAATCCCCGATTTTTCTTTAGTTCTAATCGGACCTTTGCTATCCAAAGCTTGTCCCATTGGTGAAACAATTCGTCCAATCAGTTCTTTACCAACAGGCACACTCAACAAATCATTTTCAACAACAGCCAGCGTTCCTAGTTCCATTTTCTCGGAGTCAATATTAAATAATATTACTCGGTCTCCGTAGGCTTCTCGAACGAGTCCATGTTGTCCGTCTTCGAACAGCACCTGTGCTCCCAGTCTGACACCCTCGAGGCCTTTAACCTCAACAATAAAGCTGTTGGCTGCAACTACCTCGCCAGTCAGCTGGTTATCCTCGACTAAACGTTGAAAAATATGATCATCAAACACGACGTAAGACCTCCGGAAAATGATCACTAGCGGCTAAAATCTGACGTCGAAACGACCAATCATAGACATGACTGCCATAACGAACAACCATACCACCAAGCAGTGTCGAATTATAATGAAAATCAATTAGGATTGATTGATCGATATTGTTACGACACCATTCAACTAATCTTTTTTTGAGTGAAACACTTGGTGCGGCTGCCAATGTAATGGTTAAACGGGGAGAAGTCGTTTCCAAGCTTTCCAGTTCATCGATCAATTCGCCTAATGTCTTTTCACTTAAAGGCTTATCATTAGCTAGGTCTTTAATTAAGTCGGTCGCCAGCCCGGAGAGAGCGGGTGGATCAGCCGAATTAGACTTAGAAACACGCATTCGAACAGAATATTGTGATGCCCAGCGGGCGTATTTACGTACCTCTAATATAAGAGCTTTGAGATCCTGAGGTGAATAGACATTATCTAGGCGTTTGAGTTTCATCTGAAACCTCCTTGATAAAATCAGCTTTATGTTCTTCTAAAACAGCAATTAAATAATCGCTCTGACTTCCTAAATCAACATTATGCTGGAGTGTTTCAAGTAAAAATGATCCCACCGCGTCAGCTAATTTCGTATCAATCTGTTTAATGAGTCGTTGTTTTTCATCTTCAAGTTCTTGGGCAACTCGATCTTTAAGCTCGGCTTGATGCCCATCAATTTGGTTTTTTATCCCAGTAATATCTTTATCGGCTTGTTCATGGAGCTTTTCTAGATCTGTTCGATAATGTTCTAATTCACTGCTGACAACATCCGTAGCTAGTCGTTTAATAAGCGTATTAATTTGTTGAGAGGTGTCTGTTAGATCTTGTTGTAATTGTCCGACAGAATGATTAAACATGGCCTGGAATTGGTCCTCCGACGATTTTACTAAACGTTCTTTGACCACTGCAGGCAAGACGTCATTGTTGTTAGGGCATGTTGTTTTTCAGCGTCATGCTTTTCTGGTTTAAAATGCGCGTTAGCATGGCGAATGGCAAAAGTTGTCAAAACTCCCATAGCAAAGAAATCTATAAATAAGAAAATTTCAAATAGTAGGGAACTAGTCATATTAAAACCTTGTTAACACCATGTAAATTGAAGCAAGAGCTACACCTAGAATCACTACTACTAAAACAGACAACTGCATTACATTACGATATACGGCAGCTTGAGACATTGGATTACGACCTACCGAAATAATACTTCCATGGATCATCGAGTAAATTATACTGACCACTATAATTAGGGTCACAATGAAAATACCTATGCTAACAAGGATGGGTAGAGCATTAACAGTTTTGCCGGCTAGAGCGTTAGCCAAATTCTGAAGAGCGGCCGGAATGATGGTTTTGTTAGGTTGTTTATAGTAATAAGCTACGTTTATTAAAATTGTCACATCACCTAATAGGACACTATGCTTATGGCCGGTACTATCTGTGTAACTTTGTTGACTACCGGTATTATTCGGAAAAGCACCCTGAGCAATACCTATAACCGTTGCGTTTTCGGTTGCTTTCATACCGACACCACTGATTGGAGATGCGGTGATAGGGTCACCAATAGCAATGTCTCCGTTTATGTCTGACACAAGTACTTGCTCAACACCACTCGTAGCAACTTGAATTTGATTACTCTGAGTCGATGAAATTGATACTTGCGAGTCACCATTTTCGATGACCACCCCTAAAATATTATTGGAATTACTAATTGTGGCTGGATTTACGTAATCCGATGTGTTTTTTTGCAAACTGACTATCGAACCGGCTGTTAAATCGCTATTTGTTAGGTATCCCTGCGTGATTAAAGCAGATGCACTTACAGCAGCCGGTGCAATCAAAAGTCCGCAAAATGCAATGATCATTAACCGTACCTTCATTGCTAAGTTGAAGTTATGAAATATGAGATGTCGACTATGTAGGTTTGTTACTATTTGCGGATTAATTTCAGTCATTGTATTGGTCTCAAAGCTTAAGCTTAATTATAACAAATACCTCTTCGAGAATGACTAGAGTAACGGGGTTACTCGTCTTCACAAAATTTCACTAAATGCACTCAGTTTATCTATATCTCAAACTATACAGTAGCTTAAGCGATATGTCCCGGTAATCGTACCGAAATAAATCAGGGCGTGTTATAACCGAGACAATAAGGGATAGTTTGGTATAATTAACACGTTTTTCGGTGTGCCATCTTAGCTCAGCTGGCTAGAGCATCGCTTTCGTAAAGCGGGGGTCTGGGGTTCGAATCCCCAAGATGGCTCCACGAATTGCTTTATTTCTGGGCGGGTGTTGTATAACGGCATTATGCAGCCTTCCCAAGGCTGAGACGCGGGTTCAATTCCCGCCACCCGCACCATAATTCTTCGGTGTACAATGGAATCTAATAGTATGACTATTCCTAAACAGTATATGCGTGACCGGCTGGTCTTGCTCATGGCTAGCATTAATGTATTTCTAACATTTTTACTTAGCGTTCTCACGCTACTCAGGTTAGATACGGGACACAGTAGCTACATTGTTCAATATAGATCAGATGCTACAATAAATGCCTTTAAAAGTGGCAGCAGTATAGATTTATTCGGTTTTATTGTATTTGGCTTGTTAATACTTGTTTTTAATACGGTAATTAGTATGCGGGTATATCTTATACATCGTCAACTTGCAGTGACGGTACTGGGCCTTACTACACTACTTTTAGTTCTTGCCATTATTGTTAGTAATGCTTTGTTAGTACTTCGATGACCGATATCGAAATTCCCAGAATAGCAGATCGGCACGCTAGGTATAGATTATTTGAGATTATGCCTTGGGGGCTGAGTATGTCGGCACTCATTTTATTAATCCTGTTAAGCATTTTAAATGTAACATTGGCAGCTTTTTTTATCCTTTTTTACATATTCGTATACGTTACTAGAGCAGTAGCATTATCAATTCGTTCTCTTTATGGTTTTAATGCACTCCGTAAAAATGTCCATTTTAATTGGTTACATTTACTCAACGAACTTGAAGCTGGCAAAATTGATAATTCATTCGAAACTTTAGACTGGCATAAAAAACAAGTGGAAACTCGAGGCGGAGACAAGCTACTTATTAAACCGAGTCAACTTCTTCATGCTGTTATTGTCGCCACTTATAACGAACCCCGCGAAGTACTTGAGCCCACCATTCAATCTGTGTTGTCATCTAACTACCCAATGGATAAAGTTATTTTAGTGCTGGCCTATGAGGAGCGTGGTGGAGTCGCAGTCGAGCAGCAAGCCAAGGAGCTTATTAATACCTACAAAGAGAAATTCTTTCATTCGATAGCAGTGAAGCATCCAAGTAATATCAGCGGAGAAGTGATTGGTAAGGGAGGTAATGTCACATACGCTGGACGCGAATTGCAAAAATATCTTGAAAAAGAAAAGATCGATCCGCTTCGAGTTATTGTGACGACCCTCGACTCCGATAATCGTCCTGATAAAGAATATTTAGCCTGTCTAAGCTATACATATGTTCTATGCCCTGATCCCGTACGTTCAGCTTTTCAACCAATCTCTATGTACACCAATAACATTTGGGATGCGCCAGCGCCGATGCGAGTAGTAGCAACTGGCAATTCCATCTTCAACGTGGTCCTAGCTATGCGTCCGCACGCTATGCGCAACTTTTCATCGCATGCTCAAGGTATGGCGTCGCTAATTCAAACCGATTTTTGGAGTACTCGAACTATTGTTGAGGATGGTCATCAGTTTTGGCGTTCCTATTTTCGTTTTGATGGACACTACATCGTTTACCCCTTACATGTTCCTATTTACCAGGATGCAGTATTATCAACGACTTACCGAAAAACCTTAAAAGCACAATTTATTCAACTACGGCGATGGACTTATGGTGCCTCCGATATTGCTTATGTTATCAACCAAGGCTTTTTTAAGAAGAATAAAGTTTCTAAAATTGATTTAACGGCAAAGACTTTTAGGTTAACCGAGGGGCATATAACCTGGGCTGTCGGTCCGATACTTTCTTTATTCGGTGGCTTTATACCTGTACTTTTTAACCCACATAGCCTGGCTGCTAATCAATTGCCGTTTATTATCAGTCGGATCCAAACTTTTGCCTTAATAACAGTCTTAGCTATGTTGTTCTTATGCTTGAGGACACTGCCGCCGAAACCAGAACGATACAAGCGTCGGCGAACCTTTTTTATGGTGGTGCAATGGGTATATTTGCCGTTAACAACGATTGTTTATAACTCATTCGCAGCTTTGTATTCTCAAACCCGCCTCGCCTTTGGGCGTTACCTAGGGTTTGACGTGACTGATAAGGCTGTCATCAGTGAATCAGGGAAGGTTAGTAGTCCACACACCTCTCATAGTGAGTGATAAGCTAAATAGTAGGTGTATGCCACATTGTCGAACTGCTTAAGAGTCTCACTTGTAGTTTTGACTAGCTTATCTCGTAATAAAAGCCCAGTATGGTTTTGCTGACGATCTACTACTTTACCCATGACCGTATCTGTGAGAGCTACTGCATCCGAAATGGCATTCGGACGGTGTCGGCATGAATTATAAATACTTAAAAACAGTTTCTCGCGCTGAAAGGGAATTATGTGCGACGTACCCTTTTGGAGTGCCAATACATTCTCATATATCACATGTTCAAGAGTACTAAATACGGCGTGGCAACTTGGGCATTCCCGGCGGCGCCAAACTTTATTTAACTGTTTTTGGAGTCGAGAATTTGTCACAATTGTTTTATTGCCACAATATACACATACCATATCAATATATTGTCATGACCCTAGAAAAATAGCTAGTGGAAAAAACATAAAAAGTATAGGTAAAACTAAAAAACCATCTCAGAAGAAATTACCCCTGAGATGGTTGAATTACGATAACTAGATTAGGTTTTGTTAAGGCGGGCCCGGCGTATTTTTCTACTTATACGGGGCGAAAATATTAGCTCTTCGTAAAATAATTGAAAAGAATCTAGAGCACTACTTGTAGCGGTACTCACCAAAACTCCCTGATTAACCTGACTAATTTAGCACGGGTGAATAAAATAGTCAATTGCCTAGCGGGCAATTTGAAGAACAAAAATAAAATTATTTCTATCTGTTAGGATGATAAAAAGTGGTGGGCACGAAGGGGCTCGAACCCCCGACCTCCGCTACGTCAAAGCGACGCTCTAGCCAACTGAGCTACATGCCCGCAACCATCTATTATTCATCCACGATAGATTATAAGGATACTTTATATTTAAATGAAGTTCAATTACAGTTTAAGAGAAGGTTAATATCATAGATGGTGTTAAATAATATTTTTCCACAAGGGAGATGTATAATTAACAATATAATAGTACTAGCCATATCATACCAACTACTTTATATTAGGGCGAAGGTGAAGTTTTGCGATGTGTTATAATCGCCGTGAACGGTGACACGGATTCACCACCCGTCGAGTTTCGTGGGGAGCTATACGTGCGATAACGTGGTAGCAAGAGTGCCTTATAGCAAATAGATTAGTTATAAGGAAGTCCGGTGGAACCGTCCTGATTTAATAAACAGTCAATATAAACGGGGTAATACATACGTCGTAAAATATTGACCCAAACAGGACCCGAGACGCGTTAGGTTGAATATCATGCGAGTGTATTTAACCGAGCGCGTCTTTTTCGTATCATGTAATTAAGGGAGACGGATATGGCAGAAGTAAATGACGAGCTTCACGTAATGCGACACAGCATGGCTCATATTATGGCCACAGCGATACAACACCTTTGGCCTAAGGTTAAGTTTGGTGTAGGCCCAGTGGTTGAAAATGGTTTTTATTATGACGTCGACCTAGGTGAAATCAAACTTTCGGAAGATGATTTACCCAAAATTGAGGAAGAAATGAAAAAAATAATAGCCTCAAATACACCATTTGAACGACGTGATATTCCGATAGATGAAGCTATCGACTGGGCAAAAAAGAATCAACAACCATACAAAGTAGAACTTCTAAATGACCTTAAGCGATCCGGTACTACGCTCGTAAAAGAACTAAATGTAGACGAACTAGGTGTATCATCTGACATGACTACCAAGGTAGAAAAAGTTACATTCTATACAAGCGGAGATTTTACGGATCTTTGCCGAGGTCCGCATCTTGAAAGCACCGGTAAAGCGGGTGCCTTTAAGTTGCTTCGTATCTCTGGAGCATACTGGCGAGGAAAAGAAACAAATCCCCAAATGCAGCGTATTTATGGAGTGTCCTTTAGAGATAAAGAAGAGCTAAAGAAATACCTCCATATGCTAGAAGAAGCTAAATTGCGTGACCATCGTAAAACTGGTAGGGAACTAGATTTATTTGTATTTTCAGATCTCGTTGGATCCGGATTACCATTATTTACGCCGAGGGGCACGGTTATGCGTGAAGAACTAGCTAATTTTGCAGAATCCCTCCGTTTAGCATCAGGCTTTCAAAGGGTTTCTATTCCCCATATTACAAAAACTGATCTTTATAAGGTATCTGGACATTGGGATAAATTTGGTGACGAATTATTCCTAGTAAAGAGTCAGGAAACTTCGGATCAATTTGCCTTAAAACCAATGAATTGCCCTCACCATAATCAAATTTATGCCTCTCTTCCACGAAGCTACCGCGATTTGCCAATTAAATACTTTGAGACTACAACAGTCTACCGGGATGAAAAAAGCGGCGAATTAGGCGGTCTCATGCGTGTGCGATCCATTTCTCAAGACGATAGTCACGCCTATTGTCGCACTGATCAGTTGGAAGACGTCGTTGATAATCTTATCTCTGATGTTCAAACGGTTTATAGCACTCTGGGCATGCCTTTACGAGCTCGTCTAAGTTTTCGAGATAGTAGTGACAAATATTTGGGCGAGCAAAAATTATGGGAGAAAGCAGAATCAATTATTCATGTTCGAGCAGAACATAATAAACTCGAATTTTTTGCAGCTTACGGTGAAGCAGCCTTTTATGGACCAAAAATCGACTTTATGGCTACTGACGCTATTGGTCGTGAACATCAGGTTGCCACTATCCAGGTTGATTTTGTACAGCCAGAGAGATTTAAACTCGAATACACTGCTGAAGATGGTACCCAGCAACGACCCGTAATGATCCATTGCGCAATTCTAGGCTCAATTGAACGATTCTTGGGTGTTTATATAGAACATACAGCGGGGAAATTTCCTGTTTGGCTGGCACCAGAACAAGTTCGTCTAATAACTGTAAATCAAGAACAAACTACACTGGATTTTGCTAATAAAGTCTCGGCTGAAGCTATGAAACTTGGACTACGGGTAATGATTGATGATACTAATGAATCGGTTGGCAAAAAGATTCGTGTGGCCGAATTGATGAAAGTACCCTATACGGTCGTCATTGGTGAGAAAGAAATTGCCGGGAATGATCTTGTACCACGAATACGTAAAGATCTAGAGGTCGGCGATCATCATGAAGGGAAAACAATTCAAGAGTTTTTAAAAACTGTTGCAAATGAAGCAAAATCGCGCGTCAGCAAATCATCTCTATAGCGTAATATAACTAAAATGCCTATTGCTGAACCAATTTTTAGAGAGCGAGTTGAAATGCTTGTTAGATTGATTCCGTTGGGTCGGCTAATGACGTATGGTCAAATTGCCGCGTTGTGCGGAAATGTCCGCGCCGCCCGAATTATTGGTGGAATAGCCCATTTTGGTGATCCTACATTGCCTTGGCAGAGGGTTGTTAATAAGCGTGGACATTTAGCTTCGGGCTATCCCGGCGGTCGACTAGAGCATAAGGTGGCACTTGAAGCCGAAGGTGTTGATGTCAGCAGTGATTATTACGTGGACGTAAAAACCTTAATTTGGTGGCCCCCAGATGACAATGTTGAATAAGATGACAAATCAAGTTTCACCTCTTATAGTAATTTTGGGACAGACTGCAAGTGGTAAATCAGAGCTTGCTATAAAACTTGCCGAGCATTTTCGAGGTGAAATTATATGTGCTGACTCAATGACAATTTATAAAGGTTTTAATATCGGCACCGCGAAACCAACGCAGAATGAGCAACAAGCAATTCCTCACCATTTAATAGATATAGCTGAACCAGGGAGTAATTTTAATACTGAAGCATTCCAGCGATTTGCCAATAATGCCATTCAGGATATTGCTTCACGCCATAAACTACCATTCTTGGTTGGTGGAAGTGGCTTGTACATTGACAGTGTTTTATTCAGTTATAAATTTTTATCTCCGCCGACGGAAGAATTGCGTGAGAAACTTAATCAGATGGATTTACATCAGCTTTTACAAGAAGCAGATAAATTGAATTTAAACACTGAAATGATTGATGCTCATAACAGACGTCGACTAGTTCGTTTTATTGAGTCTAACGGTAAGAGATCCTCGAAACTGTCTCTTCGTCCACATACAGTCATAATCGGACTTCAGATGCCCAGAGAAGAGTTTGATATACGAATCGAACGAAGAGTTAATGCAATGATAGCTAATGGATTGGAAGATGAAGTGAGAAACTTATCTCAAAAATATGGTTGGAATAATGAACAACTTAAAGCGGTTGGCTACCGGGAATGGCAGAATTACTTTTCGAATACCATAAACCATAGTGAACTTGTTCAATTAATCATTAGAGATACCCTAGCTTTAGCCAAAAAGCAAAGGACTTGGTTTAAACGAAATAAAAGTATTCATTGGTTTTCTACCGGATATAATATTGGAGAAATTGTTGATCTTGTGACAACAGAATTGAATAAATGATATTACAGAAGCACTCCCTATTTGTTACAATTAAGCTATGATTGAACAACTACTCGGATCAAAGACAAGATTAAAGTTATTGCAACTTTTTTTGAGTAATCCGAATCGATCATTTTATGTTCGAGAGATCACGCGTAAAATTGATGAACAGATAAATTCAGTTCGTCGTGAACTATCCAATCTTCTTAATATAGGAATTATAGTTTCGGAGACAACAAATAATCGACTCTATTACGAAGTAAACCAGAAATACGAATTCTACGATCCCTTAAAAGCTATATTCGGCTCGGGGAATCAACCCGCCGCCAAAGCCACGCCAAAAAATGAAAAACGAGATGATATGAAAGCTCTAGGTAACGTCGAACTCTTACTTTATACCGGACAATTTACGCGTGATGAATCGGCTGGAATAGATTTATTTATTGTTGGAAATACGAATTCCCATGCCGTACAAAAATTCGTTAGTGAATTAGAGGAAAAAGAAGGCAAGGAATTACGATATACCGTAATGGGGCTTGATGACTTTAAGTATCGTCAACAGGTGAAAGATAAGTTTGTGACTAATGTTTTAGCTGCCAAGAAGCAAACTGTAATCGATAATCACGGCTTATTGGAAAACGTTTAATATTAGGTATGGATATACAGTATTTTGGTGCAAATTGTGTGACGTTTACCTCTAAGAACTTTAGAGTGGTATTTGACGATAATTTAGCTGAACTTGGTTTAAAGTCTATAACAAAACAAGATGACATCGTGGTTTTTACGACAAATCACAAAGATTTAACCATCATACCTAGACTTCTTATTGATCAACCTGGCGAGTATGAAGTTGGTGGATTATCGATAACCGGTATTGCGGCTCGTAGCCATCTTGATGCTCCGGGTACACATGCCGCAACTATGTTCAAAGTCATTGTAGACGAAACGAGCTACCTTTTACCTGGCCATATCTTTCCTGACCTAAATGATAGTCAGTTGGAGGCTATAGGGGCAGTAGACGTCATGTTGGTTCCGATTGGTGGTAACGGATACACTCTTGATGCCACTGGGGCTCTCCAGTTGCTCAAAAAGATCGAACCCAAACTAGTTATACCTACCCATTATGCTGATGAAGCCATTCATTATCCCGTTGAACAACAAACCCTTGAACAGGCCCTAAAGAACTTAGGAATGGAGCCTAAAGAGACAATTTCTAAGTTACATATCAAACCCGACGAGACTATTAGTAATGACGCCGCCCAACTCGTTATACTAACTCGTAGCTAGGAACTTTACTTACTAATCTTAAACCTTTAGGAGACCTTTTCTTTTCATTGTACGGATAGCTTGAGTACTGAGCTTAAGTTTTACAGTTTTTCCATCTACCACAACTGTCTTAGTTTGAAGATTCGGTTTCCAAACTTTTTTTGTGTGGCGCTGTGAAAAGCTAACATTATTGCCAAATTGTTTACCTTTGCCGGTAATATCACATTTTTGCATTAATAATCCTTAGTAGAAAGATGTTATTAAGGTGTAATTATAGCTATTTTTGACCCCTAAGTCAATTTCAAATATTCAGCTGATATACTGAAGGTAAGTATGAACATTGGTCTCTCGCCAACAGATATTATTGAAATTGTAATTTCAATATTAATCGGTATGTCAATTCATGAAGCTACTCACGCCTATGTGGGACTAAAATTGGGAGATACAACCGCAGCTGAGCAAGGCAGGGTTAGCCTTAATCCATTTAAGCATATTGATCCGTTTACGACGATTCTACTTCCAATTATTACGGTAATATTATTCCAAACCCCAATACTAGCTGCCCGACCTGTACCTTTTAATCCAGAACGCGTTAAATTTCAGGAATTTGGTTCAGCGTTAATTGCGGCAGCCGGACCAGTTTCTAATCTTGTTCTGGCGATATTCGGCGCACTATTAGTGAGAATATTTATTGCTGATACTTTTCTTATAAATGCCTTATATTGGTTTATAACTTTAAATGTCGCCCTTTTTATATTTAATCTTATTCCCATTCCGCCCCTTGATGGATCAAGAGTATTATATGCGTTTGCGCCTGAGCCAATCCAAAACCTTATGAGCCAGATTGAACCATTTGGCTTAATTATTATTTTTGCTTTGGTATTACTTGGTGGTTTTGGCGGTATTTTGGTTAATTTAGATCATGCGGTTTTACAATACTTGATTTAGAATATTACTTTAGCGCTTATAATCTTATTGAGTGACAGAAATTAATTATTATAGGTATATCGGGGTGTGGCGCAGTTGGCTAGCGCGTACGGCTGGGGGCCGTGAGGTCGCAGGTTCAAGTCCTGTCACCCCGACCATGTATAATTCTATAAGATGAAAAAACTTAAACTTGATCATGATCTTGCCGAACTGGTTGTAAAGGGAATAAAAACAAACACCTGGCGGTTATTCGATGACAAAGATTTATCTGTTAATGATCGAGTGATCCTAGTCGATAAAGTTGATCCAAATAATCCTGAAACGTGGAAAGATATTGGAGTAGCAACTATCGATAACATTACTCAAAAACGTCTAGAGGACATAACGGAAAACGACGAAAAAGAACATGGTAAGATCGAATCCAGAGAAGCTCTATTAAATACTTACCAAAAATATTATGGACAAGGGGTTACCTGGGATACACCGGTGAAAATAATTCACTTTAGGTTCTCGGGAGAAATTCCTAGTCAAGCTGCAGAAAATTTACCACGAGCAGATAAGGTAATGCTATATACTGACGGCGGATCGCGTGGTAATCCGGGGCCATCAGCTAGTGGTTATGTTGTTTTTGATGACCAGCAAAAGCTACTTGTCAGTAAAGGGGTTTACTTAGGCATTACGACGAACAATCAAGCTGAATACACAGCCTTAAAGTTAGCATTAGAAGAAGCTAAAAATTTAGGAGCCAAAGAAGTAACCGTCTATATGGACAGCCTTCTCGTTGTTAATCAGATGAAAGGGATATACAAAGTTAGGAATCGAGATTTGTGGCCTATTCACGACGCAATCAAACAACTAAGTAAGCATTTCGAACATATTTCATTTACGCAGGTACCAAGGGAATTAAATAAATTAGCTGATGCAGAAGTAAATAAGGCATTAGATGAGAAATTAGTAAACGGCACACCTCCTAAATTGATCAATTGAAGTCGATTTCCGCGCAATTAAAACATTATTAGTGTTCATGGATAGTGACAGATACCTAACAGAGGTGATATAATAGTGGATGCCAGATTATCGGCTAGTCGCGTGTGTAATACATACGAGGAAAGTCCGGGCAGCATAGGGAATGGCAATTGCTAACAGCAACCAGAGGTAACTCTAGGGAAAGTACCACAGAAACGAAACCGCCTTTGCATTATGCTTTCGTTTTCGCTCTTGTGGCGAAATCAAAAATATACTGCAAGGTAAGGGTGAAACGAGTGGGGTAAGAGCCCACAGCCAAGGATGGTGACATTTTTGGAAGGTAAACCCTGCCTGTTGCAAGGAGACTATCCATGCGTTTACGCTGGTAACCCGCCAGGATAGTCGATTATTATCCGCTTGATCACAGCGGCAACGTTGTGACTAGATAGATGACTAGTGTGAGACTAATAACCAACAGAACCCGGCTTATAGATAATCTGGCTAATAAAAGTCCCTCTATTTAGAGGGACTTTTATTATATGAGCGTCAGTAGTTAATTATTAAATTATTTTTTAGCGGCTTTGAGAACTGCTTCGAATGTTTTTGGCTCATTTACGGCCAATTCACTAAGTATTTTACGATCAAGGCTGATGTTAGCCACCTTTAATGAGGCAATTAATCTGCTGTAGGTGGTATTGTGTTGCCTAGCAGCTGCATTAATACGAGCATTCCATAATTGTCGGAAGGTTCTTTTATGATTTCGTCGATCTCTATAAGCAAATTGTAAAGCCTTAGTTACGGCTTGACGACCACGTTTAATACTGGCGCGATTGGAATGAGTCATTCCTTTCGTGGCAGTTCTAATGTGTTGGTGCCGTTTGTGAGCGGCAACTCCCCGTTTTACACGCATATTAAACTCCTAGTTGTTTCTTAATAGAATGAGAATTACTACCAGTAATTGTAGATAAACCTCTTAAACTACGTTTACGACCGCCTGTTTTCTTTTGTAAAAAGTGGTTCATATTTGGGTGACCAACGCGAACTTTACCGTTTTTAGTAACTCTAACTCGGTCTTTGGTACCGCTATGGGTTTTTAGCTTGGGCATATTATTGTTCCTTCCTACTCTTTGATATTATCTGTACTTTTTTCAAGATGGACATGGTGCGAAGTTGGTTTGCCTCTAATAACAAAATTCAATTGCTTTCCAATGAATTGAGGTGATTGATCGACTATAATTTTATCACCAAAATCCGCAATGACCTTATCGGCAAGTTTATAGCCTAATTCTTTATGAGCTAACTCCCTACCATGGTAGACAAGTGTCATTCTAACTTTATGTCCGTCTACCAAGAATTGATTAACTTTACCTAGCTTAACATTTAAATCATGCTCTCCGATTTTTAGACCAAAACGCATCTGTTTCATCTCTAAAGAACGCGTCTTTTTCTTGTTACGCTGTAATTGTTTGGTTCGTTGGTAGTTATATTTACCCCAATCAATTATCTTCGCAACAGGTGGTTTAGCATCGGGTGAGATTTCTACAAGATCCAATTCTCGATCCTGAGCCATTTGAAGTGCATCGCGCTTGGAAAGAACTCCTAGTTGTTTCCCATCTTCGTCAATGACTCTAAGCTCCAGAGCTTGTATAGCGCCATTCAGGCGAGTTGCTTTGCTTATAAAGAAATCTCCTTCAAACCATTCTTAGCTGGTAATACGTAATTTTCAGTCTAACAGATATTAAAACAGGGGTCAATAAGATGTCAGATCAAATAGTCAGAGATTATATTAACAATAGAGCTTATTTAGGCGCAGACCACATTCAAATTCAAAATTTTAAATAACTCACTTTTATAAAATGACAATAAAATTTTTGGAAGCCGTAATGTAAAAGAACAACGGCCTGCGAGTAGCCGTTGTTCGTATTATTTGTCGTTTTTGTTTTTGAGCACTTTTTTTATTCAAAGCGCTATGCACATCTTAATAAAATCACAATCAAGCTGTCAATAGGCATTAGCACGAATATAAAATATCTGTGTATAACTTTTGATTGTAGTTCGATTAAAATGCATCGTTTTTTTCATACAAGCACGAAATTTAGCTATTGACATAAGCACTTATTTATAGTACTATCGAACTTGTAAGTTCAAAAATAAAAATAATACTTACTATCGGTTTTTACCGTCATCGCTCTGAGCAGCCAACTAGGCTACGAGAGCGGTCAGTCAAAGTCCTCGGCGATAAGCGCTAAATAAATTTTATATAGAGCGGATTTATCGCCAGGACACTAGGTTTATAATCGGCTACCTACTTAAAAAATAGGTAGCATTTTTGTTATGCTATTTATATGCCAATTCTTTCTCGTATTTTTAGAGCTATAAAGTTTATTATTCCATTATTAATTGCAGACATTGTCTTTTTTAGTTTAATCAACCCCACAAACAGTAATTCATTTGTGATTATTTTAGCTTGTTTACTTTCAGCTTTGACATTTTATGAATTATTTTTAGGTTTAACGAAGTTAATCTCGTTTTTTTTAACAATCTCTGTGAAATCTCAAAGACGATTTGCTCTATTTATTACGGTTTTAACGATGTTTTTACTTCTTATGCAATCAATCGGTCAACTTAGTCTCCGAGATATCTTGGCGATAGTACCACTTATGATTATTTTGTATCTATATATTACTTACTCATCACGTTTAAAAGCCCGTTCTTCATAGGTTGAAGCTAGAGTCTATCTATCTGACGCTGTATACTATTAGTAGTTATGGAACCGCAAGAACAAGGCCTTAATGAGCCTAATCTATCGTCAGGCCAGGATTCAGTGGCATGGTGGCAACCACCAGACGAACCAAATAGCCAATTAATGTCTTCGGCTCAACCGGTAATACCTCAAATTAATACGGCTGTTGGTGGTTCTCAGTCACAGCTGCGAACTATTTCGTCGGCTCCATTGCAAGCTAAAGATGCTGATCTAGTCGAAAAAGAGTGGGTTGAAGCTGTAAAGGCAATTATGGAGAGATATAAATCTGATCCATACAATAAAAATCAAGCGTTAACTCTACTAAGGGCAGATTATTTGAAAAAACGTTATAACAAGGATGTTAAAATTCCCGAGAATTGATTCATGGTTACACTCATCGTCGTTATAGCTATTTTGGTTATTGTAACTTGCCTTATTGGTGGACCTTTAGCTTTTTGGTATGTCCATATCGTTCGTGAAAAGAAAAATTATGAACGAGCACTTAAATTAGTGCCTTTATTAATACATCTTCCGCCCATGAGTGAAGACATACAATCCAATGGTCGTGATACGCGTGATTTGGTTGATGAAAATATTTCAAAAGGGCAAGTTATTTACAACATTATCGCCAGTACATATCAAAAAGGACTAAAAAATAAACTATATGGACAACGACATTTCTCCTTTGAAATCGTTGGCAACCAAGGTCTAGTCTATTTTTATGCAGTAGTTCCACTTGTGCTTGTAGATGTTGTAAAACAAGCAATAATTAGTGCATATACGACTGCTCAAATTGAGGAAGTTGCCGAACACAATATATTTAACAAAGTTGGAAAAATTAATTCAGTTTTGGGTGGCGAATTTGTTCTGAAGAAATCATTTGCCTATCCAATTGCGACATATCAAGACCTTAAAAGGGATACCATGCAGGCGATTCTAAACGCCTTGTCTATGTTAGATAAAGAAGACGGTGCCACTATTCAGATCTTGTTGAGGGCTACGGACTCTAAATGGCGACAAACGGCCGGAACTATGGCTAGTGATATCCGTAAAGGTAACAATAATAAAGGAGGCCTGCACAGCGCTGCTTTACTAGGCAGACAAATTATTCAAGCGTTATCTTCGCCGCCAGACACCAATTCAGCTGAAAAAAAAGACAATCGGCCAGAACTGTCTAGTCTCGATCAAGCGGTGCTCGATTCTGTAGACGATAAAACACGCTACCAAGCTTATGAAACGCTTATTCGCGTCGTTGTATCCTCTAATGTTGCTCAACGATCACAAGCAATTTTAGCTAATATAACAGCTTCATTTACTTTATTTGATGCTCCAGGCAAAAATGGCTTCAAATTTGTCCCTTCTGAACACGTTGATAGCCTTGTAGACGATTATTTATTAAGACTATTCCCTCAAAGTAAACGAAATATGGTTCTTAATTCAGTTGAGCTGGCTACGCTTTTTCATTTTCCTGATCAACGAAATATTCCGACTTCTCAGCTTACCCGACAAGGTTCGAAACAAGTTGACGGACCTCGTAACATACCGGCAGACGGTTTATTGCTTGGCTATAACGTATTTAGGGGATCGAAAAAACCAATCCGGATTGCCTTGCAAGATAGACAGAGACATATGTATGTGGTCGGACAAACCGGCACCGGTAAATCGACCTTTCTTGAGAATCTCGCTCTCCAAGACATGTTGAAGGGAAAAGGCTTTGCTTTTGTTGATCCCCACGGAGATACAGTTGAAAGGTTGCTTTCATTAGTGCCGAGAGAGCGGACCGAAGACGTTATTTATTTTTCACCGGCAGAATTAGCCTATCCGATGGGATTGAATATATTTGAATTTGAAACGCCGGATCAAAAAGATTTCTTAATTCAAGAAGCACTTAATATGCTCTATAAGCTATACGATCCGCACCACCAAGGCATAATGGGTCCGCGCTATGAGCATTTGTTTCGTAATGCTGCCCTAACCGTTATGGCTGATCCTCAAGGTGGCACCTTCGTTGATATTCCAAAATTGTTTAGGGATCCAAAATTTGTCCAGCAGAAGTTGCAATATGTAACGGATCGAAACGTCAAAGAATTTTGGGAAAAAGAAATGCCCCAGTCTCAACGCTCTAATGAATTTGGCGACGTCGTCAGCTGGTTTATAAGTAAATTTGGCGCCTTCTTATCTAATGAAATGATGCGTAATATCATCGGGCAGACTAAAAGCGCCTTTGATTTACGAGATATTATGGATAACAAAAAAATCTTATTGGTTAATTTAAGCAAGGGTAGAACAGGCGAATTAAACTCAAAACTTTTAGGCATGGTATTTATCATGAAATTTCAGTCAGCTGCTATGAGCCGAGCTGGATTACCAGAAAGCGAGCGTCAAGATTTCGGCCTTTTTGTAGATGAGTTTCAGAATTTCTCAACAGACTCATTTGCCACCATAATGTCCGAAGCACGGAAATATCATCTTAATTTAATTGTGGCAAACCAATTTACGACTCAGCTTACCGAAGAAATCCGAGATGCTATTTTCGGTAATATAGGCACGACTATCGCTTTTCGGGTCGGCGATAGAGACGCCGAATCACTCAATAAATATTTCCATCCCGCCTTTGATGAAACTGATCTGTTGCGTTTGCCAAATTATAATACGATCGTCCGAACCATGATTGACGGAGTACCGACGCAGCCTTTTAGTATGGCCACTTTACCGCCGCTAGGTAATTCAAATAAGCGTCTTGCTGAAGCATTGAAACAATTGTCCGCTGCTAAATATGGCAGACCTAAATCTGCCGTTGAAGAGGAGATATTTGCACGTATGGAAACGAAAGCAGAACCACCCCGTCCTAATCAAACTCTCAATCCATTTGATAAAAGCGTAGGCAATACACCGTGGAATTCAGGTTCACGTCTAGATAACGGAGTACCCCAACCAAATTTGACCTCAGCAGCGACAAGTGCTTCGGCACCACCCATCCAACCAGCCAAAAGCGGATCCAGTTTTTTGGATGAATGGTTGGCAAAAAGACAAGCAAACATAGAGCCCCCAGAACGAGAAAATAAAACAATGCCGGACTCCACCACTAAAAACATATCAAGTAGTTCGATTGATAAAGGTGAAATTGATAAATTAGCGGCTCAATTAAGGCGGAATTTGGCGGACCAATCGGAAAATCAACCAAAGAATCCAAAAGAAGATAAAATTAATAAAGAGCATTCTGTAACAATAAAAAAGCCGAAATTAAACACCGATAATAAGGACGAAACAAATCAAAATAAAACACCAGATGACGGCGATACTATATATATTGATCAGGAAGGCGAATTACACTTGAAATAAGTAATGTCGCGTCAATCACAATAAAGTAAGACAAGCGTTTTAGCCTAATTTATAGAATTACAGCTTTTATTACAGTAATTGAATTAAAATAAGGTGTTAGTTAGTTGTTTTTAAAAGCATTTTCGAGTATAATAAGGATAACGGGTGGAAACTAAAATCTAGATGAGGGTTGATTCATTTTGACGAAATACAAAGGCGATAAATACGATGCGGATCAAATACAAGTACTTGAAGGCTTGGATCCAGTTCGCAAACGTCCAGGCATGTATATCGGCAGTACCGGAATTGAAGGACTACATCATCTTGTCTGGGAAATAATAGATAATAGTATTGATGAAGCATTAGCTGGATATGCCACCCATGTTTCCGTGGTGTTACAAGAGGATGGTGGAGTTCGTGTCACCGACAACGGACGCGGCATACCAACCGGTATTGTTACTAAAACTGGTAAAAGTGGCGTAGAAACGGCCTTAACCATCCTACACGCCGGTGGTAAGTTTGGCGGTGGAGGCTATAAAGTTTCGGGAGGTCTTCACGGCGTAGGGGTTAGTGTCGTAAATGCCTTGTCGACGAAACTTATCGCTACAATTAGCCAAAACGGTAATATCTACCGTCAAGAATATGCCCTTGGGGTACCACAAACCGAATTAAAAGTAATCGGCAAAACGGATCAAACCGGTACTGAAATTACCTTTTATCCCGACGCTTCGATATTTGAATCGATAGAATTTAATTACGATACGATTCTCGATCATTTACGCCACTCGGCTTATCTGACTAAAGCATTGTTGACCTCTCTAGAAGATGAAAATACCGGTAATCGTTACAGTTTCTATTTTGAAGGCGGTATTAAGTCGTATGTCAAACATTTGAATGTTGGGCAAAGAAGTTGTTGACGAGGACGTATTTTATGTCGACAAAACCATTGAAGACACCCAAGTCGAAATCGCCATGCAGTATACCGATGCTTTTATCGAAACTATCAAAACTTTCGCCAATAACGTCTATAACCCTGAAGGCGGTTCGCACCTAACCGGATTTCGATCGGCTCTGACGCGCGTCATAAATGACTATGCCCGTAAAAGTGGCTTGCTAAAAGAGAAAGAAGAAAACCTAACAGGCGAAGATTGCCGCGAAGGCTTAACGGCGGTTATTCTTGGTGAAGTTAACCAATCCGCAGTTTGAGGGACAAACTAAGAACAAACTTGGCAATCCCGAAGTTCGCGGCTATGTTGAACAGGTTATGAGCGAATACTTAACATATTATTTAGAAGAGCATCCGGCGATAGCTCGAAAAATTGTCGGCAAAGCTCTACTGGCTGCCCGTGCTCGTAAGGCCGCCCGCGCCGCCCGCGAGAATATTATCCGAAAAGGTGTTCTGGACGGAGCTAGTATGCCCGGTAAACTGGCCGATTGTTCAAGCAAAGATCCGAAAGACTCAGAATTATTCCTAGTCGAAGGTGACTCAGCAGGCGGTTCTGCTAAAAGCGGTCGCGATAGTCAAACTCAAGCCATACTGCCTCTCCGTGGCAAGGTTTTAAATGTTGAACGTGCCCGGTTAGACAAAATGCTGGCAAATAATGAAATACTGAGTCTTATAAAAGCTATGGGCGTTGGCATTGAGGAATCTTTCGATGTCAGTGGCTTACGATATGACCGTATTATTATTATGACTGATGCTGACGTTGATGGTTCGCATATCAGCACTCTATTGCTGACATTCTTCTTCCGTTATATGAAGCCAGTGATTGATGGCGGTCATATCTATTTGGCCAAGCCGCCACTCTTTGAACTCGTCAAACCCGGCCGCAAAACTAGTGTATTCATCTATGATGAAGACGAGCTAGAGAAAGTCCTTGACGAGACAATCGCTAGCCGCCAAAAAGAAGGCTTAAAAGTTAATTCTGAGGATGAACGTTATAAGCAAGCCGGTTTCATTGAGCAGAAGAGATACAAAGGTTTAGGCGAAATGGACGCTGACCAATTGTTTGAGACGACCATGAATCCGGAAAAACGGGTGCTGATCCAAGTGAAGATAGAAGATGCCGAAAAAGCTGACGCTATCTTCAATAAGCTGATGGGTACAGAAGTAGAATTGCGTAAGAACTTCATTCAGACGAATGCCAAATTTGTGAAGGACTTGGATATTTAATATGGACGACGATAGATCACTAGCTGATGCCCGAAAATCAGACCACCAGCTAGAAGGTGAAGTGATTACGGCTGAATTCAAGCACCATTCACGACTCGTCGAGCTGCGAACGGTCGAAAACGTCATGGAAGATAGCTATTTACGATACTCCATGAGCGTCATTATCGATCGAGCCCTACCTGACGTCCGTGACGGCCTCAAGCCGGTTCATCGCCGTATTTTATATAGCTATGAACCGACGACGGACTGCGCGCTGCTGCTCGACACCGTAAAAGCGCCAATGTCGTCGGTGCGGTTATGGGTAAATACCATCCGCATGGTGATGTCGCTATTTACGATGCAATGGTACGGCTGGCTCAGCCCTGGTCAATGCGTTACATGCTAGTGAATGGACAAGGTAACTTTGGTTCAATGGACGGCGATCCGCCGGCCGCTATGCGTTACACCGAAGCTAAGATGGCTCGAATAGCCGAGGAACTGCTCGCCGACATCGATAAAGAAACGGTTGATTTTCGCGACAACTATGATGGACGACTTGCAAGAACCATCTGTTTTACCGGCAAAATTACCCAATTTATTACTAAATGGTCAAGTTGGTATCGCTGTCGGTATGGCAACCAATATCCCGCCCCATAATTTGACTGAGCTGATTGACGCTACCATCTACCAAATCGAACATCCCGATGCTACCCTTGATGATCTGTTGAAATTTGTCAAAGGTCCTGATTTTCCGACTGGCGGCATTATTTATGGTCAAGGATTCAATTCGGTACGGCTTATGCGGTTGGACGCGGTGGTGTGGTAGTCCGAGGCGTGGCTGAGATTGTTGAAGCAGCCAAGGGTCGCAGCCAAATTATTATTACTGAGATCCCCTATGCCCTCAATAAAGAAAGCTTGATGATTAAGATTGCCGACTTAGTTAAAGAGAAAAAGATTACCGGCATATCTGATCTGCGCGACGAAAGTGCTCGTGGCGATGTCCGAATCGTCATTGACTTAAAACGAGACGCTTATCCGAAGAAATTACTCAATCAACTCTATAAACAAACGCCGCTGCAAACGAGCTTTCACTTTAATATGATGGCGCTTGTTGATGGCATTCAGCCTCGGGTGCTCGGCCTTCAAGACATCATCCAAGAGCATCATGAAGCACCGTCACGTTGTCGTTCGTCGTCGCACCGAGTTTGAGCTAAAGAAAGCAAAAGAGCGCGCCCATATTCTCGAGGGGCTTAAAATTGCGCTTGATCATATTGATGAGGTTATTAAGACCATTCGAGCCAGTGAAACCACTGATGAAGCTCAGGCCAATTTGATAGAACAAGTTTAAGTTAAGTGAGATTCAGGCTAAAGCCATTCTGGCCATGCAACTTCGCACATTGGCTGGCTTGGAGAGAAAGAAAATCGAAGATGAGCTAGCTGAACTTACTCAAACTTATCGGAGAACTGGAAGCAATTCTGGCCGACGAAAAGAAAATTAGTAAAATCATTAAAGATGAGCTCGTCGAGCTAAAGAAACAATATGGTGATGAGCGACGAACTAAGGTAGTTCCCCAGGAACTTGGTCAGCTTAAGTGACGAAGACTTAATTGCCGATGAACAAGTTGTCGTTACACTAACGGCTGCCAATTATATTAAGCGAAGCCCAATTGCCGAGTATAAGCGGCAAGGTCGGGGTGGCAAGGGCCGTCGCGGTATGGTCACCCGCGAAGAAGATGTGATCGAACAAGTCGTCAATGCTAGCACTCATGACTTCCTATTATTCTTTACCAATAAAGGGCGCGTCTTCCGCTTAAAGACCTATGAAGTTCCCGCCGCCATGCTTAAGCGCCAAGGGTGTGGCCCTAGTCAATCTTATTGCAACTGCAGCCGGAAGAAACGGTCAGTTCAGTCATAAACGTCAGTAAACAGACCAATGGCGGCAACCTATTTATGTGTACCATGCGCGGCGTCGTTAAAAAGACGCCATTTGAACAGTACCAGAATGTTCGCAGCCAGTGGCTTAATTGCCATCAATCTAGACGAAGGTGACGAACTGAAATGGATCCGTATGACGACTGGCGATAATGAGGTCTTGATTTCGACTTCTCAAGGTCAGGCAATTCGTTTCCACGAAAGCGATGCCCGCCCAATGGGCCGCGTTTCACGAGGTGTCCGCGGTATCCGATTGCGCAGCGGATGATCAGGTTATAGGCATGGATATAGTTGAAGAAGGCTCAAGCATTTTTGTCATCAGCAAATATGGTTATGGCAAGCGAACGAAAGTGTCGCAGTTTACGCCTCATGCCCGTGGTGGCGTTGGCATTCGCTCCGCCGTAGTAAATTCCAAAACTGGCGAGTTGATCGGAGTAAAAACACTTGAGCGAGGATGATACCCAGGAAGTAATCATCATATCTTCCCAAGGCCAAACCATTCAGGCTCGGCATTAAAGATATACCTCGTCTTGGTCGGGCTACTCAGGGGGTTCGTATTATGCGCTTAAATGACGGTGACGACGGTAGTTAGTTTAGCTCTCGTCGATAAGTCCGAAATTATTGAAGCGGAAGATGGTGTAACTGAGGTGGTTGAGTCTAAATCCGGACTTAAAATTGCCATTGTAATCATCACAATTATTTACTGCCAGTGTTATCTTGACAATAAGCTTTTAGCAAGAGTATTATTGGTTAAGTCTTTTTGGGGTTCTTTCGAATTCCCTAAAGTACTTTAAAAATTGAGTAGTGCAAATCAACGTCAGTTCATTTTGAGCATGCATTTTAATGCATGACAAATTCTTTTTTTGGAGAGTTTGATCCTGGCTCAGGATGAACGCTGGCGGCGTGCCTAATACATGCAAGTCGAGCGGTAACCAGGCTACTTCGGTGGTGACGAGCGGCGGACGGCTGAGTAACGCGTAGGAACGTACCCCAAAGTGAGGGATAAGCACCAGAAATGGTGTCTAATACCGCATGTGCTCTTCGGAGTAAAGCTTCGGCGCTTTGGGAACGGCCTGCGTCATGATTAGCTTGTTGGTGAGGTAATGGCTCACCAAGGCGACGATCATTAGCTGGTCTGAGAGGATGATCAGCCAGACTGGGACTGAGAACGGCCCAGACTCCTACGGGAGGCAGCAGTAGGGAATTTTCCACAATGGGCGAAAGCCTGATGGAGCAACGCCGCGTGCAGGATGAAGGCCTTCGGGTTGTAAACTGCTTTTATCTGTGACGATTATGACGGTAGCAGATGAATAAGGATCGGCTAACTCCGTGCCAGCAGCCGCGGTCATACGGAGGATCCAAGCGTTATCCGGAATTACTGGGCGTAAAGAGTTGCGTAGGTGGCATGGTAAGTTGGTAGTGAAAGCGTGCGGCTCAACCGCATACACATTATCAAAACTGCCAAGCTAGAGGACGAGAGAGGTACCTGGAATTCCTAGTGTAGGAGTGAAATCCGTAGATATTAGGAGGAACACCGATGGCGTAGGCAGGGTACTGGCTCGTTCCTGACACTAAGGCACGAAAGCGTGGGGAGCAAACGGGATTAGATACCCCGGTAGTCCACGCCGTAAACGATGGATGCTAGCTGTTATCGGTATCGACCCCGGTAGTAGCGAAGCTAACGCGTTAAGCATCCCGCCTGTGGAGTACGGTCGCAAGACTAAAACATAAAGGAATTGACGGGGACCCGCACAAGCGGTGGAGCGTGTTGTTTAATTCGATGGTAAGCGAAGAACCTTACCCAGGTTTGACATCCTTGGAATTTCTCCGAAAGGAGAGAGTGCTTTATTGAGCCAAGTGACAGGTGATGCATGGCCGTCGTCAGCTCGTGTCGTGAGATGTTTGGTTAAGTCCATCAACGAGCGCAACCCTTGTGGTTAGTTGAATTTTTCTAGCTAGACTGCCCTGGTAACAGGGAGGAAGGAGGGGATGATGTCAGGTCAGTATTTCCCTTACATCTGGGGCTACAAACACGCTACAATGGCCGGTACAAAGGGCAGCCAAGTCGCAAGACGGAGCAAATCCCATCAAAGCCGGTCCCAGTTCGGATTGCAGGCTGAAACTCGCCTGCATGAAGCCGGAATCGCTAGTAACGGTAGGTCAGCTATACTACCGTGAATACGTTCCCGGGTCTTGTACACACCGCCCGTCAAACCATGAAAGTCGCCAATACCTGACGTGCCAGCTTGCCTGGCCCTAAGGTAGGGGAGATGATTGGGGTTAAGTCGTAACAAGGTATCCGTACGGGAACGTGCGGATGGATTACCTCCTTTCTAGGGAGAAAACTAGCACTAAGCGGAGCAATCACTCGAGAGCTAGGTCGATCTTGGTAAATTGTAAATCAGTACTGACAATTTACATCTCCGTTTCGGCGGACGAGATATCAGTATCTGAAACTTCTAACTGACGTTGATTGCACTATTCAGTTTTTAAGCTGGATAAAAGGGCGCCCCTGCGAGAGGCGCTTTTTTATTTAGGTTTATATGTTTCGTATTGTGTCTATCTCCTTGTTTTTACGCTCTGATTTAGGTAGAATACAGCGGTAATTTGCCACGGGGCTATAGCTCAGTTGGTTAGAGCGCGTCACTGATAATGACGAGGTCTGAGGTTCGAGTCCACATAGCCCCACCATTGTTTTAATGTCGTAGAATTTCTTTACTCAGATTCATACAAAATTTACTCTTTTACGACAGTCGCGGGGCAATAGCTCAGTTGGCTAGAGCACCTGCTTTGCAAGCAGGGGGTCTGGGGTTCGAGTCCCCATTGCTCCACCAATGATCTATTAAGAAGCTGAAATTGTAGCAAATGTAGCTACACATCTTGGCTTGACCGCCCCTGTTTTTATTGCTATTATTATCAAGTTGCTTGAGTTTGGACATGAAAGTTTCATGAGCTAAACCGCCAAGCTTTACGCTTAAACTCAAGCTTCCCAGTGATTTTTTCAGAGTGGATAGTTGAGTTCGTAACTTAAAAATTTGGCATATGAGAGATAAGCAATTTAGATAAACACTGCTTTTTAAAGTAGATTTACAATGACAAACGGCTATTGGTAATTACCAATAACTAGTCAATTGCACTATAACGTAAAAAGTTACTCAAGCGCACAAAAGGATGCCTTGACGTAAGATACCGATGAAGGACGTGAGGAGCTGCGAAAAGCTTCGGGGAGCTGCCTAACTAAGCTTTGATCCGGGGATGTCCGAATGGGGAAACCCAGCTAGAGTTATGTCTAGTTGCGCCTGTCTGAATATATAGGACTGGAGAGCGGTAAGCAGGGGAACTGAAACATCTTAGTACCCTGAGGAAGAGAAAATAACCAATGATTCCGTTAGTAGTGGCGAGCGAAACGCGGAACAGCCCAAACCTTAATGACTTTCATCTGTTAATTTCAGGTGAATAAGTTGGTAGACGAATGTTATTAAGGGGTTGTGACATATAAATAACCAGTGCGGAGTACTAGATTCATCCAGGATTGCCGCAATAGGCGAGCAGGTGCTACCACCAGCCTGCATAAGGTAAGAAATTTGTGAGGCGAGCAGAACAGTCTGGAAAGCTGCGCCAAAGACAGTGAAAGCCTGGTATGCCAAGTGTTGCAAACCTTATCATTTATATTGTCGAGTAGGTCGGGACACGTGAAACCCTGACTGAATCCGGAAGGTCCACCTTCCAAGGCTAAATATATCTTACGATCGATAGTGAACAAGTACCGTGAGGGAAAGGTTAAAAGAACCCCGGAAGGGGAGTGAAATAGATCCTGAAATTGTGTGCGTACAAGGAGTCGGAGCCGGTTTGTCCGGTGACGGCGTGCTTTTTGTAGAACGATCCAGCGAGTTATTTGCTAGTGCAAGCTTAAGCCATTTGGCGGAGGCGTAGTGAAAGCGAGCCTGAATAGGGCGACTTAGTACATAGTGAATAGACCCGAAACCGGGTGACCTAACCATGGGCAGGCTGAAGCGCAGGTAAAACTGCGTGGAGGGCCGAACCGTAGCGAATTGCAAAACGCCCGGATGACCTGTGGTTAGAGGTGAAATGCCAATCGAACTCGGAGATAGCTGGTTCTCCTCGAAATAGCTTTAGGGCTAGCGTTGTACGGTAGCTGACTGGGGTAGAGCTCTGTTTCGGACTGGGGCCCGTAAGGGTACTCACCCTTGACAAACTACGAATACTATCAGTGGAACTACAGCAGTTAGAACGGCGGGGCTAAGCTCGTCGCTCAAAAGGGAAACAGCCCAGACCACCATCTAAGGTCCCTAAATATACGCTAAGTGGGAAACGAGGTGAGATTTCTTAAACAACGAGGATGTTGGCTTAGAAGCAGCCATTCATTTAAAGAGTGCGTAACAGCTCACTCGTCAAGAGATCTCTGCGCGGAAAATGTAACGGGGCTCAAGCGTAGTACCGAAGATATGGATTGTCGTATTTATACTGGGCGTGGTAGAGGAGCGTTGATATTGCATTGAAGTCGGACTGCGAGGTCCGGTGGAGCGTTATCAAGTGAGAATGCTGGAATGAGTAACCATAAGGCAGGTGAGAATCCTGCCCACCGAAAGAGCAAGGTTTCCTGGGCCACGATAATCGTCCCAGGGTTAGTCGGTCCTAAGCCGAGGCGCGTAGCGTAGGCGATGGACAACGGGTTAATATTCCCGTACTAGTGTTGTATTGTTTAGATGTGCGCGGCATATTAGTCGGAGCGGATTCATGGTTATATCCGTCTAAGTAGGAGAAATACCTACGAATGAAACGACCTTTTGGTTGAATTCCGGTGAAAGTGCTGACTAGAAAAGCTATCAAACGCGTGTGCTAGCACTATCCGTACCGCAAACCGACACAGGTGCTCAGGTCGAGAAGACCAAGGTGTACGAGTGATTCTTCGTCAAGGAACTCGGCAAACAAGCGGCCGTAACTTCGGGATAAGGCCTGCCTCCTTCGGGAGGCCGCAGCTAAAGAACCCATGCAACTGTTTACCAAAAACACAGGTCTCTGCTAACACGAAAGTGGATGTATAGGGGCTGACGCCTGCCCGGTGCTGGAAGGTTAAGGGGAGAGCTTTACGGCTTGAACTGAAGCCCCAGTGAACGGCGGCGGTAACTATTGACAATACAGTATTTATAAAATTTGGCTATATGCTGGAAACTCTTGATAACTGACCAACCCAAATATAATCTGAAAAGATAAGCTGTGCGATTTGAAAATGTGTCAGATACGGACAATCAGCAGGAAAGATCCCTAATTCCAATAACATAACGTCAATACAAATCTATCACTGAATACTGAAATTATTATCATCCATATACAACATCCAGACAACATCAATAACTCGATCCTAAGGTAGCGAAATTCCTTGTCAGGTTGACTTGCCTGACATATCGTAAGGTGTGTAATAAGGAATTAGTAAACATATAATCAATCGTGTATTAAACTTGGCTATATGCTGGAAAATCTTACTAAACTAGAATACCCAAAAGTAATCCGAAAGGATAAACTTAATGTTTTAAAAATTCTCAGATAGCAGACAATCAGCAGGGAAGATCCCTAAATCTTAAAGATAAGGGAAACCCTCAGAGACTACACGCCAAGCCCCAATTTATTTGGGTGAAGATATAGTCCGATCTCTATGGAGACATAGAGATACTGAATAGTTCTATATCGTAAATAACAAGAACTACGTAAATTACTAGTAAGATAAGTTCTGACCCGCACGAATGGCGTAATGATATGGGTACTGTCTCAACGAAGAGCTCGGTGAAAGTGCATTGACGGTAAAGATGCCGTCTGTCCGCAGCAGGACGAAAAGACCCCGTGGAGCTTTACTACAGCTTGGCATTGAGCCGGGTTATACATGTGTAGCATAGGTGGGAGACTTTGAAGCTTAGGCGCTAGCCTGGGTGGAGTCACCGGTGAAATACCACCCTTGTTATGATCTTATTCTTACCGGGACCACAAACTCATGATCTACTTCATCGATTCATATTTATCCTATCATTCATGTTACTGGTTCTGGGACCGTGTCTGGTGGGTAGTTTAACTGGGGCGGTTGCCTCCTAAAGAGTATCGGAGGCGTTCAAAGGTTGGCTAGGTTCGGATGGAAATCGTAATCGATAGTGTATACGCATAAGCCAGCTTGACTGTGAGGCCTACAAGCCGAGCAGGGACGAAAGTAGGAGTAAGTTTTCCGCTGTCCGTACATTTAGTACATGAGTGTGGTATCGGCAGCGCTTTCGGATAAAAGTTACCCCGGGGATAACAGGCTTATAGCGCCCAATAGTTCACATAGACGGCGCTGTTTGGCACCTCGATGTCGGCTCATCTCATCCTGGGGCTGGAGCAGCTTCCAAGGGTCCGGCTGTTCGCCGGTTAAAGAGGTACGTGAGCTGGGTTCAGAACGTCGTGAGACAGTTCGGTTTATATCCGCTGTGGACGCATAGGAAATTTGAGAGGAGTTATCCCTAGTACGAGAGGACCGGGATGAACGCACCGCTGGTGTACCAGTTGTTCTACCAAGGGCATTGCTGGGTAGCTATAGTGCGGAACAGATAAGCGCTGAAAGCATATTAAGCGCGAAACTGACCTCAAGATTAGATTTCCCTATGAGGCCCCTGAAAGACTATCAGGTTGATAGGCGCAAGGTGGAAGTACGGCAACGTATGCAGCCGAAGCGTACTAATAGGCCCATTGACTTTTTACGATCTCTGATTCGGCATCTTTTGATGTTTGGATCAGAGATAGCGATTGACTAGTTATTGGTGCTCGTCAAGCACCCGTTTGTCTAAGCTTATCTTTAATAGATGTAGGCATCAAGATCAGGATTAGTATCGTCGAAACTATTTAACAAACTAATTGGCGAATTAACGAATTTTGTACTTGGTGCCCATGGCGCGAGGGAAACACCTGTTCCCATGCCGAACACAGCAGTTAAGCCTCGCAGCGGTTACAATACTTGGGGTTCACCCCTGGGAAAATAGCACGGTGCCAAATTATAAGAAAAGCCTCCGAATAGGAGGCTTTTCTTTTTAATGAGAAAAAATATACTTAAAAGTATTGGATTCTTATTAGATTGACATGAGCACAATAGGATGCTATCATATGCTCAGTTCTGTGAGGAAATAATTGAGGGTTTCGTTTTTACGAAGCCCTTTTGTATTTCTGACTCGGATGAGTAACTAAATGGAGGCTATTAAAATGGCTGGAACTAAAGCTGGCGGCAAAGCTGCTGCAGCAACAAATAAAGCAAAATATGGTGCTGATTTTTATGCAAAAATCGGTGCTGTAGGTGGACGCAAAGGTCACACAGGTGGCTTTTACGCTAATCGTGAATTAGCCCGGACTGCCGGTGCTCGTGGTGGACGAATTTCTCGACGCGTTAAGAAATCTGCCTAAATTTCAACCGTTTTTGATAACGGCTATGCATTAAAGTCTCTCTTTACTGAGGGACTTTAATTTATTATAAATGCAAATAACTATCTTTAGGTGCTCGACGCGTTTGGTGATAAATGTGGCTCAAAGAAAAGTAACGGAGATGATTGTTTTAGTTTTTTTGTTCCCCTATAAGCTCGGCAAAACCTTGAGGGAGTCACTTTCCAGGTAGCATGACAGTTGAAGCACTGATAATACTTCAGGTCCGATTGCTGCAAACTTTTGTTCTTGCAATAAGGGCATATGCTGCGAGCATAAAGCCAGTCCCTATATGTATCTAAACAGTCTTGTACGTGATTTTGGTCTATATTTATAGCAAATCCTTTAGATAGCTCGAATGCTTTTTCCCAGGCGGCAATCTCCAATCTTAGTAGCTCGAAATCAGTCTTATACGAGGTGTGTCCAAGTAAAGCATGACTTGTTTCGTGTAACAGAGACCAGGTTGAAGAAGGTTCATCCGATTTTGTCGTGTAAAATACTTCTTTTGTTTTTGGCGACCAATAAAAAGTCGACCCTTCTTTGAATTTGAGGGTAGGGTATGTTGTTTGAAGACTATTAAGGACTTGTTCCATAGCGTTTATATGCTAAATCATAACATCCATAAACAACCGCTTCACCAGGACGGGTAGCTGTTTGAAATTCAGGTATTGGCACAAGCGGATTATTGTACCGCTTTAGCTCATCTAACAAAAAGGATTTGTATCTGTCAAAATATCTTCCTACGCTTCCACCAATTACAATAATGTCTGGTTGAGCAATTGCAATGAGTTCAATAAAACCCGTTGCAAGATCATGAGCTATCCTTTGCCAGACTTTTTCGTCAGTGATTTCGACAGCTTTTTTGCCAAATCTTTCGGTAATGGCCCGACCGGATGCAAAATCTTCCCAAGCGACCAGTTTATTATGATATTCAAAGGCCATTTGACCGCCTTCGCTATCTAAAAGCTCGGGATCAAGCTCGCGATTTTCGACAAACCCCGTGCCTATACCAGTACTTATGGTGATATAGAGAAGTCGTATGTCATTGGGTCGGAGCATTGATTCTGATAGGGCTCCCAGATTTGCATCATTTTCAATGATGATTGGACAGTGAAAGATGTGTTCTATATCTGCCTGGATCGGCACATTGTGCCAATCTAAATTACCAAAATCGAGACCATATCCTCTATGACGGTCAACTTTACCGGGTACGGCAACTCCACCTGCTCTGAAGTCATTAGTCTGAAGCGAAGCAGTAATTTCTGTCAGTTCATCTAAAAAAGATTCATAGTCTGAAGGTGTTCGAAAACGTTTTTTTTCGGTGATAACACCATCATCACTAAAAGTTGCCACGAGCGTTTTTGACCCGCCTATATCTACACCTACGAACATGCTAACTTAAGTGTAACATGGCTTAACGGTCATCACTTTACCGCACGGATATAAACAGGTATAATGCAAATAACGTTGTGGACAAGACCAGGCTTTGTTACTACAAGTGACCGAGTCTGTCTAACGCGGAATATATTTACTAAGGAGGTACGTGTCTAAATGTCTGAAGACACTACTATAACGATGGATAAATTGCTGGAAGACAGCAAAGTTGAGCGCCTAACTGCAGGTAGCGTCATTGAAGGTGTTGTAACATCAATCAAGAAACATGAGGTGTGGGTTGATTTAGGTGCCAATGGCACCGGTGTCGTCTTACGCCGAGAGATTAATTTTAGCCCTCAATTAGAAGTGGGTCAATCGGTAACGGTCAGCGTCATCGATCCTGAAATGGACGAAGGCTACGCTCTTTTAAGTATGAAACGGGCCGTTAAAGACCGCGGCTGGGATGAACTTCAACGGGTCTTTGATGCTCAGGAAATTACCGAAGTAGTACCGCATGATGCAAATCGAGGCGGATTATTAGTAGAACTAGAGGGAATCCGTGGGTTCTTACCCGTCTCACAACTTGCAGCCGGGCATTATCCAAGGGTCTCAGGCGCTGATAAGGACGAGATTTTACAAAAGCTGAACGCTTTGGTTAATAAACCACTTCGTGTTCGAATTTTGGACGTTAGTCGCCGAGACAATAAACTGATTTTTTCTGAAAAAGAAGCCGTCAAGGACGATATGCAAAGCCGTTTTGCCGAACTTAAAGTCGGAGACGTCGTCGAAGGCATCGTAACAGGCGTCATCGATTTTGGCGCTTTTGTAAACGTCGATGGTATTGAAGGCTTAATTCACATATCCGAAATATCTTGGGAAAGAGTTGATAACCCCCGTAATTACGTTAAAGTTGGCGATAAAGTAAAGGCAAAGATAATTACCATAAATAAAGACCGTCTCTCTCTTAGCTTGAAGCAAATGACTGAAGACCCTTGGTTGGCAGAGATAAAAGCCTTTAAGAAGGGCGGCGTCGTTGAGGGTAAAATCACCCGGATTACTCCTTTTGGGGCGTTTGTTCAACTCAGTCCATCGGTTGAAGCTTTAGTGCATGTATCCGAAATGGGCGAAAGCGAAGCGGTTGACCCCGAGCAATTATTCCAACTTAACGAGAAGAAGAAGTTTAAAGTTCTCGATATTGATACCGAAGGTCGCAAGATTGCGCTAAGTTTAAAAGATACTAAACCAGCGAAGTAATGAAGAAGTTATAAACTTTTTGTTTGTCTTAATAACGTCGTAAAAAAGACAAACAAATCGAGAAAGGAGTGCCAGCAAATGAACACGACAGTAGAAATTGAAGATGTAATCACCGTTGGCACCCTCGCCGACAAGTTAATGATACCCGTCAGCCGTCTAATTGCTGAGCTCATGAAAAACGGAGTTATGGCGACAGTCAACGAACAAATCGATTTTGATACGGCTCAAATTATTATTGCTGAGCTTGGACTTGAAGTAAGTTTACAAAAACAAGTTAAAGCCGAAACGCCACCCCTCAATCGAACAAAAACTGTTAGCGACAAAGCAGTTGCCCGGCCGCCCGTAGTAGCCGTTATGGGTCACGTTGATCATGGTAAAACCACCTTACTAGACGTCATAAGAGGTACCAGTGTGGCCAAGCGTGAAGCAGGCGGTATAACTCAGCACATATCGGCTTATCAAGTAGAGCATAACGGACATAAGATTACTTTCCTCGATACTCCTGGTCATGAAGCTTTCGCTGCCATCCGCGAACACGGAGCACACCTTACAGATATCGCTATTATAGTGGTAGCAGCTGATGACGGTATAAAACCGCAAACCATCGAAGCTATTCGATTTGCTCGTAAGGCCGGCTCACGAATTATCGTAGCGATTAATAAAGTAGATAAAGCCGGTGCTGATGCCAATCGGGTTAAACAGCAACTTTCTGAACAAAAGCTATTAGTTGAAGAGTGGGGTGGTGACACAATCGCTCTAGAAGTTAGTTCTAAAACCGGGCAAGGCGTTAAAGAACTGCTCGATATGATTTTACTGGTGGCCGATGTTGATAATCTACGAGCCGATCTTGACGTACCTGCTCGTGGGCTTATTATAGAGTCCCACGTTGAACAGGGTCGTGGCCCGATTGCACAAGGTCTAATCGAGGCGGGTACGTTGCAACAAGGTGATTTTGTCGTTTCTGGACCTACTTATGCTAAACTGCGCAATTTAGAATCGACCGATGGTGTACCGATTAAAACTGCTACCCCGTCAACACCAGTAATTATGACAGGCTTTAAAGTTTTACCTGAATTTGGTGAAGAATTTTCGGTTGCCAAATCTGAAAAGGAAGCCCGTAAGGCAGCTGAAGCATCAGCCCTTGATAGGACTCAAGTTAGCAAGACTTTCGGTGTTACCAGCAGTGAATTATTGCACATGATAAATCGTAGCAATGAAACCAATGAACTCAATGTCGTAATCAAGGCGGATACCCAGGGATCTTTGACGTCAGTTATCGATAGCTTTAAAACCCTGGAAACAGAAGAAGTAGTTGTTCGTGTGGTAGGTTCTGGGATTGGTCCAATCACCGAGAACGACATACATATGGCTCAGTCCAGTAATGCAGTAGTATATGGCTTTAATGTTACCATGCAAAGTAATGTCAAACAGCTGGCTAGCCGTCAAAAGACAATAGTACGATTGTTTGACGTCATATATGAGTTAATAGATGATGTCCGTAACGACTTATCGGCACTCTTAAAACCACAAATAGTCGAGACAGAACTCGGTAGATTACTCGTCCGCGGCATTTTTAAGACAACAAAATCTGAGATAATTTGTGGCGGCGAAGTAACTAAAGGCAAACTTAGCTTACCAGCTCAAGCTAATATCATGCGCGACGAGCAAAAATTAGCGGAAGTTGAAGTAACCAACTTAAAGCGTGGTCCGACTGATGTTAAGGAAGTTCTTGAGGGTGAAATGTGTGGCGTTAGCCTTAAAACAACGCAAAAACTTGAACTTCAAGAGGGCGATCGCATTGAATTATTCCGTCGCGAAACCGTCGCTCGACTTCTCTAAATGATATAATGGCAGTTATGGCGGATGCCCCCCGGAGTACCCTTCGAATCGACAACAGCCTACTTCAAGAGTTAGGCTTGGACGCCATGCCGCAACCGGATAAATCAAGTCTTTTAAAGCACATCTACGAGACTCTTGAGATGAGAGTAGGTATGCGTTTGGCTGATCAAATGACTAACGAGCAGCTTGATGAATTTGAACGATTTTTTAATACTCAAGATGATGCCGGCGCATTTCACTGGCTTGAGACAAATTTTCCAAATTATAAGGAAATTGTGGCTGAAGAATTTGCCAAACTTAAAGATGAAGTTGCCAAAACCGCACCTCAAATTCTAGCTACTGTTCGTTCCAACACACCTGAGACGAACCAACCGGTTAATGAAAATTAGGTCATAGGTACTGACGATAACCGGCTAAAAAGGCTTCGGCCGACATCTCAGACTTACCAGCGGGCTTCAACCGTTTTATTTCGAGTGACCCGTCACCGCAATATACAAAGAGACGTTGGCCCTCTACAGACACTTTACCGGCCGGCTGACCATGTTTTTCGCTAATCATGGCCTTTGTCACAATAATCTCTCTTCCGGCAAGCCTGGCGTGGCTTTTGGGCCATCCTGCAAAGGCCCGGATTTCTCTTTCAAGTTGCTGGGCAGATTTACTCCAATCTATTATGCCGTCTTCTTTAGTTAGTTTTCGAGAATATGTCGATTTTCTTTCTTTGGATTGTGATACTGGCTCAACCTTATGTGATAGATATAGAGGAGTAATTTCTTTTAGTTGAGCAGCACTTAATTTTATAAGTGCACTTGTTAATTCAGGCGTGGTGGCGTCTTCTGGGATCGAATAACTGGCTTGAGCCAACAATGGACCTTCATCCATCTTTTCTACCAGCAACATCAAACTTACGCCCGTTTGTTTTTGTCCGCTAAGGATAGCAAAGGTGATTGGATCGGCACCGCGCCACTCAGGCAGTAAGCTAAAATGGCTGTTAATAATACCATCGGGAAAGTGATCGATTACTGATTGGCTGACAATGATACCGAAGTCAATCAGAATGGCTAAGGTGCTCTCAAAATTACTATTTATTATTAATTTATCTAGATTTTGTTTATCTGTTACCGAGTAGACAGGGGCATTAGGAATAATCGTTTTCATTTCATCAACCGTCGGGGGTTTAGTAATAACCGCTTCAATCTCAAAATCAGGCAACAGTAATTTAAGGCTCTCTTCAGCAACAGGCCCACTGCCAAAGAATATAATTTTAGCTATTTTATGATTCACGATGTCAGTTCCACAAATCCTTATTTACCTTTATGGACTTATCGTAATCCAGTTGTTCAAGAGTACCATCTTCTTTTAGTTTGAAAAAAGCATCCGTTTTATCTTTAATGTGATCGATAAATAATACCCCCTTAACATGATCTATTTCATGTTGGAAAATGCGAGCCAGAAAACCCTCTGCGGTCACTCGAAAACTACGACCGTGTTCATCGATCGCTTTAACCCGAATCTTAGAATAACGCGGTACTTTTCCATATATATCCTGCACACTTAGGCAGCCTTCAAAATCCTCTTCAATTGTACCTTCCAATTTGGTTATGACAGGGTTGATGAAAGCGGTAAACGAGAGGTCCTCCTTATCTTCATAATTATTCCGGACGACAATTATTTGAAATAGCTGATTAATCTGAACGGCAGCTAAAGCCACACCTACCTCGTGCTCTCGACTATGTTCCCAGCTAATAGTGGCTGACTTCATATTGTCGATAATGTTACGTATTTCGGGTGTAATGATCCCTACTTTTTGGGATTTCTTGCGTAAATTGGGTTGAGGCAACGCTATAACATCGTCTTTTGTCATGGTCATTTAGCAAGTAGTATATATTATGAACAGATCAGAAGGAAACTTCTGGTCACTATTTTTAAAGTAAATCTATCGGATCGATGTCATAACTCCAACCAGACTTAGGTAATTTGGCAATAATAAGAATCAAACTGCTACGTTTATACGATTTTACAACAAGTTGCCAATGATATTTGCCACTGACTTTTTCATGAAAGGCGGGTGCTGGCCCCTCGATGTGTACGGGTATATTTATTGATAGCAAATCATTTTTTAGCGAATTAGCTGCTTGTTCTGCACCCCTTAAAGTTGATCGTCGACAGGTCAGCTTTAAGATATGGCAAAGCGGCGGGAAAAGATACCGTTTACGATCTTGAATCTCCAAATCATAAAAATTTTTCCAATTGGTTTGTAGTATTGATTGCAACAACTTACTGTCTGGATGATAGGTTTGTATGATGGCTTGACCAGCTACGTGTCCTCGACCAATACGTCCAAGCACTTGGGTGAGTAATTGATAGGTTCGTTCTTGAGCTGTGTAATCTGGTAGAAGTAAACTACTATCGGCGGCAATAATACCCAAAGTACTTAACTGAGGTAAATCCAATCCTTTTGCTAATACTTGAGTTCCGACTAGTATGTCGACCTCTTTGTTTAATATGTGGTGATATTGATTTTCTAAACGGTCAGCTTTTATGTTGTCGGTATCAAAACGCAATATACGAGCCTCAGGAAAAAGTCGCTGAACTTCTTCAACTACTGCTTTTGTGCCAAAGCCATGAAGCATAATTTCAGTGTGACCACAGTTTGGGCAAGCCGTTAGAAGCGATTCGTGAAAGCCGCAAACATGGCATTGTAAGCGGTGGCTATCTCCGTGATAGGTTAGTGGTAGATTACAGTGTGGGCAAAATGCTTGCCAGCCACAATTTTGACAGAGAATAACACGAGCCGTCCCTCGACGATTTAAATACAACATTACCTGTTCTTTTCTCTTTAAACTGTTTCCTATGGCTTTAATTAAAGTATTTGACAGATGCGGTGATCGTGTAAACTGTTCGCGGTCTTTTAAATCAATCACCACAACGTTGTGCTCAAAACTTTGTGGGATAGCTAAATGTTCCAGTTCAATGATTTTTTTGTTTTTCTCTAATGCTAAGTAATACTCCGTGACTGATGGCGTAGCGGACCCAAAAATAAGAATTGATTTATGAATTTGACTCAACTGTGAAGCAACTCTATTTGAGTGATAATAAGGTGGCTGTTGCTGTTTGTAAGCTGAGTCATGTGATTCGTCAACCACTATTAAGCCAATATTGCTAATAGGGCTAAATAACGCTGAGCGAGGGCCTATGACTATCACAGGCATCTTAGTTTGGAGTATAGCCAACCATGCTTTCTGGCGTTCTTTGGGACTAAGTTGAGAATGTAGAACTATGACCTGGTTACCGAATACTTCACTGAAACTTTTAGACAGCTGCGAAGTTAAGCCGATTTCAGGACTAAGTACTAAGACTGATCGGTTATTTTGGAGTGATTGTTTAGCTAGCTCGATGTATAATCTGGTCTTACCGCTACCAGTTCTACCATGCAAAATATAGGTATCGGGCTGGTTTATTTGAGCGATAGCTAATTGTTGTTCTTTAGTTAAAGCGGGAAGCTGATCAATTTGTATCTCTGTAGTAGTTAAGGAACTTGTTAAATGCTGCTGAGCAAGATTAATCTTAGCAGGCAAGAACTGCTGCATAATAACGCCGACTGGCGCAGGGTAGTATTGTTTCAACCAAGTTATAAGATTAAGCGACGTTCTAGGTAGAGGCTGTAACGGAAAAATTGTAATAATTGATTTAGTTGTAAAATCTGGACGCGGTACAGAGTTAATAACTATTCCGAGCACTTTTTGTTTGCGCAGCGGTACTTCAACAATAGTTCCGCCAGAAAGTTTGCCTTCATATTTATAAGTCAGGGCTTCATTACCCCGATACTGAACAGATCTAACCCACACGTAATAGTAAGACATCTTGTAATTTTAAGTATATAACTAACTTGCAGTAAGTTCGCGAACGCATTATTATTAGCATTGAAATAAGTGCGGACTCGTGGGGGTTCATATAGTTATGTTAGATATATTTATTACATCGAGAGTTAGACGCAAAATCATTGTAATTTATGCAAAATATCCTGACTTTAAAACACATGTCAGAGGTTTAGCTAAACTCATAAAAGAAGATGCCGGCAATATTCAAAGGGAGTTAAAACGGCTAGAAAAAGTTGGTTTTTTAATTTCAGAAAAGCAAGGTAATACCAAAGTCTATTACACAAATAAGCAATTCCCAATATTTAAAGAACTGCAAAGTATTGTGTTGAAATCACAACGTACCAGTCAAAAAAAGGCTTTTATTCCGTAAATCTACTTGATAAATAACTTCTCTCACGATACAATAATTGCTAATGATACAAGTAACTCGTAAAGATCCAAAGGAGTCTGCGGAGAATCTGCTTCGTAGATTCAATCGAAAGGTCCAACAATCAGGTATTATTACCTCAGTTAAACGTGGCCAATACTTTGAGAAGCCAATGAGTAAGCGTGAACGCCGTATTCGAGCCATTCTTCGTCAAGAATATAAACTTACGAAGTTGAAGAAAATTAAGCTCGGTCAACGTTAACTTGTTTTGATGTTAGAAGAGAAAATAAACCAAGATCTCAAGAAAGCCTTACTTGGGGGTGATAAGCACGCCGTTAGCACGCTGCGGGGATTAAAGAGTGTTATCCTATACGCCAAAATTGCCAGCGGAAATCGTGACGAAGTACTGTCAGACAGTTCTTTAGTACAGCTATTACAAAAGGAAGCTCGTAAGCGTCAAGAAAGCGCTGATTTATACAAGCAGGGTGGTGAGGAAGAAAGAGCTAACCAAGAAATTGCTGAAAAGTTAATTATCGAACAATATTTACCAGCTCAAGTTAGTGAAGTAGAAGTTAGTAAGTGCGTAGATAGCGCAATTAAAGAACTTGGCGCAAGTGATCTAACTTCATTAGGAAAAGTGATTGGTCTTGTCAAAGAGCAACTAGCTGGTCAAGCGGATGGAGCACTTATAGCTAGAATAGCAAAGGAAAAACTAACGAAATGATTCTCTTAATGGGAATAGCTGGTAGCGGTAAAAGTATGCAAGGTCGTCTTTTTGCCGATGAACAGGGTTTTGCTTGGCTTTCAGCCGGTGAACTACTTCGAATACTGGTAACTGGCAAACGACGCCATGAAATGCTGCAGGGTAAACTTCTAGATGACCAAGAAATGATTAATATTCTTGATAAAATCTTCGAATTGATTAATCTATCTCAACAATTCGTGTTAGATGGATTTCCTCGAACCGAAGCTCAAGCACTATGGCTACTTGATCAAGTCAAGAAGAAAAGATTGCACGTCGACGCGGTTATTAATTTAATTGCTCATCAGGATATTGTCCGTAAAAGGCTACAATCACGAGGTCGAGCCGATGATACCGATGATGCAATTAATCATAGATTAGAAGAACACAACGAAGTAATTCGTCCAATTATTGATCTTTTTAAGAAAAACAATCTACCAGTCTACGACGTTGATGCTAATCAGAGTCCTCAAGATGTCCACGATGCCATTTGGAAGCACATCCAAAAACTAAATATTGTCTCCGATGACAACGAAAATTAAAACAGCCTCTGAAGTAGCCGCGATGAGAGAAAGTGGCCGAATGCTGGCGACAGTGTTAAAAACTGTATCGTCTCATTGTGTCGTTGGTATTTCGACAAAAGAACTGGCAAATATTGCCGCTGCTGAAACTAATAGTCTGGGCGGTAAACCTAGTTTTTTAGGATATCAAGGTTTTCCAGATGTCATCTGTATTTCCGTAAATGACGAAGTTGTCCATGGCATACCAAACCCAAAACGATTTTTAGCCGAAGGAGACATTGTTGGATTGGATTTCGGTGTGACCTACAAAGGCATGATTACAGACAGTGCAATAAGTTTAATTATTGGTCGACCGCTAAAGACTGAGCATACAAAATTATTAGAAGTAACCAACCAAGCACTCTCAGCCGCCATTAATGTCGTACGCGATAAAATTCGGGTAGGTGACATAGGTGCTACGGTAGAATCGATCGTTAGACCTTATAAATACGGCATTGTAAGAGACCTGGTTGGACATGGAGTCGGGCACAATCTTCATGAAGATCCCAATATTCCAAATTACGGCCGACCCAACACAGGACCTTGGTTACTGGCTGGTATGACAATAGCAATTGAACCTATGATAACGCTTGGAACAGATCGGGTTTATATTACAGAGGATGGTTGGACAATTAAAACTGCTGATGGTTCTTGGTCAGCACATTTTGAACACACAATACTTATCCATGATAAAAACGCTGAAATTCTAACAAAAGCTTAAACTTTTTACTCAGGCTTGCTCGAACAGAGGTATAAGCGGTATACTACTCCAAGATGCGTGATTCGTCTGTCAATCACTTTGTTGGTCTAGATGTCGGTACCAGTACAGTTCGATGTGTTGTCGGTATGTTAGATCCAAATGGCACCGGTAAGTTGTCGATTATAGGCCATGGATCAGCTCCGAATATCGGAATGCGTAAAGGGGTAGTTGTTCATGTTGATGATACGGCCGAAGCAATTGCCCAAGCCCTTACTGAATCGGAACGTATTTCCGGCGTGCACATTAACCGTGCCACCGTTAATGTTAATGGTATTCATATTTCGGGAGTTGATTCTAAAGGAGTTATCGCTGTCAGCACGGCTAATAGCGAGATTACCCCTCAGGATAGACAACGGGTTGAAGAAGCCGCTACCGTAGTCAGTCTTCCTCCAAACAGGGAAATTATTCAGTTCTTTGCTAAAAATTATAATCTTGATGGTCAGCGAGGTATTAAAGATCCTGTTGGAATGCGAGGTGTGCGACTAGAAGTTGATGCCCATATTGTCACCGCCGCAACGCCAAACGTTCGTAATCTGGACCTGACGCTTGAAAAAGCTGGTGTTATGCCGATGCATCACACAGTTTCAGGTCTGGCTTCTGCCGAAGCAGTCTTAACTCGTCAACAAAAAGAGGCTGGTACCGTTTTACTTGATATAGGATCAACCACAACTAATCTGATTGTAGTTGAGGACGGCGAAGTCCAACACATTGCTGTTTTGGGAATAGGCGGGGCTTATATTACTAATGATCTAGCTATCGGCTTAAAGACCGATTTAGATATAGCCGAACGGGTGAAAGTCGACCACGCCACCCTAGCTGAAGCTAAAAAAACAACAGCAACGGTGACAATAGGCTCAACTCATCACACTTTTCCTATGGACGAAGTTACTATGATTACAGAAGCTCGTGTTGATGAGATGTTCGACTACGTTGATAAAGAATTACATAAAATACGTCGATCCAGAAAATTGCCTGGAGGAGTGGTTTTAACAGGGGGAACAGCTAAACTACCTGGTATTGCTAGCTTTGCTAAAGAAAAACTGCAATTAGCTGCCCGAGTAGGTAAGCTACAGCCAATATCTGGCTTAGTAGATACAGCTGAAGATGTATCTTATACAACAGTTGTCGGTCTTATGTTATTGGATATGTTGCTGTCGCCAGAATCTTTCGCACCTGGAAATAAAATATCTGTGAATGGCGCTATGGGCATGATCGATTCATTATTTCGACGTTTTCGACGTGATTAAAATTTGGATACATCGTTTTTATCACTGAACACATAAAATTGCATCCAAAATTTTGACTGTAGAATTTGTTGAACTGCCTGAGTAGCTGAGGTATACTACTGAAAGTATATTTAGGAGTAGGGTAATCCATGCCTCAGGTTATAGAGCCAGCTATAGAAACGTTTGCCAAGATTAAAGTTGTAGGTGTCGGCGGGGCGGGCGGCGCTGCCGTTAATCGAATGGTTGAAGCAGGCATTGATGGTGTTGAATACATTTCAATTAACACCGATGCCCAAGCTCTTCACAACTCGAAAGCTGATGTGAAGCTTCATATCGGTAAAGAGACCACCCGTGGTTTAGGCTCAGGTGCAGATCCTAAGATTGGTGAACAAGCAGCCGAAGAATCTCGAGAAGAGATTAAAAAAGCAATGGTCGGTGCCGATATGGTTTTTGTGACTTTAGGTGCTGGAGGTGGCACGGGTAGTGGTGCAGGCTACATCGTCGCAGAAAGTGCTAAAGAGGAAGGTGCTTTAGTAGTTGGTTTTGCGACAAAACCATTTGCATTTGAGGGTGAAAAACGCCGCAAAAATGCCGATGTAGCGATTGAAAAACTACGACGTTCCGTTGACACTTTAATAATTATTCCTAATGACCGCTTATTACAAACAATTGAAAGGCAGACTCCTTTACTAGAAGCCTTTAAGGTAGCAGACGATGTATTGCGTCAAGGAGTTCAAGGTATATCCGACCTTATTACTGTTCATGGTCTTATCAATTTAGATTTTGCCGACGTTAAAACCGTCATGAGTAACGCGGGATCAGCCTTAATGGGTATTGGGCGAGCAAGTGGTGAAAATCGGGCAGTTATGGCCGCCCAGCAAGCTATCGAATCTCCGTTATTGGAGATTTCTATAGATGGAGCGAGGGGAATACTGTTTAACGTGATCGGTGGAAATGACCTTTCCATGCATGAAATAAATGCGGCAGCAGAAACGATTACCAATGCGGCTGACCCGGACGCCAATATTATATTTGGTGCCACAATCAACCCAGACCTGGATGGTGAAGTAATCGTTACGGTAGTAGCGACCGGTTTTGATGCTTCTTACTTCGCCAATCGCCAAGCAACAAATCAAAATTGGCGTACAAATGCTGAAAAATCTGAAAAAGAAGAATCTGACGAATCGCCTGAACCAACAGTTGGTATTACGCGTGATGAGGAAAAGGACATTTCTAATTTAGATATGTCACTAGAAGAACAGGACAAGCAAGATGAAGGAATTGATCTGACCGATCAAGAACCAATGCCAAATATTTGGGCGTTGGACAGCGATGAAAGTAATGATAACAATAATGAAGATAAAGTTGTGACTAGCGAAGAAAGCGGCAAAGAAGCCTCAGAAGAGCCAGCTTTCGGGAGATTAAAACGATACATCGCTCGGAAAGCTAAGAAAGACAATTCCAAAGAAGATAAATCATAAAATCTGTACTATATTTTACACCACAAATAATTTGCAAAACGCTATAGGTAGAGCTAGCATAAAGTCTTAGAGCGCTATATATATGAAATATTATGGCTCGCACATTGTTATTTGTGATTAAAGGAGATGTGCAATGAAATGCAACCGTTGTCAGGATGCTGATACGAAAGTTATTGAGTCCCGTGATGTTGCGGACGGCCAATCAATTCGTCGCAGAAGGGTCTGCAATGCCTGCAATTATAGGTTCACCACCTATGAGAGAATCGAACGACCTCAGCTAGTAGTCATTAAAAATGACGGCACTCGAGAATTATTTAGTCGAGACAAGTTACTAGCAGGGCTTTATCGGGCTAGCGAGAAAACCTCCATAAGCAGCGTCCAATTAGAACGACTTGTGGCAGATATAGAGGATTGTCTCTATGCTACGGGCGATTCTGACGTTAAGAGCTCGAATATAGGCGAGCTAGTCATGGAACGTTTAGCATTACTAAATGAAGTCGCCTACGTACGCTTTGCTAGCGTCTACCGGAGATTCAAAGATATTACCGGTTTTGAAAAGGAGCTATCTAATATTAGACAGCAACGAGGAACCAAGGAATATGTCAAGAAATCCTAAACTTGACGGTTCCCTCTGGGTTTTATGAGACAATAAAACTCGTAGGGAGCTTCAACCGCCAGTGTATGAGAGCACCTGGCAAATGGAACTCTAAACAAACATTTAATACAAAATAATAAATAAGTGAGGGAAATATGAGCCAAACTACGAGCCTAAGAATCGGGCGTTTCTTTACTCGCCCACAAACCAAGGCCTACAATCAGTTAAAATGGGTTAAACGGGATTCAATCATTAAGAATCCTATGACTACTAAGCCAGTGTTCGAGCAACAGGGCGTTGAATTTCCCAACACCTGGTCTTTGAATGCAATTAATATAGTGGCCCAAAAATATTTTACTGGTACGCCCGGAACAGAAGGGCGGGAATCCTCACTTAGAGAACTGATTGATAGAGTTGTTGATACTATTACTCGACAGGGTCTTCAAGAAGGCTACTTTGAATCTGATACAGAAGCCGAAGATTTTCGAGAAGAGCTCAAGTATGTCTTGGCCACTCAGAAAGCAGCTTTCAACTCACCAGTCTGGTTTAATATCGGTGTACCTGAAAGGTCTCAACAAGCCAGTGCTTGTTTTATTTTAAGCGTCGAAGATACAATGCCGGCTATTCTAAACTGGTACGTAGAAGAGGGCATGATATTTAAGGGTGGTTCGGGTTCAGGAATTAATCTTAGTCCGCTACGATCCTCAATGGAAACTTTAGGTAAAAGTGCCGGAACCGCCTCAGGACCACTGAGCTTTATGCGCGGGGCAGATTCATCGGCTGGTGCCATTAAAAGCGGTGGTAAAACTCGGCGGGCAGCAAAAATGGTTATCTTAAATGCCTCACACCCTGATGTCGAACAATTTGTTTGGTGTAAAGCAATCGAAGAACGTAAAGCACGTACACTTGAATCGGCTGGCTTCGATATGAGCTTAGATGGTAAAGACTCCTTTAGTGTGCAGTACCAAAACGCTAATAACTCAGTTCGGGTGACAGATGATTTCATGCAGGCTGTCGTTGAAGATAAGGACTGGGATCTACTAGAAGTCGTAAGCGGAAAAGTTGCCAAAACTATTAAAGCCCGAGACCTCTTTCGTCAAATCGCCGAAGCGGCCCATGAGTGCGCTGATCCGGGCATGCAGTTTGATACTACGATCAATAAGTGGCACACCGTACCCAATGCCGGTAGGATCAATGCTAGTAATCCCTGCAGCGAATATATGCACCTCGATAATTCAGCGTGTAATCTAGCCAGTATCAATTTACTAGAATATCTAAAAGACGATAACTCATTCGATATCGAAGCCTTCAAGCACACTGTTGAGCTAGTTATAACTGCCCAAGAGATTTTAGTCGGCTATTCCGAATATCCAACGGGTAAAATAACTAAAACAGCCCGTGCCTTTAGAGAGCTTGGTCTCGGCTATGCCAATCTAGGAGCACTTTTGATGGCCCAAGGGTTGCCATACGATTCTGACGAAGGGCGAGCTCAAGCCGCTGCAATAACAGCTCTAATGACCGGTCATGCCTATGCTACCAGCGCCAAAATTTCCCATATTGTTGGTCCATTTGCCGGTTATCTTAAGGACCGTGAGGCCATGCTTAATGTTATTCAAATGCACCGCAAGGAAGTATCTCAGATCGATGCCGGACTGGTATCGGAGGAGCTCTTAAGTGCTGCCGCAAGTGTTTGGGACGAAGCAGTCGAACTAGGGGAACGATACGGCGTCCGTAACTCTCAAGTAAGCTTACTGGCCCCTACAGGAACGATTGGACTAATGATGGACTGCGATACAACTGGTATTGAGCCAGATCTTGGCCTCGTTAAAGTTAAAAAACTGGTCGGTGGCGGGACAATGAGCATAGTTAATCAGACTGTGCCACGTGCTCTCGGCGCTTTAGGTTATTCGCAAGCCCAAGTACAAGATATTGTCAGTTATATCGATACGGAGAAAACCATCCTTGGTGCGCCTCATCTCAAAAAAGAACACGAAGCAGTTTTTGCCTGTTCAATGGGTGATAACGCTATTCACTACCTAGGACACGTTAAAATGATGGCAGCTGTCCAACCTTTCTTATCTGGCGCAATTAGTAAAACTGTTAATTTGCCGGAAGACGTAACAGTTGAAGATATCGAGCAACTTCACATCGATGCCTGGAAAATGGGCTTAAAAGCCGTTGCCATCTACCGAGATAATTGTAAGGTAGCGCAGCCCCTGTCGATGGCCAAAAAAGAAGGTAGTCAAGAAACAATTGTTTCAACCGAAACAGCTCTGGCTACAAGTACAGCTCCAACTGATAACAGAATTGTCGTAAAAGGAGCAGTCCGTCGATCATTACCGAAACGTCGTAATAGTAAGACCTATAAATTCCGAATCGCCGATCTTAAAGGATACTTTACGGTTGGCGAATACGACGACGGTACACCGGGGGAATTATTCATTAGCGTTTCCAAACAGGGTTCTACGCTGTCGGGATTAATGGATTCATTTGCAATTGCCGTTAGTCACGGTCTTCAGTACGGTGTCCCGCTGAAAAGCTACGTGCGTACTTTAATGAGTACCGGTTTCGCTCCCTCAGGTATTACGGATGATGAAGAGATTAGGACGGCCAGTTCAATTACTGACTACATCTGTCGCCGTCTAGCACTCGATTACCTATCCTTTGATGATCGACTCGAACTTGGCTTAGCGTCTTTAGAAGACATGCCAGATCAACAAACCACGCTTCTGACGGACGATCAATCAGTTGCTGGTCAACTAATCGAAAATAGTGAAAAGTCGATCAGTTTGGCAGAACTTACAAACGAACAACCCGCCTATGTTAGTCCATTTACTCAAGCCATGGGCAGCGTTAGGAGCGATTCTGCCAATGAGGAATCTCAAACCAATCAATATAAAGCACAGATTGGCACCAAAGATAGTATGGCACCCTTGTGCTATAACTGCGGTAATCAGACTCAACGGGCCGGTTCTTGTTACGTTTGTATGTCCTGCGGTTCAACTACCGGTTGTAGTTAAGCTCTAAAGTTACGAACTTGCTTGAATTTAAAGATTAAAGAGAATTAAATTAGCTCGGTTATTGTCGGCCAGCCATATAAAAGTCGAGAAGAGAATATATGCTAAACTTTAGGCAATGAAAGTGCTTATTTTGTATCGCCCAAATTCTGAAGAAGCGAGGAGTGTAGAATCATTCATTCATGATTACCAAGCTCGCCATGAAACGGGTCGTTTGGAGGTAGTGGACGTTAACACGCGGGATGGATATGCCACGGCCAGTTTGTACGATATCATGAGTTACCCGGCAGTTTTGGTCTTGCGCGATGACGGTTCAATACTCAAGTCGTGGGAAGGGGAAATGCTTCCCTTAATGGACGACGTTACCTATTACGCATTTTCTGCGGGATAGACAGGCTGGTTAGAGATATTGCCTTATCTTATAGCTTCGGCTATAGTACGAACAGACAATCTGGCAAAGCACCTCTAAATAATTAGAGAAACGCGGCTATCAACCGCGAGCAGCAGGAAGAACCAAGTAGTTGACTTGAAGTAGAACCTGACGGGAGGCCCGTAATAGCCATAAGAGAGAGCTAAAAGAGCCACTTCTTTTAGAAACTGGATGGTACCGCCCATAGCATATGGGCTCCAGTAAACTAAAAGAGGTGGTTTTTATATTAAGGAGTTGATGTGGCTGATCAGAAAAAACATTTTCTAGCAGAAATTGAGGAAGAGATGCTTCGGAAGTGGGAGCACGATAAAACCTTTGAGAAAAGTCTTGAAAATCGCCAAGGTAAAAAACTCTTTAGTTTTTACGATGGTCCACCATTTGCCAACGGTCTACCTCATTATGGGCATTTTGTTCAAACTACTATCAAGGACGCCGTTACAAGATACAAAACAATGCGCGGTTATTATGTGCCGCGTAGAGTCGGTTGGGATACACACGGTTTACCGGTGGAATATGCCATTGAAAAAGAGCATGGTTTTAGGGGCAAACAGGATATTGTCGCTTACGGTATAGATAAATTTAACGCTGAGTGTCGCGAATCTGTCTTTCGTTATAAGCAAGTATGGGAGACAGATGTTTAAGCGTGTTGGACGATGGGCAGATTACACAAAGACTTACGCCACGTTTGATGAGAGCTATATAGAAAGCGTCTGGTGGGTTTTTAAGACAATTTATGATAAAGGACTTGTTTATAAGGATTTCCGATCAACACCGTATTGTCCGCGTTGCGCCACTCCCCTTAGTAATTTTGAGTTAAATCAAGGTTATCAAGACAATATAAGCGACCCTAGTCTCTTCGTAAAATTTAAAATTAAAGGTCAGGACGTTTCATTACTAGGTTGGACCACCACGCCTTGGAGCTTACCGGGCAATGCGGCGGTGGCTGTTAATCCGGAAGCAAGCTACGTTTATGTTGAACTAACGGATGATGATGGTAAAAAGGAAACACTCATTTTGGCTCGTGACCGCTTAGCAAGTCTCAATGTCGATAGCTATAGTATTACCAAAGAAGTATTGGGTAATGATCTTGTCGGATTAGCCTACGAACCACTTTTTAAATTAAATAACCTCGATGAATATGAAAATACGGTAAATTTATATAAAGTATGGTCTGCTCAGTTTGTCAGTATAGAGGAAGGTTCAGGCGTTCTTCATGTCGCCCCAGCTTTTGGGGAAGACGATCTTCAGTTTGGCAAAGACAAGAGTATTCCAATTCTTCTCACTATCGATGATTTTGGAAAAGTAAAAACAGGCATAGGATTACCATCTGAAATTGAAGGAATGTTTTTTAAAAAAGCAGACGAAAAGATAATCGAATATTTAGCCCATCGTGATGATATCTATTCAGCGGAAACCATTACTCACACCTATCCGTTTTGCTGGCGCTGCGATACACCACTTTTATACTATGCGACAGATTCGTGGCTGGTGAAGGTAACTGACGTGCAAGCTGAGCTTATAAAAAATAACCAACAGATCAATTGGATTCCAAAACACATTAAAAATGGTCGATTTGGTAAATGGCTGGAAAATGTACGTGACTGGTCAATTAGTCGTAACCGTTTTTGGGGCGCCCCTTTACCTATTTGGATAACCGAAGACGGAGAAATGATTGTGGTTGGGAGTGTCGAAGAATTGAAAAAAAGAGCAGTTGATCCCGAATCTATAGCAGATTTACATCGGCCGTATATAGATAAAGTTTTAATCAAAACGGATTCCGGTAAAATTGCTAAACGCATTCCGGAAGTCTTCGATTGTTGGTTTGAATCAGGTTCAATGCCATATGCTCAGGATCATTATCCGTTTGAAAATAGTGAAAAGTGGTCTGAACGCTATCCTGCTACCTTCATAGCTGAAGCAATTGACCAGACTAGGGGTTGGTTTTACACCTTACACGTTCTAGCAACCGCCCTTTTTGATGAACCGGCATTTCGAAACGTTATTTGTAGTGGTTGGATAGTTGCCGCTGACGGCGAAAAACTATCAAAGCGTAAAAAAAACTATGCACCGATGGATGAAGTTTTTGATCAGTTTGGCGTAGACAGTCTCCGTTTCTTTATGGCCAGCAGTCCAATCGTTAATGGTGAAGATGTTCGATTCAGTGTCGATTACCTAAGGGACGTCCAGCGTAAAGTCTTTATGACCCTCTATAACACCTATACTTTCTATAAGCTATATGCTGATGTCGATGGCTGGAAGCCATCGTCGAATCTTAGTCGAAATAAAAAGTGAAAACATACTTGATGAATGGATGCTCTCGAGACTAAATGAATCAATTGAGGAGATTACAACTTCTCTAGACAGCTATAGATTAGATAAAGCCGCTCGCCCGATAAATGATCTAATTGATGATATGAGTAATTGGTACATTCGACGGTCGCGACGACGATTTTGGAAAAGTGAAGACGACACAGATAAAAAGTCAGCCTATCAAACACTGCACCTAACTTTACTCAAGCTTTGTCAGCTGCTTGCCCCATTTGCACCTTTTCTAACAGATTATATTTGGCAGGAGCTTGTGGTAGGTACTGATTTACCATCTTCGGTCCATCTAAGTGACTGGCCAAAACCAGGACTAATTAATCAAAAAATACTTAACGACATGGCCAAAGCTAGAGATTATATTACGATTGGCTTGGCAAAACGTGCCGAAGCCCATATTAAGGTACGTCAACCTCTAGAAAGTGTTACTGTTCCAAAATTATCTACCGAGTATGAAAACTTGATTGCAGAAGAATTGAATGTCAAGCAAGTCTTGTCCGGCGACAGCGTTAAAGTAAATACCAAACTAACGCCTGAATTAAAACGGGAGGGTCTCATTAGAGATGTTATTCGTTATGTTCAATCTTTGCGTAAAGAAGCAGACTTAAAAGTAGATGCACGAATCAAAATAGCACTTATAACTGAGAATGATGAATTAAAAAAAGCCATCCATGAACACAGTGAAACTATTAAAGCTGAAACATTAGCACTGGAAGTTATTCAAGACCAAAAAACTATAAAAGGACTTGAAAGACATGTATTAATCGAAGGTACCAAGCTAGAGATTATCTTAACTCCGTCAATTTAGTATTTAATGTCTGAAAAAATGTATCAGTAATGGTGAAGCTTAGTTATTATAATTTGCTCTATAGTTTTGCTTTGAGTTCTATTTACAGATACGAGCATATCTGATAGTATCTTGTGGTAGTCAAATTCTAACTAACAGAAAGTTATTTTAATGAAAAAGGCTGTAATTCAGGCTGGTGGAAAGCAATACCTAGTTCACGAAGGTGAGACGCTTAGTGTTGAATTAATTAAGTCAAAGTCTAAGTCAGTCTCTTTCGAACCATTACTAGTGATAGACGAAGATAAAATTGAAGTCGGTAGACCAAATTTAACTTCGTTTAAAGTGACTGCAGAAGTATTAGAGCCAGATGTTAAGGCCGATAAGGTTTTATCAATCCGTTATGAAGCAAAGAAACGAGTCCATAAGATACATGGACATCGACAGCATTTAACAAGTCTTAAAATTGATAAGATTGAAAAGCTATAAGTAGTCTTATCCAATTAATTAAATTTATTATAATCAATCAGAATTATTACAGTACTTGTGGATAAAGTAATCGCCATGAGGATATTTGTAGTCATTCTGACTACCTTTTAGCTATTTATATTGTTCGATATATTACGATAGTCAAGATATTAATAGGCGTAGATAGACTTATGTAATGATTTATACAACGAATTAAATGTTAAAAGTCAAATATTAAATGATTTTTAAGTTACCTCTATTTTTATTCATTTAATACTTGTTGTTCTCTGTTAAGACGATCATAATTGCTTATGGATTGAACATATATAAAGTTATAAGTTTAATCCAAACAGAACAAATATCAGCGTTTTATTAAATCAAAACAAAAAGCGTAAAATTAAATTACGCATACAAACAACGCAAAGTGAAATTCTTTGCACGCACCCTCATGATAAATTTGTGAGGGTGTTTGCTTTTTATATGAAGTTTTTTACTAACTTATAAATTTAGAATCGTTGCTTAAAACATTTAAAGTAAAGAGATCCTAATATTTGGTACAATAATGCGTTAACTAGCTAATAGAGAATTAATATATTTTATGAATGAAGCTAATTAAATAATTTATTTAAAGAGTAAAAAGCAATTACAAGTACAATATTAGTATTCATTGTTAAGAATCACTATCCGTTATAAAATTATCGTTAATTTGTTAACTTTATGATTGTGGATAAGTAAAAAAAGATATTAAGATTAATATTTTTAGTACCTAAAACTATAATAATTAAGACTTTTTTAATTTACCTTTATTTAGTGGAATTAAAGGTTAAATTGTAATTATAAGTACTAATATTAACAACAATATTGAATTATTTACGGACTAACCACATATGTAACAGGCATAAAAATTTTATTCAATAGTTCTTGCTTGACCCTGTTGGCAAGAGGATAATTGGGGTATGGATAAATGCTAAAGCCTTTATCTTGAAGTAAGTGACAAAAACGTAACAAAAATCGTAAAAAAGTCACAAACACAAAATTAATACCAAAATGCGCATACAAACATCGCAAAAAGCGGAACTGTTTATGCATATCCTCAAAACTACTGTTTTGGGGCTTTTTGCGTTATTGGTAAGTACACTTATAATCACCTTAACGTTTAGTACACAAACAGAGGCTGCTACCTCTAGCGATATTAACTTTCAGGCACGCTTAGAAAATGCCACTGGAAGCATTGCAGCTAATGGTACGTATAACGTCGAATTTAAGCTTTATAACGCTTTGAGTTCATCAGGTTCAAGTCAAGGTAGCTGTACTGGAGATGCAAACTGTCTTTGGACAGAAGATTATCTTGTCGGTTCTGCTCAAGGTGTTCAAGTAGTTAATGGTTACTTGACTGTTAATCTGGGTTCAATTACGGCATTTCCGACAAACATGAATTGGCATCAGCAATTGTGGCTGACGATGCGTATTGGAGGAACAGGTGGTAGCCCGTCGTGGGATACTGAAATGAGTCCAAGACTTCTTCTAACTGCAACTCCATATTCTTTTCAGGCAGCTCAATTATCCGTTACAAACAGTACTTATGTTGGCACATTAAGCTTTGCATCAACCCTTACGGGTACAGACACAATTACGATACCCGATACCGCCGGTGCTGGTGGTACTATTTGTCTGCAAAGCAGTGCTTCCTGTGGTTTTGCCCCGACTAGTGGTTCAGCTAATTACATCAATAACACTACCAGTACTCAAAATGCTAACTTTTATGTCACAGCCGCTACTAGTGGAACAGTAGCTGGAGTATTAAGAGCCAATGCTAGTGGATCTGGAGATATCCTAGATTACCGTGATGGAGCTGGTGCAATTGTTGGTACAGTCAATAGCACCGGTAATTTACTAGTTGTACCTGATACTAACTCTAATGCCGCACTACTAGTCGAAAACTCTACCGGTAAAGTTGTTCTAAGAGTAGATACATCCGCTAATAAACTAACTCTAGGTAATGTGACTAGTGTGGCTGGTAACAATGAAGCTGGTAATCTAATCATTGCCGATGGCACGACTGATAACTATGCTATGACGGTTAATATACCTACCCTAACTAATAACCATACTATCCAATTCCCTGATGCTGGTGGTACTGTCTGTCTACAAACAGCTACGGCTTGTGGATTTGCTGCAAGCAGTGGTTCAGGTAGTTATATCCAGAACGGTACAACCACTCAAGCTACCGCTAACTTTAATATCCAAAGCACAAATGCCACTAGCGTGGGAGGTGTAATTGAGGGTGCTTCTGGACAAACTGCCAATCTATTAGACCTCCAGGACAGTACAGGTGCCAATCTAAGCAGTATTGATTCATCAGGTGACCAAGAATCATTGGGATACTTTGATAACGGTATTGGAGGGATTGGCCAGTTTGGCAATGTGCTAACTAATTCCGAAACCATTGGTGGTACTGGTTGGAGTTTGTCTAACAGTGAAACAGCTACGCAAAATGCAACAACTGCACCTAATGGGCAAACTACAGCTGCTAAGATACAAAACGGCGGTTCGAGTTCAGCTGCTACTTTTCAACAAATTACAACTAACTCACTTACAAGTCCCTATACTTTTTCATTCTGGGTTGAATCAGGTAATAGTACAAAGATAAGTTACGGCATTTACGATGCTACTGCGTCAAGCTGGGTAGGGGCATTACAGACTGTGTCCACATTAAGCACTACATGGCAAAGACTATCCTTTACCGGTACACCTGGTACGGCTGGCCATACATTAAAAGCATATTTATACGCGGATGGTTCAACATCTACGACTTCCGGTAACTATAACTATGTTTGGGGTGCTCAGGTGGTACAAGCTAGTACGGCCGGTGTGTATATCTCGACAACTGGAAGCGTTGTAAATCCTGGTTATGGAATATGTTACTCAACTCCGAATCAATAGGGGGAACACATTGGAATTTACAAAATAGCGAAACGGTCACGTTAAATGCTACAACTGCCCCTAATGGACAATCTACTGCCACTAAAGAAGCGAATGGTGGATCTGCTTCCGGTGCCGTAACACAACAGATCACAAATAATTCGGTAACTAGTCCCTATACTTTTTCGTTTTGGATTCAAGCGGGAAATAGTACCAAAGTTAGTTACGGTATCTATGACAATGGGACGGCATCATTTGTAGGCGGTTTACAGTCGATAAATAATCTAAGCACTACTTGGCAAAGAGTATCAGTAACTGGCACGCCTGGTTTTACTGGTCATACACTTGTAGCTCTTATTTACGCTGATGGTTCAAGTTCTACGACATCAGGTAACTATATCTATATCTGGGGAGCTCAGGTTGTTCAAACTAGTACAGCTGGAGTGTATACGTCAACATCAGGAAGCGCGGTAAGTACAAGTTACGGAAGTGTAACGAACGGAGAATTATTAGTCTCTGGCGACACCCCGATATCTACGGGAGCAGCTGGCACAAACGCCAATCCTGTTCTAAGTGTTACAGGTGGAGGAGGTGGTGCTACCAGCGGTACATCTAATATTGCAGGAGCGGGTGCAGGAATCACACTTCAGGGTGGTATCGGTGGTAACGCTACTGCTAGCTCCGGTACTTCCACAGCAGGTGCCGGTGGATCTTTCACCCTACAAGGTGGCAATGGTGGTGTCAACTCTAACGCTTCTGGTACTAATGGTAATGGGGGAAATATAACTCTATCTGCAGGTGCGGTTGGTACGGGTGGTACGGGCGGGAGTAGTGGATCAGTGATAGTTAAAAATCAGGCAAATACAACCACCGCATTCCAGATACAGAATACTATTGGCGCAACAGTTCTGTCTACAAGTACCACAACCAATACAACCAACATATTTGGAAACCTTAACCTAAGTCAAATAGCTAATGCTTCAGCCCCCACCTTTAATTCATTTATTAGTTCTGGAGCATTAACTGGTTCTTATTACTATATTGTGACTTATGTGACATCGTCTGGACAGACTGGGTATGGCCCTATAAGTGGTGTCTCATCAGTAATTAGTCCTTCAGCTCAAAATGTGGTGCTTAATATTCCGACTAGTCCATCAAATCTTGTAGTCTCTAGGCATATATACCGCGGTATAAGCAGTAGTGGGCCGTTCAATTTAGTAGGAACCGTAAGTGATAACGTCACAACAACCTTCACCGATAGTAATACATCGCCAACGACAGCGGCTAATATAGATAATACAACTGCCGCATTACAAGTAAGTGCCTTCCCGGTACTTATAGTAGATAGTATTGCCTACAATACCGCCCTGGGTTATTCACTTGGTAATAACACAACCGGCAATATGAATAGTTCTTTTGGTTACAATGCTCTTGCAAGCAACACGACAGGAACCAATAACAGTGCTTTTGGTTATTTTGCACTTCAAGCCAACACAACCGGTTCTGCTAATACGGCTTATGGCCTCGATGCGTTAAGCTCTATCACTACCGGTTTTGATAGCACAGCAGTTGGCTCCTCTGCTCTTAGGAATACCACAGGCAATTATGACACCGCCCTTGGACATGATGCAGGCTATGCCGACAATGGTGGTAACTTTATTACTCCTGTCACTGTCCAAAACGCCACTGCTATAGGTGCCTTTGCTCAAGTTCAAGCAAGCAACAGTGTTGTCTTAGGTAGCATAGATACTGCCACAAGTGTCGGTATCGGCACAACAATACCCCTAAATACTTTTAGCGTCTCACCAATGATCTATAACACTGGAACAGCTTGTAGTGTAGCTTCTAGTGGTAGTTCTACTTGTACAGGCGGAGCAACTACATTCCTATATGGATCAAGTACCACCTGGACTTCTTCAATGGTAGGAGATGAATTAATTTTTGCAGATGGTCAGGAAAGTACTATTTCGGCAGTTACAAGCACCACAGCAATTACTCTAAATTCGGCATTACCAACCGGTGAAAGTACTGGAAGTTTTTACCGAATACATGTCATCGGGTTGCAGGTAACTTCAAGTGGTAATTTAGGTGTTGGTACAATTAATCCAAATGGTTTACTTTCGGTCGGTTCTACTAGTCAGTTCTCTGTAGATAGTAGTGGTGATCAAGAATCTATCGGTTACATAGATAACGGTATAGGTGGAATTGGTCAGTTCGGTAACATGCTGCTTGATTCTGAAACTATCGGCGGTACAGGTTGGAGTTTGTCAAACGGTGAAACTGCCTCGCAAAATGCAACAACTGCACCGAACGGACAAACCACAGCATCTAAAATACAAAATGGCGGATCTGGTTCTGCTGCAACGTTTCAACAAATTACAACTAATTCGTTAACAAGTCCTTATACATTTTCATTCTGGGTTATGGCGGGTAATAGTTCCAAGATTAGCTATGGAATATACGACTCTACAGCCTCGGCTTGGGTAGGAGCGTTACAAACTAATAATAATCTGAGTACAAATTGGCAGCGGTTATCGTTTACTGGTACACCAGGTACGTCTGGACATACACTGAAAGCCTATCTATATGCCGACAATGCCTCTTCAACAACTTCTGGAAACTATAACTATGTCTGGGGTGCTCAGGTGGTACAAGCTAGTACAGCCGGTGTGTATATCTCGACAACTGGAAGCGTTGTAAATCCTGGTTATGGAAGTGTTACAAACGGTCAAATATATGTAACTGGAGATACTCCAGTTTCTTCAGCTACAGCTGGAACTGCAGCTAACACTGTATTAACTGTAACTGGAGGAAATGGAGGTAATACATCGGGAACTTCGTATGTGGCTGGAGCTGGTGCAGGCTTTAGCTTGCAGGGTGGTGTGGGTGGTAATGCCACTGCAGGATCCGGTACTTCTACTGCGGGTGCAGGAGGATCATTCACGCTGCAGGGTGGAAATGGTGGAGTCAACTCCAATGCAAGCGGTACGAATGGTAATGGCGGAAGCATAACCTTATCTGCTGGGGCAGTTGGTACTGGCGGAACTGGCGGTAGCAATGGTTCAGTTATCATTAAGAACCAGGCTAATTCAACGACAGCATTCCTGGTGCAAAATACAGCTTCTAGTGCTGTACTTGATGTAGATACCACTAACTTTAGAGTAGGAATAGGGACAAACGCGCCATCATATAATTTACAAGTAGTTGGTTCGGGTAAATTCTCTTCACTAAGTAATGTAGGTTCTCCTACCATAACGGTTATTGGAGCCACTGGTGCCACTACTTTTACTTATGTTATTAATGCAACAGACGGATTTGGTAGTACTACCGGAGGATCTCAGACTATTACGAATGGTAATGCAACCTTGAGTGGTAGTAACTATAATCAAGTGTGTTGGACTGCCGTACCAGGAGCAATTTCATATACTGTTTATCGGACTGCTGGACCTAATACAGGTTTACTTACATTTGGAATCACGTCAACTTGTTATAACGATCAATCTAATAGTGTTATGTATTCTTTAAGTCCAGCATCTTCAAATAATACTGGATCAGTCAGTGCCCAAACTGGTATATTTAGTAGCTCACTTTCCTCTGGTCCGCTTAGTGTAACCGGAACTGGTACATTTACAGGATCAGTTTATGTTGGAACAAGTCCTGGGAGTACTGCCGGTTTGCTACAAGTAAACAATCCCTATAGTGGAGGAACAGGTACTAATGGAATTCTAGAAGTTGGCGGAAGTATAAGCAGCATCCCTATATTATTTGATACTCCTGGTGCGCCATCAGTTACACCTCAGGGTGGAACCGGATCTACTACTTACAGCTATCAAATAGCTTCATGTACAAATTGTGTAACTTCATTCGGTATACTCTGGAATTACGATCATAGTATTGCCTCTACTGCAACAACAATAACTAACGGAAGTTCCAGCTTAAACTCGAGTACTTATAACTCAATTAGCTGGTCAGGCATAGCAGGCATATCAAGTTACTTAATTTATAGGACTACAGGTGGCACAACTTCGCTTATTGCTCTTGTAGCTTCAGGAACTAATTATAATGACCAAGGTGGAACACCTCTTGTATCAAATACAGTTGCTCCAACTGTAGATACAATCGGTTCGATTTTCGCTAATACTAACGGGGGTGTATATGCTGGTAACATTGGTCTAGGGTTTAATGGCTACGCTGGATCAGCCCCCCCAAGCGCAGTGCTATATGTTTCAGGAAGTCAACCCTCATCTAGTTCTGGAAATGGAACTGCCGCTACTACAGCTGTCAATGTTCAGGGGGCTCAAGGTGGCAATACCTCAGGTACATCTAATACAGCTGGAGCAGGCGCTGGCTTAACGCTACAAGGTGGATTGGGTGGTTATGCTACATCAGGTTCCGGTACTTCAACAGCTGGAGCTGGTGGTTCATTCACATTGCAGGGTGGTAACGGTGGTGTTAACACTAGTGTTTCTGGTACAAACGGTAACGGTGGTAGTATTACCCTTTCAGCTGGATCTGTTGGTACTGGTGGCACAGGAGGAAGTAATGGATCAGTTATCATTAAGAACCAAGCTAATTCAACTACGGCGTTTCAAATTCAGAATGCTGCAGGTGCAACAATCCTCTCAACTGACACTACAGCCAATACTGTCAATTTAAACGGTAATTTTAACTTAAATCAGGTAGCGGCACCTTCTACTGCTCCAACTGTTGCCACAGGTGTGGCTGGCGCATTAACGGGTACATATTACTATGTAATTTCTTATGTAACAGCATCTGGTCAAACTAACTATGGACCTGTCTCATCTTCAGTTGCACCTTCATCTCAAAAGGTAAACCTAACGGCTGTGCCAACTAGCCCAAGTAATTTAGTTACGGCAAGGGATATATATAGAGGAACGGCTTTAGCCGGGCCATTTAACTATGTTGGCCAAATAGCAGATAACACTACCACAACCTACACCGATAACAATACTTCACCAACGACTGCCGCAGATGACATTAATCTAACGAGCAATTTTCAAGTTAGTGGGAATACAGTATTGATTGCTGATTCCGCTAATTATAATACTGGATTAGGCATTGGCGTGTTGCAGGGTAATAGCATTGGTACAAGTAACGCCGCACTTGGCTATCATGCTCTTAATGTTAGCACTACTGGCGGTGGGAACGCTGCCTTTGGTTACGACTCTCTCGTTGCTGATACCACTGGTAGTGGCAATACTGCAATTGGAGGAAATAGTTTACAAGCAACTACCTACGGTCAATCCAATACGGGTGTTGGTCAATGGGCACTTGATGGAAATACTTCTGGAGGTAATAACACAGCATTAGGTTGGGGATCTCTAACTACTAACTCTAGCGGTTCAGATAATACTGCTTTGGGCTATAATGCTAACGTTTCTACTGGTGCTCTACAGAATGCCAATGCAATAGGAACAGCAGCTGTCTCTGGACAGAACGATAGTCTAATTCTCGGTACAACTAATGGAACGTATCTTTCGGGAACTGATATACAAACCTCGATTGGAATAGGAACTAGCACTCCAGGCTCAATTCTGACAGTAACTGGATTACAACCGGCATCTGGAAATGCCATAAGTGTACTAAATGTTACTGGTGGAACTGGAGCTGGCACCTCCACGGCGGGTAATGGAGCTGCAATTGCCTTACAATCCGGTAATGGTGGCAATGGTTCAACTGCAAACGGAAGCGGTGGCAACATAACATTATCAGCTGGTTCTGCTGGCTCTGGGGCCGGTTCGGCTGGTTCTGCCGGTTCGGTCATAGTTGAAAACCAGTCTAACTCGACAACTGCCTTCCAAATTCAGAATGCTTCAGGGGCAACTATTCTTTCAACCGACACAACTGCAAATACCGTCAACTTAAATGGCAACCTCAACTTAAATCAAGTTGCCGGACCAAGCTCGGCACCGACATTTAACTCATTTGTCGGCTCTGGTTCATTAACTGGGAGTTTCTACTACGTCGTAAGCTATATAACGGCGGCCGGTCAGACTAATTACAGCAGCGTTTCATCAGTTATAAGTCCAACCGCCCAAAATGTGGTTTTGAATATACCAGTCAGTCCCAGCAATTTAGTTACTGGTAGAAATATTTACCGGGCATCTACATCTACAGGACCATACTTAAGAGTTGGACAAGTACTAAACAATACAGCTACCACCTTTACTGATAGCAATACTTCGCCGACTTTTATTGCTAGTGATATTAGTGAAGCTGCTAGTTTTGAAATCAATGGCAGCATTATATTACAGGCAGATGCCGCTACCTTTAATACAGATTTAGGTTATCAAGCACTAGCTCAAAATAGTACTGGGCAATATAACACTGCAGTTGGTCACCAAGCTCTTCAGGATAACACTACAGGTAGTGATAATGTTGGCTTTGGTAACAAGGCCCTTCAAAACAATACTACAGGTAGCCATAACACAGCCGTCGGTAAGTATAGTTTGCTTTCTAATATTAGTGGCTCATATGATACTGCCCTCGGTATGTATGCCGGTTATCAAGATTCAGGCGGCAATTTCGTTACTGGCTCAGCACTTCAAAATGCAACTGCTCTAGGTGCCTATGCCCAAGTCCAAGCTAATAACAGTATAGTTCTAGGTAGTGTAGATACTGTTACCAAAGTCGGAATTGGCACAACTATACCTCTTAATACTTTCAGCGTATCACCTATGATTTACAATACCGGTACTGCTTGTAGTGGTAGTGGTAGTTGTACTGGTGCATCAAGCACTTTATTTGGAAGCGGCACAACTTGGACAACTTCTATGATTGGCGATGAGCTGATCTTTGCTGATGGACAATACAGTACAATAACGGCAGTAGGTGGAACGACAGCAATTACTTTGGCCGGTTCGGTTAACGAACCAACGGGTAGTAATTATAGGATACAAACGATTGGATTTAATGTTACTTCTTCGGGTAACGCGTATATTCAGAACACATCAACAACAGCTTTCCAGGTTCAAAATGCAGCGGGGAATCAAGTATTTGGCGTTGATACAACCAATGCCAATGTTTTATTGGGTGAAGTTCATCTAGTACCAAAAATGGTACACTACTGTCGTTTTCAATTCTACTAATAGCAACGTTATAACTATCCAATCCGGTGTAACCGCAAGTAGTTATACAATCACATTACCAACTGCTATTGCGTCATCAAATCAATGCTTGGCGGCCGGTACTGTCTCTTGGTGGTAATGTACCTCTTACTTGGAGTAGTTGTAGCGGAAGTGGGCACTCAAAAGAAATAGTATTAACTCCTGAATACGCTGGAGCCGTACTCGATAACGGCGGAGCAGGTAATGATATTGGCACAATGACTTCGGGCTTTGATTCAACTCAAAAAGAAAGTTACTACCAATGGACTACCGCTCAAAGTTCTAACCAAGTATACGACATTGTTGCCCAAATACCCGTACCTTCGGACTTCAATAGCTGGGCTTCTACAACGCCTATAACGATAGATATCAAAACTTGCGATCAGTCTGGTTGTACTACTCATACCAATGCCACTATCACCGCAAAAATTATTGACGATACTTCAAGCACAACCTACACAAACTGGAACACCTGTGCACTTACAGGAAGCACGAGTTGGGCTACAGATACGGGTTGTACGGTAGCTAACACGCCAAGTCCAAATGATGTACTTATGTTAAGGCTACACCTACAAGCGCCATCGGGCGGAACTACTCAAATTGGGAATATTGTTTTGTCTTATAATAGTGCATACTAGTATGAACTTAAGTATGCTTGTGGTTAAAAAGCGAAATTCAAACAGATTGATTGGTCTGTATGTACAGATAACGGATTGGTGTGCTAAAAAAATGATATTTGGGGCACGTTTGATTCGCCAAAAGTATGTTCGTTATAGATACAAAGTTTTTCAAATTCAATTTGTTCGCCAAATTTATGCCATATATCTTAAACTACGTAAAAGTCTTTTTGATCGTTTTGAGGGATTACCAAAATTATTCAAACTTTACGTTGCTTTGCTGTCATGCCTATTTCTTATTGGTGTAGTTTTCTTTGTTTTCAACCTTGTTTCTAGACCCAATTATCAATTAACTTCGGCTGACAATAAGTGATCGGTAATGCAGATAACAAACTGATGAAAAGTGGAAAGTTTGGATTTGATTTCAAAACCCAATCTTATTATCTATTTAGATCTAATCTTAATAGCTCGTCCGACAGCTACAATCAAAATGCGATTTCTGTAGGTAACGCCTCCGCCCAAGCAAGTTACTCCTTGAAGTTGTCTGAAAATCTTAAACAGGGAATTACCATTAAAGATAATACAAGCGGAATGTCTTTTAATCTCAAAGCACAATTTTCGTCTAATAATGGCAAAAACATATTCTCTCATATCGTCTATCCCTTAACGAATATGGCAGGCGCAGACGACGTTTATACAGTTAAACATAACGGGCTTCAAGAAGATATAATCCTAAATCAGCCAACCAATCAGTTGAGATTAACTTATAAATTATCTTTGCCAAATTATTTAGTTGCTAGAAATATATCCAATGGTGCTGTTGGAATTTATTCGGCTGATCCAGCTCTATTTAATAGCAACATTAGCTATGGCAGTAACGCTGATAGACAAAAAGTAGCTGAAGCTAAAATCAAAAGTCCCAAAAATTATCTAGTTTTTATACTTCTACCACCTGTCATTAAAGATTCTTCCTTGACTGAGATTAATCCGAGTAGTTCTACATCCAGCTTAACGTTAAAAAATGATAATTTAACTCTAGTAGCAAAACATTTATCTAAACTATCTTATCCTCTAGATATAGATCCAAGCGTCATAGTTAACTCAGCTACGACATGGGGTCAATCTGGTAATAATGAAGGTGATGTAACTATAGAAAGTAGCCAAATAAATGAAGCTAATTTGACAGGCGGCGCATTGGCTAGTTGGTCAACAACTACAGCTCTTCCTGAAACAGAAGCGGGTGCCGCCTCCGCCACTAATAACGGTTATATTTACGTTATTGGTGGATGTTATTCAGGATGTGGGTACGCATCTACGGTAGAATATGCCTTAACTGGTTAATCGGGTACTTACTGCTGCGCAAACGTGTCCAAGTACTGGCGGATGGACTTTAAGTGGCAGTACCTGGTGTTATAACAATTCGAGCTTGCCCAACACCGCAACTACAGGTACCGCAGTTGTTTACAATGGTTATTTATATTATATAGGTGGTAATAACGCTGGGTCTCTTGAACTAGCTACGGTCGAATACGCACAGATAGCCTCTGATGGAAGTTTGGTTATCCAAACTAGCTGCCCGAGTGGATGGACATTGGGCGGTGGAAATAACCAATGGTGTTATAACAACAGTAGTTTATTTACGGCAGTAAGAGCTACAACTTCTGCTGTTTATAATGGATTCTTATATGTTATCGGTGGTGCAGGTAGTTCTGGTGCTACGAAAACGGTTGAATATGCTCAATTAGCGGCGGACGGTTCGCTAGTGAGTCATTCTGCTGGCTATTGCGCGTCTGGGTGGACACTCGGGGGCGCTAATAATACCTGGTGCTATAACGCGACTAGTTTAACAACAGCTACCTCAAGTGCTACAGCTGTAAGTTATAACGGTTATATTTACGAAATTGGAGGAAATACGGGCATAACCACAGTTGAATATGTACCCATAAATAGCGACGGTTCGTTAGGAACATGGAGTGGTACAAATGCACTTTCTACAGCTACCGAGCAAGCAGATATAACGGTTTATAACGGGTATATCTATGTTATTGACGGTGTACATCTACGTGCGGCACTATAGTATCGACAGTTCAAGTCGCATCAATTGATAGTTTGATGATAATTTACTTCAGTTGGCAAACTACTTCTCAGGTAACGACTGCACTCGATTCAGCTACTTCGGTTGCCTATAACGGGTATGTATATCAATTAGGCGGACAAACCATCACCCCTACACAAAAATCTACAGTAAGTTATGCCCTGATTGAACCTGCGGGTTATCTAGGAGGTGAAAATACATATAGTACCTATCCACTTCAATCAGCAAACTCTGGATCTGTATCGGTTACATATAATGGATATATTTATGTGTTAGGTGGATATAGTGGTAGTGCTTCGCAAGAAGTCGATGCGCGCAAATTGGGTCCGAAGACACTTTAGTAATACAGTCGTCTTGTGCCAGTGGTTGGACGTTATATACATCAAACGATATTTGGTGTTATAAATCGAGGAATCTAACAGCACTCATTAGTCGATTTTCCACCGCCGTTGCATACAATGGTTATGTATATCTAATAGGTGGGAGACTTGGTGGTACTCTTTCTGGTACGGTTTATTATGCTCCAATTAATAGTGATGGTAGTTTGGGTACCTGGAACACCACTTCTACACTAACTGCTACTACCGAATTTGCAACATCTCAAGTTTATAACGGCTATATTTACGAAATTGGCGGATATACCGGTAGCACCGTTACTACTGTCGAGTATGCGTCTATTAATAATACCGGTACACTTAATGCTTGGTCAACTACCATTTCGGCATTACAAATTGCTACTCAATATGCCACTTCTGTTATTTATAACGGATACTTATATGTAATAGGTGGCTGTACATCATCTTGCGGTAATCCAACTGGAAATGGTAGTACATATGTTGAATATACTTCCATTAATGCTAGTGGCACATTCACAGCTCCTACCTGTTCCACAAGTGGATGGGCTTTAGGAGGCGGTGGAAGTAATTGGTGTTATGATTCTACAAGTTTACCAACTGCTACCGCTTGGGCTACTTCAGTCGCCTACAATGGTTATTTGTATGAAATTGGTGGCTGCAGTACATCATGCGGAGCGACGCCTACTCCTATATCTAATGACGAATATGCTGTTGTAAATAATGATGGATCAATTGGTTCATGGGTAACGACAACAAGTCTATCAACAAATGACACTGCCGATGCTACAACTGTTATGGTCAATGAATATGTTTTTATTCTAGGAGGTTATAGTGGAAGTGGTTATTTAGCTACTGTTGACTCATTTCGAATTTATAATGGTGGACCAGGCTCCATTGGTTCTTGGGCCTCTAATTCACCTGTTGCCAATTTTCCAACTAGTAGCCCAAATATGCCGGCCCGTGCTGAATTTGCCTCAGTCGCCTATAACGGTTACATTTATGTCTTAGGAGGCGTAACTGGAAGTTCTACAGGAGATTGTACGGCTACAAGTGACCTTTGTAACGGTGTCTTCTATGCCCCAATCAATAGCAATGGTGACATTGGCTCTTGGGCCGCCAACACACCCAATGCTACGTTTCCTACTAGCAGCCCAAATATGCCCGCCCGCAAAGGTTTAGCAGCAGTGGCCTACAACGGCTATCTGTATGTAATGGGAGGTATATCCAGTAGTTCTTCTGGGGACTGTACGGCAGCCAGTGATGTCTGTAACGGTGTCTTCTATGCCCCAATTAACAGCAACGGTACCATCGGTTCCTGGGCATCAACTACGACTTTCCCCTCAAGTAGTCCTACTATGCCAGCAAGGCTATTATTTAGTGCTATTGCTTACGACGGCTACTTGTATGTTATGGGAGGAGAAGCCGGAACATCTACCGGCGATTGTACTACTAGCCAAACCTGTAACGGTGTCTTCTATGCCCCAATTAACAGCAATGGCACGATTGGATCTTGGTCTGCTAATTCTCCAAATGCTACGTTTCCTACTAGCAGCCCAACTATGCCAGCCCGCTATAGCTTTGCCTCAGTTGTCTACGACGGTTACGTTTATGTCACAGGGGGTATATCAGGAAGTTCTTCAGGAGATTGTAATACATCTGGTACTAATGAATGTTACGGTGTCTACTACGCCCCAATTAACAGCAATGGCACGATTGGATCTTGGGCTGCTACCACCAATTTACTTATTGATATGCCAGCCCGGCAAGGACCGGCTGCCGTTGCCTATAACGGTTACCTTTATGTCATGGGCGGGTTAGGCCCAAGCGGAAATGGTGATTGTAATTCTTCCTGTAACGGTGTCTTCTACGCCCCAATTAACAGTAACGGTACTATCGGATCATGGCAAGAAACTACTAACTTTTCGGCCAGCAGTCCGACGATGCCGGCTCGTTATAATTTTGCAGCCGTCGCCTATGATGGTTACCTATACATATTGGGAGGCGTAGCATCAAGTTCTACCGGCGACTGTACCGCTACTACTAACTACTGCAAAGGGGTATTTATAACTGGTCTTCAATCAACCCCTCGCACTGGCATCTACTCCGACTATATTAATCTAGCAAATTCAATAACCAACCCCAGTGGTGATGTCGAACCGATAGATATAGTAACTAACGGTACTAATGTCGGTAATCCAGGTTTAGGTGGCATTAGTGGTCCTGGCGGCATAAACATAGCCTATGAAATGGGCGATAATAGCTGTACTACTTTCAGTACGTTAACTACAATCAATACCGGTTTAACCAATCAGCTTGGTAATGCCTTCCCCATAAGTATGACCACTAATGGTTGTTCAACTACCACCAACCTGGCTAGCTATATTTGGTTGCGGTTCATTTTAGACGATAGCCAGACTGCCAGTTTCCCAGACGTTAATGGCAATCAAAGCTCTATTAGTAACTTTAATGTGTATTACCAACCAAACCCGACCTATCGATTAAGGGGAGGAGGTACTTTTAATAATGGAAGTTTGAACAGTCTTAGTACACCGCCATAGTTTTAGAAAATTAATAATATTAATAACGCTTATGATAATCGGTTTGATGCTATACTTTGACAGAGAAAGTTATGACACAAATAATTTCCGTGCTAAATCAAAAAGGTGGGGTAGGGAAAACGACCACAACCATTAATGTCGCTGCTTTTTTATCTAAATTAGGTCAAAGTGTACTTATTATTGACCTTGACCCCCAGGCTAATACTACAAACGGTTTAGGTATCCAAAAACTTGAAAATGAATCCGGTACCATTGAGGTATTACGTGGTGAAACTCAAATTGAAAAGGCGCTGAAAAAGATATCAAACAATCTGTATTTACTGCAAACTGATCAGCAATTAGCCGCTTTAGAGCTTGAATTGGTTGGCCTGCAAAATCGAGAGCAAGTATTAAAACAAGCACTATCGGTAATAAACTTTGATTATATTCTGATTGATTGTCCACCCGCACTTGGATTATTCACTATTAATGCACTCACGGCATCAAATAGCTTACTTATTCCTGTCCAAGCCGAGTATTATGCGCTTGAAGGATTAAGTCAACTTTTGCAAGTGGTCCAATTAGTACGTACTGGGCTCAACCCAGATCTGGAGTTATTAGGTGTCCTCCTAACGATGTATGACAGTCGCACAACCTTATCTACGCAAGTCAAACAAGAAGTTGAAAAGCATTTTGGAGACAAGGTTTTTGATGTCGTTATACCGAGAAATATTAGGCTAGCCGAAGCGCCAAGTTATGGCAAACCGATTGTCGATTACGACAAATGGAGTAAGGGCGCCAGAGCCTATAAAAAGCTAGCTAAAGAAGTGCATCAACGCGTAAATGGTAAGATAAAAACATGACTCCCCAACCTAAAGGTCTCGGCCGAGGTTTAGACAGCCTAATCCCCCAAAATTTTGACGCGTCTATCTTAGTCAGCGAAGATGAACGAATTCAAAAATTGGCTATTGATAAGCTAATTCCGCGAAGTGGCCAACCCCGCCAACACTTTGATGATCAATCACTTCATGAACTAGCTGATTCTATAAAGACTCACGGGATATTATTACCGCTCGTTGTCATTCCGCATAAAAATGGAACATTTCAGATAGTAGCTGGAGAAAGACGATGGCGGGCTGCTAAACTAGCAAAGTTAAGTACCTTACCAGTAATTATTAGAAGTCTAAAAGAATTAGAACAACTAGAAATTGCCTTGATTGAAAACGTTCAGCGGGTCGATTTATCACCCCTAGAACAAGCCGTTTCCATAGAACGACTACATCAACAGTTTTCTCTAACCTATGAATCTATTTCAGCCAGGCTAGGCAAAGCACAATCAACCATAGCCAACATCGTTCGCTTGCTTCAACTTCCAGCTAAAGCTCGGGAAGCCCTTGAGAAAGGTGAAATAAGTGAAGGTCATGCTCGCACTATCTTGGCACTTAAGAATAATCCTGATAGGCAAGCGGTTTTACTTGCCAATATAATAAAATTTGGCTGGTCAGTAAGACAAACTGAACGCTATGTCACAAGTGTAAAAGCTGGAATTAGGAATGAAGATATCGTTCATGAGAGAGTTAAAACTGAGACGCCCTTAACGAAACTGCTCAGTAAACGATTTAAGACGTCTGTCTATATTCGTCGTACGGCCCACGGCGGGAGGTTAGAAATTGCATTTAAGACCGATAAAGAACTAGAACGAATTAGTAAGCTTTTAAGTTAACTAATAATATTTTAATTTCAATTTCTAATCTTAAGTACTCTAATGTAATGATATAAAAATTGGTCTGTCTAACCGATTAAAAAGCCTCGACGTGACTAAATGGATAGATTCGAGCAATTAGCTTACCGATGATTTGATTAGCATTAACTGGACCAAAAATTCGTGAATCGAGCGAATCCGTTCGGTTATCACCGCATACATATATCTGGTCTTTACCGAGCGTAACATCAATTATGCCGGATGTATAAGGTAAGGGATGCTCTTTCCCGTACGGCAACGTTGTATCGGGATCAAAACCATTCGGATGTTGTTTGTTATAGATGGTAATACTGCCATTTTTTATTACAATATGATCACCAGGTAAACCGATTACTCGTTTTACGAGTTGTTTAGTATTAGTCTGACCGTATGCCGCAAGGCCACTTTCATTAAAAATAACAATATCCCCTCGGTTAGGAATATAGGTATGACCAGTAATACTGGCAATTGTTCGAGGAACTTTCCAAACTATCAAGCGGTCATTATTCTGTAAAGTGTTTTGCATACTGGGGCCATCGACTTGATAGGATTGAAATACAAACGTAATGAGTAACAGTGCTAAAACTAGGGCAGCAGCAATAACAAAAACAGTCGAAAGAATATCAATAATGGGAGATCTTTTACGCTTCTGCCTGATCTGGCTGTTATATTGCATCTGATTTAGTGACATATTTGAAGGAATCGGTCTTTGATTAGAATTATTTTGTTCCATGACAACCATACAATTGTAGACTATAGATAACTTTTAACAAACAATCTTGAAAAACAAATGAGAATAAACGAATTTGTAAATCTAGCCATATAGTACTAGTATTACTAAGCTCCCTAATATTTAATCGAAAAAGTAGGCAACAAGTGATCTAAACCTTATAATGATTGGGCAATGATGAGATTATTAGTGGACAAGATAAAGCCCGCTAAGGGTTTTTCGCATATTTTGCATTTGGGACTAGTTTTACTATTGCCACTTATTACCTTAATATTAGTCCGATTACAGGGTGGTTTTGTTCAGCTGGCTTTAAGTCTTATTTTGTTAAGTAAATGGCGTATGTTTGCTGTACGACCTCGATTTTGGCCAGCTATAATCAGAGCCAACGCTGTAGATATAATCGTTGGTTTATCTGCCGTGTTGTTTATGGCCAACACTTCCATTGGATATTTGCAATTGTTATGGGCGATACTCTACGCGGCATGGTTGCTGATCATTAAACCGGCAACAGGGACATTTATGGTAGCCAGCCAAGCCATGATTGGCCAATTGTGCGGTCTAATGGCATTATTCTTAGTCTGGTCGGCTGGTCCGCTTATAGGTCTCATATTTATTACCGGCGTTATATGCTACATATCGGCCCGACACTTTTTTGATGAATTCGATGAACCTTATGCCAAACTGTTGTCTTATCTTTGGGCCTACTTTGGGGCAGCCCTGATATGGGTCTTAGGTCACTGGCTATTATTTTACGGAATTATTGCCCAGCCAACACTTATATTGAGTTTGATTGGCTACGGATTAGCGGTCCTTTATTATTTTGACCATTCTGACCGTTTAAGCGTAGGACTGCGACGACAGTTTTTGTTTATTATGATTGCTGGAATTATAGTCATTCTTGCGTTCTCTGATTGGGTTAATAAAGTTGTGTAGGGAGTAAAAATGGCGCCTGAAATTGAAAATAACGACAAAACCAATCAATTACCCAATGTCAAAGAATATACAGTGAGTTCTAAATCATCGTTTTTATTTCTGGATCAAATTCCAGCGGTAGCCTGGTTAAGAACAAAACTACCAGATCAAAAACATACAATCAGTCGGTCTGTGGTGTTGATAATTTCAGGGATCGTATTAAGTGGAATTGTTGGCTTTACGGCAGGTTGGTTGGGGGCCGGCGTACATACTCCCACAACTGGTACGGTGGTGAAAGATAACATAAGCCCGCAAAAAGAGGTTATTACTAGTCAAAGCGAACTGATTAGCAACATTGCAAAAACGCTTGGGCCGAGCGTGGTATCTGTTAACGTAACTTCTACCACTACGCCAACTACTAACTTTTTCGGATTGAGCGTTCCACAAACTCAGCAAAGTGCCGGGACGGGGATTATATTAACTTCCGGCGGTCTTGTCATTACTAATCGCCACGTTGTCCCGCAAGGCACTACAAACGTCAGTGTGACATTATCCAATGGTACACAACTAAATAATGTGACAGTTTTAGGGGAAACTAGCCCTACAAGCAGTCTCGACATAGCATTTTTGAAAATTAATGACACAAATGGTCAAACGCTTACCCCCGCCGTTTTAGGCGATTCTTCTTCGGTCCAAGTTGGGGACGCTGTTGTGGCAATCGGCAATGCATTAGGTCAATTCCAAAATACGGTAACTTCCGGCATTATTTCAGGTTATGGCCGAAGCGTCCAAGCTAGTGATTCGGCAGGTGCCCAAACAAATGAAAATCTAGAGGATTTATTTCAGACAGATGCTGCTATTAACGAAGGTAATTCGGGTGGTCCACTAGTCAATATAAATGGTCAGGTGATCGGTATTAATACCGCGCTAGCCGGGAATGCCCAAGACATCGGTTTTGCTATACCGATCAATGATGTCAAAGGACTGATTCAGCAAGTTGAAAGTACCGGTAAGTTGCGACAGCCATATATCGGGGTCTATTACATTCCAATTACAAACGATGTAGCTCAACAATATAAACTGAGCGTTAAACGTGGCGCTTGGATACCGCCCAGCAGTCTGGTTGGACAAGATCCCATTATTTCAGGTGGCCCAGCTGCCAATTCTGGACTTAAGGCTGGCGATATTATTAGCGCCGTAGACGGAACAATGATTAATCAAAGTAATAGTTTAGCCGCGATAGTTGATCAGGATCATGTTGGTCAGACGGTGAAATTAACAGTGGTTCGTAATAACAAAACGATACATATTTCCGTGACACTTGGTATAGAGCCGGGCAGTAATTAAGCTCGCCAAAATTGCTGTATAAAATCATCGGAAGATTGAAGCTCAAACCCGTTTATTTTAGCAATATTGGCAAGTTCTAGGTGTTGTGGTGGCATAGCTTCAGTTAAGACTAGCGTTGAGGCTTGTCGTAATCTTTTAAGTTGATCAAATAGATCACTGTATACTTTTAAACCATCTTCGCCACCAAAGATTGCCTGACGAGGTTCTTGTAAGGCCGCCGGATTTATCTTAAAACTAGTCGGTACATAGGGGAGATTACAAAGCAGTATTAGAGGTAAAACTTTAAAATCAACAATCGGATCAAGTAAATTACCAATTCTAAAATCAATGTCAGTAAGATGCTTTTTAGCGTTCCTTTTAGCTACCCGCAAACAGGCCGGATCGATATCGCAGGCGATAACTTGCGCCTGGGGTATTTCTAGTTTAGCCGTGATTGCTAATGCACCAGAACCGCACCCTATATCGGCGATGATTGGTTTCTTTTCTTTCGGTAACCTTTTTAACAGATCAATCATTGTTTCTGATTCAGGGCGAGGCTCCAACACAGAGTGATTTATTTCGTATTCTCGACCATAAAATTCAGTCTTTTGGCGAATATAGGCGAGTGGTATATGTTTGGCTCTTAAAGCGATCTGTCCTTCCAACTTCTTGAACTGCGCATTTTTTAACCTGCGAGAGGGATCTGCCAATAACAAGGCTCTATCAATACCAGTAATATCCTCAAGTAGCACCAAGCAGTCAAGCCGGGCTGTAGCTATACCCACGTCTTTCAGCTGTTTGCTAGTACTAGTTAACCATTTACTGGTCGTGGGTAATAAGTTCGTATTCATAGGCTTGTAGCTTTTCAAGCAAATCGTTAATATCGCCATTTAAAGCGCCCGGGATATTACTGCGGGAATAATTTATGCGATGATCCGTAATACGGTCCTGGGGAAAATTATAGGTTCGGATTTTTTCGCTACGGTCTCCCGATCCAATCAGTTTCTTTCGGGCATCCGATAGATTTTTTTGTTCTTCTTCAAGCTTCATACTAAGTAAGCGAGCTCGTAAAACTCCCATTGCTTTATCTTTGTTTTTTAGTTGTGATTTTTCATCCTGACAGGTAACTACAATACCAGTCGGTAGATGAGTTATACGTACCGCTGAATCAGTCGTATTGACACTTTGTCCACCATGACCAGACGACCTATAGACATCAATCCTAAGCTCATTCGGGTTAAGAATGATATCCGATTCCTCAGCTTCAGGTAGAACCGCTACGGTGACCGTAGAAGTATGTATACGACCTTGACTCTCAGTAACTGGGATTCGTTGAACCCGATGGACGCCCGCCTCAAATTTTAACTGTTTATAGGTATTTTCCCCTCGAAGCGCGAAAATTATCTCTTTAAATCCACCCACTTCGTTTGGTGATTCGCTAATCAGCTCAATCTTGTAGTTTTTAGTTTCAGCCCAACGGGTATACATGCGATAAAGATCGGCTGCAAATAAACTTGCTTCATCGCCACCGGCCGCGGCTCGAATTTCGATAATGACATCGCGACTATTATTAGGATCTTGAGGGGTGAGAGATTGGATTAATTTTTCTTCAATAGATTTTATTTGTGAGCTCAACTCGTCAAGTTCAGCTACGGCAACTTGATGCAATTCTAAATCTGCACTGTTTTTTAATGCCTCGGCAGAGGCTTTATTGTGCTGAAGTTTTCGGTATTCATCAAAAAGAGCTATGATTTGCTCAAGTTCGCTTCGTCGTTTGGCTAAATTCGGGTAAGACTTATCACCAAAGATAGCCGGATCTTGCAGTCGTTTGTCTAGATCGGTTAGCTCAGCACGTAAAAGTTGTTCTTTTTGGTCCATAACTGTCCTTAAGAATTATACAAATAAAAAACCACTACACCGAAATTATGTAATGGTTTTTGAATGTTACAGAGAATTAACGAGTCTTATTTTCGGAAGCTTTCTTAGCTTCATCTTTTTCAACTCTGGCAGCATGTCGGGATGCCTTTTTCTTCGCGCTTGCGCTGCGGGTTTCTCGCGCTGCAACACCGGCTGCCGCTCGAGCTTTGAATTTATCGACACGTCCTTCAATGTCTACGATTCGTTCCTCCCCCGTAAAAAACGGGTGAGAGCTGCTACTAATGTGCACTTTTACTAAAGGATATGAGGTACCATCAAGCGTAATTGTGTCTTCTGTAGTAACCGTCGATCTAGTTAGATAAGTCGTATTATTATTTAAGTCTTGAAATACGACTGGTCGGTAATTGTCGGGATGTAGATTCTTCTTCATAACGTCGAGATTGTATCTGTTTTGCTTATAATTGTCAAAAGTTAATCACATATGGACATCGATTATTTCAATTTACTTTTTCATAGAAGTTGCACTCGGATAATGTATCTGTTACTATCTTAGAGCGATATATTAAGCAGGTTGAGATTTAATCCTCTTTACGTTCTGCCTTGGCGGCGTCGTAAAGCACTCAATCAAAGAGAAAGGATATAGCATATGTCTACAGAGGTAGATATTAAGAAATTATTAGAATCAGGTGCCCATTTTGGCCATAAAACTAGTCGTTGGCAACCGAAAATGGCCCAATATATATATGGAAAGCGCAACGGAGCTCATATTATTGATCTCACTAAAACTGTTGAAAAATTAAAGGAGGCGCTGGCTTTTATATCTCAAACATCAGCCGGGGGAAAACAAATATTATTCGTTGGCACAAAACGTCAAGCCCAAGATATTGTTAAAAAGTTAGCTGAAGATACCAAGATGCCTTATATTACTGAACGATGGCTTGGTGGAATGCTAACCAATTGGAATACCATAGGGGCACGGGTCAAGCATTTAAAAGATCTTGAATCTCGAATGGCTTCTGGTGAACTATCTAACAAATATAATAAGCTTGAAGTTCAGCGATTTCAGGAAGAAATTGATCAGATGAATGTTAACTATGGCGGGATAAAGGATTTGAATGGTAGTCCTGGAGCAGTAGTTGTTTTTGATATCGTTCATGACGCTAACGCGGTGCGTGAAGCGCGCAAAATGAAATTGCCGATTGTGGCTATTGTCGATACAAATGCCGACCCTGATCTTGTGACCTATCCTATACCGTGCAATGACGATGCCATTAAAGTACTCCAACTTATTGCATCATACATACAATCTGCTATGGCTGATGGTAGTGCGAAAGTTAAAAAAACTGTAGAAAAAGTCGTGGCATAATAGTAACGAGAGGGAAATATGGCCGTAGACATTAATTTAGTGAAACGACTGAAAGACTTGACTGGAGTCGGTTTAACGGACGCAAAACAGGCTTTAGAAGAAACCAACGGAGACTTTGATAAAGCGCTTAGTGCGATGCGTAAAAAAGGACTAACTAAAGCCGAAAAACGGGGCGAACGTGAAGCTCGAGCCGGTATCGTCGGCACCTATAATCATGATAATCGTATAGGTGTGCTGGTTGAAGTCAATTGTGAAACAGATTTCGTAGCTCGTAATGAACTGTTTACAAATCTGGTAAAGGATCTAGCCATGCATATCGCTGCTAGTAGTCCAGAATATGTGTCTAGTGAGGATATACCAAGTGAAGTTCACGAGCGTGTGACAAATGAATTTACCGAGGCGGCTCAAGCTGAAGGTAAACCTGCCGATATCACTGCAAAAATTGTTGACGGACAAGTAAATAAGTACTTTACGGAACGCTGCTTGCTAGACCAACCTTTTGTCAAAAATCCCGATCAAACTGTCAATGATTACGTTAAAGAATATATCGCCAGACTAGGCGAGAATATTATTATCCGTCGCTTTTCTCGTCTCGCGCTGGGCGAGGTAGTCTAAATAAAGAGTGGTATATTTATGAACCCAACGCAATTTATCGCTGCTGTCCCGGATAAACTTCAGGCGGCATTGACGCATTTTCAAGATGAACTTAAAAAAATTCGGACCGGCAGAGCCCATCCAAGCATGCTCGATGGCCTATTAGTGGCAGCCTACGGAAGTCAATTACCCCTCAATCAAGCAGCCACTGTGACGGCTCCGGAAGGACAAATGCTGCAAGTTACTCCCTTCGATCCCAGTAATCTTCAGGCAATTGTCAGTGCTATCCGCGATAATCAAGCTTTGGGTTTAAATCCAACTGATGACGGCCGGGTAGTTCGTGTACCTATACCACCGCTTAACGAAGAACGTCGTCGTGATTTGACAAAAGTAGTGAATCAAAAGCAGGAGGAATGTATGATTTCATTACGTAATATTCGTCATGAAGCTATTAATGTGTTAGATGAAGCACGAAAAGATAAGCAACTGGGCGAAGATGAAGTAAAACGCTTAGAAAAAAGTGTCGATGAAGCTATGAATAAGATACGGGCTGAGGTAGATGCGACAGCCAAAGCAAAAGATCAAGAAATAATGAATTTTTAATAAACAGACATAATTAAAAGAGGGTATGTAAAACTATGAGCAACAACGTGAATCCAACTGTACCGGTACATCTAGGGCTGATACTTGACGGCAATCGTCGATGGGCAAGAGAACATGGCTTATCGGTTGCGGAAGGTCACCGACGGGGATATTTAAATTTTAAAACGATCACTCAAGCAGCCATGAAACGTGGCGTCAAATACCTCTCGGCCTTTATTTTTTCCAATGAAAATTGGCAACGTGATAAAGGTGAAGTCAAAGATATTATGAAAATTCTGACCTGGGTATTAAGGCATGAGATAAAGGAACTTGATAAACAAGGAATTCGAGTCCGTATTATTGGATCAAAAGTGCGCTTTGGAGCGGCCATGCTGCGGGCAATTTTAAAAGCCGAAGAACTAACTAAGGATAATAAACGGGGGACATTACTTTTATGTCTTGACTACGGCGGTCAACAAGAAATAGTTGAGGCCGTAAAGCGAATTGCTAGTTCAGGAATTGACCCAGAAGATATTACGCCAGAACTGATCACTCATCACCTTTATGCTCCAGACGTACCACCACTGGATCTTATTATTCGTACTTCTGGAGAACAACGTCTCAGTAATTTCATGCTGTGGGAGTCCGCCTATAGCGAATTGTCATTTACTAAAACCAACTGGCCGGATTTTAGTGAGAATGATTTGCAAGTAGCACTGGATAACTATGCTCTACGCCACAGGAGATTTGGTGAATAGTCATGCAAAGCATACATATGAAGTTTGTTAATTTAATAGGTTCCAAATAGGGGTAAAGTGTCAACTCTCTTACTAATTATCGGACTTATTCTATTTCTGGGACTGGTGGTAGTGCACGAATTTGGTCACTTTATCATGGCCCGCCAGGGCGGTGTGGAAGTCGAGGAATTTGGAATATTTTTCCCGCCAAGGTTATTTAAAAGACGAACCAAAAAGGGCTGGCTTTTTACGATTAATCTATTACCGCTCGGTGGATTCGTCAAATTAAAAGGTGAACATGATATTGACACCGAGCCAGGTAGTTTCGGCGCGGCTAGTGTTTCTACGAAAGCAAAAATAATGATAGCCGGCGTCACTATGAACTTAATCGTCGCTTTCTTATTATTTACCTTGCTGGCACTTATCGGTATGCCTCAGTTAGTGAACAATCAGTTTCTGATTAAAAGTGATGCGCAATACGTTCAACGAATGAAAACAGATATTGCCGCCGGTACTGTCGAGCAACATTCTCCGGCAGCTTCAATCGGCATAAAGGTTAACGACGACATTATTGCTCTTGGTAAACCATCACATCTTATACGAGTGAGTAGTGTTAACGATTTACCGTCATTAACGCATCAATTTGCCGGGCAAACCATTCAGGTTGAATTTAAACAGAGTGTAAATGCCCAACCGGTCTATAAAACAGTGACACTACGAAGTGTTGCTCAAGTACAAGCCGCTAGAGCATTAGGTAAACAAATCGGCTATCTGGGAGTTAGTGTCTATCCAAACCAACAGGGAATCAATATTGTTCGCTCTACTTGGTCGGCGCCGATAGTGGCGGCTGGAGTTAGTGCTCAATTTACGGCTTTAACATTTGAGGGATTGGGAAAAGCCGTGGCCGGACTGGCAGGTATTGTTGCCGGTGCCGTTACCTTCAATACTCATGCGAGAGAAGTAGCTCAATCCCAAGCATCTTCCCAAGTAGTTGGTCCGGTAGGTATTTATTTTGTTTTCAAATATGGCAGTTTGCTTGGATTTCAGTTTATTTTGATGGTAGTGGCAGTACTTTCATTGGTATTGGCAATCATGAATGTCTTGCCGATACCGGCCCTCGATGGAGGTCGATTGTGGCTAATACTTATAAGCCGGGCGATAAGGCGTCCCATCAGCCAACATAAAGAGGAAATTATTAACGCTACAGGTTTTGCAGTACTGATGTTGTTAGTAATTTTAATTACGGTATCTGATGTCAAAAGATTCTTCTAGTTCAACAATAGAAAAAGTCGCTAAACTGACCTCTCTGAACCCATGGCAGACTGCTGTTATAACACTTATAGCGACAGTGATGCTATTTTATGCGGCAGAAGTAATTGGTGGTCTAATTCTAAGTATTTATCCGGCACTTCATCATTGGTCGGCGTCGCAAACCGATAATTGGCTAACTAATTCAGTAAACGCGCAGTTTATTTATGGCATTTTAGCGGACGGACTGATAGTTGCTGGAGTGGCTTGGTTGATGAAGCTGTTTCATTGGCAATGGTCAATGATAGGTCTATCCAAGCCGAAAGTTCGCCATATTCTATACGGAATAATTGCCGCTGTGCCGTATTACATCCTCTATATAATCGTAGTGATTATTATCAGTGCACTTATCCCAGCCATAAAAGTTAATCAAACGCAGCAAATTGGCTATAACTCAGTGCACGGCTTTATACCTCTTTTGCTGGCCTTTGTCGGACTTGTGGTAGTTCCTCCCTTGGCCGAAGAAATTGCCACCCGAGGCTTTTTATATACCGGACTAAGAAAATGGCTACCTAAAGTAGCATCAGCTTTTATAGTCAGTGCTTTATTCGGTGCAGCACATCTGGCGGAGGGAGGCAGTGCCGGACCTTTATGGATCGGCGCTATAGATACATTTATATTGTCCTTAGTACTTGTCTATCTCCGCGTGAAAACGGGTAACTTATGGGCTGGGATTACACTTCATGCCATTAAAAATGGAATAGCTTTTATTAGTCTATTCATTGTAGCTGGGCGATAACATGAAGAAACAACCTCGAATCAAAGCGGCTTGCGGTGTACTATACAAGCATAATAAATGAAGCTAAATAACATTAGATATGAAACTTACAGAATTATTTACTAAAACTAGTAAAACTGTTCCATCAGATGAAACGGCCAAAAATGCCCAATTGCTTATTAAAGCCGGTTATGTCTATAAAGAAATGGCCGGGGTTTACGCATATTTACCGCTCGGCCTAATGGTTATTGAGAATATAAAGTCGATTGTCCGTCAGGAGATGAACGCATTAGGCGGCCAAGAGATTTTAATGACGAGTCTCCAGCGATCAGATTTATGGGAAAAAACTGACCGTTGGAAGGATGAAAAAGTTGATATTTGGTTCAAGTCAAAATTGAAAAATGGCACTGATGTTGGTTTGGCTTGGTCACACGAAGAACAAATTACCGATATGATGCGGAATTATGTCTCTAGCTATCGAGATTTACCTGTCGGCGTTTATCAGTTTCAAATGAAACTACGGAACGAGTTACGTACAAAAAGCGGTATATTAAGGGGCCGCGAGTTTCTAATGAAGGACCTCTATTCTTATTCACGGTCAGCCGAGGAGCATGAGCAGTTTTATAAAAAAGTAACAGATGCATATTTACGAGTCTTTAAAAGCGTCGGTTTAGGCGATTTAACCTTTGTAACGTTGGCATCCGGCGGTGCCTTTACTCAGTTCAGTCATGAATTTCAAACAATAACTGAAGCAGGAGAAGACGTCATCTATCTCGACCGGGAACGAAAACTAGCTGTCAATCAAGAGGTATATAGCGATGAAGTATTAGCTCAACATAAACTAGATAAATCCAGACTTGAGAAGTTAAAAGCGGCTGAAGTTGGTAATATCTTTAGTTTTGGAGATACTAAAACAAAACAACTCGGTCTATATTTTACAGATAAAGATGGCAGCAAGAAGCCAGTCATTTTGGGATCTTACGGTATTGGCATTTCTCGATTAATGGGCGTGATTGCCGAGCATATGTCTGACGATAAAGGTTTAGTCTGGCCCGAGAACATCGCTCCTGCCAAAATCTATCTCGCCAGCCTTGGTGACAGTGAAGCAGTTATTAAACAAGCTAATGAGTTATATTCTATATTGACAGGCGCCGGTATTTCGCTATTATATGATAACCGTAATGTAAGGTCTGGCGAAAAGCTTGCCGACGCCGATCTCATAGGTATCCCATACAGAGTTGTTGTAAGCGACAAAACTGTAGCTCAGGGAGACTACGAGTGGAAGGCCCGTACCGAGGACACTGTAAAGCAGCTATCTAAAGATGAGTTGTTTAAGGTGCTAGCTGTTTCAGACATAAATAAGCAAGCCGGTTTCAGATAAAACTCTTTACTACTAGATTGTAGTAATAAAAAGGAGCATTGCATCAATATGTTAGGAAAAAGATTTCGACTCACCAAAGACGGTGCGCAAGAGCTTCGAGACGAACTTTCAAAGCTCATGGAGGAACGCGGTTCAATTGCTGAACGTATTAAAATTGCTCGTGAATTTGGCGATCTGGCCGAAAATGCTGAATACCAATCGGCTCGGCAGGAACAAGATAAGAATGAAACTCGGATTAGTGAAATTGAACATATTTTACAAAATCTGGTAATTATCGAATCACCTCGCAGTGGTGGTAAGGTTCAGTTAGGTTCGATGGTTAAATTAAAGGGAAATAGCTCTAGATCAAAGGAATTTCAAGTGGTTGGAACAGTCGAAGCTAACCCATTAGACGGTAAAATCTCAGATGAATCACCAATTGGCCGAGCTTTGCTCGGTAAAGCGGTAGGCGATGAGGTAGAAATTGTTACGCCAGTCGAGACAGCTACCTACAAAATTACTGATATTTCTTAATAAGCTTATATTAATCTTTTCCACTTAGTAATAAATAGGCTTTTAAGCCTATAATTAGGTATACTTGTTGATGCAATGGCGACACTGAAAGAACTGAGAGACGAACGACTTCGAAAACTGGAAACTCTGCAAAAGCTGGGTATTAATGCCTATCCTTCTAAAACCAATCGTTCGCACGTTTTATCTGACATAATTACTAATTTCGATAAACTGCAAGGTAAAAACATCAGTGTCGCAGGACGTATCCAAAATATCCGAAAATTTGGAAAAATAGCTTTTATTGTCATTAAGGATATGAATGGATCGTTACAGTTATTTCTTGCTTCCGATAAAGTCGCTAAACTTAATGCCAAAGACAGCCAACTTGGTTTTGAGCAATTACCACTGCTTGATAGTGGAGATTTCGTGGAAGCTACCGGAGAGCTAACCAAGACTCAAACTGGAGAAACATCTATAGCAGTCAGCAATCTTCGTTTACTTACGAAATCATTACGACCTTTACCGACTGCTCATGATGGTTTTACGAATAAAGAAGAAAGATTACGTCGCCGTTACGTCGATATGAGCGTTAATCAAGACGTACGAGAGCGTTTCATACGCCGGAGCGTATTTTGGCAAGCAACCCGTCAATACCTGATAGATCGTGGATTTATTGAGATTAATACTCCTGTTCTGGAACATACTACGGGTGGTGCGGATGCTACGCCATTTATTACGCATATGGATGCACTTGACCAAGATTTTTATCTGCGCATCAGCCATGAGCTACCCCTTAAACGTCTACTAGGTGGAGGGTATGAAAAAGTCTTTGATATTGGTCCGCGCTTTAGGAACGAAAACTATTCCGACGAACATTTACCTGAGCATGTAGCCATGGAGTGGTATTGGGCCTATGCCGATTGGCAAGATGGTATGCATTTTATGACCGATATGTACCGATATGTAATTGAAAAAACCTTCGGTACGTTGCGTTTCAAGTTGAATTCTATGGATGTTGATTTAAGTAAAGATTGGGAAAAATTGGATTATGCTAGCGTTCTTAAGAAACACTACGATCTAGATATATATAACTGCACTCTAGACGATGTTAAACAAGCTCTAATTAAAAATAAACTAGAAGTTGAAAAGACCGAGAACAAACCTCGAGGTATCGATAAACTATGGAAAAATATAAGGAAGGATATTGCCGGCCCAGTATGGCTGATTAACACACCAGTATTTATTAGTCCACTAGCAAAAACAAATCCTGAGCAACCCAAAACTGTTCAACGTTTTCAAGCTATTATTGGGGGTTCTGAACTGGGTAATGGCTTTTCAGAGCTTAATGATCCAATCGATCAGTTGAGCCGTTTCGCCGAGCAACAGAAGCTACGCGATGCCGGTGACGAAGAAGCTATGATGTTAGATATAGATTTTATTGAAATGCTTGAATATGGTATGCCTCCGGCGTGTGGCTGGGGGTACAGCGAACGAGTTTTCTGGACTTTAGAAAACGTGACTGCACGCGAAGGTGTACCTTTTCCGCAACTTCGTAAAGAAATAGATGAAACTACCAAAACTATTTATCCCGATCTCTTGAAATAGGCAAATTTAAGACGATGGTTTACGTTGATGATGAGCAGTTCCAGAAGTATATCGACGATGCTATGGCCACACTGTCGCCAAATCATTTAAAACGGTTAGAAAATGTCGCTATTCTTTATGAATACGACCCAACACCAGAACAAAGACTAAGATTAGAGCTGCGAAACGACCAAACACTTTTTGGGTTATATGAAGGTTTACCTTTGTCTAAACGTCAAGGCACAACAAAATTGCTGCCTGACAAGATTACTTTATTTAAAAATCCCTTATGTGCGTTTGTTAATAATGAAGACGATTTGAAAGAGCAAATACGTCATACTTTATGGCATGAAGTAGCACATTATTATGGGCTCGGTCATGATAAAATCCATGAATTAGAAACGTAAATTGGAAAACTATTTTTATAATTCACCAAAAGACAGTAAAAGTCTAAATTAATTAATAGCTTTAACTGTTTTTAAGCTGCGCGTTCGGTAGGATAAGTAAACTGAAATTCAGGTTGGACTCTTTTATTGTCGAGACGTTCTTTTCGTTCATATTTATCGTCGTTAAAAGGTACACCCAGCTCTAATGAAGATTCTTTCAGTGCAGCCATTCCCAATTTTTGTTCTAGGCTGCGATGTGGCATTTGGTCAAGTTTATTGTCATACATATTATCATCTGCCTCCTTAAGCAATCCAGATGCATCCATGCCATCTTTTAGCGTTGCAGATCCTATTGCGACTCCGAAACCTAAATTTGCAAATCTTATATTCTCAGGTTCGCTATTAAACCTATCAACCGCATAATGTAAGCGTTGCGATACTGCTTCTGCAACTTTTTCATCTCCTGAGAAGAAAAGTGCTATCTCATCACCGCCAAAGAGTCCCGCTTCTGCATCTGAAGAATTCCTAGTACTTCTTATAGGTGCGATTGTTATTAGATCTTCTTCCGTACGTGGCTGTTGGCTATTTGCACTAGTCCGAAGGGTTGCAACGAGTACACTAGTTAATTTCTTTACGTAGTCAATAACTACATCACCTTGAATATGTCCTAAATTATCGTTGATTTCTTTAAGTCTGTTGATATCAAGGAAGAGTAAAGATACTGGTTTACCCGATATTTTCGCAGAATCAATGCGTTTATAATACTCAACGTACCATTTATCCTTTGGCAATATCCTTGCGTCGGTATCGTTTTCTTTATTATTTTGATTTTCAGCCGAAAGGGGCAATTCCATAAGCTTATATTAGCATAAAATAAGTTATATATCAATATTATTATATTAAATTTATTTCTATTTATAATTGATCTACAGATTGGCAATTAAATCTTATCCACATGATTAAGCTTAAGTATATTAAAAAATATATAAAATAGTTTGACAAAATTTTTAAGTTGTTTATAGTACTAATTGCCATCGTGAGGTGGCACTGGAAGGTAGCCCTCGGGTTACCAACCAACAAAAAGGAGCCCGTCAAAAGGCTCTTTTTTGTTTATTTTTGAGAAGTTATAGTCTTTAGTTATTTGAAACATCAATTACTTTTAACGTATGCTTGATTTATGGATGACACTATTACCATTGCCGTTTTAGCTGGAACAACCAGGGTTCAGAGACAATCGATCAAAGCTGCTCATTATATCGCCGATTTTGGCAGTAAACTATCTAGAGTCAAAATAATATTTGTCGATCCTATAGAATTTAATTTTCCTGGAGACGGTAACGACCCAGAAGGAAAAGATCCTCGATATACAGATATTACTATCAAAGCTGATGCGTTTTTTGTTGTTACGCCAGAATATAATCATAGCTTTCCGGGCAGTCTTAAAAGAATGCTAGACAGTGAATTAGGTAACTATAATCATAAACCAGTCGCATTTGCTGGCTGTAGTAACGCCAATTGGGGTGGAGTTCGTGCTATTGAGGCTTTAGTGCCAGCTGTTCGAGAAACAGGTCTGGTAGTTATGTCATGGGACGTCTATTTTCCTTATGTTCAAAATATTTTTGACGAAAAGGGTCAAATAAAACAAGAATATGAGGAACGATATTCGAAAAGTTTAACCAAACTTTATAATGAGTTAATCTGGTTTGCCAAACTCCTAAAGACAGGCCGTCGAGAATTGGAAAGCATGAAGGATAGTTAAAGATATAAATATGGAGCAAGCTATTTTTGCAGCAGGATGTTTTTGGGGTGTTCAGTACTATTTTGATCAAGTACCGGGAGTAATTAGAAGTGCCGTTGGCTATACTGGAGGAAAAATAGAAAATCCAACTTATGAAGAGGTTTGTACTCACGCAACAGGACATGCTGAAGCGGTCCTATTAGGGTTCAATCCTGACGTTGTTAGCTTTGAAGCTCTCTGTAAACAATTTTTTAGAATGCATGATCCTACTCAATTAAATAGGCAAGGACCCGATATAGGAGATAACTATAGATCAGCAATTTTTTATCTTACAGATTCACAGCAAAAGATTGCCGAAAAAGTTAGAAATGAAGTTCAGCAAAAAATTCATAAACCTATAGTTACGCAAATCGAACTAGCCGGGCCTTTTTATGAAGCTGAAAATTATCATCAAAAATATACAGAAAGAACGGGACGAGGCATGTGTCACGTTCCTTATGAACCTCTTACTTAGATTACCTGGGAATGATATAGTGCAACTATGCAGAATTTCCTTAATTTTTTACCTAGTGTAAAATCGAAAATTACCAATGAACTACTTCGAAAATGGAATATAACTCTCACTGCTTTATACGCAATTCAAGGTGGCGCACTTTTACTCCTTAGTACATCGCATTTTATACAACTCAATTCATTATTTACGACGACTGATTCGTTGCAAACAAAGTTAACCGGTGAAATAGTATTAGCACCAGCTGTACACCAGCTGATAACTATTAACTTAGTAGGATTAGTTGCGGCATTTATATTTGTCTCGGCAATTTTACACTTGCTCGCAGCAACTATCTATCGGCCAAAATACGAAGCTTGGCTGAAAAGAGGAAGTAATCCGCTAAGATGGATAGAGTATAGTCTCAGTGGCGGCATAATGTTCGTCGTTATAGGTTTGCTAGTAGGAATATATGATATCGCAAGCTTATTAATGCTATTTATATTTTCAATAATTCTAGGTTTAATGGGCATTATTATTGAAACTAAACTACTTCAGACAAAGAAAAAACAAACATTTCACGGTTTAGATAAATATTTGCTACTTATAACTGCCGTTATTCCTTGGCTTATAATTGGCCTTTACGTAATTGGTTCTAACGTTTTTGGATCTGGATTACCCAATTACATATATGTCGTATATGTATCTACGTTGTTATTATTCATTGCAATTGGAGTTAATTTCTTAAAAGCACAAACCAAGAAAGGTAAGTGGGTAAGCTATACATATGGTGAGTGCTTGCATATGGGGTTGAGCTTTATAGTCCAATCGTTATTAGCCTGGCAAATCTTTATTGATGTATTGCATCCTTAAGACTTATGGCAGCAGAAAAGACTGATACCACCATTATCTTTGACTTTGACGGAACAATTGCCGACAGTTTTTTAACTACAATCCAGGAAATTTATAAAGTCGCACACCCCAACGAATTATTACCCGAAGAGGACATTAGTCGTTTACGGGCAATGACTATGTATCAATTGTCCAGAGCATTGCATATTCCATGGTGGCGGATATTATTTCTAACAAGACGTGTTCGTCGGCTGATGAGAATAGACTTAAGCGAAATAATGCCTATTACTGGTATGGAAAGTGCCTTAAGAAAGCTAAGCAAAAGGTATAAACTTTTTGTTCTTAGTTCTAATAGTACCAGCAACATACAATCCTTTTTGCGTCGCAATGAAATTGACACTTGCTTTAGCGGAATTTTTGGTAACGCGAGTCCACTCACTAAAAAAAGGAAACTAGCTAGGTTAATTGAGCAATTCGAGATCGATAAACAACACGCATGGTACGTAGGCGATGAAAGATTGGATGTTAGAGCAGCCAAACATGTCGGTATAAGAGCTATAGCTGTGTCATGGGGTTATAGTAATATTCACGTGCTTGAACGTCAGCGACATATTGCGTTGGTTTTTAGCCCAGAAGAATTATGCACGTTGTTTAATACACAATGAGCAGTTTTCAAAAACTATTGAATGTACGTATAACCGGACTTGTACATGGCGGTCGCGCAATCGGTCTTTTGCCTAGTGGTAAGAAGGTATTTGTTTGGAATGCTTTACCAGGGGAAAAAGTGGGAGTTAGATTGATATCCGAGCATAGGACATTTGATGAGGCTATTGCCGAGAAAGTAATAGAATCATCAATCGATCGAGAATTGCCACAAGAAGACAATTATCTTGATACTAGTCCATGGCAGATAATGAATTTTGAAGCAGAAAATCGTTATAAAAAAGACATTACCCAAGAATTACTTAGTCGGCAAAAGGTTAATTTACCTATGATACAGGGCGTCACTCACGATGAACGTAAATGGCATTACCGCAATAAGATGCAATATAGATTCATGGCTGTCAATAACAGGCTCCACTTAGCGTTATATGAACGAGCTAGCCATAGCTTGTGTGTAGTTGAAGGTAGTATGTTAGCTATGCCGGCCGTTGATAGGGCAGCGAATAGTTTATGTACTCTATTAAATAGATCTAAGGTTAATAAATCGGACTTGAAGAGTATTATTGTTCGAAGTTCGCTGGATAATAAGGTCGCCGCTAGCCTATATGTAGGTTCAAAAAAATTCCCACGTTTAGAGCTTCCAAAAGAAATAGAAGGTTTGCGAGTTTATTACAATCAAACATCCAATACTAGCATAAGCTCGTCCCATCAACTCTACTTAATTGGCGATTGTACTCTAGAAGACAAGCTTATTAATCAGAATATAATGTATGATGTCGATACTTTCTTTCAAATTAATCTCCCGGTATTTGAAACTGCGCTAAAGCGAATTAAGCTATATTGTCAGGGAAGTGAATTAATAGATATGTACGCTGGCGTTGGCACTATAGGCCTAAGCGTTGCTAGCTCAGATGTTGATTTAATAGAGATTAACCCAAAAATGGCGATACTGGCACGCCTAAATGCCGAACGGTTGAAAATAAAAGCGCGTGTATTTCAGGCTTCAAGCGAAGAAGCGATAGACAAAATAGCGAAGAGTAAGTCAATTATATTTGATCCACCACGAGAAGGCTTATCTAATAAAATTATTACTAAAATTTTAACGGTTATCCCGCCTAAAATAGTTTATCTTAGCTGTAATCCAGCCACTCAAGCACGTGATCTTAGCCTATTACAACAAGCATATAAAATTACTTATTTCGAAGTCTTTAATTTTTTCCCACGTACTCCCCATATCGAGACACTAGCTGTTCTTGTCGCAAATAAACTAAAGTGATTAGGGTGTTAGAATAGAAGACGACATGGCTTATTGGAGACAAAATACAGTACCTTATAAACCACATCAAAAAGCGCCTTATAAAATATCGCGATCTAAAATCGAACTTTATATGCAATGTCCGAGATGTTTTTGGTTAGATGTAAGACTAAAAATTAAGCGACCTGATGGTCCTCCTTTTACGCTCAATAAAGCAGTAGATGAACTTTTTAAGAAAGAATTTGATAACTATCGCTTAAAAAGTGAACCGCATCCGCTAATGGTTAAGTTTGGTATAGCCGCAGTTCCGTTTCAGCACGCCGAATTAGAAGTTTGGCGAGAAACATTTACTGGTGTGGTTGCTATCCATAAACCCACAAATTTACATATTTTTGGAGCAATAGATGATTTATGGGTCAATCAGGCAGGCGAAGTTTTAGTAGTTGATTATAAAGCGACTGCTAAGCAAAAAGACGTAGACATAGATTCGGAATGGCAAATTAGCTATAAGCGTCAAATAGAAATATACCAATGGTTATTAAGACAGAATAATTTAAAAGTAAGTAATACGGGTTATTTTGTCTACGCCAACGGACGGCTTGATCTTGAAGGCTTTTTTGACCGAATTGAATTCCGAACAAAAATCATTCCGTACATTGGTAATGACACATGGATTGAACCAACATTGTTGAAAATAAAAGCTTGTATGGATGGTGAAATGCCTCCAGTTGGTATGGCAGCTATGGGTGGTGTTTGTGAATTTTGTACTTATGCGCGCGAGCGAACTCAATTGACACTAGAATCGTTTAAATCGAGTAAGAAAATCGAGAATATTAAAGAGTAGATTATAATGCAAATATGCTAGATATTCAGTATATTCGAGACAATTCAAAACTTGTACAGGAAAAATCCAAACAGAAAGGCTATGACGTTGATATAGCCGAACTACTTAAATTAGATGAAAAACGTCGCTCTGTATTAACGCAAATTGAAGAATTGAGAAGGCAACGAAATGAACATACTGACAACTTAAAACACCAGAAACCGACAGAAGAACAACTTAAAACAGGACGTCAACTTAAGGATAAGTTGAGTCTTCTTGAAAACGAATATAACAAACTTGATGCATCTTACGTCAATTTATTATTAAAAGTACCAAATATGCCACTAAACAGTGTACCGATTGGTACTAGCGAAAAAGATAATCTAGTAGCTAAGACAAATGGTCAAAAACCTAAATTTGAGTTTATCCCTAAAACTCATTGGCAATTAGCAGAAACTCAAGGATGGATAGATAAAGAAAGAGCTAGTAAAGTAGCTGGTAGTCGGTTTGCCTATATAAAGGGCAATCTTGTTCTTTTACAGTTTGCAATTATTCAATATGTATTAAATACATTAAGAGACGAAGCCATACTTCAGTCGCTGATAAATGAAAATAAATTACATTTATCTTCAAAACCATTTGAGCCAATCTTGCCCCCGGCTATGCTTAGAACTGAAGTATTTGCTGCCATGGATCGACTGGATCCAAAAGAAGAACGCTATAAAGTAGGTGAGGCTGAAGATGATTTATGGTTACAGGGTAGTGCTGAACATACTTTAGGTCCTTTATTCAAGGATGAAATTATAGATGAAAGTGTATTGCCACTCCGTTATGTAGGCTATGCTACTAGTTTTAGGCGTGAAGCAGGTACTTATGGCAAAGATACGGAAGGCATCGTCCGCATGCATCAGTTTGATAAGTTGGAAATGGAAGTATTCAGTACATCTGAAACTGGTTTGGACGAACATAAATTGTTATGCGCCATCCAAGAACACCTAGTCCAACAGCTTGGATTACCGTATCAGATTTTAAAAAAGTGCACCGCTGATATCGGCAAACCAAACGCTATAGGGGTTGATTTAGAAGTTTGGATGGCTGGACAAGACAAGTATCGAGAAACACATACAGCCGATTATATGACTGATTATCAAGCACGACGGCTTAAAACTCGTGTAAAACGAAAAGATGGACGTATTGAACTAGTTCATACTAATGATGCCACGGCATTCGCGCTAGGTCGAATCATGGTTGCCATAATTGAAAACTTTCAAGATGATCACGGAAATGTGCGTATCCCTGATGTTTTGATTCCATACACGTTTGGCTTGAATCAACTGTAATTTTTTATACCCCAATTTTCTTTCATTTGTTGATAAAATTAGATTACCCGAATATAAAAAATGAGCAAGGCTCAAGGAGACGATTAATATGGTGCAGAAGTTTGATCTTACAGGTATCCATTTTGAAATTGATAAACAATTGCACAAGTATGTCTCTCAAAAACTAGGTAACCTCGACCGTTATATACCGCAACATAGTCGAAGTAGTGCTCATCTTGAAATATTACTAAGTGAATCAAAAATAGACGGTAAACAACAGTCCTTATGTGAGGCAACACTCTATTTGCCTCATGAGACGATACATCTAAAAGAAAAAGCCCTCACTATGCATGGCGCTGTTGATATTGTGAAGGCTAAGTTGAAACAGAGGATACAGAAATATAAAGACGAACATTTTAACGGAAAACAACGACGACATATTATCGGACGATTACGCCGCCGCTTATCTGGACATTGATTGGAAAAACGTTCGCATTCTTCGGTAGAAAACGGTACAATAAGGGACGAAACTCGTCCAAACCGAACAGGGAGAAGTTAGTTAACCATGAATATCGTATTCAAGAAAATTTTGGGTGATCCCCAAGCAAAAACTGTTAAACGTTTGAAAAAACGTGTAAAAGGCATTAATGATCTTGCTCCAAAATATCAGAAAATGTCTGATACGCAGCTCAAAAAGCAGACAGATATTTTAAAGGCTCGTTTAAAATCCGAATCTACCGATGCTCTACTGCCAGATGCCTTTGCAGTCGTCCGTGAAGCTGCAACCAGGACCCTCGGGCAGCGACATTTTGATGTACAGCTTATAGGTGGTATGGCTCTTCATGAAGGAAGTGTAGCCGAAATGAAAACCGGTGAGGGTAAAACACTTGTCGCTACATTGCCTTTATATCTTAATGCTCTAACGGGTCGAGGTGTCCACTCTGTTACTGTAAATGATTATCTTGCTCAACGTGACGCAGGGTGGATGGGTCAAATATATGATTTTTTGGGTATGAGTGTTGGTGTAATATTGCCAGATCACTCATATATATATGATCCTACTTTCACGAATACTGACCATGAGGATGAGCGATTCAGACATCTTCGTCCAAGTACGCGAAGAGAGTCATATGAAGCCGACATTACTTATGGTACAAACAATGAATTTGGCTTCGATTATTTAAGAGACAATATGGTGCGCGAAGTTGATCAACTACGCCAAAGAGAACTTCATTACGCTATTGTTGATGAAGTTGACTCAATCTTAATTGACGAAGCTCGTACGCCTCTCATTATCTCAGCACCAAGTATGACAAGCGGTGCAGCATATGCTCAGTTTGCCAAAGTTGTACGTCAACTTACCAAAGAATCACATTACGAAGTTGATGAAAAACGAAAAGCTGTAGTACTTACTGACGAAGGCGTTGAAAAGATTCAAAAAATACTTGATATAGATAATCTTTATGGTAGTGAAAATATTCGTACTATCTACCATTTGCAACAAGCCTTACGAGCACATGCACTATTTAAGCGAGATAAAGATTATGTTGTAACGCAGGATGGGGAAGTTGTGATTGTTGATGAATTTACTGGACGCTTATTGCCAGGGCGTCGCTATAGCGAAGGATTACACCAAGCTATAGAAGCCAAAGAAGGTGTTAGCGTTCAAGAGGAGTCAATGACTCTAGCAACCATTTCGTTTCAGAACTATTTCCGTTTGTATGAGAAGCTGGCGGGAATGACCGGAACTGCTCTAACTGAAAGTGAAGAATTTCACCAGATCTATAAATTAAATACTGTTGATATCCCGACCAACAAATCACTTGTTCGAATCGACCGACCTGACCGTATATTTAGAAGTGAGCAGGGCAAATTCCGTGCTATAATCCGAGACGTCCAAATGCTACATCAAAAAGGTCAACCCGTTCTACTCGGTACGGTATCAATCGAAAAGAACGAAATTCTTAGTAAATTACTGACTAAAGCTGGTGTACCACACGCTGTTTTAAATGCAAAGAACAATGAACGAGAAGCCTCAATTATTGCTAAAGCAGGCCAAAAAGGTGCCGTTACTTTAGCTACTAATATTGCCGGTCGAGGTACAGACATTGTTCTAGGAGATGGCATACGCGAATTAGGTGGTTTGTTCGTACTTGGCTCTGAGCGACATGAAGCCCGTCGTATCGATAATCAATTACGTGGTCGTTCAGGAAGGCAAGGAGATCCGGGTACGTCGCAATTTTTTGTAAGTACTGATGATGATTTGATGCGCATATTTGGCGGCGAAAGAGTTGCCGGCATTATGGACCGACTAAAAGTTGATGAAGATACTCCTATCGAGAACAGGTTAATATCTCGGAGTTTAGAGGGTGCTCAAAAGAAAGTGGAGGGCTTCCATTTCGATACTCGAAAAAATGTTGTTCAGTACGACGATGTAATGAATCGTCACCGTAAAGCTATTTACATTATGCGGCGAGAAGTATTATTGCAGTCTGATATCAGTAAGCGGATCAAATTAATGATTGATGACGAGATTCATGCATTAGCTACTTCACCACAAGCAGCTAATGAAGGATTTGATACAATCGTACGCGAAGTATTTCCGTTTGATGAGGCTGCTTTAGATCATATATTTGATACCGATACATTGCAATTTGAAAAAGTCCTTAAATCAGAAGCAACTGATCTATACGTAGCTCGTGAAGTGGCTTTTACGTCCGATATTATGCGAAAAGTTGAACGAGATATTTATCTACAAATTCTCGATACTTTATGGATGCAACATTTGGAAAATATGGACCATTTACGTGAAGGAATTCACTGGATGTCTGTAGGGCAACAAGATCCATTAGTAGAATATCGCCGGCGAAGCCAAATACTTTTTGATGAGATGCAAATTGAGTTAAGGCACGAGGTTATTAGGGCATTATATTATGCTGTACCTATGCCCGCTGAAGATGTAAATAAACCGACCGAAACAGAGTTGACGAGAGCAGCTCGACGATCAGTTGAAAATACCAATCAAATTACGACAGCCGAAGTAGAATTTGAAGAAGCTGATTTTAAGCAAAGTGAGGCAAATACTCTAAAGAAAAAAGCAGGCCAGAAGCGTAAGAAAGACCGTAAAACTGAACGTAAACGCAAAACTGCTGCCAGAAGGCACAAATAATTTCACCAGGTTTATTTATTGATGAGACATACAGTCACTGAAGTAAATCTACGTAACGGCGTAAAAGGGCTTATAATTCATATCCCTGATGCAAGCGTCATGAGGCTTGAAGTTAATTTTCGAGCCGGCGAATATCTGGTACCTAAAAAAAAGTGGGAAGTACCTCACCTTATGGAGCACTTATTACTAGGCGCGAATGAACTTATCCCTAGAGCTCGTGATTTTCAGGCTGAATTTGAAAAAAACGGGGCCTATAATAATGCCTCTACCGGCGTTTACGACATTACGTATGAAGCTGAATGTGCCGACTTTGAATGGGATCGGACGATCGGTATGCTGTTGGTGGCAATTACAAAACCACTTTTTCTAAATGAAGAATTTAAAGCTGAATATGGAAATGTTCAGGAAGAAATGATGTCGCGTACCAATAATCACTTTAGGCAGTTAAGTTTACTGATGCGTAAACAATTCGGTCTCATAGCTAAAACAGATATTGAACGGATTGCTCTCATGCCAAATGTTTCGGTCGACGATATTCGCGCTCACTATCTCCGAACCCATGTCTCTGCGAACATGCGTTTTGTGATAGCCGGTAATTTAACACCAAAACGAAGGGCTATTATTAAAAATTTATTTGAGAATGTTGAACTACTAGAAAAAGGCAAGCGATTTGATCTACCTGTTGAAAAATTAAAACCTAGCAACCGAACGATTTATGTTCATAATGATTCTGTAGAAAATCTATATTTTTTTATAGATATGTTTCTACGTCGTCGTTTAAGCGACCCTGAAGCAGACGCTTTGAATTTATTAAATACTATGCTTACAGAAACACTCTATTCCAAGGTCTTAGGAACGGCTCGCGAAAAAGGACTAGTTTACGGTATGGATTCGGGAGTTTCTCAAACACGAAACTTAAGTAATTGGTGGTTTAGCGCCCAAGTGTCCGATAAAAATGCCCCGGCATTATTTAGCATTATTACTAAAGAGGTAAACAACGTCCTAAAAGGTGAAATAGATATAAATGATATTGAAGCAACAAAACAGTATGCTTTAGGACGATTTCAGCGTAGTGCTCAAACAGTTGCGGCTACGGCTAATGGCTATGCAGGTCGTTATTTTTTTGATGAAGTTATTGAAGAATACTCTCAAGTACCGGAACGTATAAAGGCTGTAACTAAAGACTCGATAGTAAGCATTGCTCAAGCAATGATTGCGGAAAATGTATGGGGAATAGGTATACTTGGAGATTGCGGAAAGCCATTTGCTGAAAAATTAAAACTGCAAATCAGCCCATTATGGCAACCTAGAAAGTCATAAAACATTATGCAAGAAGAACTATCTCGGGCACGATCATTGCGGAAATCGATTGATAATGCAAAACAAAAACTCAATATAAGTAAACAGGAAAGTAAGTTAACAGAACTAAAGGACAAAAGCCAACAATCGGACTTTTGGCAAGATACTCAATCCGCCAAATCTACCATGAAGAATATTGCAGAAATAGAAGCGAGAATTATGCCTTGGCAAAAAATAGACAACGCAATCAGTGATTCAATTGAGTTACTTGAAATGAGTGACGAAACGATGAAGGCTGAACTTACTCACCAAGTAGATGAAGTTGAAAATCAATTTGATGAATTAAAAAAGCTTCTCCGATTTAACGGACCTTACGATGATCACGATGTGATACTTACAATATATGCCGGAGCTGGCGGTACAGATGCCCAAGATTGGACACAAATATTACTCAGGATGTATGTACGCTGGGCTGAAAAACATAACTATAAGATAACTTCGATAGACGAATCTCCAGGTGACGAAGCCGGACTCAAAAGCGTTACGATTGAGATTGATGGTGACTTTTTATACGGCCGATTAAAAGGCGAACACGGTGTCCATCGACTCGTTCGATTGAGTCCTTATAATGCAGATAATCTTCGCCAAACGTCGTTCGCAAAAGTAGAAATCATGCCAAAAATAAGAGAACCAAATGAAGTCGCAATTGATGATAAAGAATTAAAAATAGATGTATTTCGTAGCGGTGGTCATGGTGGCCAGAGTGTAAACACCACCGACTCAGCGGTTCGAATTTCTCACTTACCTAGCGGTATAATTGTCGTCATTCAAAACGAACGTTCACAGCTACAAAATAAAGAAACTGCCATGACGATATTGCGTTCCCGTTTAGCTCGATTACAGCTCGAACAACATACAGAAAAAATATCGGAGATTAAGGGTCCAAATGAGCAAGCGGCATGGGGTAATCAAATTCGAAGTTACGTCTTACATCCCTATAAGCAAGTCAAAGACTTACGTACAAAATATGAAACTTCCGATCCTGAGAATGTTCTAAATGGAAATCTAGACGAATTCCTTAATGCGTATCTTGATTTTGACTTGAAATCTTCATAGCCGCCGGTTCATAGACGGTGCTAGTGTTTATCTGTATAATTGATAAGCAATGATCCTACTGGATAGGGTGACCAAAACATATAATAAAGATTTAGGTGCAGCCTTAGATCGAGTTAGCTTACACGTTGAACCGAACGAATTTGTGATAATTGTCGGACAAAGCGGCGCTGGTAAAACTACCCTAATGCGTTTACTGACTAGAGAAGAGAGACCAAGTAGCGGCAAAATTATTGTCGGCGGAATAGATTATGACAAACTTAAGGATAAAGATATTCCGCTATTACGCCGAAAAATTGGCGTAGTGTTCCAAGACTTTAAACTGCTGCCACAAAAAACAGTTTATGAAAACGTTGCTTTTGCGCTTGAAGTGGTAGGTGTTGGTCACCGTGAAATCCAAAATACAGTACCGAAAGTTTTGGAAATAGTAAACTTGAAGGGAAAAGAAAAACATATGCCCCTCGAACTATCGGGAGGTGAGCGTCAGCGCGTGGCAATAGCTCGAGCAATTGCTAGGCAACCTAAAATACTGATTGCTGACGAACCAACAGGTAACCTGGATCCAAAACATGCGTGGGATGTAATACGAGTACTAGAAAAAATTAATCGCTACGGTACCACCATAATGTTAACTACACACAATCAAGAGATCGTTAATAAATTGAAGCGACGAGTTGTTACGCTCAGCCACGGCAAAATTGCTAGTGACCGCGCTAATGCTGGCTATGAGGTTTAAGAATAAAGATGAAACGTAAGGCTATAACGTTTAGTCGAATTATCCGTACTGGTGTTATTAATTTTGCACGAAATATAAGTTTAGCTGTGGCGGCCATTGCAGTTATGGTTGTTACCCTTACTATCGTGTTATTTTCGCTGGTCACTAGTGCGACAATGAATCATACAATTTCTCAGATAGCCGACAAAATTAATATCTCAATTTATCTTAGTGATTCGGTTACGACTCAACAAAGCAATAATTTGATGAGTGAACTTCAAAAACTCCCTGAAGTTAAGAGTGTTAGCTATGTTTCAAAAGATCAGGCATTAGCCGAATATAAGGCTGAAAATTCAAATAATAAAGATTTACTAGAAGCAATTAACGTAACTGGCAATCCATTGCCGGCATCGATTCAAATTGATCCTGTCGATCCTTCCCGTATAGACCAAGTACAGAAAATTTTAAATGAACCCTCAACGATTCAGCTGGAAAATCCTCAAGCTGGGACTTCTTATTCTGGTAATCGTAAAGCTGCTATTAATCAAATTGCTCATGCAATAAGTGTTTTGAAAGAAGTGGGTGTCCTAGCAGTTATAATCTTTGCTTTAGTCTCAATGCTCATCATCTTCAATACTATACAGATGGCAATTTTTAATCGGCGTGACGAAATTCAAATTATGCGTCTCTTAGGCGCAAGTACATGGTTTATTCGCGGTCCTTTCGTAGTAGAAAGTGTTACTTATGGGATAGTATCCGCCCTTATTTCTGTAGCCTTAATCGATTTAGTTTTTGTAGTGGCATCATCAGCTTTACAAGCGAGTAGTCTGGGCTTGCTTGATATTAAATACGCAAACCATTATTTCTATGGTAATTTCTTAATACTTTTGACACTTCAACTTTCACTAGGTATAGTTATTGGAGCCGTTTCATCTATCATTGCGACCAGGCGGTATCTGAAATTTAAAGTGAAATAGAAATCTTTTGTACCTAAAATAAAGACACCCAAAAACTCCACATAATCAAGAGAGGGTGAGTTTACAAGCATGTCAAATTATGATAGGCTCGAGTTAGGTTCTAAAAAATCCAAAATGAAAAAACAAAAAGGGTATTTATCTCCTTTGTTGAGCAACTTAAAAAGCCGTACTGCATTAGCGGCTGCGGTGCTTTTGGTAGCCGGTGGGGCGTGTGTAGCTATAGCTCGCGCCGATAATATTCAACAGCAAATTAATAATTTAAATGCTCAAAATTCTCAATCTGAAAGTGCCCTAAATGGTTTACAGCTCCAAGCTACCAGTTATCAAGATGCCATAAATCTACTGCAACAACAAATTTCCGGAATTGAATCGGCCGTCGCCGCAAACCAGACAAAACAAGCCGAAATACAACAACAAATATTAGACGATCAAGCACAATTGGCTGAAGAGAAAAAAGTACTCGGTGAAGATATAACAGTGATGTACGTCAATGGACAATTAACCACGGTCGAAATGCTAGCTACTAGTAAAAATTTGAGCGACTTTGTTGATGCTGAAACCTATCGAAACGCTGTTCAAAATAAAATTCAAAGTGAAATAACACAGATAGCAGCTCTAGAGAATGAGTTAAGAGATCAACAAACACAAGTTCAGCAGCTTATTAATACTGAGCAGATACAGCAAGGTCAACTTACCACTGATGAATCGCAACAAAGTCAATTACTTGGACTAAATCAAACGCAACAGGCCAGTTATAATCAGCAAATTCAGGCAAACAATAATCAAATTGCCCAATTAAGAGCTGAACAGGCTGCTGCAAACGCCTCAATAGCTCGGACTGTCGATATAACTGCCAGCGGTGGCTCAGGTGGTGCATGCGATATAGGCTATGGTAATGGTGGCTATCCAATGACTCTGTGCAATGCCGCACAGGATTCGCTGCTTGATGCCTGGGGATTCCCCAATAGGGAATGTACTTCCTATGCTTATTGGTATTTTGTGACTCAAGAAGGTCAATCTAGTTTCCATGTAAATGGAAATGCCGGTTGGTGGTGGGAGACAAGTAATTATCCTGTTTCAACCTGGAATTCAAGTGTGTCGGTTGGGGCATTGGGAATTGAGCCATCAAGTGCCACACCAGCCCCTGTTCCAAGTCTTCACGGTGGTTATTATGGTCATGTAATGGTCGTAAAAGCTTTACCCGGCCAAACTTATCAAGGTGTTGCTGTGCCCGATGGTTATGTACTAGTTGCTAGTATGAACGAAGATGAAGCAGGTCATTTTATGTTTAATCTATGGCCAACTAGCTATCTGATGTTTATTAATCCTCAGTAAATTAAGCTATTTCTTACAGTTAGTATTCAGTACTATTTAGGTATAATGTGTTTAACATTGGGAATCGAACCCAAAACATAAGTTATTAAACAAGAAGAGAAACAGCAATTAAAAACGTATTGAAAATTACTAGAAAGTTGCCTCAAGCATTTTGGGATAATTTGTGGCTTCGTAGTCTAGGCTTCATAGTAGTAGTGATTATAGTTTTTGGCTTTGGGGTTCAAGTTGGTAACGGTCGTATTCGATTAAATATTTTATCTAATAACCAAAGTAAAAATCTAAATTTACCATCGCAACTTGATTATTCTTCAATCCAGCAAGTCTACACAGCGTTAAAGCAAAATTATAATGGTAAACTAACGGTTAATCAGCTTCTGTCGGGCTTAAAAGAAGGACTAGCTCAAGCTACTGGAGATCCCTACACAGAGTATTTTACCCCTAAAGAAGCCAATGATTTTAGTGATGAACTAAACAACTCATTTTCTGGTATTGGTGTCGAGTTAGGCAAAGATAGCAATGGCAATTTGCTTGTGATTTCACCGATAAATGGATTTCCAGCCTTTAAAGCCGGGATTAAGCCGCAGGATATAATTACTAGCATAAATAACCAAGATACAAGCGGGATGTCGTTAGACGTGGCGGCCAACGATATCAGGGGTCCGCAAAATTCAAAAGTAACACTAGGTATTTTACGAAATCAGACACAAACGCTTAGTCTAACTATTACTAGACAAAATATTCAATTGCCTAGCGTAACATCTAAAATTCTCGCCGGGAATATTGGCTATATGCAAATAAGTACATTTGCCGACGACACATCAAAACTTGCTAATCAAGCGGCTGAGCAATTTAAAAAGTCAGGTGTGAAAGGAATCATTTTAGATTTGCGAAGTAATCCGGGTGGATTGCTTGATGCAGCTGTAAATGTATCTAGTTTATGGTTGCCAAGTAATGATGAAGTAGTACAGGAGAGAGGCACGGTCGGAATTCAAACTTATGATGCTAACGGTAATGACATACTAAACGGTATCCCAACTGTAGTTCTGATAGATGGAGGATCGGCGTCTGCAAGTGAAATTACCGCTGGTGCACTTCACGATAACAAAGCAGCTTGGCTAATCGGTACGAAAAGTTTTGGTAAGGGCGTTGTCCAACAGCTTATCGATTTTCCAGATGGAAGCGAATTAAAAGTAACAGTTGCTAGTTGGTATCGACCAAATGGCCAAAATATCAATCATAAAGGAATTACACCAGATCAAACAGTAAATACAAGCAGTTCTTCAACTACTTCTAGTGATGCACAATTATTGGCTGCTGAAACTTATCTTGCATCACATTAATATGTCCTTGCCAACAATAGATAGAATAAGGTAGCATTAGTATAAATACGACGAGAGGTGTTTCTAGGTGGCTAAGCCAACCAAATATATCTTTGTTACGGGTGGTGTACTTTCCGGATTAGGGAAGGGAATTACCGCCTCCTCTCTTGGTAATCTGTTAAAATCCTGTGGGTTAAAGGTTAATTTGCAAAAATGTGACCCATATTTAAATGTCGATGCTGGTCTATTAAACCCGCGCGAACACGGCGAATGCTTTGTTACAAAGGATGGAGCCGAAACAGATCTTGACCTTGGTCATTACGAGCGTTTTATTGATGAAGAGCTTACTCAAAAAAGTTCACTAATGAGCGGAAGAGTATTACTAAAAGTCATCCAAGCTGAGAGAGCAGGTAAATATGATGGTCAATCAGTACAGATCATTCCGCACGTTACCAGTGCCATCCAGAATTACGTAGCCGAAGCGGGAAACGGTTTTGATGTCCATATTGTGGAAATTGGCGGAACAGTCGGTGACTATGAAAGCCTTTCTTTTATTGAAGCAATACGTGAATTTGGACTTAAAGTAGGTCGTGAAAATTGTCTTTATCTACATGTCGTATATTTACCCTTTCTTGATGCGAGCCAAGAAACAAAAACAAAACCAGCCCAAAATTCAGTTCGTGAATTAAGGGCCCTTGGTATTGCACCCGACATTTTGGTTGCTCGTAGCGAAAAGCCAGCACCACTTACTACAATCCATAAACTCAGCTTATTCTGCGGTGTTCCGGAAGATGCAATTGCGCTTTTGCCAAATGCATCAACTATATATGAAGTTCCACTGACGCTGGAAAATCAAGGCATGAGTCAAGTTATATTACGACGACTCGGCCTAGCTATTCGTAAGCCAAAATTAAAAACTTGGCATGAAGTCGTAAATAGGGCTACAAAGAAATATACAGACACCGTAGTTATAGGTGTAGTCGCCAAGTATTTAGATAACGCTGACACATATATTTGTGTGTTTGAGGCATTAAAAGCGGCTGGTTGGGTAAACGACGTTGGTGTGGAAATTCGCTGGATAGACGCCACTAAACTTGAAAATATGAATGAACCTGAAGTTGCGAAGTTACTGAAGTCAGTAGATGGCATTGTTGTACCGGGAGGTTTTGGTAGTAGGGGAGTTGAAGGAAAGGTCAGAGCAGCTACTTTTGCGCTTAAGAATGAATTACCCTATCTTGGTTTATGTTATGGACTCCATATGGCTGTCATTGCCGCCGCCCGCCAAAATGGGTTACAGGGCGCAAATAGCACAGAAGTAGATCCAGAGACACCTTATCCTGTAATTGCGACCATGGAAGATCAAAAGGGCAAAGAAAATACCGGTGGCACTATGAGGCTCGGCGATTATAAATGCGAACTTGTCAGTAAAAGTTTGGCAGCTAAATTGTATGGCTCAACGAAGATTGTTGAACGCCATCGTCATCGATACGAATGTAATCCCGAGTATGTTAGCAAATATGAGTCATGGGGCCTTCGAGCAGTTGGCCATAATCCTGAGACAAGCCTAGTTGAAGTAATAGAGGGTATAAATCATCCTTATTTTCTAGCTAGCCAATATCATCCTGAATTTAAATCCAGACCTAATAGACCCCACCCAATGTTTAAAGGGTTTATTTTTGCTTGTACCCAAGTTGCAAAAAAAAGAGAAATAGGGTAGCTTAAGCAATATGGATCAAGTAAATACGTCTGTACCTGGTGGTCATCCGAAGCGAATCCTACTTGTTGAAGATGATGATGCAATCGCTAATGTGTATCAAACTCGTTTACAAGCTGAAGGTTTTGATGTTCGTCGAGTTCCAAATGGTGAGGATGCTCTCGCAGCTGCTTTAAGTTATCATCCTGACTTAGTGCTACTAGATATAATGATGCCTAAAGTGAATGGTTTTGATGTACTCGACATATTACGAAACACACCACAAACGGCTAATCTTAAAATCATTATGTTGACGGCTCTCAGTCAAGATAGCGACAAAGAAAGAGCCGATTCTCTTGGTGTAGATGATTATCTAGTTAAATCTCAGGTAGTAATTGCTGACGTTATTGATCGAATAAAATATCACCTAAGTATAAAATAAAAACAAGACTTATCCTCTAGTTGATATTTATTAATCTACAGAGACTTCGGAACGCGAAACAGATTTGCCGCTGAAAGTACGAACTTTTTTGGTTTTATAGTTAACTACACCATCTTTAGCGGCATGGATGGTAAAGTTGCGACTTAATGTCGTTCCTTTACCGGCTCGTTTGGTTAGTCCGACTTGGGCAACTATTACTTGACCTGTTTTGACTTTTTCGCCGCCAAATAATTTAATTCCAAGCCGCTGACCTGGGCTGTCATGAATATTTTTAGAAGTACCACCGGCTTTAACGTGAGCCATAATATATTATCCTTTCAACTTCAGATTATTGTAATTATCATCGACAGACTAATTTGTAGTCAATACGAGTAATTCCCGGGCAACAATTTGATCGGAACGATAATATATCAATTTTTCGTTCTGAGTATGCCCAAAGCTCACCCGATTATATCCTATAGCACTTAAGTGGTCAATTAGAGGGAGGTGAATAAAAGTATCGGCTTTGACTTGCCATGCCGGTAGAGCCAGACATAAGCGAGTGCCAGGTTTAAGTTGAGGGGCAATATTTATTAAAAATTTCTTAATAATAATGTCACAATCGGACCTGGTTTGATTTAGTATTTCTGAATCAGGTAGCGCAGTAAAAGGTCTACCTAGATATAATTCACTTGCTATGAAATCAATAGGCTGTTTCCATTTAAAAGAGGTTGCATCTCCCGCAATTGTGCTTGCATTGTTATTTATGAGTCCATATTGTTCCACGAGCCATTCTAGATTTTGTTTCGAATATTCAATCATGCGTGGCTCAATATCGCTACCGTACGCCGAATAACCCATTAAAGCTGCTTCCTGAAGGACCACACCAGTGCCACAAAACGGATCGAGTAATATTTTATTTACTCTTTGAAGTCGCATTTTTTTATCATCTTCAGATTTATTGCAGATATTATCTGAGAGCTTTGGCTTAATGGTTCTAAATTCTTCAGGACCGACCGCTAAATTAATAACAATTTGTGCCAGTTTTGGCGGTAGCATTCCCACCCTCATATCACGTCGTGGTCGACCGAAATCTCTTAAACCATAACTTTCAATGTCTTGTATGAAAACAGTTTGCGCAATAATAGTCGTATCGCCATTTCGAATAAATAAAAGCTCCCAACCATGCTCAGTTGTCAGTTTATTATGTAGAACTTGTGCCGTATTTAAGTCGGCGTTTTTATTCGGCACAAGTTGCACTGAGCGGCCGAATTTTTCGTGAATAGCCCTCTTGATACGTATGCCACCAGCAAGAATATTTTTAGGCGTAACATCTAGTCCATATACGCTTAAACCCAGGTGCATTTTACCTGATGGCATTTGTTCTGAAAAGCCTGGAGCAACTGATATTAGGTATAAGATTATATCTTCCCATTTTGTTGTATCAAGAACTTTTAGAATTTTACCAAGCTTTACAGAACCACCCAGTCGATTAAAATCGATAGAACAAGGCATTAGGTGAATTTGAACTACTTTTTCAGTGATTGGAATTATGTTCTCGCTTCCATAAAGACTCTCCAGTTCAGCGATGCCTAATGCGGGTTGACGGCCTAATATGGCAATAGAGTCATTCATCGTCTCTAGTATACAGTCTGATATAAAAAAGATATTGAGTATAATAGGATCAATGACTGAGACCTCGTATATGAAGCGTCATTGGAAGCTGTTATTAAATATCTTAACCATCGGCGCCTTAATCTTGCTTGCATACGCAATTCGCGCACAATTGGTGGATACTTTTAATAACTTAGCGAAAGTGAGAGCTTGGGTACTCTTACTAATTATACCTATCGAAGCGCTCAATTATCATGCGCAAGTGAAATTATATCAAGGGTTATTGGCGGTTTTAGATGAAAAAATTTCATATCGCAATTTATTTAAATTGGCTCTTGAACTAAATTTCGTAAATCATGTATTTCCTAGTGGCGGAGTATCTGGGATATCGTATTTTAGCTATAGACTTAGAGCATTCAATATTCGCGGCGCGAAAGCAACTCTAGTCCAAACACTTAAACTCATGTTATATTTTATAGCTTTTGAACCGTTACTCTTATTGGGAATGTTTATTTTAGCCCTTAATGGGAGAGTCAATAATTTGCTTATTTTGATAGGTGGTTCTCTGACAATGTTATTAGTGGCCGCTACAGGCATATTTGTATATATAATTGGCAGCCAAACCAGAATTAATGGCTTTTTAACAGCTTTTACTAAATTTATAAATCTATTGATTCATTACGTAAGGCCAAAACATCCAGAGACTATTAATATCGCAAATGCGGGTGTATTATTCGAAGAATTTCATAGCAATTATTTACTTTTTCGATCACGATTCCAGGAGTTAAAAGGACCTTTTTGGTGGTCAATGGTGGCCAATATCACGGAGATCACAGTCATTTACGTGGTTTACATTGCTTTTGGAAGTTATGTAAATGTTGGTGCAATTATTTTGGCATACGGAGTAGCTAATTTTGCTGGACTTGTTTCAGTTTTGCCTGGCGGAACAGGAATCTATGAGGCGCTAATGACATTAGTTCTAGTTGCCGCAGGCATACCCGCCCGATTAAGTCTACCGGTAACTATCATGTACCGGGTACTTAACACCGTATTGCAACTCCCGCCAGGCTATGTGTTGTATCATCGTACACTTCATGGAGGTAATAAGGAAATAGTCGATCATGGATAGTGGATTATTATCTGAAACGATCTACGAAGTAAGTGATTTCGTAGCTGTTGTTAATCAGACTTTGGATTATGCTTACCCAAGTGTGTCAATTAGGGGGGAATTAGCTAATTTTAAAATTAGCAAGAATAAGTGGATTTATTTTGATTTGAAAGATGACACAGCAACAATTCGTTTTTTTGGAAACGTTTACCAATTGAAACAACCCTTAGAAAATGGAATGTTACTGCGTGTCCATGGTGTACCTAAATTGCATCCACAATATGGCTTTAGTGTCACAATAATACAAATACAACCAGAGGGTGAGGGTTCTTTACGTCGAGCAGCTGATCTATTAAGAGCAAAACTTCAATCTGAGGGTTTATTTGAAGAAAAACGTAAACGATCATTGGCTTATCCCCCAAAACAGCTTGGACTTATAGCTTCCACGGAATCAGCAGCCTATACAGATTTTATTAAGGTACTAAGTGCTCGATGGAGAGGAATTTCGATTGAATGTACAGATGTTCAAGTTCAAGGAGAACCTGCCATAGAACAAATTGTGTCGGCTATTAAATATTTCAATCAGAAGCCACAATTACCAGATGTCTTAGTTTTAACTAGAGGCGGTGGCAGCCCAGAAGATTTGTATGCATTTGATACGGAACAAGTAACACGAGCTGTCGCGGCAAGCCGTATACCAACCTTAGTAGCAATTGGTCATGAAAAGGATACAACTTTAGCAGAACTTGCCGCTGATAAACGGGCAAGTACTCCTAGTAATGCTGCCGAACTATTAGTACCTGATAGAAAAGAGGTAATTAATCAATTAGAAGCTGATAAGTCATACATTGTTGAGTTATTCAAGACACACATTCGGACACATCGTCAAAAGCTTCTAAGCTACGATTCTACTTTAAATCTACAATTAAGTATGATTTTAGCGCGATCACGCGATCAACTTATAGCTTATGCCCAGCTTTTAGAGGCACTTAATCCCAAGGCCATATTAGCGCGAGGTTATGCCATTGTCCGACTTGCAGGCAAAGTCATTATTCGCAGTAAAGCAGAAATTAATAGCGGTGATATAGTAAGTATTGAATTAAAAGATGGTCAATTTGATGCAATTATTAAATGAGGTTAGATAGTATATTAATGGCAAAAAAAGCTCAAGATTATACGGATATGATGCGGGAATTAGATAATTTACTGGCCGACATGCAAGTAGAAAACCTAGATATTGATACGGTAATTGCGAAGTATGAACGAGGTCAACAACTACTGCTTCAACTTAAAAAATATCTTGAATCTTCCGAAAATAAGGTATTGCATCATAAATTACCTTCAAATACTGGATCGGATTAAATTGTGCTCTTTCTGGTAGTGGTTATAGTTTTTATAATGATAATTTTCTGCTTTAGTTTTGTCTTATTATTTGGCGCGCCATTTTTACCAACTTTAAAGTTACAAATAAATGAAGCCCTAAACTTACTAGACTTACAGACCGGTCAAACTTTAATAGATTTGGGTTGTGGTGATGGACGAGTATTGATTGCTGCTGCCCAGAGTGGTTTAAAAAGTGTTGGGTATGAGCTTAATCCATTGCTGGCTTTGATATCGTGGTTGCGGACCAGACGATATGCCAGTCAAGTTGAAATTATATGGGGTGATTATTGGCAAAAAACGTGGCCACCAGCTGAAGGAATTTTTGGATTCATACTGCCAAAGTATATGTCAAAATTGCATAACAAACTTATTCATTATCCTTATAAACCTATACGAGTAGCTAGTTTTGCCTTTAAGATAACTGAAAAAAAACCAATCAAAATCAATAACGGGGTGTACCTATATCGCTATAGTAATTAAGTAGTCTGACCTTGCACGACTAGTCAATCTCGTTTACCATATGCGTTATGAGATCATCTTCGGAGCGCGGAGCTAATGTAGTTGTCATTCCTTTTGCATTGACAATTATTTTATTAATAGCTGCAATAGTATTTGGGGTGTGGGCTTACGGCCACATGGAGGATTATAAGAATAACCTTAATCTAAAAGTAAATGCTGCCGTTAAGGTGGCCGTTACCCAAGAGGCAAACACAAAAGATGCACAATATGCCCAATCGGAAAAATATCCTTTAAAAAACTATACCGGTCCAGCTGCCTATGGAAGTGTAAGTGTGAGTTATCCTAACACTTGGAGCGCTTATGTAATTGATGATACGAATAGCTCGCCTTATGTAGACGGATATTTCTACCCCAATACTGTACCCGATACACAGAGCTCGACAGTTGCATTTGCTTTAAGAGTTGAAGTTGTCCAAGATAGTTATAGTGATGTCTTAAACAATATTCAAAGTAACGTTCAACAAGGACAGACGACAGTAGCTGCCTATAAAGCGCCTAAGGTCCCCAGTATAATCGGATCACTTGTAACGGGTCAGTTACCATCAATTAATCGAAGCGGGACAATGGTTGTATTGCCATTAAGAAACATGACACTTGAAATATGGACTGAAGCACCTCAATTTGAAAGTGATTTTAATAATATAATTCTGAAAAACTTCACTTTTTCGCCTTGAAATTTGTCACAGTTCAATCTTTAATTTACGTTTAAATAGATCGTTATGGACAGCTATTTAATACCTAAATACTACAGATTATTAGTGTATACTTGAACTATAGATTGAGTAAGAGAGGGTAACTTTAAGTGGTTCAATATGATTCGGACAGGCATCCGGCCTTAAAACAACAGTTGTTACTCTCGGTTGTTGAACAACTCAAAGTACCGCTTATTAACATTGCAAGATATGCAGAATTAATTAACTCGCAATCTGAAGAAGTTGACATTGAGTCCATACGTTTGACCGCCGATTCTACGCTACAGTTGCTTGACAGTTATATATTGGGAATTCAATTAGCCGGTCAAAACGGCGAATTATCTGAAATTGAACCAGTTTCGATTTCGTCCGTGCTTTACGATACCGGTAATCAATTACAACCGATCGCTAAAGCTTATGGTGTTCAGCTCGACCTCCATATTGACGGTAAATATGGCCCCGTAATGGCTCATCGTCACGGTTTACAAGCAGCTCTAGTAAGTTTAGGTTATTCGTTGGTAGAAGCATTACCGGCCATGGACGTACCTCAACTCCGACTAGAATTATCGGCTCATCGTTGTCGTTACGGCATTGTGGCTGGGTTATATTGCGAAACGGAAAAAGTAACTACCCAAGCCCTCCGTTTAGGTAGACAATTATACGGCCGGGCTCGTCAACCATTAGGTGAGCTATCCCATAGCAGTGGTGCGGGTATATTTGTAGCAGATGCAATACTTCAAGGTATGAGAAGTCAGCTTACCGTTTCGCATCATCGTAAATTGCATGGACTGGGAGCAGTATTACCCTTAAATCCGCAGCTTCAGTTTATTTAGATATGTCACAAATATTATTACTCGAGCCTGATAAGCTACTAGCAATGACATTTTTTAAAGCCCTACGAACTGCAGGCCATAATGTTCAAATATGTCACTCAGCTCAGTCGGCTGTATTATGTGCTGACGAAATTAAACCAGATTTGATAGTTATGGAATTACAGCTTGTCAGTCACGGAGGCATCGAATTTCTATATGAATTTCGATCTTATGTAGATTGGCAGAATATTCCTCTTATTATCTTAACAAATGTACCATCAAGTGAATTTGCCAATAGTCAAAATGTTTTACAAAATGAATTAAATGTAAGCGCTTATTTATATAAACCGAAGACAACTTTAAAAAAATTATTACAAAGTATCGAGGATCTCACGTCTTTAACTATTAAGGCATGAAACAATTTATCTCCACTGGAATAGTTTTAAGCCGAATAAACTTCGGCGAAGCTGATCGTATTGTAACGATGCTTTCACCAGATTTCGGTAAATTACACCTAATTGCCAAGGGAGTACGCCGAGAACGATCTAAATTAGCAGGGGGAATAGAACTTTTTAGTATCAGTACTATTACTTTTATTAAAGGTAGGAAGGACATCGATACTCTTATTTCCACTCGATTAATTAAGCATTATAGAAATATTGTCAGCGATTTGAATCGAGTACAGCTTGGTTATGATCTTATAAAACTACTAAATAAAGCTACAGAAGATAGCTTAAGTGCCGATTATTTCGAGTTATTAAAAAATGCTTTTCAAGCATTGGATTCATCAATTAGCGAAAAGCTTATTAGTATATGGTTCTATGCTCAGCTCTTACGCCTAGATGGCCATAGTCCAAATTTATTAACCGATTTGAACGGAAAAAAACTAGAAATAGGACATAATTTTCATTTTAATATTGAGAAGGTTTCTTTTGTGCCGCAATTAGACGGTGAAATTAAAACCGATCATATAAAATTTCTACGTCTAATATTTAGCGATAACCAACCATCAGTTTTACAGAAGGTTCGCAATTCAGATCAACTAATGACTGGTTGCACTATAATTGTCCAAACTATGCTGGACACTTTTGTTCGAGTATAATGCGGAGATAGTAATCTTTTTCTAGGAATTTATGAAGAATATATCTTTGGAAGATATTGTCAGCTTATGTAAACGTCGCGGATTTATCTATCAAGGTAGTGATGTTTATGGTGGATTGGCAGGTACATGGGATTATGGACCATTAGGGGTTCAGCTTAAAAATAACATAATGCATTTATGGTGGAAAATGTTTGTAGAAAATACTGAAAACATGTATGGCATTGATGCGGCAATATTGATGAATCAAAAAGTCTGGCAAGCCAGTGGTCACATTGATACATTTGTAGACCCTCTTATCGAATGTTCTAGTTGTCATGGTCGATTTCGGGCAGATAAAATTGACACGAGTAAATGTCCAGTCTGCGGTAAATCAGATACATTTGGTCCTCCCAGACAATTTAATATGATGTTTAAAACTGAAGTTGGTCCAACTTGGGTTGAATTTGAAGGTCAAGACGATACATATATAGATGGAAAAATCGAATTCAAAGATAAAACTGGTAAGAGCATATCATCTAACAATCTTAATGAATCTAAAGACTTTAATGCCGTAACTATTTATGATAAAAAATCTAAAAGCTACTTAAGGCCAGAGACCGCACAAGGTATTTTTACAAATTATAAAAATATTATTGACAGTTTTTATCCAGAAATTCCTTTTGGGATAGCACAACAAGGAAAAGCTTTTCGTAATGAAATAAGTCCACGTGATTTTTTGTTTCGCTCGCGAGAGTTTGAGCAAATGGAAATTGAATATTTCGTACATCCAGATAATTGGCAAGAAGCGTTTGATTTATGGGTAACACGAATACACGAGTGGTGTCGGATTCTCGGCTTACCCGACAATAAAATACATGAACTTGAGGTACCAGAAGGCGATAGAGCCCATTACAGCAAACGGACAATAGATTTTGAATATGATTTCCCGCATGGTAGAGATGAGCTTCTAGGATTGGCTTACCGGACAGATTTCGATTTAGGTAATATTGAGCGTATGAGTGGAAAAAGCATGGAGTATCGACCTAAAGAGGGCGGAAAACCGTTCGTGCCACATGTCATAGAGCCTAGCTTTGGCGTAGAGCGATCGATCATGGCAGTGCTCACCTCGTCCTACCAGGTAGATGAGATAAACGGCGAAAAAAGGATATTCCTTAAATTGCCTTATCAGTTAGCTCCTATCAAAATTGCAATATTTCCACTCCTAAAAAACAAACCTGAACTTATTAAAAAAGCTAAGGATATATATAAAGATATAAAAAAAGAATTTGGGAATGTAATGTGGGACGATAATGGAAATATTGGGAAGCGATATCGTCGACAAGATGAAATTGGCACACCAATTTGCATTACAATTGATTTTCAGAGCTTAGAAGACAATTCGGTTACTTTACGCAATAGGGACACCACCGATCAGGAACGCATAACTGCTACTTCAGAACTGATAACTCAGTTAAAAAGCAGATTAGCTTAATAAATTACCTAAGTTGTACTTGAATTTTCTTTGCTATCTTGAGTAGTATCTTCAGTAAGGCTTTGGTCTTGGTTGTTCACCGGATCTGAAACTGAGTCAGATACGTTATTTTCTTCCGGAGCATCGTTGCTTGCACTACTTTCGTTATCTTCAACAGCAACAGGAGGACTATCTTGTTGAACAGGGGTGACAGACGGTACTGCTGTGCTTTCGTCACTGAGATCAGCGTTATCAACACTAACATCGTCTTGTTCTGGTGCAACTGGAGTTGTCGAAGTATCGTCCGATGCTGGATTTTGAGTCGTAGTTGTATCTTCAGTAGAGTCAGATGAAGATGAACCCTGAACCGGTGTTACATCTGATTGGGTATTTGCATTTGAATCGTTGCTACTTACTGGCTCTGATGGTGTCAAAGGTGGCTGTGAAGATGGAATCATTGGGTTTACACCTTCAGTGACATTATTAATATTATCAGTCTTAACTGGAGCATCTGTTTTGCTACCAAACATCCCTTTAATTGAATCAAATAATCCCACAATAAATCCTTTCTTATTTGTTAGAGATAATTATTCTTGTCTTATGATACTACTTATGACAAAAAATTACAGCATATTTGATCTATAAAATAATTAAGCGGTTATATTTATTTGGGTGCTTGTATATGAAGTGAATATCAATCATTGGCTTTACGATGTTATGATTAAGTTATGGAACAGACTAGACAGCGCCAAGTCTACGCTTTTATAGATAGTCAGAACCTAAATGTAGGTACTCAGAAGTTTGGTTGGAAAATGAATTGGGCTAGATTTCGTAAATTTCTTTACGATCAATATGGTGTAGAGAAAGCATATATGTTCATCGGTTATTTGCCGGAAAATGAAGATCTATATGACAAAATGCATGAAGCTGGTTATTTAGTGGTTCTAAAACCGACGTTTGATGTTACAAAACCTCGACCAGATAGTGATAGAAATGATAAAGAAGATGATAAGCCAGTAAAGGGTAATATTGACGCTGATTTGGTGTTATGGGCGATGAAAGAGATGCCAAACTATAAAAAGGCCATAATAGTATCTGGAGATGGAGATTTTTATTCATTAGTTGAATACCTAGTCAATAAGAATCGTCTGTTGCACCTTTTAACACCGAGCGGTCATTATTCCCAATTGTATAATCGTTACGATCAGTATGTTGTGCGATTGGATCAATTTAGAAGAGAACTTGCTTACAAGGACAAGAAAACGTATACAAAAATTGTTCGACAATCTAAAAAAGCAAGCTGATAGTTCACTTTAGAAGTGTTTGATCAAAGCTGATTTACTCGGATGGCCTTTCTTAAGTTTTATAATCTATTGCACCTTAGAAGAATAAGTTACCTTATCAAACACTGTTGCGTTGGTTTATTTGACATGTTAAAGTACCGTTGCCACTTACTCAGAATCCAGAACTTAATAAACCGAACTTTGAAATATTAGATTTTGAGTTAGACAATAAGAACCATGCATTCCCTAAACGACTTAAGCGATGGCGAGAGGTCCACTTTGGACCCATCAGATCTTTTTTAGCAATAGGATTAGATAGATATGCCAATATCAACTTCGGTAATTAAAAAGCCACACCTCGTAGTTATAGGAGGCGGAACGGGAAGTTTCATGCTTCTACGCTCCTTGAAAGAATTAACCCCAAATCTTACAGCTCTTGTGACGATGGCAGATGATGGTGGTTCTACTGGTATTTTGCGTGATGAGTTGGGTGTCTTACCGCCAGGTGATGTTCGCCAATGCTTAGTTGCGTTATCACGTGCACCTGAAATGAGAGACCTTTTTAATTATAGATTTTCAGAAGGGAGCTTTCAGGGTCACAGTTTTGGTAATCTATTTCTTACAGCCCTTGAAAAAATGACTGGTAGTTTTGCGACTGCTGTAGAGACGGCAAGTAAAGTACTAAATGTACGAGGCACCGTTCTACCGATTACCCTGGATAATGTTCGGTTAGTTCTTCACAACCAAGATGGAACATATACTAGCGGAGAACACCTCATAGATATTGCGCATTTTGACAAATCTAATATGCGACCAGAACTTTCGCTCAATCCGCAAGCCGTTATCTATCCGAAAGCTTCATCGGCAATTGCTGATGCTGACGTAGTTGTAATTGCACCAGGTGATTTATATACATCCCTTGGACCACTTCTTATTGTCGAAGGCGTATCTGAAGCGCTTAAAAATACAAAAGCTAGAATCGTCTATGTTTGTAATCTTGTCGCTAAACCAGGCCAAACTGATGACTTTACAGTTTCTGATCATGCCTCGGAAATCGAGCGATTCGCAAAGGGTCCTATACTTGATTACGTACTATATAACACAGCCAAACCACCCGAAGCACTTTTACAATATTATACTGAACATAAAGCTGACCTTGTACCATATGACATTGCAGTACTCGATAAAGCACATTACCAAGCTATCGGCGCCGCTCTAATTGCCAATCAACCGGCTATTTCTCAAGTCAGTGACCCTCTAGCACAACATCGATCGGTCATTCGTCATGATGCCCGCGCAGTGACCAGTTTTATTAATAATCTTATGTAAACACTAGGATTTTAATCAAAAAAGTTCATAAAAATAGCTAAAGAGATATTTAAGAGTGGTGTAAGTAGTAGCTATATTGCCCCCACATATTGTGTATAAGATATTCCACAGGTGTAATGCTGTGGATAAAACTTATGACTTATCGATGAATAATGGGTAAAATGGGTATTGCAGTGGGTGATAGTGGGTAGTATATTCAGTGAAGTGGGTAAGGTAGGTTAAGAACCAACTTAACTCCAAAAACAAAAACACCACTTGTAACTTAAGTAAGAGGCTAAATGTCAACTGTTGATTATTTCGAACGGAAGCTTGACGACAAGCGGCGGTTAACGATACCGCCGGAACTTAGAGATAAGTTCTTGAGCGGCGCAGTAATCACCAGAGGATTTAGCAAATACTTACATCTCTACCCAAAAGATGTATGGGACAACTTAGTCGAACCTCGGCTGGGCGGCGATATCCTCGACGAGCACATTGCTGATCTGAACGTCCAATTCAGAATGGGCAAGTCGGAAACTTCGCTTGATGGCAAGCAGGGTCGAATTACGCTAGAACAGCATCTGCTGGACTATGCGGGCATTACCAGAGACGTTGTCGCTATTGGTGTAGGACGATACTGGCGCCTAATGGCACCGGGTCAGGCAGCAAAGGGTAGGGTAGACAAGTAGTTCACCCACGATCGTTCTTTAACAATTTATATTCGAATCATCTCTGTCATTAGACGGAGAAACGTCGAGGTTAGCTAATCGGCAGTCAACAAGTGGATTACACAAGGCACCACTTTAAAAACCTTCGTTCTTTCTCTAAACACCTCCCAAAACTCCACCTCACACATAAGTCTCTCAAACTAAAGAAGCATTAAGCTGTAAGAAGTTTTAAGATTTTTAAAATCTTGTTTCTCGTAAACATCTTCTTTACATACCACTTCTTGCTTCACTAAAAACAAAAACACCAAAAAAACAAAAAGTTGACTGCTGATTAGGTGACCTTGCACCAAAACAAAAATAAAAGTGTTTGCACGTTAGCGTGTAAACAGCAAAAATAAAAAGTAAGATGCATCAAAATCTAAATTCGCACATTCCCGTATTAATTAAGCAAGTCATAAATTATCTTGAGCCAAAAGTAGGAGAATCATATCTCGATCTGACGGCAGGATATGGCGGGCATGCTAAAAACATACTGGAAATAACAAAAAACCCAGCTCAAGCTGTGCTTGTAGATCGTGATCTACAAGCGATCGAAGCTCTTGTCTTGGAATTTGCAAAGCAAGGCGCACAGATTCTCCATTTGGATTTCTTAAGCGCTACACAGCAGTTACTAGACGAAGGTCGAAGGTTTGATGTTATATTGGCAGATTTAGGAGTTGCGTCACCACACCTTAACAAAGCTAGTCGGGGGTTCGCAATTACAGCCGAAGGCCCACTCGATATGCGGATGGATCAAAGCCAAAGTTTAACTGCAGCGGACATTGTCAACAAATATCCGGAAGTAGAACTTGCAAAGATTCTAACGCAATACGGGGAAGAGCCAAAAGCTAGGTTGATAGCACGACTAATCGTGCAGCATAGACCAATTGCAACAACCACTGAACTAGCCAAGATTGTCGCTCGTGCGTGGGTGGGACACAGCAAAATCCATCCTGCGACTCGTACGTTTCAAGCAATCCGTATTGCAGTCAACGACGAGCTTAAACAATTAGAAAAGAGTTTGCCTATGTGGATTGATTTGCTCAATCCAGGAGGAAGGCTTGCGGTAATAAGTTTCCATAGTCTAGAAGATCGTTTGGTAAAGCAATTATTTTCCGAATCAAGCGGAAACTTTTATGACTCTAGGCTACGATTACTTACTAAGCATCCCATAACGGCAGATAAGGGTGAATTAGCTTTTAACCCGCGTGCCCGTAGCGCCAAGCTCCGAGCCGTAGCGAAAATAAACACATAAAGAAAGGAGCCTCATGCCTATTCAGGTAAGAAGTAGCTCCAGAGCGTATAAAGTCCACGTTAAAGTGATCTAAATACGCTCAAAATGGCAAGTGTGGCATTTGATTAGAAAACAAATGCCACACCAAAGCCATCATAAACAAAAAAACAAACACAGAAAGAAACAACATGACATATTCAAATACATTAAGCGTGAGTAGGGGTTACTATGCTGGCCGAAATCAAAACGTCGTGCGGTACAGTGCCCGTGAACACACATTGGGACCAATTAGCAGCACAATTATACTAGTCGTCTTAGTATGTCTGCTCGGTCTGCTATACTTAACACAAGTGACGAAAACAAACGCCTACGGCTATCAAATTAATAGTTTGCAGCAAGAACAATCGCAGCTTCAAACCGAACACAATAACTTAGAATTGGCATCAGCTCAACTTCAATCAGAAAATCGTGTTCAATCTAGCCAAGTAGCAAAAACTCTCGTCCCGGTGACTCCAGCCGCTACAGTTCAAAATTAATTTGTCACGGATACTACGGCTTGAGTGCTGAAATCTATCTAAAATATAGAAAATTGGCTAAACATGACTCCAAAGTATCATAAAACAAATTCTAACGAAGGCCGAGTAACGAGTCCTTCGCTTGAAGCTATATCGCGTTTGCGAATCATGTTTGGAATTTTAGTAGTAGTTATAGCATTATTTGGAATAAGGTTATTTTATATTCAAATTATTCATTACGAATACTACAAGAATGCAGCGTTGAGTGATCAACTAAAGCAATACGAAATACCGGCCATAAGAGGCACTATCGAAGGCCATGACGGCAATTCAATAGTACCAATTGTTCTTAATCAAGAACTGTATACGCTATATGCCGACCCTACATTTATAAAAAACCCTGATCAAATTGCCCTAAAAATCAGCAATATTATTGGTGGAAACAGCAATACCTATTCTCAGCAAATGCGTACACCTAATACGCGTTATGTCATTCTAGCTTCCAAACTTAGCGCTAGTCAAAGTCAGCAACTTTTATCATTAAAAATTCCCGGTTTAGATACTCAACCGCAAAATTATAGAGCTTATCCCGATGGTAGCCTGGCATCACAGGTACTCGGTTTTGTAAATGCTAATGATCAAGGTCAATATGGGCTTGAACAAGCTTTGAATACAGAATTAGCCGGAAAACCTGGCAAAGTTAAGGCCGTTACAGACGTAAATGGAATACCTTTAGCGGCTACTAAAGGTAATGTAGAAACCCCGGAGATAAATGGCGACAGTATTATCACTACCCTCAATTTACCAATGCAAGCTCAAGTAGAACAAATATTGGCAAATGAATACAAAAAGACAAATTCACAAGGGTTAAGCGCCATTGTAATGGATCCAAATACTGGACAAATAAAAGCTATGGCCAATTATCCAACTTATGATCCTAGTTCTTATCAAAGTGTTACAAATGCTAATTTATTTGAAAATGCGGCAATCGATAATGCAATTGAGCCTGGATCAATAATGAAAATATTAACGACACCAGCAGCTCTAGATCAGGGAGTTATTCAGCCAGATACAACATTTTACGATCCAGCACATTGGGTAGTCGATAGTTTTAATATTACTGATATTGAGCAGGATGGTGGTCCGCGCGACCAAAGCATCGCCAGTATATTAGCCCTATCTCTGAATACTGGAGCCACTTGGATGCTCATGCAAATGAGTCAACAAGGAGGCACGCAAATAAATCAACACGGTATCAATGCTTGGTATAACTATATGGTAAATCATTTTCGTCTCGGACAAACCACAGGCATTGAGCAGGGTTATGAGTCGGCCGGTTTTGTGCCTCAACCTGATTCATCAAATCCCAGTATTGATCTGACTTATGCCAACACGGCGTTTGGTCAAGGCGTCCAGGTAACAGCCCTGCAAATGGCTGCTGCATTGTCAAGCATTCTTAATGGCGGGACTTATTACCAGCCAACACTCATAGATCAAATTGTAAACGCCAACGGCTCAACTAAGGTTAATCAACCAAAAGTTTTAGAACAACACACGGTCAAAAGTAATATAGGTCCCGAATTAATTCCGTTAATGGAAAATGTCGTAACAACTTATTTACACGAAGGTTTTAGTTTTATGAATTTTCCTTCGGATTATATAGTTGGCGGGAAGACTGGCACTGCTCAAATAGCTAATCCTAGTGGAGGTTATTACAGTAATAAATATAACGGTACATATATTGGTTTTGTCGGTGGCGATGAACCGCAATATGTTGTAGTTGTTTTCAACATTGAACCAAGCGTACCAGGTTATGCTGGAGCCTTCGGTGGACAACCAGTTTTCGCTGATATAGCTCACATGCTAATAAATGACTCGTTTGTCTCTCCGAAGACTAACTAAAGTGGTATAATAATCTAAAAGAAATAAAAGAAACAGGAAATAATTTTATTATGCCAGTAGTCGACACGTTGCGTATCACTGTTCTGGATAGCACGCTAATTCATATACTTGCATTGGGTTTTCTTGGCTTTGTTTTGAGTATGGTTTTGACGCCAATATATACTACTGCCGCTTATCGTTGGCAGTGGTGGAAACGTCCTCGAGTTGAATCATGGAATGGCGGTGCTGCTACCGTTTATAGCGAATTGCATGCCGAGAAACACAAACGTAACATTCCAACAATGGCTGGAATTATTCTAGTTTTGTCAGTTAGCTTAGTGACTTTGTGTATCAATCTACATCGAAGTGAAACTTGGTTACCGTTGGCAGGTATGTTAGCATCCGGTTTCATTGGTTTAATAGACGATCTTATTAATATCCGTGGCACAAATGGTATTGCCGGTATGCGTGCCAAAACCAAATTTTTACTTTACAGTATTGTTGCTCTTGCGGGGGGTTGGTGGTTCTACTCTAAACTGGGTGTCACTCATATATACATTCCAGGATTTCATGAAGTATATATTGGTGTATTCGCAATATTACTTTTTTGGTTCGTCGTAATTGCAACCGCTAATTCGGTTAATATTACAGACGGACTTGATGGCCTAGCTGGTGGTTTACTTACGACATCATTTACGGTGTACACAGTGGTATGTGCCGTAGAGGGTAAATATGCCCTTGCAGCGTTTTGTATGACTATTGTAGGTGCTCTACTTAGCTACACTTGGTTTAATATTTTTCCAGCCAGATTTTTCATGGGTGATGTAGGTGCTTTTGCGCTTGGAACAGCGTTGGGAATTATTGCTATGCAAACAAATACTGTATATATTTTGCCAATCGTCGGAGCTGTTTATGTTATTGAAACTGGTTCAGTTATCATTAATCGTTTATCGAGAAAATTGCGAGACGGAAAACGGATATTCCGAACTTCTCCTTTACATCATCATTTTGAAGCAATTGGCTGGCCTGAAGCCAAAGTTACGATGCGATTTTGGATATTAGGGCAAATCGCTGGAACAATGGGCTTGATTGTATTTTTGATTGGAAAGTATCAATAAGATGCTTTTCAATAATCCAGCACTAAAAAGTGTGGCAACTAGTCCCACATTAACTAACAATACTTCTCAACAGCCAACTTTACTCGGTAGACGTCACAGACCTGACTATTGGTTGGTGGTATTGTGTGTCGTCCTACTTTTGATAGGTCTAGTGGTAATATTTTCTATTAGCCCAGCCATGAGCGAAGTGTACCATGTCAGTAGTAATTACTATGTAGTGAAGCAGCTTATTGCCATAACTCTAGGGTTAATTGCATTCGTTATTGCAGCGAAAGTGCCAATGGATACATGGCGACGTCTTGTAACCCCTATATTGGTTGTAGCAGCTATGGCGACTTTGCTTGCCATTGTTATGCCAGTTAATCCTAATTATCCGGCTCACCGTTGGGTACGACTTGGTGATTTATCTTTTGAATCAGTTGAGATACTTAAATTTGCGCTGTTGTTGTGGTTAGCAAAGATGTTAACTGAACGAATTCAAGACGGCACAATTAAAAATATTCAGAAAACACTGAAACCAATACTAATAACTCTTGCAGTTATAGGTGTAATAGTAGCTGGGATTCAAAGCGATCTTGGTTCTATGGGAGTTATTGTAGTTATTGTTGGTGCGATGTTATTTGTCGCCGGTATGCCAATCAAGAAACTTTTAATGATTAGTTTTATTATTGTTCTCCTACTAGGCTTATTTATTGCCGTAGTTCCTTATCGACGCGACCGACTGATTGCATATTTACATCCAACAGCCAACTGTCAAGGTTCAGGTTATCAAGCATGTCAGGCATTGATAGGTGTTGGATCTGGTGGCATGATAGGGCTCGGGGTTGGCAGTAGCGTTCAGGCTTACGGATATCTACCAGAGGCGGTAAATGATTCTATTTTTGCTATATACGCTGAGAAATTTGGTTTTATTGGAGCAACTATATTAATTGCTCTATTTGTGGGTTTATTTGCGCGGATTAAGAATATTGCTGAAGGGGCACCTGATAATTTTAGTCGCTTAATTGTAGTAGGTGTATTAAGTTGGTTGAGTATTCAAACCCTTATTAATATTGGGGCAATGATAGGTCTTTTACCTTTAAAGGGCATAACGCTACCATTTATAAGTTATGGTGGTACGAGTATTGTATTTGTATTGGCCGGCCTTGGATTAGTTTTTCAAATATCGGGATATACAAAACACATCTCTATTTTTGGCCAAAGTAACAGAGGAGTAGGAAATGACTATCATACTGACCGGCGGCGGGTCAGGGGGGCATATCACCCCTATCCTAGCAGTAGCTCACGAGCTTAAACTATTACAACCTGACATTCGGATTATCTATGTAGGTCAAAAAGGCGATAAGCTAGGAGATTTACCGCGCCAAGATCCTAACATTGATGCAGCTTATGGAGTTAGAGCTGGTAAATTTCGACGTTATCATGGAGAAGGTGTAAAACAACTACTTGATATCAAAACTTTGTTTAAGAATGTTAGAGATGTTTTATTCGTATTGATTGGATTTTTTCAAAGTTGGTGGTTATTAAATAAGCTGAGACCTGACGTAATTTTCGTTAAAGGCGGCTTTGTGGGCGTTCCGGTTGGACTGGCGGCAGCAGTTCGTAAAATACCATATATTACCCACGATTCCGATGCATTACCTGGTCTTGCAAATCGTATTATCTCTCGATGGGCAATTTATCATGCGGTAGCTTTGCCAAAAGAAGTTTATTCATATCCACCCAATAAAACAATAACCGTAGGTGTACCAATTCATGCCAACTTTCAGCCGGTCAATATTGATTCTCAATCAAAATACCGTAAGTTTATTGGTTTAGGTGAATATAAAAAGATTGTACTCATTACTGGAGGTGGATTGGGAGCACAAAGATTAAATACCGCAGTTGCAGCTATTATTCCAACATTGTTATTGCAATATCCGGAACTTGCCATTGTTCATACTGTAGGGCGGGGGAATGAATCAAAACTACGAGATCTGTACAATAATAATCTTAATTCAACGGATATAAAACGGGTAATAGTGGAAGGATATATAACTGATTTGTTCAATTATAGCGGTGCAGCAGATGTAATTATTGCCAGGGCAGGGGCTACTAATCTAGCAGAGTTTGCTGTTCAGAGAAAAGCCTGTGTTATCGTGCCAAACCCGCAACTGACTGGGGGTCATCAGCTAAAAAATGCTACTTATCTTGCCGAACAAAATGCAATTGAAGTCATAACTGAACATGATATAGCTAACAATCAAAAAGTATTACTCTCCACTATCCAAAGACTATTGGACGACAAGATATTGCGTGACAATCTAGGAATTAAGCTCTCAAGTTTCGCAAAACCGGATGCGGCAAAACTACTTGCTGAGTTGTTAATTAAATCAGTCAAATCAAAAACTTCTACTTAGTTAACTATGCGACTATTTTCAAATAAAAAAAATCAATCAAATCGATCCCTTGGCGAAAGAAGATCAGTAATTCGTCAAACACCTCCCAAAAATACCTTTTTCTATCATTCGCAGAGGTCTTATAATCCCGTTCCTTCAAAACGCCAAACTCTCAGAAATCCCTTAAGGCCCCAGACAGTTTCTCGCATTGCCAAACTATCTATCCAGCGTTTCGGATTAATAATAGTAATTATTGTTTCTATAATAAGTTTGATAAACGTTCTAGCTATATCGTCCCCAACAATTAAGCTTCTTGATAGAGGCCAGATAGGTTATTTACATACCCAAGAGCAATATCAACAAGCCACACAACGATTATTCAGTAGTTCCTTCGTAAATAGTAATAAAATTACAATAGATACGGTCGAAATTAGTGATAAATTAATGCAACAATTTCCTGAATTGGCAGATGTAAATATAAAGATTCCGTTTATAGGTCGAAATCCAATCGTATATTTTAGTCCTAATAATGTATTAGTGTCACTATCGACTCAAAACGGTAAATCGTATGCAATAGATAGTAACGGTCAAGTTGTTGGCAATATAGTTAGTACTAGTTTTGTGCCTTTACATCTCATAGACATACAAGACTTAAGCTCAGCACCCATACACATCGGTCAACCAATACTATCCAGCGATACAGTGGCCTATATCCAAACTATACTTTTCCAAGTCGAACAACATCAGTTGGCAATTTCAAAACTGGTTTTACCTGCAGGAGTAAGTGAGTTAGATATGTATATTGCTGGGCAAAGTTATTTTGTAAAGTTTAATCTTAATGATACGATGCCGCTACAAGAAGTAGGGACATTTCTAGCGGTGCAACACTACTTGCAAGGGAAGAGTATAACCCCTTCGCTATATATTGACGTTCGTGTTGACGGTAGAGCTTATTATAAATAAGCACATATTTTTGGTGAGGTCCTCTCTACCGCTCTACCCCATGTTCGTAAAATGTTTATTTTAGGTATATTAGTGGAAATGTGAAAATAACTATATTAATATATTAATAATGCTAAAAGTTAAAAAAAGGGAATAAGGGGAGTGAGTAGGGTAAATATATTAAAATATAATAATAATGTGGAAAAGCAAGTTTTCACGACATAACTGTGGAAAAGTCAAATTGTAAGATATTTAACATAGTTAATTCGATAGCGTTAGTAATAAGATGACTTGTAAAGCGTCGTACATATAAATTGAAGAGCGCAACACGGACAAAACAGACGGTTTGTTCTAAACCAAGTTGAAGTCCCCTATTTAGGGGACATTACTAATCAACCTATATAGAATATAATAACGTCGTAAAAGATATATTGTGCGACATGAGATAATTAAGTACTATTGGTTCTCTATTCCAACTTATATCATTCAATATTTTCAATTCGATTTATTATTTGTTAATTAATCACCATTGCCCTACTTAATTAGAAATAATAACTTGAAACTAATTTAATATTAGATTTGCCTACTTAAGTATTACATTATTAAATGTTCGCAAAATGTACAATATCAATTTTTAACTAATCTATTCGATTTCAATTTCAGTATGAAGCTTAACTTGACCATTAGGCTGTAGTTCCGTCCAAACAAATGCGCTTTCATAATCTAGTGAAGATAATACGGGATTATACTTTCTAGGTAGAATTACAGGCCCGTAAATACTTAATTGTCCTAATGCTACAATTTTCATCACATCTTTCATTTTCTCATCTGCTTCTGATTTAATTTTGATATCTAAACTTAACGAAGCATTAGTATTAAGATTTTTAAGGAGTACTTTACCTGTAATTGGTACCGTATTTAACCTAAAACGTAATTCAGAATCTGGGTATTGTTCACCTGGTTGTACTTTCCTAAAGCCAAACATTATACCATCATTAATTTCAAGCGCATGGCGTCTTGGTAAATGATCTTCACGTTCACCTTCAAGATAGTTTTCTAACACATAACTTGTAAATGTTATAACGTCTTTATGTTTAAGGGTACTTTCAATTTCAATACCTCGATCAGTATTTAATCCGGCAAGTATCCGTAACATTGTGTAGTTATTTAGCTAGAGTGTATGTAGCTTTTGCTACTCGTTTGAATTGTGGTTTACCCTGAAGGTTTAAAAGTACAGTAGTTTCTTTAACATAACGTGTTTTCAAAACGCGTTTGACAATTTCATCTCTATGAAGTGGAGACTTAGCGTCGCGTAGTACCTGAGTGATAATATCGGCCACTGTACCCTTTTCGTATCCCCATTCTTTTAAAGCATAAATTCCACGACCAATTAGAACAAATCGGTCGTCTTTAATAAGTTCGTTATGAATGGCTTGAGTTGTCACGTCTTTGCGTCTAAAGCCTGATTGTTTGATGGCATCAGCAATTTCATTGAAATGCATGTGTTTGCCGCTTTGATGCAAAATAACGTAAATTTTGTCGCGTATATTTTTTGGATTAACTGTTGGCCACTTAGTTAAACCCCAAGTGTTATTAAGTGTAGATAAGTGTTTTGAGGTACTAGCCAAAGCTGATGCTTGCTTAGAATCTTGCATACCAACCTGTTTGGCAACTGCCTCAATTGGAGTCGCGATACCAATAGATTTAACGGCTTCAATAAGCTTAGCTACTTGCTTTTTAAGTTGTTTCTCGTCATAAACAGCCTTAATACCTACGCTTCGATAAAAATCATTATCTTCGTCTATCACAATTAACTTTGGTGATAATTGAGCCAGGAATGCAACACGCGATTGTTCTTCCCTGTTATTCTCAGTTACTAACTGGGCGGCTAGATCGCTCAAGCGAGCAACACTTCCTAGAGATTCGAGCACTTTAATAATACGATCTTGCACCTCTGTTATATAGGGTACTGTCCCCTGCTCTGCGGCCATGCTCAATCGGGTCATAACAGATTTTTCAAGTTGTCGTACCCGTTCCCGAGTTATACCTAACAGCTCACCGATCTGTTCCAGTGTCTCTTTACGATCAAAAAGCCCATAGCGTCGTGTGATAATCTCACGTTCTCGTTCGCGATCTATAACAGCACTCAAAACATCATTTGTGATGGATTGAGTGTCGAGTGACGGAGTTATAACAGCCTGCTTGGGCATCCCAAAATTCCTATACTTAAAGCTTTAATGCTAATTATAAAACTTTAGCTTCATAAAGTCAAGCTTCTCACCCTCTAACTTATTGTATCACGTAGATGACATATGTGTTGAGATTATGTTGTGAAATATATCTGATAGCATAGTTATGCACAATTGCAAATTAATGGATAAAACTAGTTATTATTTATTTTGTAGTTCGTTTTCGTTTGAAGCCACGTTTTTTAGCAGGAGCTGCATCAAGTAGTTTACGACTCTCCTCTTCCGTCAGTTTTTTAGGATCAATATCTTTAGATATGCGGGCATTTTTTTTGCCATCAGTCACGTAGGGCCCATAAGGACCCAATAAGACCCGAATTCCGTTCGGAAAAGTCTGAATATTTCGTTTAGCTTCTTGTTTGAGCTTAACTTCATAGAGTTTAAGTGCTTCAGTTTCTGTAATTGTATGTGGATCTAAAGGTTTGATGGCCATAAATAATTTACCAATCTGAATATATGGCCCAAAACGACCAATGTTTGACATAATTTCTTCACCGCTTTTTGTTTTACCAACTAGACGTGGCAGTTGAAACATTTCCAATGCTTGGTCAAGCGTTACATTTTCAATCTTGGTATTAGCTGGAAGTGGTGCAAATGTCGGTTTCTTTTCATCTTCAGTTTCACCTCGCTGCAGGACCGGACCATAGCGACCAAAGCGTGCGTAAATTGGTTGTTTTGTCTTTGGGTCTTGGCCGATAAGGCGTGCCTGGGACACTTCCTTACGAGACGCTTCACTTGCTTCACTGACTGACGGATGAAAACTTTTATAGAAGGCACCCACCATTTTGTTCCAAACTTGCCGACCACTAGCTACATTATCAAGTTCATTTTCGGTATTAGCAGTAAAAGCATAATCAATAATATCAGGGAAATATTTCTCTAAGAAATCAGTCGTAATTTCAGCCAGATGAGTCGGAATTAGTTTATTAGTATCTGCCCCTGTAATTTCCTTAGAGCTAGTCTCACTAATAGTATTTTTTTGTAGAGTCAATTGACGCACCATTCGTTCAGTTCCAACTACATCATTTTTTTCGACATATCCGCGACTTTGGATTGTTGAAATGATTGATGCGTATGTGCTTGGACGACCTATCCCTAGTTCTTCTAATTTTTTGACTAGTGCCGCTTCTGAATAGCGGGCTGGAGGTCGACTAAATACTTCAGTTGCGGTTATATCCAAAGCCTTAAGCGGTTGATTCTCCTTAATCGGCGGCAAAAGTGTGTCGTCTTTACCGCCACCATAGACTTTCAGAAAACCATCGAATTGTAATACCTCACCTTTTGCAATAAATAGCTCAGGACGGGTCGAGATTGTTATAGTAACCTCTGTTTTTTCTAGTTGGGCGGCGGCCATTTGACTAGCCAGTGTTCTTTGCCAAATCAGCTGATAAAGCTTACTTTCTTGTATATTTTCTAAATTAGGGCTAGTGTTATTAAAATCTGTCGGGCGGATAGCCTCGTGAGCTTCTTGGGCATTTTGCGCAGTTGTTTTATATTGTCGACTATTGTGATAATTAGACCCAAATTTAGCCTTAATATACGTTTCAGCAGCCTGTAGGCTAAGTGTCGAAAGGATCGTACTGTCAGTGCGCATATAAGTTATATGGCCATTTTCATATAGCCGTTGAGCCAATGTCATGGTTTGCTTTACGCTAAAACCTAATCGTAAGGCTGCTTCTTGTTGTAATGTACTAGTTGTAAACGGTGGACGGGGGTTACGGGTTGACGGTTTTCGGCTGATTGTTTTAACGCTAAAAGTTGCGGTTTGAGCAGCCGATAAGAACGTTCGTGCCTCATTAATCGATGATAATTTTTCATTTAATTCTGCTGGAAGTGCTTGGCCAATTGCATCAAAGTTAGCCGTGACTTTAAAACTACTCTTAGGCTCAAAAATCTGAATCTCTCGTTCGCGCTCAGTAATTAAACGTACTCCTACTGATTGAACCCTACCGGCACTCAAACCGGGTCGAATTTTACGCCATAAAATAGGTGAAATTTCATAACCGACTAATCGATCTAATACTCGACGAGCTTGATAGGAATCGACTAAATTAATATCAACTGTCCGAGGTTGTTTAATAGCTTGTTCTATAGCTGGTTTGGTAATTTCATGAAAAACAATTCGTTTTGTTTTTACAGGATCAAGTTTCATTGCCTGTGTTAAATGCCAGGCTATTGCTTCACCTTCACGATCCTCATCACTCGCCAGCCAAACTTCGGCGTTTTTGGCAGCTTTTTTCAGATCACTAACAACCTTTTTCTTATCCGGACTTATTTCATAATGGGGGGCGAAATCATGATCGATATCGATATTAAGATCTTTTCTTGGCAAATCACGAATATGGCCAAAACTACTTTTGACCTCAAAGTCCTTGCCTAAGTATTTCGTTATAGTTCTGGCCTTGGCAGGACTTTCAACAATAACTAAATTTTTTGACATGCTCCCCATCATTAGCGCATAGGCTTATAAAATGCAACCAAGAATTTAGAAATACAGGGGTAAAATTAAAAATATGCTTTACCAATCTTATACCCCAACCAAAGACCAGCTAATGAACCAACGCCTGACATAAAAATACTCCAGCCACCAAACCAGTTGCCGTGATCAAATAAGGCTCCGATAAAACCGCCTACCGTACCTCCGATTCCGATTCCTATCCAAATCATAAGCTTCATGGCTTTCAGCATACCACAGTCACGTCAATTCCTACAGACAGCTCTACCCAAGCGTAAGCTTGTTGCAAGTAACGTCAAAAGCTGTTATAACTATTGACAAATAAAATATTTTTGCTAGAATTGCAATTTGTGAACATCATAACCGGTGTTTACGCACCTTTTACTATTATCTAGCGATATATTCACATAGCAATATGCGAATAATTTTACGTTAGATTGCTTTAGAGCGTCAGTTGCCACCAATAAGTTGTTACCCTCCACTTATCTCTTGGACCACTCCTACTTTGTAGGGGTAGCGTTCTAAAGCAAACTAACCCCTTTAACACCATTGTTCGCGCAATGGATTCCCCCCGTTCAATGTGAACCTCAACGGTTCTGCAGTAATGTGGAGGCACTCCGCTTTAAGATTAATGGCGCTGATGCTTCACAGGGGTGGGTTGAAGGGTGTAATGAGCCTCCGGCGGTGCCCACCCCCTCCGGAGGCTCTTTAGGTTAAGTTGAATATTTTAGACTAAAAAATTACGAGTATCATGCGGCAGCTGGCCACCATAAATAAACTCTTCTAATAGCACATTTACTTCTTTAGTAAGATGATTTAGCTGTTTTTGTTCAGATGAACTAAAGGGTTGTAAAACAAAATCGGCACTGTCTATGGCAGCAGGTTTCTTAGGACCAATGCCAATTCGTATTCGTCCATAATTTTCATCCAAAGACTGAGTGACCGACTTAATACCGTTATGTCCAGCTGAAGAACCACCGATACGTAAACGAATTTGACCAAACGGAACATCTAATTCGTCATGTATTACGACGATTTCGGCAGGATTAATTTTATAAAAATGACTAACTGCTGCTGCTGCTTGACCGCTCTCGTTCATATACGTAGTTGGCTTCATAACGATAACTTGGGTATCTCCAAGATGACCTTGAGCTAGATGGCAATGTAAATCTTTCTTTTCGATCCATTTACCAAGCTCTTCATGAGTGGCAATAAAAGCATCAGCACAGGTAAAACCAATATTATGTCTTGTTCCATTATATTGTCGACCAATATTACCCAGTCCAATAATTAATACCTTTTTCTGTTGACCGAGACTATATAGTTGGACGACATTTGTACTTAAGTCCTGCTGTTTAAGAAGCCAACCCATTATCGAGACACTTTCCGTATAGATTTTGGAGCGCCCCGTGTCGGTGATTCCCCATGCTTATGGGTGTCGTGCTTTTCAATGAACCATAGTTCGATAGGATTACCAGCAAAACCATATTTTTCATGCAAACTTCTTTCAAGGTAACGCCGATAACTCCAATGTATAAACTTGGTATGACTTCCAAAAATTTTAAAAGCTAAGCCCGAATTATCATTTTCTTGGAGCATATAGTTTAATTTTGGGTTACGATTTTTCAATCCTACCGGCAGATGGGCATTGGTTACTTGCTGCAACCATCGATTGAGCTCAGGTGTTGGGATACGACGTTTGCGTTGGGCGTCGATTTCTAGAGCTAGTTCAAATAGTTTTGTGACATTTTGACCTGTGACTGAACTCGTAAATACTAATGGAGCCCATGGAACAAAATCAAAAGTAGCACTTATTTTGGCGGCCAGTTCGTCTCTCGTATAAGCTGTTTTTTCTTCGACAATATCCCATTTACTAACTACTAAAATAAGACCTTTACCGGCTTCCTTTACCATGCCAACAATTTTTTGATCGAGTTGGACGTTTAATTCGGTCGCCTCCATAAGAACTATGCATATATCCGATTCTTCAATCGCAGCTAAAGAACGTAAGACACTGAAATGCTCAACACCTCTCTCAATCTTGCCAGATCGCCGTATCCCAGCGGTGTCCATTAATTCAATGTTTCGATCATGAAAACGCACAATCACCCGGTTAATATCCCTTGTTGTGCCAGATCGCTCTGATACTAGTGCTTGCTGTTTCTCGGCAAGAGCGTTAAACAGCGCTGATTTACCAACATTTGGACGCCCCAATAAAGCGATACGCAATCTAGTATCATCTTCGAGTTGTTGAATTTTCGGTATAATTTCAATTAAATTGTCGAGCAGTTCAGTCACTCCTTCAAGATGAGTGGCCGACGTGCCAATTATCGGTTTAATACCAAGTCGCTGGAAATTTAAAACAACGTCAGATTTTCGAGCCCGATCTATTTTATTAACAACTAAAAAGACAGGTTTGCGGCTCTTTAAAGCCATAGTTGCCACCCGTCTATCTTCCTCGGTGATCATGATATTGGCTTCGGTAACAACCCAGATAATGTCGGCGGATTCAGTTGCCACAGAAATTTGCTCCTGAATGGTTAATTCAAAATCGTCTTCAGGATCTTTCATGCCAGCTGTATCGACTAACCAGAAATGCCGACCCCGGTATTCGGCCTTAGCTGTTACGCTATTTCGAGTTGTGCCTGGTTCGTCAGCAATGATTGCTTCGCGGCGTCTGAGGATAGCATTAAACAAACTCGATTTCCCGACGTTCGTTCTCCCCACAATTGCCACAATCGGCAGTTTTTTAGTCATCAGGGTTATTATACAGCTTTACAGATATATTTCAGGGGTCAAGTAATGTCCGGGTTTATTATGAGCACAAAGTAAATTTCCCGACATGCAATTTGCCTAGTTTATAGTCACCAAACTGAGTTCGTTGAAGCCCTAAAACATCATATCCGAGTCGTTGAAAAGTTCGTCTAATCTGTCGGTTGCGTCCTTCCTGCATCGTCACCCGCCATTTTTTGCCTGCTTTGTCATGAGGGCCATCCAGAGTTAACCGACTAATTCCGTCTTCAAGACGTACTCCACCTTTACTAATCATCTTTTGATGAGACGAATCTAGTTTTTTATTGAGTTCGATTTCGTAGATTTTAGATTTTTGTTTACTGGGATGTGTTAAATGGAATGCCAGTTGGCCGTCATTGCTCAAAAGTAACAATCCGCTTGAATTTTTATCAAGTCGGCCAATCGGTTTAAGCTTCCGATATTGAGTCGGCAGCAGGTCATATATCGTCTGACTACCTTGTCCATGCCGACTAACCACATAGCCAATCGGTTTATGGAGCATGATAGTTGTCGTTGAATTCGAAAAAGCTAAAGCAGTATCAATTATTCGATTGTCTAAACGAATAATGTCTTCTCCAGAAACTTCTTGTCCAATAGATGCTGATTTGCCGTCAACAGTAACTCGTCCAGCTTGAATAATACTATCGGACTTTCTACGGCTTATGCCGGTCACAAAGGCAATTACTTTGTTGATACGCACAAGCTAAGGATACTGCTTAGAGAAATAGCTGTATAGTTTTAGAGCGCAATATCATTGGGATCTACATGAGCAGATCCATGATCTTCGTTAGAATTAGGACGAATTCGGACTAAATGTGCTTCCCGGTGAAGGACTATTCTGCACGATAGGAGTAGAATTGGTGGTCGTCTCATCTGTTACAGCGACAGGATTTATAATCGACTTTGCCTCTTCGGCAGCAAGTAATTCATCTAGTCCTGGCTTTGGATCAGATTTGATTGGCTCAATCACCTTCTTATTGGCTATAACTACGTTATTAGTGCCCATCGAATTGCTACTATCATCTTCATTTGGTTCAGAAGTTGGCGTTGTTGGGGTAAATAGAGATTTGGGATTAACCAATTGGTCTTGTGACTTAGTTGCCTCAGTCGTGCTTGAAGTTGAGTCTGACGGTGGCGTATTAGAAGTTAAGTCTTCTACGGCATTAGATAATACCGTATCATCTTTGTCTGCCGTTTCATTATCTGATGCCTTAGGGGCTGGTTCAGTCGGTAAATTATTAGCAAAATTATTAATCTGGCTTTTAACGGTCTCATTTTCTTCTTGAGCGGTTGTCGTTGGAAGATCTGTAGCGGGTGGTACAGTGTCTTTATCTGGATTGGCTACGGAAATCTCTTCGGTAGGAGAGGAATGAGATTCTGTTGGTAAAGGAATTGATAAAGTGTCGGTGCTTGGCGGTGTCACAACTGGGGTTGGCTCAGATGAAGGCGTCGGTATTGTGATAGGGGGAGACGTAGATACTGGCGGAGCTGAAGGAATTGGTTGCGTTGTATTAGTTGGAGTCGCGGCTGGTTCGCTTGGAACTTGTGGGGAAGTACTTGATTCCGCTGGCGATGGCGGTGTCACCGCGGCAGAGGCCGCTGGTGCTTGTACGGGAGATGATTGAGGAGTGATCGGAGTTAATGAGGGTAATGTCGCTTCCTCAGATGGAGCTGGTACCGTTACCGTACCGTCAGTTCCGTCTATCAGCATGTGGGCGGCTTTCACGATATCTTCCAATGTAACTTGAGATTTGACTAGATAGCGATCCGCACCTAAACTGTTGGCCCTCGTTTTATCTTCCGCCTGACCTAAGGCAGTTAACATGATTACTTTTATATCTTTTAATTCTTCAGTATTGCGAAGAATATCGAGCATTTCAAAACCGCTAATGCGAGGCATCATAACATCTGAGATAATGAGATCCGGTTTTTCAGCCTTTGCTACTACGAGAGCAGCTTCCCCGTCGGGAGCGCTGACTATGGTATAACCCTCTGCCTGCAAGCGTGCTTCATAAATCTCGCGCAGATTGTTGTCATCTTCTACGAGCAGTATTTTTGCTGCCATTTATTGAATCTTCCTCATGTTTATTGAAATATGTTTATGCTTATTCTTGTATTGTACCACTACATTGGTGAGACAAGTGAGCTAATTGTGGGTAATGTCGTACTCTTGGCGGCCTTGGCTTTAAGTTCCTCGGCTTTTTGAGTACTTAAACGAGGTAAATTGATATAAAACGTACTGCCGTGGCCAAATTCGCTTTCCACCCAAATTCTCCCCTGATATAATTCGACAATCTTTCGGCAAATAAACAAACCTAAACCAGTTCCACCGATTGTACGAGTGGTCGAATTATCTACCCGATAAAATTTTTGAAAAAGGTGCGGGATATCTTCAGAAGGAATTCCCGGACCGCTGTCTTTAACGTAAAACTGGACAACTTGATCATTGCCGATAATACCTAGCGATATTTTCCCTTCTTCCGTATATTTGACAGCGTTGTCAAACAGATTTGTTATGGTCTCGCGCAAACGATCGGGATCAATATAGGCATAATACAACGGTCGAACTATTTTATTTGCTTGTAAGGTTGCATCAATTGTGTGCGGTGTGCCAAAAGTAAATTCGACTGAAAGTCCCTTTTGCTCAGCGGCAAATCTTAAATCTGAAGTTAGTTGTTCAAGAAATGCTCCGACCTCAACTACTTCAGGGTGGCTAGTCAGTCGGCCATCTTCTACTTTGGCTGAAGTTAAAAGGTCTTGAAAAAGTTGGCCTAAATGTTGGGTGCTGGAATGAGCTTTTTCAAGATAAGAATGTGCTCGGGCGTCGACCGTACTGACTTTATCATTTAGAGCTAGAGCCAAATATCCCTCAATCGCAGCAACTGGTGTACGCATCTCATGAGATGCTGTACTAATGAATTCGCCGCGTTGTTTCTCGGCTTGACGCTCTTCACTAACATCTCGAAAGACGCTGACGGCTCCAGTTATCTGGCCAGTGTCGTCTAATATAGGCGAAATAACAATGCTTATGGCAATTATTTTGCCGGATTTAGTAAGTAAATTGGCTTTGCTGTCTCGGACACTTTTTTTAGTCTGAAATAGGCTTGCCAATGGATCCTGTAGTGTATCAAGCGGCTCCCCTTTTTCATCGACAAACTTAAAAACAGCCTGCCAGTTAATGCCAACGGCATCCTCACCTGTCCAGCCTATTATCTTGGCAGCACCGGGATTGAATAACTGGATCGTACGTTGATCATCTATTAGGACGACGCCATCTTCTATGGCATTAATAATAATGCCGAACTTAAGTTTCTCGTCTCTTATATTAGCCGCTAAACCGCTACCGCTTTGGAATTTGGATAATGGATTTTGAATTTTCTTAAGTAATCGACTCATAATTGCGGAAATAACGGCTATTAATACAATAAATCCAACGCCCAGTATAATAATTGACTTGTATTTTTCCATGTAAAGCTTATGTTTGAATACTTTACATTATCGGTTGACTCTCAGTATTATGCAATGCTTCGCATCTCTTTTGTAGATTGGCAATAACAGATATACTTAGATACACTTATCATAAGTATAGATTTACCTTTCATTTATGATAAAGATTAGCGCATGTGTTAGTTCGGCCCCTTCGTCTAGTGGTCCAGGACGTCAGGTTCTCATCCTGAAGATCGCGGGTTCGACTCCCGCAGGGGTCACCATTGGAAAGTTCCAGATAAGAATTTGTTATAAAGTATGGCTTTCATGCCTTTGTAGCTAATTCCTATCTGTTAAATAGATTGATTTCGTTACCGATATAGATTGCTAAAGGATTCTGTCTAAGTCTCTGCGCCCATAGAGCATGCGTCTAATTATCATGACGTTACCAACGACAACATAGAATATGAGGTAGTTACCCACCGGGATTCTGCGATACGGATAGGGCCGGCTTGCAACCGACCGATAAGGCGTCGCACTTAGTGGATTACTGAGACGTTTTTTAATGGCAACCTCAGCATTATTTATTAATGTTTTTGCTGCAAGCTCGTTTTTAAGCTCCAATAATAGATAATCTGTAATTTTATCTAAATCTTCATAGAAAAGTGGAGAGTAACGAAGTTCAAAGTTAGCCATTTACTTTTGCTTTAATTTTAGAGAACACAACTTTATGGGTTAGATTTTCTGCATGTTTTTCTGCATAAGCATCTGCCTCATCAAGAGCACGCTCAATATAATCCAAATGTGCCATTTTGCTAAATTTATCAAAGCTCATAGTTACCATAGAGGCTCGTCCGTTTGTTGTAAAGATAACAGGCTCATTTTTACTGCTAACTTCTTTCTCCACTTCTGAAAAACGATTTCTTAAATCAGATATAGGTCTAATGTTTAACATAGTTTATCCTTTCGTATTTATCATAATTATGATAACATACAATTAAAGTCTTGTTTAGTCTTTAATTTAGTGGTCCATCTAATAATTACGGCAGCCATGACCTTATAAATTGTGTGGCTTAGGGTCACCATTGACAAAATAGACTAAGTATAGTATTATATCGCTAATTATTTTATTGACAAGATTTAGTAAAAATAAGCAATCTTAATGTAAGGTAGAAGACATATGAAATTTCTCCACTCTAAATTAAGTATTATGTTTTATCAATTAAATATATTTACGCGAACATTATTCTTCAGCTCAATTCTAATGTTAGTGGGTGTTCAGACAATACCTTCTCAAATCTTGGCTTTAAGTAAACCTGTCCCTTCTGAAATACATACATCATATGTCCCCAAAATCCACCCCCCTGTAATAGTATCGAAGACAGGTTATGCAAGTTCAGAATCCACCCCAAGTGGTAGCGGAGATTGTGAATACGGTTCTTGCTATTATTGGGCTACTATGGCAGATTACGGAGTTTCAGCTGCTGGTGCTTCTATATCAATGACTCAGGCCCACCCTAAAGTAGGAGCAAAAGACTACCACTCCCTGGCTGAATTAGCGGTCGAATCCGCCGATGGTCAACAAATAGTTGAAATCGGCTGGTTAGTAGCTCCGGCTATAAATGGTGACAGTTTAACTCATTTATTTGTCTATCACTGGGTAAACGGTGAAGGTTCTTGTTATAACGGATGCGGTTTTGTGCCAACGTCTACAAAATACACTGCCGGCGGTTTAGTCAAAGTGAATACAGTCGGTACTTATTCCATACAATTCAGTAATAATAACTGGGTTCTTACTTATAACGGTACTGAACTTGGCTACTTCCCGGAATCATTATGGGGCGGAAGTTTCACGAGCGTAAGTTTGGTGCAAGCTTTTGGCGAAGTAGCTTCATCTTCTTCTACTAAGCCGCTTACTCAAATGGGTAACGGTATACTTGGCACCAAAACAAAATCAGCCGTTATTAGTAAATTTAATTTGATTGGTACTAAGAATACCAATACTTTAAGTTATATTGCTGCCCAAGCACCATCGGTGTATAAAATCGGCAACTATAAAGCTTCTTGCGTCTTATCTTGCTCTATGAATTATGGCGGACCTGGTTATTAGAATCCTGTTTTGTTTACTTTATCGATAATTCTATATCCATCATTTTAATCAAGTTTCATGTACGTTTCCAAACGCTACACGTTTTAAGATAATGTCCTGCATATTGGCCATACGGGCGGGTACCAGGGTAAACTCACCGTACTTATCGTTGACCATATCTGAGGCTTTGGCTAATGATCGGTTATCTAATCTCGTGTCATCGAATAATCCCATCTGTTCAGGATTGGCTGGTTGTAAATTAAATACGGTTACCCCCATATTAGTAACTCTGGCCGGTATCACGGCGGTATAGAGTAATCTTTGGGCATGTAAGTAAATATCCTGCGTCGAATAGATCGGTGCATTAGTTTTCTTGCCTTTTGCCCAGTACATCCTATTCTCAAAGTTCAGCCATAAGTGAATTCCATAGGCGTTGTAGTTTTGGGTTCTGAGTCTTCGACCCGTCTTTTCGCATAGCTTCATGAGTAATCGAGATAGTTTTTCTAGATCAGTCGTCTTATCGCCTAGGGCGTATTGTTGACCAAAGCTCTTGCGCCCAAAGTCAACGCTATCAATCTCGTGTCCCCTCAGCCGTAAGTACCAGTAAAATCCCACGATACTATGGAATACTTCGTGTTTCAGCTGATGCATTGGGGCATCTAAGAATTGCAAGGGGTTGTAAATGCCGGCCAGGTTTAATCGAGCTCTGTAACGAGTATTAATGCCCGGTAAATCATCAAGCTGGAGCTGGCTATAGATCTTGCGAATGTGTTCGGCCCCAATTATGTCTAAGCCGTCAGGTTTATGTAGCCCGGCGGCTACTTTTGCTAAAAATCGGTTAGTGGCAATACCAACATTAACCGTTACATACTCACCGAGCGAGTCTCTAATATCTTGCTTGATGCGGTAACCAACCTCTTCAAGGCTAAGTCCTTGCTGGACTGCCCTTGATCCCCTAAAATCTACTACAAACTCATCGACCGACTTTGGTGTCACCTCGCTGGTGTAGTTGAGAAGGACCTTCTTAAAGCGCCGGTGCGCATCAAAATACTTCTCCGGGTCAGGTGTAAGAACGATGACGTCTCTACATAGAAGACGCGCTTCCCTGACGTTGACCATTAGTTTGATACCCAGTGCCTTAGCTTCATAGCTAGAGGCAATCACTGCCCCTCTTGGCGAGTCGTAAGCCGCCACGGCCACCGGTTTGTGGCGAATTAACGGATTAGCTTGCTGCTCAATAATGGCAAAACAGCTATTGAGGTCAATGTGCATGGTCAGGGGTTGGTTGTAGTTAAGTGGCAAGTCCATCACTGACAGCCTCCAGTCTCCAGTGAAGATTACTGGTATCTAGATTAAGTCGGAACCAGAGGGTTTCTGGCGTATCGACTAGTTCGAATATGTGATGCAAAGTTTGCCCGTCCTTTACCGTATGATGGTAGCCAATTTTACCTACCGAGTAATCTTTGTTTTGCCAGTGTATTAAGTGAGGGAGCGCTATTCGTTGTTTGGCTGAGTAATACATAACAACCGATACTTCTTCGTCGATTTTTTCACGCATTGTGCTTCTCCTTGTGATTATGTAATTAGTGTGTTTCTATTAACTTCTATGAGTGAACTTGCTAATGGGTTACGTAACTTAGATTCTGAGCGACTAAAAGATATTGTCGAAGCCCTTGTTAAGAAGCCTCAAGACGAAAGGGATGCTTCGATTGATGCTATGGAACAAGAGCAACCTCACCTATTTGGATTTTTTAGATACCTGACAGAAAAGGCTGTTGATGTCTACGGGCAGAAGCAAGCTGCAGGATTCAGTGCCGGAGTTATGATTGTGTCCCTAGCGTTAAGTGAATATGCTCGTGCTGAAAGACTGAATGAGTTAATACCGGGCGGTAATCTTGATTCACTGTAACCAGCTTTAAAGTGTAGTAACATCTTAGTTATGTGTGGTCGCTATACGTTATTTGATACCAAAGACTTACCTGCCAGGTTCAACTTGGCTCAAAAACCCTTAATCCATGTCGATGAAAACTACAATGTAGCGCCCGGTCAGTACATGCCGATTATCACAAGGGGTGAACATGGCAATGAAGTTAGTCTGATGAAATGGGGCATGATTCCCCATTGGGCTAAGGACATTAAGATTGGCTACAAGCTAATCAACACAGTGTCCGAAACGGCTTTTGAGAAACCGATGTGGCGAAGTTCTATACTTCACTACCGCTGTTTAGTACCAGCCAGGGGTTTCTACGAATGGAAAGTGCTTGGTGACGGTCACACGAAGCAACCGTATTTCATTCATCCCAAAGACATAGATTTATTCGCCTTCGCCGGCCTTTGGAGTACCTGGCTAGACGTTGAGAAACGAGAGATAAGGTCATTTTCGATCATGACGACTGCCCCGAACAAAGAGATGGCCAGCGTTCATAACCGTATGCCTGTGATATTAAAACCAGAAGACGAAGCTTCGTGGCTGAAGCCATCGCACGCTGATCGAGGTAGCCTAGAGCCCCTACTGCATCCGTACGAAGACAATGGATTGGAACTGTATCGGGTGAGTCCTGATGTAAATAGTCCACGCAACAATGATAAACATCTGGTTTATCAGTTGCAGGACTAAGTCATAAGGTTCACGGTTGTGTTAATAAGCCTGTATGTGAAAAAGCCCTAAAGACTAGTACATACATTGCTGCCCTGAATTATAAGAGCTTTGCCAGCTGGACGCTAGAGCTTTATTTCAATTTATCCAAAATATCAGCCAGTTCGCGGGGCGTGATTTCGGCTTTAACAATGTAGCCGTCGGCTTGCTTTTCGATATCGGCTCGGACATCTTCACGTTGTTCGAGGTTAGTAATAATGATGACTTTGGCTTTGAGATGGGGCGTTTTAGCTGCATCGCGCAGCGTCCGCAAAATTTCAATGCCGTCAATTGTGGGGATCATCAGATCAAGCAAGATCACGTCATAACTATCAGTTTGCGCTTTAGCCAGACCCAGTTTACCATCTGTCTCAACATCAACTTCATAGCCTCGGCGGTTTAACGCTCGTGTGTAGAGTTCGCTAATAAAGTGTTCGTCTTCAATACAAAGCACGCGTTTACCGTTAGATGGAAAAGTTTGTGATGGCGGTTGCATAATTATCTCCTATAAAGTGAATGGTTTTTAATCCATCCATGGGCACTACGCACGATTTCCTTATTATCATTGTTTTTAGTTTCCTCGGCAAGTTTGGCATATGGCAGTAAGGTAAATCCGAAAACGGCGCCCTTGCCTTCTTTGCTCTTTACCCAAATATTGCCACCATGAGCGGTCACAATCGCCTTGCTCAGATACAAGCCTAAACCTGTCCCGCCGATTTGGGCTCTATTATGGTGGTCACGGTAGAATTTAGTGAAAAGATTTGGCAGTACTGAAGACGGCACTCCAACTCCATAATCTTGGACAGTCGTTTCAACTAGTCCTTCGTTATTAAGGGAGGTGCTAATGACAATTTCTTTTGATACCCCGCTATATTTGATGGCGTTATCAATTAAATTGGCGATTACTTCTTGAATACTGACTCGGTCAGCACCCACGGTCGGTAGGTCTTTCGCTATATTTAGTTTCAGGTTAATATCGCGGACACCAGCTCGCAGCGACATCATATCGACCGCTCCCTGAATTATCTCCGGCCATTTTTCTTCATGGAGCTGCAAAGACAACTGGTCGTTGTCTACCCTGGCAACGTTCAAAATATTATTAACGAAAGCCGATAATTGCTGAGCTGTCGCACTCATTTTTGACATAAATCCCTGAAGCTCAGGAGTTAGTTTGCCTTCCGTCTCTTCTTCAAAAGCTTCAATATAGCCACGAAGCAGAGCTAGTGGGGTCCGCAGTTCATGGACGCTAAGGGCCACGAAACTGATGGCTTGGTCGTCTTGGCTGTATTGGCTGGTATGGTCAAATAGTACTAATAGTGTTTCGTAATGCTGGGGATTGTCTTTGTTATAGTAAGCGGCTAAATCAAACAACCTGGTCGGCTGGTTGTCGGTAATATTAAGGCGGACTCTTTCCCAAAGTTCGCTGGCGGTGACAGCTGAAGTTTTTGCTTTTTTTAACCAATTATCGAGGGTATGTTCGCTTGGGAACGACATGTTTAATATCGAATAGACGTTTTGGTTAATTATATCTTCAGCGTTTCTACCGATGTAGCTACAAGCAGCATTATTGGCAAATAAAATAGTCTGCTCGTTATTCAGTACAACCAGCGGTAAGGGTAAGTTATTGGCAATGAAGTCGGATTTAAGATTGGATGAGCGTTTAAAAGATAAACCTTCAGAATGCTCAGCTACCGTTACAATTTGATAAATTTGAGCCGTTAAATTAGCAACTAAAGTCCGACCGACGGCTAGTTTATCGATATCTGGTGCGGCGACGCCGTGCTCATTTGGCGCTAAGTGAACGATAGCCTGCCAAATTGCTTTTAAAGGTAACAGAACGAAATTAGTTGCCGCGAATGAAATGATCAAGGTCAGTAAAATACTTACCCCGTAAGCGCCAACCACCACATAATTAATGGGCATGCTAAGAAATCGTATGGCCAACCATATACCGCCAATAGACTAGAATATTTTCTACTAGAATAATTAATACAAGGTAGGCACGAATTTGCGATCGGAGTGATTGAAAATTATCCATGTTGGCTAGGTATATTTCAGATCTTGAGTGCCGGCAATTGCCTCAATCCAGGTTTGTCCGGGATTTAAGAGTAACGGCTGACCGTTAGCGTCAGTAAAGGTAATTTGAGATGTATTGCTGGTTTTAGCCCATGAACCAGTCGTGACAATGCCGTCTTGAAAAACCGATACTGGTCCACTGCCGACAACATTATAGACGGAATAACGCGCACCGCTGCTATCAGTGCACCGAGACTATACGGAATAACCATAGCGACGACTACCGAGGGTGCAATTTGTACTTGACTACCATCCTTATTTAACTCCATATGCGGTACACCACCTTCGCTCCGTTTGTAGGTATTGGTTGCGACGTCGTAATCGTAGTGAGCGTTATAGTCTGACGAAGAAAATGTCACATCAATGCTGGTAGCTGTCGGCGTCTTGGCTGGATCAGCTTTCTTTCGTAGGAAGCCAGCGTAGGCACTCTTGCCATAACCTTTTTTAGACTCTACCTGATTCAATTGAGCAATTGAAGTATAGACATTATGCGGTGCATCACGGCTAGATATTCGTTCGTAAGCACCGGCGTTATAAAATTCATTTAAATCCTTAGCATTCAGTGTCGTCATATCCTGCAAAGCGTCCGGACTACCACCGACGTGAGCAATGGCGGCATCAAAACCTAGGGCCCATTCAATGTAGTACGGGCGAACACTACGAACGGGTCCAATATAATTTGGTTGAGTATCTTGATAGAGGGCCATGAAACGTGTAATACCACCCTCTGCTAACGCTTCAAAGACAACGCCAGCCTGATCAAGACCTGATTGCGGGCGAGCAAAGGTACTATTCTCGACCATAACGGCAGTCACTGGTTGATTATTCAGGCTCGGACTAACCGGTAAGCCGCTCAGAGTGCTCGCTACCGTAGTCGGTGCCGGTGTAAATTTTTTAGAAGGTAAAACGACAGCTGTGACCGGCGGTTTAATAAAATGTAATAAAGCAAATGAGGTTGTGCCAGCTACAATAACAACAAGTAAAGCGGCAATTAAAAGAAGATGTTCTCTTTTTAAGTTCTTGTGCCTAAAGACGGGCAGCAATAATAATTGATTCAATCTGGGCTTTCTAATAGTTGTTTCATTGGGCGGTGGACCGAATTCTTCTTCCAGTTTTTCCTCATCAACTTCAGTATCTGATTTAGCGGTCTGTGTTGGTGTTATGACTGGTGTATGTGTTAATGGTGAATCGGTTGACCGGAGCCGTTCGGGCGGTCGAACATCACTATCCATAAGCATATTGTACCAGATGAAGCTTGCATTACATTCAACTAACGATGCGACTTAAGATATGTCAGCATCTGATCGATGCGACCTAGTGACAACGATTTGCCAAGAACAGCTAAAGTATCTGCTAGTGCTGGACTGGAAGGCGCTTGGGTGGTGGCGATTCGTAATAAACTAAATAGCACAATTGGTTTTTGGGTTGTTTGCTGAAGCAGTTGGTTTAGCCGATCGGTTAGATCAGTTAGACTGAAGTCGCTTTTTTCCAAACTTTGCCGACTGCTTTCTAGCAGAGCTATTAATTCCTCGCTTGTTAGTTTTTGTAGCTGTTGATGGTTCTGCCATAATTCGGGACTGATCGGTAATTCAGTAAAGAAAAAACGGGTAAGATCTGATAATTCTCCAAAAAATTTCAACCGTTCCTGAACAAGACCTAGTACCCTCTTTTTATATTCATCAGTTGCCTGGTCTGCTTCGTTTGGCCAATATGATTTAACGCTTTCGTAAAGTTTATCCAGTGGTAATGTCCGTATATAGCTGCCGTTCATCCAAAGTAGTCGGCGCTCATCAAATAGTGCCCCACTATGTCCTACCCGCGACAGGGAAAAAACTTTTATTAGCTCTTTACGGCTAAATATCTCTTGTTTGGTTCCATCATTCCAACCAAGTGAAGCGATAAAATTAAGCAAAGCTTCAGGCAGGAAACCAACTTTTATATAGTCCAGCACGTCTTTGGCGCCGTCGCGTTTCGATAATTTCTTTTTACCATCTGGTCCGAGCACATGGGGCATTGTCGCCATAATTGGCGGTGCTAGGCTGAGGGCTTCATAAAGGTTGAGATAATTTGGAACGCTTGCCAAAAATTCTTGGCCGCGAATAATATGGCTAATTTTCATATCGGCATCATCAACGATATGCGCGAAATTATAAGTTGGAAAACCATCCGATTTCATAAGGATAAAATCATCGATTACTTCCGGCCCACTATGCAAATCACCCATTACTTCATCGTGCCAGTGGTATGCTTTTGGATCGGATTTGAAACGAAGCGGCGTACTGCCGTCCCATTCGCTGGTCTGCTCCGGCCGATGGTTACGGTATAAAAATGGTCGTTTTTCCTGACTAGCTTGATTTCGAAAAGACTGCACCTGCTCTACTGTAAACGGATCGGCGTAGGCTCTGCCGGCTTCGATTAATTTATGAGCCCATAATTTATACTGACCAAGTCGTTCACTCTGCCGATATGGCCCAAACGGCCCACTGATATCAGGACCTTCGTCATAATTCAACCCAAGAGCCTGCAAGCTTTCAATAATATGCTTTTCAGCCCCTTCAACATGACGAGCTTGATCGGTATCTTCGATTCTTAAAATAAACTGACCGTTGCTATGACGAGCTACTAACCACGCAAAGAGCGCAGTGCGAATACTGCCAACGTGTAAATATCCGGTTGGACTGGGCGCAAAACGAGTTCGAACAGATGATGCCATGTACTTGCAGTATACGGCTTCAGCGGTTAAACCGCAAAAATGCTAACAGATGCATAGCAGCAGCTTTTTGACTACATACTAACGGCGATTGTGACGAGCTGGCTACTACTTAATGAGCCGTTGCTGATCAATTTATACCAAATGCCATTATTAACCCACGTCGCATTGTTATCATTGTAGGTATAAATGGTTGTACCGGCAGCTTGAACTGTTTCATAGGAGTTACTAACCGGAAAAACAAAGTTATCAAATAAAGCAGTGTTATTCCACTTTGTAGCAGTTTGAACCAGACTAAAGCTTTTATTAGCATTAGAAGTATGAAAATTAACCGCTACAGTTCCTGGGCTCGAATGAACCGAACTGAGGCTAAAACCACTGGGCTGCCACTTCGGAAGTACGGCGTGAATTCCGGCATGACTACTGGCAATACTGAATTTTATTTGGGCAACATTTTGGTACGCCACAAAACCAATAATTACTATCACTGCCAGGCTGGCGGCGGTAAAACTTGTCAATCGACGAACTCTTGATTTTCGAGCAATCCGTTTAGGGTGTTTGACGGCAGGTTGCGTGTGACTGGTGGCGTGAGCTAAAGCCCGCTCAAATATATCATCGGATGGTTGTCGCTTTAGAGTAGCCGTCTGAGCCGCCGGTGGGTTGACTGGTTGAGCATTTGGCGGCTGATGAACGATGGCTGGTTCTGTTTGGGAAATTAAGCTGCCGAATCGACTGACTAGTTTGCTTTTAGCAATGCGTTCAGCCCGTTTTAAGCGGGCCTGATCAATATTACTAATTGAGTGTTTTGGCACTATATCGAAATGCGGTATTTTAGTTAGAAAATCAGTTGGCATCGATACTTTGGTATAACGTTTTAGTGACGCGGCCGGTCGATGAACGACATGACGCATTAAGGTGGTGGCATGTTGTGGCTGATGATGGTGGGTGGGCGAAGCACTTTGACGATGGATATCAAAAGCCCGAGGCTGATGACGAGATGTTTGGTGGTCACTAGCCGGTGCTTTATAGCTATTGGGTGACGGTTTGGTATGATGGGTCGTTTTCGTCGAATCGTGATGAGGTGAATTGATAAATCCATCAATCGCTTTCATTGCCCGCTGAGCCGGATGATCTGCCATCAAGACACCCGTTATAGCATCATACGGCCTGCCATTTAGCTCAAGAATGTTTGCTTTTGTCGTCACTTTTCTTTGTTTACACCAGTTCGCTTAAGCGCAATAACACTATATTAATCCCTCTTGCGCATATAATGCAAGAGGTACCATAATACATACGGTCTCTATCGAAACAGAACTAAATCAAAAAGTCCTACTGATAATGACCGCCCCATTTTATAGGGCAAGGATTGTGTCATGGAAACGATCGATTTTTTAAACCCGAAGCAACGCCGACGTCACGCTATTATGTTGATGATCGGATACGGTTTGATTGGTTTTGCCATCGTTCTTATTACAACTATTTTGGTCTTTGTCGCCTCCGGCTTTAATTATAAAAACGGTCAAGTTGTCGAAGAAGGTATGATTTATCTTTCCAGCACCCCAAATCCAGCGCAAATCTTCGTCAATAACGCTCTCTATAGCAGCGGAACAAATACCCGTATATTGCTTCAAGCAGGGACCTATACTATCAAATTGCAACGCGCTGGCTACCGTAATTGGCAACGATCCGTAATTGTACCGGGAGGTCAGATTGTCTATTACGAATATCCGTTTCTTTTTGCCAATAGTTTAACCACATCTACGCTTAAGGTTTACGACGATTCGCCGCCCCTCTTAACGCAAAGCCTTGACCAACGTTGGCTTGTAGTGGAACAGCCAACTTCCCTTACAGCCTTCGATCTATATGATTTAAATAATCCATTGCAAGCACCTACGGCTATAAGTCTGTCAGATGGACTGCTGACTTCTTCAATTGCCTCTCAGAGTTTACAAGTAGTTGGTTGGGCTAACGATAATTCAAACGTCCTATTAAAACACATCTACGGTAGTAATACCGAATATATCTTAATGAATATTAGTTCGCCAGCTCAATCGGTCAACGTCACTAAACTACTTTCGCTGCCAACTAGCAATATCGACCTTCAGCTATCAAATGAACAATCTAATCAATATTTAGTGCTTAACACGGTGACCCAAACACTTTATCAGTCTTCTCAATCAACACCTCAACTTCAACCTTATCTTTCAAAAGTTCTAGCTTATAAATCATACAGTACTAATACTGTGTTATACGTCTCACCTGATAGCAACAAACCTTCTGAAGTAGATGTTGATCTTTTTGACGGGAATCATACCTATACATTGCGCCATGAAGCGGCTAATACGACCTACCTTTTAAATCTGACTACATATAACGGCGATCTCTACGTAGCTACAGCTGCAACCAGTGAAAATAAGGCTTACATTTACGAAGATCCAATCAGTCAAATTAACAATCAACAAGTCGGCATTGCCGTTCCGATCGAAGCCTTTCAGATAAACTCGCCAAACTATCTTTCATTTTCTAATAATGCCCAATATATCCTGTTTGAAAATGGCTCGCATTTTGCTGTATACGATGCTGAAAATACGCAGGGTTACACTTATACGGCGCCGACGCCACTTGACTCTCCCCAAACACACGCCATTTGGATGGATGGTGCCGAACTAATCTATGTAAGTAACGGACAACTCGTCAGTTTTGACTATGACGGCAATAACCGCCAGGTATTGGTCTCGGCTGATTCGCGCTATTTGCCTTACTTTGACCCCAATTATAAGTATCTTCTAACACTGGTTCGCTCGGCGGCTGACCCAACTCAGGAACTTTTTACGGCCACACCGCTACGTATCCCAGCGGACATGTAGCTTTATCTAAAATATCGAATTCCACAAACGACTGAGAAGGTTTGGTCCGTTACTAGGAAGTTGGGTCGATTTAGATAACGAAGTCGATGTGTTTATGCCTCCCTGGTTAGATGTCGGATCCGGACTTATCTGGTCGCCTACTACTATCAGTCGGTTAATACTAGTTCCCGGTGGATCGCAGGTAATAAGGGTAGCAGTCGCGACATGGCCCGGTATGTTATTGAGTACGCCCACATCATTCGGGCTGACAATTTGCCGCTCAAATACTTTATAGATATAAACCTTGCCATTAAAAATTAGATAAAAAGTATCACCGGGCTGGAGGGTGTGAAGAAGCACAAAGGCAAATTTATATTTACCAGGATTAAAAATATTATTACTCGAATGACCGAAATAAGCGGTATTGCCTTCTTGACCCGGTAGCACGGTAGTTGGATAATGAACAACACCACTTAGAAGATCGTTTTCAATCACATTTTCATTAGTACTAGTTTCAGAATAATCAACCGGTATATCGACATTAATTTTGGGAATTATAACTTGAGGCGTGCTGCTTGCCGTTACGCTGCTCGGGTCGACAATAATAGGTGTCGCGCTAGCGGTTAAGCTCGGCTGGATAAAAGGCGCAATAATAACTTCATTAAAAAAACTAAACATAAAAATTAGTAGCACAACTGCTCCGACCCCTATGCCAAAACCAAGAGATTGCAAATGATGCTTGGCTTTTAGTCGTCCGCCAGCCGTTACTTTGTCTATTATTGCTTGACGGATTTGACTGCCGCTGCGGTTTTCTGCCCAGGCAGGTGCCTGAGTAAATGTGACCGCGTTCGGTTTGGCCAATTGTGTGTTCATATGATGAATCGGAGTTGGTGTGGTTGATATTTGGTGAGGTGATGGGCTATAGCCACTTTGTGTGGCTGCGTAATCATCATAAAATTCTTGCCAAACCTCATGTTTTTCAACGTCAGGTAAGCCGGCGTAATAATTGTGCCATTCAGTCTGGATCAGCGCTAAACTTTTTCCCGAAGTACTTAGCTGATACATAAACTGTTGGTGTTTACTGCGTGGCTTGACGGTTGCTACCTCGCGTTCTTCAGCAAAAGCATCCGGTTCTTGGGCGTAAATCCGTTTCAATTTATCGCGGATTAAATCAGCTGCTGGATTAGCGCCTGGCGTTTCACTACTACTTAGCGGCTGGATAATTTGTTGTTTGGGCAAAATATAACCATTGTCGTCTGGCTTATCGTCATGACTGCTCGGAAATAGCGGATTGGCGTTTTGCATTAGTATATCGTGCCTATGCTAGTTTTACAGATATAATTATAGTACACTCTTCTCTGATACCACGCTTACATTTACTCTGGGCGAGTGGCGGAATTGGTATACGCGCACGACTCAAAATCGTGTTCCTTAATGGATTGAGGGTTCGATTCCCTCCTTGCCCACCAAATACCGTCAATCTTGACCCATTGAATAAATCGCACTGGTAATTGCTTTAAAAGTTGACTGTGGATTTTGTAGCCACCAAACAGCCACAAAGCTGGCGGTTTTCGTCTGCCAATTGTCATCTACTAAGTCAAGCTTTGTACTGCTTATTTGTCCTTTGATTGAGACAAATATCTGACTAACATGGCTGACAACGATATTAATTGGATAGATCGACGTAAATTCATGAAGTACTTCAATTAGTCTCAGCAGATCCATCGAAAATGTGAATGGTTTAGTAAACTTAAGTGAAAGTGCCAGTTTTTGCAATTGTCCCATATTTAGTACTAAAGTCGTTTCGGCTCGCACCGCTGAACTGTCTGGTAAAAATATGACATTGTCCGCCGCATCATTTGTTAAGGTAAGTTGTCCGTTGTAATTATCAATGAACTTTTCGAGCAACATGGTCGTTTCAGAATTACGGCCGACGTCACCGGCTATTAAAACACCATCTGCCCAACGACTAATATCTTCGATATCGCCTAAAGCTTTATAGCTAAAGCTACCGCTTGGTGTGCTGGCAACGAATTGACCAGCCGTAAATGTCTTGCCGATCGTTGTTTTCAAGGCATCCGGTAAAACTACCCGACTTTCACCAATACCTGCCTTAAGACTATGACTGTAAGCTTCAGCTGGTACAGCAAAGCCATAGCCATTACCGCCTATTATTAACAATTTTCCAGCGGTGTTACGACGTTCGGGCCGACTCCACAAAGCTTCAGGGAATAAAGCTTCACCTGATAGTTGTTGGTGCCAATATGAAGAAGGTCCGTTGTTGACAGTCATTATATGTCTAAGCTGATACTGACCGGACAATGGTCAGAGCCAAGTATTTTTGGATAAATAGCGGCTGACTTAATATGTGATTTAAGATTACCGCTTGTTAAAATGTAATCGATCCGCCATCCGATATTGCGGGACCTAGCATTGGCGAAATGAGTCCACCAAGTGTAGTAGCCATTACCCTGTTTAAATAACCGAAAAGTATCAATGAATCCGGCATCGATGAATGCTTGAAAACCGTTTCTTTCTTCTTCCGTAAAGCCTTTTTTGCCTTTATTCTGTTTGGGGTTAGCCAGATCCTGCTCCGTGTGGGCAACATTTAAGTCGCCGCAAAAGATGACCGGTTTTATCTGTTCCAATCTTTGGCAATAGGCCAGACAGGCCGGATCCCATTGTTTGTAACGTAAATCCAACCTGCTTAAATCATCTTTAGCATTGGGGGTATAGACGCTGACAACCCAGTATTTTTGATACTCAGCTGCTATGATTCTGCCTTCAAGATTGGGGTCGCCGTAAACATCGCCGCTGACTTTAAATTGTTCAATAATATCACTAGGTAAACCGTTGATAATTTGCAGTGGTTTTGGCTTACTAAAAATGGCAGTACCGCTGTAACCAGGCTTTTCAGCTGAGTACCAAAACTGTTCATACGATGGCAAATTTATAGACACTTGTTCAGGTTTTGCTTTTAGCTCTTGTAGGCAAAATATGTCAGGATTTTCGAAGTGAAATAAAAGGATCTAGCAGACCTTTATTTATAACTGCCCTTATCCCATTTACATTCCAAGAAAAAATCGTAGTCATAGGTTAATAATATATTTCCTGTGATTTTGTAACGCTCTAAAACCACCGCTTATGCGGTAAGTATAGCATGCTATACTTAGTCTCGATGTATAAGCGTGTGCTGTTGAAACTTTCGGGGGAACAGCTAGCCGGCAAATTTGATGGTGGCATTGACGCGGAGTTTGGGGCGTGGCTGGCTCGGGAAATAAAAAAAGTAGCCGAGAAAAAGGTGCAAGTCATTATTATGGTTGGCGGCGGTAACTATGCTCGTGGCACTCAACTTGCCGGACATGGCATACAACGAGTAACAGCTGATCAAATCGGTATGTTGGCAACGATGATGAATGCCTTAGCCCTAACAGATATATTCGAAGCGCAAGGCATCCCAACTAGGTGCCTAAGTAGTATTTTTGCTCAGCAGGTTGCCGAACCTTTCGTCCATCGACTGGCCAACAAACACTTGGAAAATGGTCGAGTTGTTATTGTCGGCGGCGGCAGCGGGCGACCATATGTGACTACCGATACCGCAGCATTAATAATCGCACTTGAACTAAGCTGTGATGTAGTTTTGAAAGCTACTAAAGTTGATGGAGTATATGATAAAGATCCTGCTCATTTTCCCAAGGCCAAACGTCTAGAAAATATAACGTTCCAGGAAGCAATTGGTGATGATCATATTAAAATAATGGATAAGGCCGCTTTAAGTTTAGCTAAGGAACATAAAGTGCCAATCGTTGTTTTTGATACGAACGTCGAAGATAATATTTTACGCGCCGTTCAAGGCGATTCAGTTGGCACAAAACTAACGTCTTGAAATAACTTCCGATTATCAACGTTTTTATAAGCTAAATAGATCTGTAAATTCGGCGTATGAATGTGCGACAAGATGTGGCGGAAATTCAAAAGATTGCAGCGTAGTTTTATCATAGCGAGTTGTAATCGCGCAGACATATAAACCGGCGGCTCGGGCCGACATTATGCCGCGTGGATCATCCTCAAAGGCACATACTGAAAATTTATCTTTCTTAGATATTCCTAAAGAATCGTATGCAAGATTAAAAATTTCTGGATGTGGCTTTGGGTGTGTAATTGATTCTTTTGTTATAATCCTTTCGGGACTGAAAATCTTATCCAGGCCAGTTTTAAGCAGAAAAAGATTTATGTCGCGTCGTATCCCAGTACTAGCAATCGCCAGTTTATCTTTTAAACCGCTTGCGGACAAAGCAGTAACAAATGCTGTCGCACCAGGCACCTCAGTTGCCTCATTTAGTAAAATATTTTTGAATAGATCGTTTTTTAATTTAACAATCTCATGAAGCAATACATTATTCGGATTAATTACTTCACTATCGGCAATCCCAGTCATAACAAAAATATTCCAAATAGCAGCTTCCATGGTATGAACCGGTGCTGTCATAAAAGCCTCTAAATTATCTTCTAAAGTAAATTTTTCAAGCTTCTTAATGCCGTGCCGTTTTCCAATTTCATGTACAGCTGCTAAGCGTGCACGTTCATGTAATCCTTGTCCAGGAATTTTAGTTTGATTATCAAGTAAAGTATCGTCGACATCAAAAATAGCTCCCTTCACTTCGAAATCTATCATTAAATTATCCTAACACACGATTTACTAATGTTTTTAATTATCCAGAATTTTATAATATTGTTTAAATTTAATCCTATGAATTAGCAGGATTTATTAAGGATAGAGTGGTTAACAGAGAATAATTTTATAAGCAACTAATGATTCTTGAGCTACAGCCGTAAACTATATCAATTAGAATTTATTTAATTTTCAGTGTCGGAAATCTCAATCGTAACTTCACCCAAAATTGCCTTTTCGGTTAATTTGCGCAAAGACATACTGTCTTTTTTAATAAGTTTCATCCGCCTACAAATTTCATCACTTATTTTTTGTTGAATAGCATTACCGTGAGTCTCTCCCTTGTAATTTTCGAAAGCTGCCATAATTCTTTCTGTAATTTCTTCTTCTAATATCACTCTATCTACCTTTGCGGGTAAAGCTTTATCTTGAATATAGTAATCACGAAAGTAAGTTTCTAATTGGTTAGCATTTCCGACAACTGTGCGTTTATTATCTACAATAAGATAAACTTCACCAGTATTTTCGTCGGCGTTTAATCTTTCCGGTTGATGGCCCCAAATATGTATTGTATTACCCCGTTCATCTTCGGGAAAAGGTAGCATATCGTGCCACATGGTTTTAACAACATTAAGACGTTCTTGTGGCCCAAGAGGCTCGATTACAAATAATAGTTGATCTGTTAGATCAATTCTGTTAGGATCATCAGTTACATTCCAAAAGGCTTTAGCTATATTGGCGTAAAATGGGTCTGTAAAATATTGGTCTGGAGGCAGCTTTGGTAATGAACTTTCGGATTCGATTATGGGTAATTGTTCGTGTGACATAAAGATAGTATTTTATAGATTTACAATTTTTGTGCAAGCATAATAATTTTGGCGGAGAGAGAGGGATTTGAACCCTCGGTACGGTTGCCCGTACACACGCTTTCCAAGCGTGCCCCTTAAACCACTCGGGCACCTCTCCAAGCAAGAAAGATATTAATCTAAAACCCGACCATTATTATACTCAACAATCGTTTTAATTGGATCAAACAGAACTTTAATAAATTAATTGTTGTGAAATAAGTAAAAATTGCTTGTCTGTCTACTACCTAGACGAATACACTATGTGTACTATGTCGGTAATTGAAATGCATGATATTAGCAAGTTATTTGGCTTTGGAGAAGCCACTACTCTTGCGCTTGACGAGGTAAACATATCCGTCGAAAATAACGAATTTATTGCGATAATGGGTCCAAGTGGTTGCGGTAAAAGTACGCTCATGAATATTATAGGTATGCTTGATCGACCAACACACGGGGAGTATCTATTACATAATCGGCATGTCGCTCGTTTAAGTACTAACCAAGCTGCCAAAATCCGACGTGATACGATTGGATTTATTTTTCAATCGCAAAATTTAGTAGCGCGTATGACGGTGCTAGAAAATGTAGCGTTACCATTAGTTTATAAAGGTATGTCGCTGACTAAAACGATTAGAAAAAGCCAGCCGTATTTTGGAACGCGTCGGTATGCAAAGTCGTGAATATTTTTTACCAGCTCATTTAAGTGGCGGTCAGGTGCAATGTGCGGCTATTGCTAGAGCACTTGTTAATGACCCACAACTTATCATTGCCGACGAACCGACTGGTAATTTAGATAGCGCTGGATCACGACTTGTCATGGAATTATTAAATGAAGTTCACCGAATGGGAAATACAGTCATTTTCGTTACCCATAATCCGGAACTGACGCGATATGCTAACCGAGTAGTTTATATGCGTGACGGTCAAATAATTGCTGATGAAAAAACTGCAATTGGTCGGGTAGCAAGCGGCGCACTTAAAACAATGTATACGATTCCTAAGAAAACTGAAGAAGACGACCTGGCTGGTGTATCGGCTTTAATGGAGGCTGTCCCGCAACGAGGTAGCGCTATAAAAAAATCAAAACGAAGTCGCAAAACAGCCAAGCGGCGACATCGTAAAGTAAAGTCTCGATCATGATATTACTTACTAAGGGTGACATAAAGACTGCTTATCATACTTTGCGACGTAATAAGGCGCGTAGTTTATTAACTATGCTCGGCGTCATAATTGGAGTTGCCTCAGTCGTGACTATTGTTAGTATCGGTGAAGGCGTTAAACAACAAATCAATGCCCAAACTGAACACCTAGGCAAAGATCTTATAACGGTTCGCCCCGGCCAATTATTAAATCAATCCGTTTCGAATGAGCTTATCGGTGCTAATCTTTTTGGAACCGAAGGTAGGATAGGATCTTTGAGCAGTCAAGACATTAATACAGTGTCCCAAACTGCAGGCGTGGCAAGTGCCGTGCCGCTCAGCTTAGTGACCGGGGATGTCACTTCGAGCCAATTAAAAAAACCCTTCAATGCCTTAGTTATCGGCACGAACGAAGGTTTGCCGGCTATGCTACATCAAACGTTGGCTTTTGGATCATTCTTTAACAGCGACCAAACTTCTGTCAATGACGTCATCATTGGTTCGCATGTAGCTGAAGCGATGTTCAGTGAAAATGTGCCACTCGGTCAGACAATAAATATTCTAGGTCAACAGTTTGTAGTTGAAGGCATATTTAATGACTTTCAACCAGCGCCGCTTTCAATCGATGTTGACTTTAATAACGCTGTTTTTATTCCCTATGCGGCCGCTGAGCAAATAACTAATAATGATTCGCCAATATATGAAATATTAGCTAGACCTAACTCGGTCAATGACACAGCTCAAGTTGCTTCTAAATTGCGCATCAACTTAATGGCTGCTCATGGTGGACAGCATGATTTCACGGTACTAGAACAGAGTCAAACTTTGGCGGTTACTGATAATATTCTTAACTTGATAGTAGATTTAATCGGTGGCATTGCCGCTATCGCCCTACTCGTTGGCGGTATCGGCATTATGAACGTTATGCTCGTTTCGGTGACTGAACGTATGCATGAAATAGGTATCCGAAAAGCGGTCGGTGCCACCAATCGACAGATACTTTCCCAATTTATTACTGAAGCCGCCGTACTCAGTGTGGCCGGCGGAATTATCGGTATCATTGTCTCGCTGATCGTGGATATTTTATTACGCATATTTACCGACTTAGCGCCGTCAATAACATGGCAAATAGTCGTACTAGCATTTCTCGTTTCGGTCAGTATTGGTCTATTATTTGGAACGATCCCTGCCCTGCAAGCAGCCAGGAAAGATCCGATTGAAGCACTGCGAAACGAGTGATTCTAAAATATAGCGTAAATTGCTGCTATGCCAGATACGCTCATCAGGATGACTGTTAACCAGCCAATTGCTTTTGCCCAACCACCGTTTACCCAGTCGCCCATCACTTTACGATTACTGCTAAGTAGCAGGATAAATACGAGCACGGCTGGTGCCACCATACCATTTAAGACTGCCGAATAAATCAGAGCTTTGATAGGATTTAAGCCGATGAAATTGATGCACATTCCTACCAGCATCGAAATAATAACAATGCCGTAAAACGGATAAGCTTGCTTCAGCTTCATTCCCAGGCTACCGCGCTGATGGAGACTTTCTGATACGGCGTATGAACTTGAAGCAGCTAGAACCGGTATCGCCAACATGCCAACCCCTATAATGCCAACTGCAAATAAGAAAAATGTAGCGCTTCCACCGAATGGCCTAAGCGCTTCAGCGGCTTGCGATGCAGTTTGAATATTAGTTATGCCGTGGCTGAATAAGAGGGCACCACAAGCGGCGATTATAAAGAACATAACTATATTCGATAAGAACATTCCCGACCAAACGTCGACTCTCATTTTACGGACTTCAGCCGGTGAGGTTGCTTCCTGGCGCATTTTTATGGTGGTATTGCCCTGGTCGATCTGGTCTTCGACCTCTTGGGAAGTCTGCCAGAAAAATAAATACGGTGAAATGGTAGTACCTAAAATGGCACAGATGAGTAGTAGCTGATTCTTGTTAAAGGAAATGGAAGGATAAAAGGTGTGTTTTAAAACGTTTCCCCAATTTAGATGAGCTAGCACAGCCGATAAAACATAGGCAAAAAGCACTAAAGACAACCACTTAAGGTATTTGGCATAACGATGATACGGCGTGAATATCTGTAGCCATAGCATAACTAGAGTAAATCCAACTACTAAAACTACAAAATTCAGTGATGGGAATAGCAGCTGGACACTTTTAGACATGGCACCTAGATCGGCGCCGATATTAAAGCTATTTGCGGCAAATAATAAAATAGCACAAACGTAGAGGGCACGGTGCGAATAAACTGTTCGAATATTCCCGGCTAATCCCCTACCTGTCACCAAACCTATACGAGCACACATCTCCTGGACAACTGCCATTAGCGGAAAAGTAAAGACGGACAGCCATAGTAGTTGAAAACCATATTGAGCACCGGTTTGCGAATAGGTTGCCACACCAGACGGGTCATCATCCGATGCCCCAGTGGTAAGTCCTGGACCAAGCGTATGCCAATAGTCTTTAGTTTTTTGAACAGTTTGATCACCGTGCAGAGCGTGACTAACATTCTCGCCCGCCTCGATTGTCTTTTCCAAAAGTTCAGCTGGTGCTTCAACTGCTTTTGTGACTGCTTCATCCTTTTTCATAACTGATCGTTTGTTCCTTTTTGTTTCATCACCCGTTAAATAACGAGTCAGATATTAGACAAATTTACCATAGTAATACCAGAAATGTATCAGAATAAGAACCAGGATGATTAGCAACCAACCAGCTAAAATATCAAGGTGGTGCCGTCTAACGAAATTAGTAACTTTTGTGTACCGACTGATCTGTGGCCAATTGCCAGCCTCGAGATTATATAGAGTGACATACCAAAATGTAGTGATAGTCATAACCCAGACGATCATGCAGTAGATACAAAGTGAGTGAATATAATAGACGCTTTGAACAAAGAGCCACATGCAGAAAAAAACTGCCAGTAAAAGTCCAATATTGAGGAGCTGCCAAAACCAGCGTTTAAATTTTGCACCGGCCAGTTGAGCCATGCCGATAGTAATTAGAATCGGAAAAGCCGCTAGTCCAAATATCGGATTTGGAAAACCAGCCACTGCTCCCTGTTTACTCGACATCACGCTACCACAACTAAGGATTGGATTTAAGTCGCAATTTGGTCGAAAACTAGGATTAGTTAGTAAATTCAACTTATCGAGCATGATAATAAATGCGCAAATAAGCGAAATAGCCCCGCCGACTATCAGAATATATGGCAGAACTTTAGGTAATCGTGAAGTTTGTGTTATTTGCTTGCTAGCCATAGTTTGAATGTTGGAAGTCTAATCCTCAACAGTATAGCATTTATTCCTGGGCACAGCCGCCGGTGCTTACAGTGTGATTAGAAGCTCTAGCTTCATTCACTTCATGGATAACTTGCGGGACGCTAAGTGCATAGCCAACATTGTTATATTCGGTCGAAGCGGCAAATACCACACCAATCACTTCGCCATTCAGATTTACCAGCGGGCCACCCGAATTACCAGGTATGACATCGGCAGCAACAGAATAAACATCTCGTTGAGTTGAGCCTTGATCATAAATATTACGTCCGACAGCCGTAAACTCGTCAAGCACAGCCGCCGTATCGGCCGTAAATGTACCGCCTCCCGGATAACCTAGGACACCACCCTGGGTGCCATGACCGACCGTATCGGGATCAAAAGTAAGAGGACTACCAGCTAAATTAGCCACTCGGAGCACTGCCAGGTCCAAATTAGGATCAAACCAAATCGGAGTTGCCGTATGGGTACCATTACTATCAATCACGTAAGGTTGGTAAATACCAGCAATAACATGAGCATCCGTTACAACTAAGTTACTGCCAACCACAAATCCGGATCCTTCAACAATACCTCCACAACCTTGGCCTTCCAATTTAACTACTGATGGACGGTCCAAGTTGACCGCGGCTGCTAACGCTGCCGGTGTGGGCGGCGTAGCAGTTGTAGGTGCAGGTTCGGTGCCGATGAAGACTTTCGGAAAACCGTTTGGGGCAATCAAATGTCCGATATCGGCAATAATATTTGGTGCCGGCGGTAGATCTTGGTCTAGTAAAGAAATTATTTTCGATCCGCGAATACTCGATTGGACGTTTTGATAAGGCAGTGTCACTAGTATTGCCGCACTTAGCCAAACCAGCACCAAAACTGATACGCCAGATATACCAGCGCCGAAGGAATTATCGACATGATTTAATTCATGACGAAATTGAATTTTTTGTTTCATAACGACGCCAATATATTCACCGACGGAAAGCATCACTAAAGCCAAGCCCAAGGTTACACCTAGAGTTAAGATTGACCGACTGAGTGAAGTATGAACTAAGCCGATTATGTGCGGTTCAAGGAGCGCTCCCATTAATAAACCACTAAAAAAACCTATTGTTGAGAACAGTTGGCGGACAAATCCAAGCTTTTCTCCCCTAAAAAGTGCACCGATAACCAACAATATAATCAATACGTCAATTAAATTCATCGTTCTTAATTATAAGACATCTTATATTATGATTATGTCTACTGATTAACATTTTATTACTAGATGTGCGGCCCATCCGAACCGACTGCGTAACTAATTAGGTCTTTACTACTTCCTTCCCAGACATCAAGCACCGGTTGAATAATCCGCCAGGATGCCAAAACTTCTTCGCTAGTTGCAAATAAACTATGGTCGCCTTTGACAGCATCAACAATTACCCGTTCATAAGCATCGGGATGGCCTGGTTCCACAAAGGCGTTTTGATAACTGAAATCCATCTGTACTGTTTCAGTTTTATCCTCGAAGCCTGGTCTTTTAGCCGTTAAGTCAATATCAATCCCTTCGTTGGGTTGGACTCGGAAACTCAATGTATTGGTATTGGCTTCATTAGATAATTTCCCAAAAACTATTTGGATTGTCGAATAGTCACTTTTTAATGCTTTACCGGCGGTTATTCTAATCGGCACGTGTTTCCAGCGTTTATTATCAATTTCTAATGGTACACTGACGAAGGTTTCGGTGGTGGATTTCGGGTTTTTAACCTCTTCTTGGTAGCCGGTATATTGGCCGCGAATCACCTGATCTTTCATCATATTGATTGGCCTGACTTTACTTAGCAAGGCTTGTTTGGCCCGGTGAAGACTATCATTATCGTGAAGGCTTTTGGGCAATTCCATGGTTACCAGCACTAATAATTGGAGTAAATGATTCTGCACGACATCGCGAAGTGCGCCAACATTATCATAAAAGTCAGCTCTACTTGCTATCCCAGTTTGTTCATATAATTCTATCGATATACGACTAATAAATTGGTTATTCCAAAGGCTGTTAAATATAGGATTATGTGATCTAAACACTAATATATTTTGGACTGTTTCCTTAGCCAGGTAATGATCTATCCGGAATATCTGTGTTTCAGTGAAATACTGATTCGTCGAACGGATCAATTCTTTAGCCGATGCAAGGTCATAGCCGAAGGGCTTTTCCACTAAAAGCCTGGTGACACCCTTATGATGAATACAACCTTCATTCAAATGATGCTCACCAAGATTACGGATAACTGGCTCGTAAACTTGCGGCGGTATGGACAAATAAAATAGGCGATTCATGCAGACGCCATGCTTGTCTTCTATTGATTGAAGGGTTGTGGCTAATCGGTCGTAATCGGCACTGTTGACTGGATCAAATTGCACCATTTGAAGTTGTTGTCGAAAGGTAGCAAGTACCTTAGGATCGCAGATCTTATCAGTTTCAAGCACACATAACTCTACATTTTTTAGAAGTTCATCGACGCTTAATTGGCGGCGACTAACGCCAACTATCTCGGTATGTTCTGGCAGTAAATTATCTTTTATAAGATGATAAAGGGCCGGTAGCAAGCGCTGTTGAGCCAAGTTTCCTGTTATGCCGAAAATAACAAATATAGCTGGTTGGTGGTTAGGACCCATCATGTTTTATCGTTTTCCTTGTTAAGTTCATGGCCACCAAACTTATTGCGCATGGCTGCCAGCAGTTTGGTGGCAAATGAAACTTCGCCACGCTGGGAAGCGACCCGGACATCAAAGGCGGCTTGAATAGCCGGCATGGGAAGATTACCAGCTTTAGCTACTTCCAATGTCCAGCGGGCTTCACCTGATTCGGCCACAAAACCTTCTATTCCGTCCAGCTTCGGGTTTTCCCGTAGCGCATCGCGTGATAGTTCGTTAAGCCATGAAGTTATTACGCTATGATGTTGCCAAACCTCTCCGGCGGCAGCCAGATCGAGGTCTTTGTAAGGTCCGGCTTGGAGCATTTGATAGCCTTCCGCTAGTGATTCCATCATGCCGTATTCAATGGCGTTATGAACCATCTTAACGAAGTGGCCTGAGCCGCTCGGTCCGAAATGATGATAAGCTCCTTCTGGTAAAGCAAGCGTTTGGAGGGCTGGTTCGAGTTTGGTAAACGCCTCGGTATTATCCGTACCGACCATCATAGAAAAACCGTTTTGATAGCCCCAGACTCCGCCGCTGGTACCGATATCTATAAGAGTGACACCTTTTTCCTTTAGCGACCGATTGAGCTCTTGGGTCTGGCGAAAATCTGAATTACCTCCATCTATGATAATGCTGTTTGGTGGAAGTAGTGGTACCCACTCTTCGGCTTGAGCTTTGACGATATCCTGGGGCAGCATTATCCAAATGACAACCGGAGAAGACCCATAAGCCTTAACAGCCTCTTCTTTAGTATAGGCAGCCGTTGCGCCGTATTTGACTGCTTCTTCAATTGGCTCCCGGCTACGATTATGGGCGATAACTTCGTGACCGTTTTCTGACAACTTTCGGGAGATTTGTAAGCCCATCCGACCTAAACCTTGAATGATAATCTTCATATCTATACGACCACTCCTTCTAGTTCATCATTATATATATAAGTCTGAGGAATAGCTTTTAAAATTTGGGCCGGTTGGTCGTCGATGGCGACATTTTCGTCTTTAAGTCGTTTTAAAGCTGGTTGCTTGGCTTCGCCGAAGGCAAAGACAAACGCTAGATTTATTTGTTTAAGAGCCGGAAAAGTTAAAGTAATTCGACTAAAGTCCGTCGCTACATAAGATGTAACGAGTTTGTCCGTAACTAACGTAGCCGGTGAATGGGGCAAGATGCCGGAAGTGTGGCCATCGGCACCGATACCTAGTTGTCCAATGATGATCTGATGCCTTGCAACTTGTTCATTAAGTAATCCGTTGTAACGATCCGCTGTGACTTCCAATGATTGGCCGGTTAAAACCGGCAGATATGACGCCTCTTTAGGATCAAAACCTGACTTATTTAGCTGATAAGCATTCGAATCCGGATGTCCGACTGCCCCGTAACGTTCATCGCTCAGCATGATAGTTAGATTGTGTAATGGCGTACCTGATAAAGTCTTCATGACGTCTATTGTAATTGGAACATTCGATCCACCGGATACGAGCCATAGGACTAATTTATTTTCCGTTAATGCTTGTCTAATTTGTTCGCTCAACTGTTTGACGCCGGAAGATACCGAAGTTCGGAAAAAGTGCATGTTTTAACTATAGCAGTCTTATTTAACGAATCGGTGGATCTGATAAAGCCGTACAACCAAGAAGTAATAAATATATTATAGATAGATACTTGACAAAATGTCACTAAAGGTGTATATTAATGTTAACTTAAGTCCGGGAGGAACAAGTTAATGAATAAGTTTACAGATATGTTATCGAATTTTATTAAACGATTTCGCTTTATAGCTTTAAGCGTTCTGTTTGTGCTTTCAACAGCCATAGCTGGAACAATTGCCCTATTGCCAATTGATACCCCAGTCGTATCAGCTGCGACAACCTGCCCTCAGGACAAAACACCCCAGTACAATATAATCTACTGCGGCTTGGAAGGTACCACTACCGCCCAATACATTAGTAACTTGCAAAGCTTGTACAACAGTAATAACGATGGCCATGGTAATCATGACATTCAAACCGTTATGAACTGGGCTGGCGCCTCACCATCTATGATTGCCGGAATGAATACCAGTAATACGGTACTTGGTACTGCTTACAATACTGGTACGATTACTGTTAATGGCCAAGTCGTTGGCACCAACTCGATCGTTTCGGCTCGTTGGAACCCAGGTGGTCCCGGCTACACTCATTTAGAAGGAAACGTTTGGTACCGCAATGCGACGACTTCGTTTGCTCCAACCTCTTCGGTTGAAGTCCTCGTTCACTTAAATAGCTACGGTCAAGCTGACTTTGCCGTCATGCTAGAATGTGGAAACGTAATGCAGTTCCACCCAATGCCGCCAAAACCGGTACTTGTGTGTGAACAATTAACTCAAAGTGAAATTGACAAGAGCCTTGAATATACCTTCACGGCTAAAGCTAGTGCCCAAAACACCACTATATCTAGCTATACCTTCAATTTTAGCGACAGTTCAACTCCTACCAAAGTTAGTACTTCTAATACAACTGCTACCGTTAACCATACTTTCAGTAAATATGACACTGCCTATACGGCCGATGTCTTAGTTAATGGCTCAGTTACTTCAAGTAACTGTAAGGTACAATTAACTACTCCTCCTAAGCCCGTTACTCCTAGCTTGGCTTGTGTTGAACTTACTAAACAACCTGTCGATAATTCGACTACGGAATATAGCTTTACAGCTACAGCGACAGCCGTCAAAACAACTATAACTGGTTACACTTTCACTTTTGGCGATAGCAGTGCCGCCTTACCAGTCGTTACCAATAGCGAGACGATAAGTACTACGCACACTTACGCTACCCCTGGTACATATGTTGCTACAGTGAGTGTTAGCAGCTCAAAAACTGAAACTGCTACATCTAAAACGTGTGAAGTAAGCGTGACTATACCTACTACACCTACAACCCCACCTGTTACTCCCCCAGTTTTAACTAATACTGGTCCTGGAGATATGCTTGGCATCATCGGTGTTGCCACAATTGTCGGCGCTTTCGCCCACAACTTGTTCATGCGCCGAATTGCCAACAAAGTAAACTAACATCAAAAAGTTAGAGCTAAAGTCATTGACTGACTGCTCGGAACGGAAACATCCCCGGGAACAACTCCCGGGGATTTTCTTTTCTCTCTTGTCGTGCTAGGATTCAAGAGAGTTTTAACAAGTCCACGGCCCCGTCGTCTAGCGGTCCAGGACACTGGGTTTTCATCCCAGCAATCAGGGGTTCAAATCCCCTCGGGGTCACCATAGGAAAGTTACAGATAAGAATTTGTTATAAAGTTTGCTTTTCAAAATTTGTAGCTAGCCCCTATCTGTAAGATAGTTCGAATCTGCTTTGGTGTTATGCTAGAGCTATGGAGTCAAACAACCCAGCTTTAAGTAAGGTAGCTTTTTTGATAGGTAACTGGTCAATTGAGCTATCAAATGCTTCATTCTTGCCTGACCCTAAGCAAAAGATTAATTTTTCAGTTACCTATGAGTGGAAAGCAGACGGCTCAGTAATAGCAGTACAGCAAGGAAGTGCTAAAGCTAAACCGCCACAAGTAGCTACTTGGATTATTGGACGAGATGAAGATAGTGACATACTATACCGTCTTATATGCTGACAATCGAGGTGTTTCAAGAGTTTATAAAATGAGCTATAAAAATAATACTTGGAAATGTGGCGGGATAATCCTGAATTTTCACAGCGTTTTGAAGGTAAAGTAAGCAAAAATAGAAAAACGAATAAAGCTTAGTGGGAAAAGTCAATTGATGGTGGCAAAACATGGGAGCATGATTTTAATATGATATATGAAAGGAGCTAGACTATGTTAAAAGCAATGCCATTTTTATTATTTGATGGTAACTGTGCCGAAGCAATGACTTTTTATCATAAGTGTCTTGGCGGTGAACTAACGATTACAAAGCTTAAAGATTCTCCAATGAAGGATACTATTGCCACCAGAGATAACATAGGATCGAATTATCAACGCTTATCTTAAAAGTGGCGATATTGAAATATCTGCAACCGACTGGATGGCATCTCCTCAGTATGAACCGACATGGGGTGATATTTACGCAATATTTGTTATTGGCGAAGGCTTCGACGAGCTAAAAACTGTCTTCGACAAACTTGCCAAAGGTGCAGAAAAAGATAGATTTATAGAACTGCAAAACATGCCTATTGGAGCATACGGGCAGTTTTACGATAAATACGGTATTCATTGGATTTTTAAAGGTGACAAGGCTTAAAAGCTATTTAATGCGGACTTCAATAAACTATTCCACCTAATAATTTCCTGTACGATTTCCTTATAAACCGAGTGGTCTAGGGTCACCAAATCTGGAGTTACTCGAAATAGCATGGTCAAACAATATGAAGATTTGCAACCTGATATTGATGATTTCCACCAGACCGTTTTAACAGATCCAATAGGAATACTTGATCCACCCGGAAAAGTTCATCATGAATTTGCTGATGGACATCATGGCCGAAAATTAGATTTTGAAAAAATCACCGATGATAGTGATCTCTATATTCCGTGGGTTGATCTCTACGCCAGATATATTAGGGCACGGTATCGGCGATCAATGCCCGATGCAATTGTCGGTGTAGCTAACGGCGCTAACCGTTTATCTAAAGACATACCTTCAAGTTTTAGCGATCTCGGTAAAAAGGTTTTGAGCTTATATACCGCTAAAACAAATTCTGGCAGCATCAGAGTTACCGACGAATCGATCGCAATATTAGAGGCAAAACGAGTTCGATTTGCGTTAATAGTTGAAGATGTCAGTACAACGGGAAGTACCAGCGCAAACGTCGTCGATCATTTGAGAGAGCTAGGAAAGAGACGTATCGAGATCGTCTCGACATGGCAAAGAAGCACCCATCTTCCCTATCTAGAAGAAAGACAAGTCAGACATGGTGCGATGATCTATCATCCGCTACCTATGTTTACGCCAGAAGAATGCCTGACCAGTCCGGAAGGTTATTGTGCTCGCGGTATCGCCTTAATAGCTCGAAATAGAACCAGCTAGGGCATGTTTAGTTCTCAACTGGCAACTTTGCTATGATTACACCATGACAAAGGTAAAAATCATTATCTTTGATGTTGATGGAGTATTGGTCGATTCGCGAGATGCTAATATCGCCATATTTCAATCTGCCTTTGAGAAATTAGGACTATCTAAACCGAGCCGAAAAGATATATTAGCATGCCTTCATTTAGACCTGATGTCTACACTTACCCGGCTAACGAAATCAACTGATAGTTCTGTCATTGATGATCTCAGCGATCTTATAATGTCTCGGAAAATGCGTCGATCTGATCTTTTCATATTTCCAGACAAACTGCGGGAAACTTTAATTAAACTACATAAAACTTATATTTTAGCCATCGTCACGAATCGCTACAAAGATGATTTAAATGAAGTGTTGGATACAGCCGAAATTCGACCATTTTTTGACTTATTAGTACCAAGGGGCAGTTATAAAAAAGCAAAACCCAATCCTGAAGGTCTACTCCGAGTCCTCGATATCTTACAAATAGATGCCAGCAGCGCCGTCTATGTTGGCGATACCTATGTAGATATTGAAGCAGCCCACGCAGCCGGCCTGAAATCGATAAATCTCGGGCCAACCAGACTTTCGGATGCTGATCTAAATATAGCTTCGTTCACCGATATTCCCCTTGCAATCTCTAAACTAAAATAACCTATCATTAATGTAGTGGTTGACTCATTACTGCTTGTGGGTTACTCTAATGTTTAGACAGTAAAAAATTAAAAAACAATCAAAAAAATGAACCAGTTGGACGAACAGTCGCACCCTATAGTTAAGCCGATTAATGAACTTCTTCAAAAAGAAGTGAACCGTAATGAATTTCTTACTATTGTTGGCTTCGGCGTTCTTAGCCTTTTTGGAATGGGATCGATTATTCACTTCTTTACTGGCAAAAATAGTAAAACAATTATTCGACAAATGTCGGATTACACTAATCATGGATATGGTGGCAGTCGTTACGGAGTCTGAAGTTCGTGGACGAAACTAAAAATAGCCTCGATTCTGTTCCCAATATGAGACTAGAATTGGTTCCAGTGCCAGTTACAGATATTGACCGCGCCAAAGATTTTTATTTAAAAGCAGGTTTTGGGAATTTGCACGATACACAAGTTACAGAATCAATGAGAGTTGTCCAATTCACCCCACCGGGTTCATCTTGTGCCATAGTTTTCGGAACAGGTATGGGCCCTCTTACCGAAATGAAACCGGGATCTGTTAAAGGCCTACATTTAGTAGTTGAAGATATTGAAGTTTCTCGAGTAGCTCTCTTAAAACGAGGCATCGAAATGGGTGAAGTACAAGATATGGGAGGAGTTAAATATTCGTGGTTTAGCGATCCAGACGGCAACTTATGGGCGATTCAGCAATGGCCGGCTAGTTAACGTGCATCATGAATCTTATGAACTCCTTGACATCCGGCATACGTCTAATGCATGATTTAGGCATTAGCATTAATAAATAGAATAAATAATTAAATTTTGAAATAAAAAATAAATGAAAGTAGGACGGTCGCATGGCGTGGCGAAAGTTTAATCAAAAAGTCTTGCCTTTAGTAAAAGTCAGTTTTCAAAAAAGTGAGCATCAACTTTCTTTAACCCACATCCTTATTTTTATTATATTGTTTGCCGGCATTGGCAGCTTTCTTCTCTTTCGGGGTTTTGCTGCTACGCAGGTAGTGGCGACATTAGACGGTAGTCAAATGACGCTACCTTTAGGTGCGAGTGTAAGATCAAATGACAATGCTGATAATGGAAAAGAAGTTATATTTACCGCGCCTGGTACGGCCTCAGCCTCTGTTACACTGCCCCCTTATTCTTCGGTGACTTCCGTGACGGTCAGTACTCGCGGCGTAGACTGTAACGGCCTCCCTAGATTTAGTCTTAATTTAGATGGAAATTCGGTATTTCCTGAGACCGATATAACAAGTTCTACTTGGTCGACATATACGGCAAATGTTAACCTTACAAGCGGTGTTCATACCGTCGACTTTATTACCGGCAATCATGTCGGACAATTGAATGGTACTTGTAATCGAGATCTCTTTTTAAACGATATTGTATTTAACGGTACAATCACGCCACCGGCACCGACAGTTGCCTTAAGCGCTAGTCCCACAACCCTTTCAACCGGTAAAAGCAGTACTTTAACTTGGAATAGTACTAATTCGACTAGTTGTACTGCCTCTGGTGCATGGAGTGGTACGAAATCAACTAGCGGCTCGGTTAGTACTGGAGCACTAGCGACAGGTTCTACCTATAATCTAAGCTGTAGTGGCGCAGGAGGAACTGCCAGTAGTTCTGTTACGGTGAGTATTACTACCAGTTCGATGTCTGCTCCTGGACTTGTACTAATTTGGGGTTCTAGTCATGAAGACTCGACCGCCCAAAACAATACTTGGCTACATGCCGGACAAATCGTCTACAACTGGAATACCGCTGAACCTACTCAGGGCAGTTTCCCCGACTGGACAGGTTCGAGCAGCAACTTAAATAATGAGCTAAAGTCTTACTATGACGCAGGTAAAACCACAACCATTCAAGTCAATGGCGACTCTTTACCGAGCTGGCTGGTTAACTCAGGTTCAGGTGGCACTACGCCCGGTAATGGTTTAGTCCCCAATTGTGGCTACTTTGGTTTAACTTACACAGCTACCACAGTTCTAATCCCAGCTTACTGGTCTACTTCAGCTAGTGATGGTCTAAATTCAACCTATGAATCGGTAATGCAAGCAATGCTGACTAGCCTAGCCAATGCAATCAATGCTTCCCCATATAAGTCGGCTGTCCTTGGTGTCCGAACCGCTTTTGATCTCGTTGGCACTGAGCACTATTCATTAGGTGAGAAAAATATGAATCTTACCACCCCTGTCCAAAACTCAGCCTGTAATGGTTGGGCTTCTACCATTGGCGACAAAGCTGCCGCTAAAGTCATGTACATGAACTATGAAGCTTTTGAACCGCTTGGCATTCATCCATTGCTGCGAACTGAAGTAATCGGCACTTCCGGCCCCGGTCAATATTTTGACCAAGATGGAAACTTCACCAGTCCGACTGACTTTCTATCGCCAAGCAAGGCCTGGATTTTCCAAACCGATGCTGATCCCGATAAAGGTGGTAACACTAACCCGATCTGGGTCCAGTATATTAAGACCGGTGATACTATCGGTTACGCTGAACAACTGTTAGCCGCTGGCGGCCAGAACGGTGTCGTCGTCCACGATGCCCTATCCTGGGAATGGTGGCGAGAGCTGATGGACTTAAGCCGCGGTACATCATATATTGCGACTTACTATGCCGATTTGACGAATAGTTCAATTGCCAATAATTTCTTCAATCAAACATTCTTCCAAAACTTTGCCGATAGTTATTCTGGCACCAACAATACCAAAGCTGAAGCCAACTCACCCGGAGCCTGGATAGCCTTTGCTCCATCCAGCTCGCCGTTCGGTGGTAACCTGAGTCTCTTCATGAACGAATCGTCGTCATCAAGTACCCAGGGCTATGATTCTAACTTGGGCGCCAACGTCCTAGGCGCCAACCAACCCTTCGGTCGTTACGCCACGCAAATAAACCCAGGTGGAAGCCTAACACTTACATTAGATAGCGCCGTTCAAACCGGTGGCGGTGCCACTATTCATGTTTGGTATTACAATTCTGGCAGCGGCAGTTGGGCAATTAATGGCAGTACGGTAAATAAAACAAGTTGTAGTAGTGATTGTTGGACGGAAGCAAGCTTTAGTGCCGGCACTATACCTAGTACCCTGACACTAACAGTTCCCTCTAATTCTTCGTCTAGTACCTACTTCCATATGGTGGAAATGGTAAAAAACAACGGTTAAGCTAGTTAGCAGACTCCATTTTTTAAGAACAAATCAGCTAATGTATATTTGCGTAGTGAATAATATATAGTTTATAATATTTTTAAATATGAGGTCTTTTGAGAAGAGTTCGTTGAAACTACCTAGTGTAGTTGCCGCTGTTGGAATATTTGCAGTTGGAATGTGTGTTTATGGTCCAGAAATACCTAATCTTACGCCATCACCGAATTGCTCTTTAGATGTTCATAATTACGGGAATCAAACAGAAATAGCCAGCGTCAGTTACAATATCAACGGCGAAGACACCGAGATGGATATAACTTATTCTTCAAGTAAACAAAAAAATAAAAATGTTGTCGTCAATTCATCAGAACTTCAACTAGATACAGTAGAATTTTCTTTTAAAGATCAACCTGGCGAACATACCATATCGGCTAATGTCGAAAAATTAAACAGCCAATTTTTATGGTTTTCACCTCCGACTTCTGAATGTTCAGCTGACTTTACTATTTCGAAGCTGTCGTCTTAGCTGATTGTCGTTTTCTTCGTTGTGGTGGTGGAAAGCCATATCTCAACCATCCAGTGGAACTTGACCGATTTGGCAGATAAAGTGAGTCTCGTCGTTTGGCTATAACACCGTCAATCTTTTTTCTTTTGGCTTCCCTTTCCATTAGTAAGACATCGTTATAATTAAAGTTTGAAATCAAGTTGATGTTTGGTTGTTGTTTAAATAAGTGTTCTAAGAATTGTCTTCGTACTTTCCATGGTTCATTGATAAGAAGTTGCTCATCAAGTTCTAAAATGTCGAAAGCAAAATAGACGACGGTTGAACCTAAAGCTCGAAAACGTCGAGTTGGATCCACCCTACCTTTATTATCGAGTGCGACAATTTCACCATCAATGACGGCTTCCGATGCTTGAACTGCTTCGGGTAATTGGCGGACTATCTCGGGAAAGAAGTCAGTATAGGCATGTCCTCCGCTAGTAAACAATCGGCTTCTGTCTGGCGTTTTTTGGGCAACTATTCGTAATCCGATTAAATGCGGCTCATAGACCCACGATTCATCCAGGGGTAGCGTATTGGTTCGTTGCGCTTGCATTGGAGCGTATCTAAAGTGTTCCATGATATATCATTCCCCGTTTTTATAGGTTTAATATAACTAATGAAGCTGGAGTGATTGGATAATTGCCAGGACCTGCGTAAATGGAGAAGAATTTTGCCAGGTATCCATCGTAATACTTAACGGTATTTCACCGTTTCCTATACAAGCCTGGGTACTACAACTATAAAAACCAGCACTTATGATTGGATCCAAACCACTTAATTCGTCGGTCGTTATATTCTCGCTTTGACTAAATTGCTGTTGCCCGGTCACCATAACTTCTTGAAAGCCATTATTTGCATCGGTTCCACCGGCTAAATTAATAAAACTTAAATAAGGATACTGTTGTTGCGAGGCTAAGGGTTGCGCGTAACCAATTTGAATAGAACTCTGAGGGGTTATCGCTTTACCTGATGATAGTTCGCTTATTTGTGCTGAGCCAGGTCGAATCGATACTACTGCTTTGCCAGTGACAGTTTTACTACTGGCATCAACAATACTCGTTAGCGGCGAAGTAACGGTAATAGTTTGATCCGAAGTATTATCATTAGTTGGTGGACTGACCGTCCAATTCGAAGGATAAGAAAAAGTTAAATTAAGATCCTGGCCATTGGAAGTGTAAGACACTAGATTAGTTTGGCTTGATGAGTTTTGCGTTGGCTGGACGGCATGATTACCGGTCGAGTTATGGTTCATTGGCGTTGCCTTATTGTGTTTAAGAATGTATAAACCTAATCCAACAACCACTATGACAATTACCGCGGGGATTATCCATTTTAATAATTGATTTTGCGACTGTCTTTTAGTTGCGATTTGGCGATAAATTGTGATCATCTACTCCAGCCTGAGATGACACAGTATCTGATCGGGGTGTAGGCATTGGGAAAGGTTTAAATCGACGTGCCATATATATTAAGTATACTCTGAAAACTTGAGCAACTAAGATGTTAGAAGACTATGGATTTAGTATAATCATCACATGAAGAGTAATTGGCGGGATAGGTACTTTAAGCGGTTATTAACAAACCACTCCAATCCATTCCTGCCTTCCCAGTTTGTTAGCATCGGATTGTTTAGCGCCATGGCATTACTGTGCTTATGCGTTATCATTCGGCCGGATAGTTTAGCGGTGAATTACGGTTTAAGTTACTTTGGTATCTTCTTGTCGACGGTTGTCCCCTATGCCGCAGCTTTTATGTTATATGCATTTTGCCTCTGGCAGGCATCGGTTATTAATCTAGATGATATTCGTCACAGTAGATTTATAGGCTGGATTATGCGAATAATGTCCATTCAAATTATCGGCTTAATATTGACGCCTTTTAACCGCCTTTATAATGTTCATGTCTTTTTTGGAGCTGGACTATTTAGTCTTCAGCTCTTGTTATCCGTTTCTTTTATTGTCTGGATAGCCAGTAATTGGCTTAATGTGACACTTGTTTTAATAGAGTTTTTAAGCGGTGTGGCATCACTTTACTATCTTCCGCAAGCCCATGGCTTACTGCTGCAAACTCAAGTTATTTTTCAATTTGCCTTTGGTTTGTTGCTGATAAGGACTCTAACTAAAATAGAAGTTTCAGACGAAGCGCATTCCCTTCATCAACTACCCCGATCTTGAAAAAATATGCCGTTTATGCTAATATATTTTAGTTAAATTCGGTAGAAATACTGATTTTAATGCATGTGTCAGATGGATAAGGAGATTTAACAAGACGTCTTTTTTGATAGAGTATAATTTAGCAGCTAAAGCAGCTTACATGATTATAACTATCAACTCTACCCAACAACCAAAAACCGTGACTTTCGTAATCGCATCAACCTCCTAGAGGTAACTAAAATGGCTCAGGTAGACAACGTTCCTCCTGAAACCGGCAGCTGGAAATGGGCTGGTTTAGCCTTCTTGTTGGTCGTTTTGACCGGATTCGCACTTTACCTTGTGGTAACCCACGAAAATCTCCCTTCAAAACCGCCCCAGCCGCCAGGTTATCAAGTCACGATGCTTCAGTCTATTTTGTTCAGTCGATGACTAAACTATAGCTGATTGCGTTGTGACGATCGTTGCGGGAAGCCGTTAGAAAATGCCTTAAAAAGCACCTAGCGGCTACCCCCGCACCCCTACCATCTGATACATAACGTTTCGTGAATGAATGTTCACGCTGATGAGTCCAAAAGGACGAAAACGTTAATAAGTTTAACTTTAGTCAGTTTGACAGATGCAAGGCATTAACGGCACATGATACAATGACGCTATTAATGGTTTGTTAGGAGATAATTACCCGTGAACTGCCCGCATTGTGGTCGACCTAATCCATCTGGCGTAACGGTTTGCTTAGCTTGCGGCCAACCGATTACAGCCACTAATACGGTACCTGGAACTCAAGCTATTAATACTCAATATTCCGGTCTGTCCGGTAACGAGATGTTTTGCATCGGCCTACTTGGTTATAATCCAGGCAACTTGTTAGTCGGTAACAGTGTCTTTTCGATGGGCGTTTTAGGCGGTCTACGATCAAACATTCGAACTTTTGTTGGTGGCGAATTGAGCGCTTTTACCAATATGATCGCCCAAGGACGCAAATTATCCTTGCAGCGTTTTGAACAGGAAATGTCAACGGCCAGCGGTTGTGGTGCCAGTGGCGTCACCAGCGAGCTAATATTTCACCCGGGTAATGTTGAATTCTTAACCGTTGGGTCAACAATGAGCCGCGAGGGTGCCCCAAAAAGCGCTTTTACATCGTCAGCCGACGGCCAAGAATTGTTTTGTCAGTGGGATGCCGGCTATGCACCGGTTAGTTTTGTGTTTGGTAATGTGGCTTATTCGATTGGTTTTGGGCGTGGACTATTGGGCGGCATTCGGGAACTGGCTAAAGGTGAAATTAGACAATATAGCGATATATTTAATAAGACCCGTAATCTAGCACTTGAGCGGATTGGCGCTGAAGCGCAACAAAAAGGCGGTAATTGTGTGATTGGTATTCGTACCACCATTCTTCCGATCGGTATTTCTGGTGTTCAGGAAATGGTGATGATCGGGACCGCCTCCTATAACGAATCATTGAAAGCCGCCGCAGCCAGTTGCGGTGGTGTTATAACTTCCGATTTAACGGCTGAAGAAACCTGGAATATAACAAGACTAGGTTATGCTCCGTTGAAACTAGTCCTCGGCACGTCCGTCTATTCGCTTGGTGTGATGGGTGGAATTAGAGCCACGCTTAGCAACTTGATAAAGGGTGAAATCAAAGGCATGACCGAAATGATCTATGGTGCCCGCGAAGAATCACTCAAACGAGTGCAAACTCAAGCCGAAGAAATTGGCGCTGACGATGTGCTCGGCATTAAAACCTACATTTACAACTTAGGTAATGGCCTTATCGAATTCTTAGCTATAGGCACAGCCGTCAAGAGAATACCTGGGGTCACAACTCGTTCTACTCAACTGCCCGCCCAAGCTATTATTAGAGACAAAGATACCTTTATAAATACGGCGGACTTGGTTTATGGAGCGGATTTACAAAATCCTAAGAAATAAACAAATTGTAATTTGATAATAATTTAGTTTTATGGTAATTATTTAAAATAATACCTCTAACTTCGGGAAAATAATCAGATAATTATATAGATAAGCTAAAAGAGATATGTTAAAAGATACAGAGATTCGCTCAGAAGTAATGCCGGAAGCCAGTCTAATCCAATTAAATTTTGAACCAACACCCCATGATCAGTATATAGACGGTCTAGTTGGGTGGATGGACCGTGTACCCGGTGTCATATCAGCAACTGTCGGGATCGGCTCGCTTGCACTGCGAGCCGCCCATCCCCCGCTACCACTTGATGCTTGTCGAGCAGAAGCGGAAATTGTCGCTACGAAATACTTTAAGGACCCTACCGAAAAAGATAAAATTATGGGTTCTTCCTTCAATTTTATACATAGTCCGGAATTGAATAATGTCATATTAAAAAGTTATTCGCCTACTGTTTTACAAGCCGAACGAGTTGCCGAACGAGAGTATGATCTAGCAGATTTGTTTATAGCCATGAATAATCAACTATTGGAAGAACATTATCTTGAATTAGGCACTTCTATTATGTTTTACAAAAAAAGAATTAACTCAGTAACGGTAGTTGACAATGGTTATGGTCTGCAAATGCGGATTTGGGATTTGTTTGTTGGTGATGAACCTAAAGATCAGGTTGCTTCAAAAGTAATAGATGTTCTTATATATCACGAAAAATTATTTCGAACCCTTTGGCCAAATTTTGCTGAAGAACCAGACGGAAACTAAACCAAGCAATCAGCCCAGTCAATACCTAATATATTGTTTAATCTCGATAAATTATTATTCGCGTAGAGCTTCCTCTGTTAAATAAACATAAGTAATACATAAATTTAATATCTTTTGCACTAAACAACAGAGGTATATTTAACAAAATTAATTCATCGATAAATTACTTTAACAAGTAATTTAACAGATAAAAATACTTTAAAAAAGTCCGCTTACTATATTATTTAATATAAAGAAGCTATACTGCTTTTTACTATGAGGCTTAAAGAGAATACATTAACTTCAGACCAATTAACTATTCTTAAAACTTTATATACCTTTCGCTTTATTACAACAGAACTAATATCACAAAATCTAAATCTAAAATATAAAAATTATGCGGATAAAAAACTTCGCAGACTATATGATTTAGGTTACATCGGCCGTAACTATAATTCTTCATATAAGTTGCTTGGCAAGCCTGCTGTCTACTATTTACTGCCTAAAGCTTTCTCAGTTCTAAGAAAGCAGGACGGTATATTTAAATTTGTTCTTCATAATATTTATAACGACCCGATAGCATCTCAACGATTTATAGATAAAAATCTGGCTATTTATAAAGCATATATTGCGCTTAAAAAGTGTTATAGCGGTAAGTTAATGTTTTATACCGGATCCAATCTTAAAAATCCAAATATCACTTACTTCCCAAATCCATTACCGGATGGCTTTTTTTCAATTGAATTTAATAAAAGAAAAAGAAAGTATTATTTCCTACTTTACTGCTCCAGCCAATTACCTTTATTTGTCCATCTCAGAACATTAAAAGTAATAACTGACTACCAATCTTCAAAAAAATGGCAAAACGTGACTAAAACTAACCTGTCTGGGATTCTAATTCTGACGGATACTTCGAAGTTTAAGAATTTATTAGTCGATAAAATGGCTAAGCTTTTATATAAAGAAGGTCTTGCCAGTGAATCATCCTTTTATATTTGTACTTTAAATGCGCTCAGCCATATAACCAAAGAAGTAAAAGACGTCTGGCAACCCATCACACATAAATCATTTTCTGTGTCTTTAAAAAGTATCGATAACACCTAGTTAGAAAATAAAACATTCCCCTGGCGGGCATTATTAGCAAATTTTAATAAAAATTATGTCCTGACATGTCGTTTACCTCTGCTTTTAAGCTCATCAGCATAAGTAAGCACTAAATTAAACGAATATGATGACCTGGAGACCTAAACTGCAACAAAGCAGTTTAATCAATCCAGGTCATCCCCCGGAGAGAATTGGAACTAAGCGTTCCTCTCCTCTCCGGGAATCGACCAGGCCACTTTAGCAGCGAACTTTGTCTAGATTTTTAACCAGAGATATCTCAAGAGTAGAATCCCTAACAAAAATAGAACAATAGACCCGGCTGCCATATTGGCTCTGAGTGATGGCACAGAATCGTTGTCGGGGAGCAGTGCTGTCCAAATAGCTAGACAGCAAAAAAGTGTCCACACTGGTGCGACTGAAGCTAAGCAAAGCGTTCGCCATACGCTAGAGATTTTGGAAGCGGGCACCTATTTCTCCTTTTGATCCGAATATGGAACTCCGCCAAGACCGAGCAACAAAGGCAACCACTGTGGTGGCGACCTCAATTTGATGTTCTGCCAATGGTGTTCGACCAGACAACCGTAGATCAACAAGCTGTGTGGTATCACGGAATTGGTGATGATTATCTCCTCCCAAAGTTTTTTACATTTTGGGCATTTCCTCGGAACGCGTCGATGTCGAATCTCTCCCCTGTGAATCTTCGAGCTGACCAAAAAGTAGCCTTCGGTCACGCTGAAATATAGTACCCAAAGTACTATAAACACGATGGCTACTATGATTATCAGCCAGAAAAACCACCACAACGCTCTGACGACGTTTCCGCCGAATATAGGTCCAAAGAGTGCGCTCTCAGGATCACTGTTTCCCCGTTCACCGGTTCGTTTCGATCGAAACGAGCTCACCTTCTGTACCTCCATAGCAAACTTATTTGACTAAAAACATTACCTAACTATTGCGGCCTGATTGTCAAAGAACAACTGACTTCGGAGATACGATTACCTCTACAAAGTGAGATTATTTTATCATGAGATGCGGGTTGAGAAAATACTGAAATTATGATGAGGTATTTTTTAAATCAGCGGTAATTGTGTCCGTTGTCGTAGTGTCTAAGGAATTTGATTGTTCCAAATCCGCCTCCGTAACTTCGTATCTTAGGGAGTATGTTGATCGCGAAACCTGCTTAATTTGCTCAACTAACTCTATTTTACTAGGAGAATAGCTTAAAATTGTTTCCCCGGAAAATGGTTCATATACCTTTTGAGCGGCAATGCGGATATAGAAATTGTATGCAGGTAGATTATTAACGTCGCCAGGCTGAATCATTGGACTAAATTGATGAAGTATTAATCTTTCGTCATTTGGACTTCCAGTACGAAAGCAGATAACCGTTCCAACATTATTGAGCATGACTTCAATCAACCGTTCGTCCTGTTGAGCAGTTGATTGTTCAGACATTGTTAAATACAATCGGTATTTTCTCGATTCAGTCAAAATTGATTGAAATGAATCATTGGCAAAATTTTGGAACTCATCAACATATAGGTAGAAAGGTTGACGATTTTCGGGAGCAATATCCTGTCGCCGCCAGGCCGCCAGTTGCAGTTTGGCAAGTACTGTAGTTCCAAATAAGGATGAAGTATCTTCGCCTAGCCTGCCTTTACTAAAGTTACAGATCAAGATTTTACCGCTATTCATAAGCTCGTCAAAATTAATTGTTGAACGGGGTTGACCTAAGACCCGTCTGGCCGATTCGGATCTCTCAAACCGCTCAATTCGGGCAATTGGCCCACCTGACAACTTTACTCGCTGCATTTCACCGGCTTTACCCATTTCTTCTATCCAAAAGCGTCTCAAGTTTTCATCTTCCAATTGATCAGTTATAGCTCTGCGGTAGCTGGCATCAGTTAGCAGACGCAAAACCGTAAATATGGTGGCATCTTTAACAGTGAAAGCGGTATGGACAGCGTTACGCATTATTCTTTCAATACGGTAGGCATTACTATCCGATTGGTCATCAAATATTTTTCGAAACACCGAAATAACTCGCTTCGGTCACCATATCTTTTTCATGGGCAAGTTCGCTGCCACTCAATCCTTCGGGCAGTTCAAGAAGATTTAGACCAATCGGATAATCATAATCACGCGGATTAAAATAAATGACGTCTTTGACTCGTTCTGGAGGAACAAAGCTAAGTAAATTTGTAGCCAAATCACCATGGGGGTCGATCACTGCCACACCTTTACCGTTTCGTATATCGGAGACAATCATCGATTCCAGCATGGTCGTTTTACCGTTGCCAGTTCCTCCTATGATATATACGTGCCGTTCCCTCTCGGCTGCGGTCAGCCCAATTGGAGTGGTAATTCCCTGGTGGATATTCTGGCCGAGAACGACGTCGAATTTAGTGCCATTTTTAAGCGATAGCGGTGCCGGCAGCGTGGGAGATCGCGAACGGCTGACATTTTCAATCTTAACGGCCTGGCCGTATGGAAAGTGATATAGTCCAGCAACTTCAGCGGTTGATAGCAAACTTGAGTCGGTGCTAAGAAGTGAATTTAAGCGGTTTTGAAACTGAAACAGACGATAAGACCGAGCAAATGGTAGCGGCGAGCTATACCGCTGGCGCAAACCCTGATAACCGGGCCGCGCATAAACCGCCAGGGCGCTATGAATAGCTTGCAGTCGAGCACTGGCCTGCGCTTCATCACTAGCTAAGATTAGGGTGCGAATATCAGTGCGAAAAAGCGGTTATGCTAATTTTTCAAGCATCAAGGTTCGAATTTCTTGACCGGAAACGTCTGGCAGATGAGCCCGATTACCGACTAAGTTATAAGTAATCCATTGGACGGCTCTTAGAGGTGATGACCAGATGCTAAACGGCCGGCTGGTAGCGCCCGCCTGTAAGTGATTTCTAACCCTTGCCGAGATTGAACTAACGCTCGGCTCAAGCACCATCTGAAAGGATAGTAGCTCCTTATCATTTAATTTGGTCATCGCTCCCATCATGTAGCCGATCAGATCGTGCATTTCATCATTAGCGCGGTCTTTTAAGGGATAGGCAAAATAGCCGGCTTGGCTATAGTTAGCCACTTGAATAGATAGATCGTCGGATTCGAGTTTTGGCGGCAGATATTCCTCAGATCTATTGAGACTTATTTCCGGCTGGTAAGAGTGAAGCAAGGTTTCGATGACTTCGACATGGGATTCGGGCAGTCGCATTAGGTAACGAATGCCGCTATGTTTGCTGGCGACAAGCTCGAGAGATATCCGGTTGCTACCAGACAGCAGTCGCTCTTGCCAGCGTCCGGCTAAAATAACGTGATAGATTGCCCCGAGCAGTTCAGCCGTCGCCTGCGGGGTCGTTTCAGTTCTGGCTACGGGGATTAGCTCAACTAAAACGTAGCGCTGAGGCTTAACAGAACCGACGCTGATGATACTTAAGATAAATGGCAGTATCTGACGAACTAGCGGAAGCAAAACATAGCGAATGATCAAAATATAGAAAACAAGGCTAATTAGCAGGATAAATAACGACGAACCAAAAATAAAGCTATACAGGTTGACGATAAAACTGGTGACAAACATTGGCGCTCCCTGCCCCACCCGCTTATCAACCGAGGTAAATTCATATATACACTATACTGGCAGATATTTCAAAGAGACGTTATGGTAATGCTTTGTTTTAACTGGCATCTCGCCGCAGGAATAGTACCCAAGCGACAATCCAGCCAAAGACTAAGTAGCCGCCAAATACCAAAGCTGCTTGAACTACCGTAATAGTAGTTGTGACGCCGAGTCCCGATCCGGTACCGATGACGATGTTCAGGGCGCTAAACGGCAAGAATTGGATATTTTGTTTAAGTAGTAGCGAAAGTAGTCCCTCGACCGTTCCGGGTACTATAAATAGAGTCACAATGGCGCCAATCTGATTGCGAATCAGAGCCCCGAAAAGAAGTCCAACCATGGTATAGCCCCAGCCATAGAATAAGCCGCGCCATATCATGGAGTGGTATGGAATTGATTGAGCGACTAAGTGCAAATGATTAAGATTCATACCTAGTAATGACAGCAAGGGCGATAAAGCGCCGGTAATAAGCGTAAACAACACCGCAAATATGCTCATAACGATTATTTTGGCAGCCAGTACTTTGCTGCGGCTATTAGTTAGAGTCAAGCTATAAGAAATGGTGTTGTAGCGAAATTCATGAGTAACTAAAAGTAAAGCAATTAAAGCGCTAAACAGCGAAAGTTCATGAATTGCTTGGGCGGCATCGCTAGCTAATGTTTGAGTATTATGAAGGTCGGCTGGATGAGCTCTAATGCCATATATTAAGAAAGCCAATAATAATTCTAAAGCCAGAACCACAGCAAAAATAATATAGGTTGAACGGATAGTAAAGAGTTTGCGAACCTCAGCTTTTAATTCAGCAATCATTCACCACCTCCGGGCTTTGCACCAAATTCTTCTGTTCCAGCAGTCAACTCCAAAAAGGCTTCTTCTAGGGAGGCACTCTTTGTGGCTAGCTCTAGTACAGGGACGCCGGCCGTAAAAGCTAATTTACCTACCTCATCGGTCGTTATACCGGTCAGTTTGAGGCCATCGTCACTTATTTCATAATTAATGTGGCGCTCATGCAGTAGTTTTTCTAAGGTATTTTGCTTGGCAACCCGGACAAATATACTCGAGCGAACATTCTTAGATACCAGATCCTTAATCGAGGTGCTAGCCAGCATTTTGCCTCTGCCAATAACTATCACGTTATCGGCCATTTGCGACATTTCACTAAGCAGATGTGAAGAAACAAAGACCCCTTTCCCCTTATCGGCATAGGCTTTTAGAAACTGCCTGAGCCACATCATGCCTTCCGGGTCTAGACCATTGGCTGGTTCGTCCAGCATCAGATACATCGGATCGGCTAATATGGCCGCCGCGATGCCCAGCCGTTGACTCATACCAAGACTAAATTTACCTGGCCCTTTTTTGGCTTCTGACTTTAATCCGACGATATCTAACACTTCGTCTACCCGATTAGTCGGTATACTGCCGGCGGTGGCTAGAACTTTCAAATGGTTTCGAGCTGTTCTAGTCGGATGATAAGCTTTGGCTTCCAGCAAGATACCGACTACTTTAGACGGTTGAGCATAGGCGCTCAGTAGTTTTCCACCGAAATGGGTTTCGCCGCCGCCATTGGCTAATCCCAGCATTAAGCGCATCGTGGTTGACTTGCCGGCCCCGTTTGGTCCCAGAAATCCAGTAATTTTACCCGTTTCCACCTCAAAAGAGATATCATTGACGGCTACTCGTTTGCCAAATTTTTTCGTCAGATGGCTGGCTTTTATCATCGCTTATGTATTGTAGGCCTATGTACTAGCAGTAGCAATTAAAATATTACCCTTGCATTTCGGTACATCACGAACGTAATATAAAAGCAAGGAATTTTTTAACAAAGATTCGTAGGTCATAAAAATAACGATGTTTGAACATGTCCCAGATTTGAAGTTAGATCGACAAGATGTCGGCCGGCAAGGTGAAATATTTCGTAATAATATGCGAGATATCTCCACCCCGGAAAATTATGCCTCTCTGCCACCTGAAGTTCGCTGGAATGTGGCTGCCTGTATATTGATTAAGACCCAAGCTGTTACACCTGATATGGGTATAGATCACCGGGCTCGGCATTATATTCCGAATGACACGGAATCGGCTTTTGCGGCTGGCCATGATATTTCTTACGAAGGAACAGTCACAGACGTTAAAGCAAGTTTTTATGGGCAGCAATCTTCGGGAAATGACTATCTAGGGTTTGGCAAACACCCATCTATTCACTTATTCGCCCGGGAACGAGCGCTTGGGGCGAGGGGTAAAGGTACGGCCGGTCCATGGCATAGAGTTAGTTGGATGGATTTTGATCCTTCGAACCTGGTGGATTTTAGCGCCGACGATGCGGAATTAATTGGCGATAGTATTTTCGGTCGGCCCTCGGTAACTCTAGTTGAAGCTGGCTTTGAAATACCGATGTCAACGCTTGATCGCAGAGCCAAAGATACCATAGACGCCATAGATAAGATTGCCCGGGTCTGCCTGGATCCTCAAAAAGCTCAAAACCACGAGCTTGGTTCACTGGCCGTATTACATGTCTTACCCGAACAATTAGAGCGAATCGCCTCTTAATCAGTAATCTTCTAGCTAATTAATCAGTTTTTTTGGCTATGTTAAACTAAAACGGTATGTTGACCTATTTCCAGGCGATAATCCTCGGTCTTATCCAAGGTATTACCGAACCGTTTCCGATTTCCAGCCTAGGCCATAACGTCCTGATTCCCCAACTGTTCGGCTGGCATAATATTGTCACCAGTGAACCGAAAAGCGAATCGTTCTTTTTAGCTTTTCTGGTAGCGCTTCATGTAGCAACCGCCATAGCTTTATTTATTTTTTACCGCCGTATCTGGTGGAAGCTCATTAAAGCTTTCTTTACTTCAATCAGACAGCGTAGTATAACTACTCCCCATGAACGCTTGATTTGGCTGCTCATAATTGCCACCATCCCGGCTGCTATCACCGGATTACTACTAGAAAAAGTGCTGCGCACCCAATTCGCCAAACCAATGTCGGCGGCCGTCTTTTTAGTGATTAACGGCGTTATTTTATTGATCGGCGATCGGTATGCCCACCATCAAGCTCAAAAAAGACAAAATTATAATGTCGATAGCAGCGTTGAACACACCGCCCACTCTATTACCAGTACTAGAGCTGGAATAATTGGGCTAGCCCAAGTTCTAGCCCTAATTGCCGGTTTGAGTCGGTCGGGCGTCACCATGGTAAGTGGTTTATTTAGCGGTTTGGATTATCAGGACTCAGCCCGTTTCTCATTCCTACTGGCCACCCCGATTATTGGCGCCGCTGGTATCTATAAATTACCGGATTTGCTGGGTCCAAATGGTAACGGCGTGCGCAGTCAGATATTTGTCGGCGCCATAGCCGCCTTCATCGCGGCTTACTTTGCCGTTCGTTTTCTGGATAAATATTTCCGCACTAAACGTCTCTGGCCGTTTGCTCTTTATTCAATTGTCTTCGGCTCGTTTATGTTCGTCTTTATTGCCGCTGGCGGTTAAACTAAGTATAAAAATTTAAAAACCGAATAAACTCGAGCCACTTTCAGATCTTTTGATATTTTCCGCTTCGTAACGTTTTTGTTTGGCTTTTGCCTCGGCATCGGCTGCTTCAGCAATCTGGCGTTCAGCTTCATCAATCCGGGCCTGTTTGGCTTCGGCTTCTTGCTTTAAATCATCAGCTTTTTTTCGTAATTCGTCAGGTGATGGTGCCATCAAATAACCCTCCTTATATTATTATTGATTATTTTTTACACGAGTAATAATAACTAGCCCAACTTAGGGCTTACAGTGAATATTTTTACCTTACGAAAATCAAGCAAATATTTAAGTTTGCGATACTTAATAATTAATTAACTAAAATCTACTTAATTTCACCTTCCCTATAAAAAGAAGTAGTTATGCCGCTTATGCCCAGTCGGCCTAAAGCATCTCTTACCTGCGGCGTAATCTTTGGCAGCGACTTTAGATCAAAGAAAGCCATATCATCGCATCTATCAGGTTCGCCGATTCCGTAGCTGCCCTGCCAGATTCTCCGTCTGGCAAGATACATTAGGCCAAGATAAGGTAAGTTTGGCGTACTTTCATTTTTATAGATGTGGAATAGTTTTAAGTCGTCGGGATTTACTTTAATTTTAGCCTCTTCTTCAAGCTCCCTAGCGGCAGCCGCTTGCGGTAATTCGCCGGCTTCCATATGCCCGCTCGGTAAATCCCAATAATCATCAAGATATCCGGTATTAATGCGGTGCATCAGCAGTACTTCATTGTCTGAATTAATTACCGCGACGTAAACAGAAGGCACCACCATATAACGCTCTCTCATATAAACATTATCTG
>CAVPPA010000006.1:0-8786 GCA_963707285.1 uncultured Candidatus Saccharibacteria bacterium
TTGATTCAACTCAAAAAGAGAGCTACTACCAATGGACTACCGCTCAAAGCTCTAACCAAGTTTACGATGTTGTTGCCCAAATACCTGTACCTTCGGACTTCAATAGCTGGGCTTCTACAACACCTATAACGATAGATATTAAAACTTGCGATCAATCGGGTTGTACAAGCCATACCAATGCTACAATTACCGCAAAAATTATTGATGATACGTCAAGCACTACCTACACAAACTGGAACACCTGTGCGCTAACCGGAAGCACAAGCTGGGCTACGGATACGGGTTGTACCGTAGCTAACACGCCAAGCTCCAATGATGTTCTTATGTTAAGGCTTCATCTACAGGCGCCATCTGGTGGAACTACCAAATCGGCAATATCATATTGTCTTACAATAGCGCCTACTAATATGAAGCCAGGTACGTTCATGGTTATACGGCAAAATTCAAACAGATTAATGTGTCTGTTTGTTCGGAAATCAGCGTTAAATATAAATAAATTGAAACTGGCAGTGAGTTATATTCACAAAAAATATATTCACTATAGGTACATAGTATTGCGTATCGAATTAATTCGTCGTTCGTATGTCGAATATCTCAGGTTACATAGATGGCTCTACTCTCGGTTTCTTCGACAACCACGGATATTTAAACTTTCTTTAACATTTATTGCATGTTTATTCCTTGCAGGTATTAGTTTCTTTATCTTTAATCTTATAAGACAACCTAGCTATCAATTAATATCTGCTGATACAAAATTAATTGGCAAGTCAGACATTACTTTAATTTCAAAAGCTAAATTTACTTATGATACTAAGAGCAATAATTTTTATTTAAATAAACAGAGTTTTGGTAATAATTCCCAATCACTTAACTCAAATTCAATTACTGTAGGCAGTAGTTCATCATCGTCTGATTACGCCTTAAAAGTGCCCTCTAATCTTAATAATGGGATCACCGTTCATGACAACAAAAGCGGACTGTCATTCACTCTCAGCCCGATGTTTAGTACTTCATCGGCTAAGTTAGTTTCTCATCATATAGTCTACCCCTTAAAGGATATACCTGGAGCTCAAGCCGTCTACACCATCAAACAAAACGGCCTCCAGGAGGACATCCTGCTTAATAAACCAACCAATAGCCTTAAACTAAACTATAAATTGTCACTGCCTAATTATCTTGTCGCCCGAACTATGTCCGACGGAGCCATCGGTGTCTATTCAGCCGATCCAGCCCTATTCGGCAATATTAGCTACGGCAGCGATACTGCTGACCAGCTCAAGATAGCCAAAGCTCGTCTTAACAGCCAAAAGAACTATTTAGTCTTTGTCCTGATGCCACCAGTTATTAAAAGCACCCAATCGAACGTATCAGATCCTAATGGTTCCAAAACGACATTATCTCTGAAAGGTAACACTATAACTTTAGCGGCTAGCCACCTAAAACATTTAGCTTACCCAATAGATATTGACCCTAGTGTATTAGTTACTTCGGCCACTGACTTTCAATCCAGCGGTAACAACGAAGGCGACATTAACTTCTCAACCAGTATAAGCGAAGCTAATCTGACTGGTGGAGCACTAACGTCATATACGTCGACGTCGGCACAAATCAATACTAATCATCATTTTGGATCTGCCATTTATAACGGTTATATCTATGAAATAGGTGGCTGCCTAGGTGATCCTACTTGTAATACATACACAGCAACAGTCGCTTTTTCTCAGATTAGCAGTACCGGAGCTCTGACTGCACCGACTTGTACGGCTAGCGGATGGTCGCTAGGTGGTGGTAGCAATAACTGGTGTTATGATAGCTCCAGTTTACCTAATAGTGTTTGGAGCAATAGTTCGGTTGCCTACAATGGTTATATTTATAGTATTGGTGGGTGCAATGCTACTTGTCCAAATAATGTAGTCGATTATGCTCAGATAAATGGTGATGGGACGTTAGGTACTTGGGCGGCAACGTCTAATTTAACAACCGTCACATATAATTCACACTGTGTAGTTTATAACGGTTACATCTATCAAGTAGGTGGGGAAAATAGTAGCGGTGGCGGTAGAACTAAAACAACCGAGTATGCGCAAATTAATGCCGATGGAACTCTTGGTTCTTGGGCTAATTTGTCATCCCTTATGCCAGCTGTTATAAGTCGAAGCGTTTCAGTTGCCTATAATGGTTACATATATAATATAGGCGGTCAATCTTCAGGCGGATCTGTTGCTGCGGTCAACTATGCCCCTATCAATAGCGATGGCACTCTTGGTACTTGGAGCGCAACTACCAGCCTTCCCTTAGCTAATGTTGATTTCGGTGCGACTGTCTATAATGGTTATGTCTACGTAATTGGTGGATGTACCACAACCTGTCCCACCGCCGTTGATTACTTTAGTTCTATCAATAGTGATGGCACGCTCGGTCAGTGGGAAACCACTACTGCTTATCCACTGCACTAAATCAGACAGCCATTGGCGCTTATAACGGTAATTTATATGTATTAGGGGGCTGTACAGCTGGAAATCCTTGCACAACTGACGTTTCGACAGTGAATTACATAGCAATTGAACCTGCCGGTTATTTAGGTAATGAGAATGCATATAGTGCTTACGCTTTAAAGCTTCAAACTTCTTTTGGTTCATCCCTTGTTTACAACGGTTATATATATGAAGTTGGTGGTGGTAATGGAGAGGATTCAACCTATGTTGAATATGCTGAAATAGGTTCTGATGACACTCTAGTCCCCCAATCGAGTTGCCCGAGTGGCTGGACATTATTCACTTCTAATGACATTTGGTGTTATAACACCAGCAGACCTAACCGCTCAGTGCTAGATTATCGAACGTGGTTGCTTATAACGGATATATGTATATATTTGGCGGAAGATTTGGCGGTACCCCTAATACCACAGTCTATTATGCCCCAATAAATAGTAACGGAAGTATAGGCACATGGAATACAACTTCTTCATTAGGGTACTATTACTGAATTTGCTACTGCTCAAGCCTATAATGGCTATATTTACGAAATAGGTGGGTATACGACAACCGGTAACAATACTATAGCTACTGTCCAATACACATCGGTAACCAATTCTGGAACTCTCAACGCATGGTCTACAACATCTGCATTACAGATTGCTACTCAATTTGCCAGCTCAGTAATCTATAACGGCTACTTATACGTAATAGGTGGATGTACTTCAGGTTGTGGTAATCCTTCGGGAAATGGAAGTAAATATGTCGAATACAGTTCTATTAATCCAAACGGAACGCTAGCTGCTCCACCTGTTCAGCTAGTGGTTGGTCACTAGGAGGAGGTGGCAACAATTGGTGTTACGATTCGACCAGCTTATCTACTGCTACCGAACAAGCCGCAACGGTTTCATATAATGGCTATATTTACGAAATTGGTGGCTGTAGTACTACATGTGGCGTTAACACCTACCCCATTAGCAACGATGAGTTACTGTCATTAACAATGACGGATCAATTGGCTCATGGGTAACAACAACTAGCTTATCGACAAATGACACTTCAGGTGCCACAGCAGTTGTTGCCAATGAATACGTATTTATAATCGGTGGTTATAGCGGGAGTGCTCAGTCTAACTAATGTTGATTCATTTCGTATTAATAATGGTGGACCTGGAACAATAGGTGCTTGGGCTGCCAACACACCCAATGCCGCATTTCCAACTAGCAGCCCAAATATGCCAGCCCGCGCAAAATTTGCCTCAGTCGCCTATAACGGTTACTTATACGTAATGGGGGGTCATCAGGTGCTTCAGGCGGTGATTGTATTGGTACAAGTGACTATTGTAACGGTGCTTTCTATGCCCCAATCAATAGCAATGGTGACATCGGCTCTTGGGCCGCCACGACAACATTTCCCAGTAGCAGTCCCAATATGCCAGCTCGAGAAGGATTCTCTACAGTTGTCTACAACGGTTACCTATACGTTATGGGGGGTATGTCCGGTAGTTCTACTGGGGACTGTACGGCAGCCAGCGATGTATGTAACGGTGTCTTCTACGCCCCAATTAACAGTAACGGTACCATCGGTTCCTGGGCCGCTACCACTAACTTTTTCTGCCAGCAGCCCGACTATGCCGCCGGCTATTATTTAGTGCTGTTGCTTACGAAGGTTACTTATATGTTATGGGAGGACGGCTGTTTCTTCGAGTGGTGACTGCACGGCAGCTACCGACTATTGTAACGGTACTTTCTACGCCCCAATCAACAGTAACGGTACTATCGGATCATGGGCATCAACTACGACTTTCTCTTCCAGTAGTCCAACTATGCCGGCTCGACAAGGATTCTCTGCAGTTGCCTATAATGGATACCTATACGTCATGGGTGGCATAAGTTCAAGTGTCTCAGATGATTGTAATCCGGTTTCAACTGATGAATGTTACGGAGTATTTTATGCCCCAATCAACAGTAACGGTACTATCGGATCATGGGCAGCTACCTCCTACTTTGATAATAATATGCCTCCCCGACAACAATTGTCTGCCGTTGCCTATAACGGTTACCTATATGTAATGGGGGGCATTGGCCCGGGGACTGGCGATTTGCTTCATTTAATCTGTAACGGTGTCTTCTACGCCCCAATTAACAGTAACGGTACCATCGGTTCCTGGCAGCTACCACTGATTTTTCGTCTAGTAGTCCGACGATGCCAGCTCGCGCAAACTTTGCCGCCGTCACCTATGACGGTTACTCTATGTCTTAGGAGGAGTTAAGCTGGAAGTTCAACTGGTGATTGCACATCTACTGGAGATTACTGCAACGGGGTATTTATAACCGGTCTTCAATCAATCCCTCGCACTGGCATCTACTCCGACTATATTAATCTGGCAAATTCAATAACCAACCCCAGTGGTGATGTCGAACCGATAGATATAGTAACTAACGGCACTAATGTCGGTAATCCAGGTTTAGGTGGCATTAGTGGTCCTGGTGGCATAAACATAGCCTATGAAATGGGCGATAATACCTGTACTACTTTCAGTACGTTAACTACAATCAATACCGGTTTAACCAATCAGCTTGGTAATGCCTTCCCCATAAGTATGACCACTAATGGTTGTTCAACTACCACCAACCTGGCTAGCTATATTTGGTTGCGGTTTATCTTAGATGATTCCCAGACTGCCAGTTTCCCAGACGTTAATGGCAATCAAAGCTCTATTAGTAACTTTAATGTGTATTACCAACCAAACCCGACCTATCGATTAAGGGGAGGGGGTACCTTTAATAATGGAAATATTCAGAGCTTAAGTTCACCTCCATGATATATCGTCTGTTAGACAAATTGAATATCACAATAAGATTTAATTTATAATGTAACCACTCTCGATAGTAATAAATTTTTTTGACTGTAACTAACAAACTACCCACGAAACGAATAACTTCGTTGATTAATAAAACAGGGTAGAGACGTCTGCAACAGACATTTATGAAGTAGGTATGTATGATTTAATATGCCTAATTATTGTTCTTTAAAATTATGTAAACTACCGAATTTAATAATATTGTTTTAAGCTATAATAGTGATTTATTAACAGAGCTATTTATTGAATGGTGGAATAGTTAATTTAATGACACAAAGACGTAATTCTCATCTGTATCAAAACAGGGCAAGGGCTAACCATAGTAAAAAGGGAAAAGGGATAAAATTTTCGTATTCCCGAATCGTACATCATCTTTTTTTAAGATATTCTAGATGGAAATTTCGCTTTAAAACTCAGGCTAAACTACATCCCCGATCATTTTATAGTTTTAGTGCAGTAATAGCGCTTCTAATGAGTGCTGGGTTTGTATTCCTAATTTATCAATTGGTTCAACCAAATTATCAATTAACTTCGGCCGAAAGTAAGTTAATCGGTAATGCAGATACTAAGCTGATGAAAAGCGGAAAGTTCACCTTTGATTTCAAAACTAAAAAGTTTTATCTAAATAAATCTGAACTTAGTAGTTCGTCTAGTAGCTTTAACCAAAATGCAGTATCTGTCGGTGATACTTCAGCTCAAGCCAATTACGCCTTAAAAGTGCCCTCAAATCTTAGTAACGGGATCACAATCCATGACAACAAAAGCGGACTGTCATTCACTCTCAGCCCGATGTTTAGTACTTCATCGGCTAAGTTAGTTTCTCATCATATAGTCTACCCCTTAAAGGATATACCTGGAGCTCAAGCCGTCTACACCATCAAACAAAACGGCCTCCAGGAGGACATCCTGCTTAATAAACCAACCAATAGCCTTAAACTAAACTATAAATTGTCACTGCCTAATTATCTTGTCGCCCGAACTATGTCCGACGGAGCCATCGGTGTCTATTCAGCCGATCCAGCCCTATTCGGCAATATTAGCTACGGCAGCGATACTGCTGACCAGCTCAAGATAGCCAAAGCTCGTCTTAACAGCCAAAAGAACTATTTAGTCTTTGTCCTGATGCCACCAGTTATTAAAAGCACCCAATCGAACGTATCAGATCCTAATGGTTCCAAAACGACATTATCTCTGAAAGGTAACACTATAACTTTAGCGGCTAGCCACCTAAAACATTTAGCTTACCCAATAGATATTGACCCTAGTGTATTAGTTACTTCGGCCACTGACTTTCAATCCAGCGGTAACAACGAAGGCGACATTAACTTCTCAACCAGTATAAGCGAAGCTAATTTGACTGGTGGAGCACTAACGTCATATACGTCGACGTCGCAACTTACAAATACAAATCACAACTTCGGGTCGGTCGCTTATAACGGTTATATATATGAGATTGGAGGTTGCCCAGGTGACCAAAGTTGTGCGACGTTTAGTGCCACGGTTGCCTTTGCCCAACCAAGTGGGACCGGCGGTTTTACTATTCCTTCAAGTTGCCCAACCGGTTGGACGCAGGGCACGAGCCCAAGCAATGCATGGTGTTTTAAAAACTCCGATTTACCAAGTGCAAACTATAGTTCTTCATCAGTTGCCTATAATGGTTTTATCTATAATATTGGCGGTTGTACTGCCTCAACATGTCCCAACGCCGTAGTCGATTATGCTCCACTAAATAGCGATGGATCAATTGGTACTTGGACGGCAACATCAAGTCTAACTACCACAACTTATAACTCCAGTGCTGCAGTATATAACGGACAAATCTATCTGGTTGGCGGTCAGACTTCAAATGGTGGAGGTAGAACTACTACCGTCGAAGTTGCTCCTATCAATGCTGATGGCACCTTGGGAACTTGGGCTAACTCTTCGTCCAGCCTACCTACGGTAATTAGTAATGCCCAGACTGATGTTTATAATGGCTATATATATAGTATCGGCGGTCGAAATTCTAGCGCGTCTACTGCTGTAGTTAACTATGCTCCAATCAATTCCGATGGCACCTTAGGTACTTGGAACCCCACTACCAATTTGCCACTTGCTAACAACTTTTTAGGTTCGGTTGCCTACAATGGTTACATATATGTAATAGGCGGTTGTACCACAAGTTGTCCCACGGCAATTGACTATTATGCTTCGATTAATAGTGATGGCACTGTAGGGTCGTGGGTAACTACCACCAGCTTACCTTCCGCCACAAATCACCCTGTAGTTGAAGCCAATAACGGTTATATTTATGTATTAGGCGGGTGTACGGCGGGAAGTCCATGTTCGACGGATACCGCAACAGTCGATTATATTGCAATACAATCAGCAGGTTATCTAGGGCCAGATACGTCTGCAACTGCCTTGCAGCTGGCTGTCTACAATGCAATAGCTACCACGTATAATGGTTTTATCTACGTTTTAGGCGGCTATACGGGTAGTTCTGCTTCAAAGGAAGTTGAATATACAGAAGTAAGTGGTAGCGGATTAGTTGCACCTACTTGCGCCAGTGGTTGGACGGCTTCAAGTCCTTGGTGTTATAAAACGGCAGACTTAACGTTAGGAGTTAGATTTGGAAATGCCGTTGCCTATAACGGATATATGTATGAATTTAACGGCCGTCAAGGCGGTACTGAAGTTACCACTGTATACTATGCTCCAATTAATAATGATGGATCGATAGGAACTTGGAATACAACTACAAGTTTAAATACGCCCGCAGAATTCTCGACGACAGCAGTATATGATGGCTATATATATAGTATCGGTGGATTTAACCCACCAACCCAATTGACCACAGTCCAATACGCTCCAATAAATAACACAGGAACACTTGGTACATGGGTTTCGTCAACATATACATTACCCAATTCCATACAATATGCTACCTCAGTTATTGATGATGGATTTATATACATAATGGGAGGATGTTCGTCTTCTTGTGGAGATTATACTGGTAATGGTAGTAAATATATGTTTTATGCCGCAATAGGCAATAGTGGAAATTTAACAACCCAGACAACTTCTAGCTGTTCGGGATCTTGGACGTTAGATAGTAATAATGTTTGGTGTTATTATTCATCTGAACTTCCTAATACTATAGCTTATGCGACTTCGGTAGTTGAAAATGGATATATCTATTTAATAGGAGGTTGTAGTACAAGTTGTCCGTCTTCTACGATCTCATCTACTATAAGTTACGTTCCATTAAATAGCGACGGATCGGTCGGTACTTGGGGTACTAACAATAGCTTAACTACTGCGACAGATCAATCTGCCTCGGTAGTATATGACGGTTATATCTTCGAATTAAGTGGATACCAATCTGCCGCGTCAGCAAATGTAGATGATTTTCTTATAAATAATGGTGGACCAGGCTCCATTGGTTCTTGGGCCTCAAATTCACCTGT
>CAVPPA010000007.1:0-3490 GCA_963707285.1 uncultured Candidatus Saccharibacteria bacterium
TTATTGAACCTAGCTTGACTCTAAAGTCCAGGTTATTCTTACCAATACATTTTTAATTCTAATCGGCTATGCTATAAGGTCCGGCTATGTCCGAAATTTCAATTATCGCAAAGCGACTTAAATGTTCTACGTATTAATTCTCTGCTAATTTCGCCAAATGTTCTTGTTGTGTAAGTTGCCCGGAATCCACCTGTCGCATAATACTTTCAAATATATTGCGGCGATTCTCTTCCCCTCCAGTCAAAGAAGGAGAACTACTATATTCTACCGCTAACCAAGCTTTGTTTTGTTCGTTCATATATTTACTTAAATAAATTTTATTTATACTAATACGAATTATAACTCGTGAGTCAACTTGATAACACTCCCTGGTTTTCCAATCTGAATAGATTTTGTAATATATAATTTTAAATGTTAATATAGGGTTTCTTAATTTAATGACGGATTCTCTGTTAAATAATATGGGGAATTCATTTCAGATATAGATAGATTTTATAAAAATCAACCTGTTTACCTTTCCACGCTTGGAACTTTTGGCAATGAATTAACCGCGACCGGCTCTATACAAGTATTGCCGTTAGAACGACAACAAAATCTCACCGTTGAAGAGGTAATAGATAAACTAAAAGTCATTAAGTGGAACGTAGTAACCTACGAAGGGTCAGATTTCGAGATAGCAACCCTAAATTACCCAGAGGCAGATACAGACAACGCAGTATTAAGATTAGCTACTTATAGCTCAAGTATTTCCGGTAAACCTGGTAATGCTTTTGAGTTGCCCATCAGGCGAGATTGAACCCTACGGTGCCTCAGGTATACGTTGGATCGTTTGGTCATGGCGGCACTTCAGTTTTGTCCGCGAAAGAACGAGCCTATTATAGAGAATCTGGTAGATTAACCTGGGATGAGCGATTCGATATAGTTCCATTGCCTACTATACAAAAATTAATAGGGCCTTAACACTAAATGGCTTACATATTACAAAGTTAGGAACTGATTCGGCAGGTAGCTAGCAGGAATTGCCGTCGGGGTTGGCCTACCCAAGGACAAGTTACACATACAGCTTTCAATTCGCATCCGCAACTTACCGAAGTAAACACCGTCTCACTAACAGCAAGAGTCTTAGGTGTTGAAATGATCTACAATGCAAGAAAAGCTTCAAAAACTACACCAGATAAATGGGCAGTTAATAAAAAAACAAATTGAAGCGGTAAAAGCTTCACTGCCTGATATTTATAGTCATCCGCGTACCAGCAGTTTTATGCCACATTTAAATATGTTAATGAGTACTGCGGTAGCTTTAAGCTACGGCATTGATGGGAAAAAGAATCCTCTAGCTCATGATCTAACTGTCTTAATTGATAGACAACCCGAATCGCTAACAAATTTTATGGTAGCCGAGCACGACCCACTAAATACCAGCAAACTTAATAGAAATATACACGATTTGTTTGCAAGATTATCCGCTTCAAACCGGAGTCGTCCCGAATTCCTAAGATTTGTGAAATTACCGGGGGCAACTCACACCTTCAATACCTATAGGCCACAATTTTACCAGGCACTTATATCTAAATTATTAGAATTATAAATAATTAAATACTATCGAGACTTATTAAGTTTGTTTCATTTGGTCCAATTTCTTGACTAAAAATTAGCGTTTTCGAAGTTTTAGTTACACAAGGATATTTAACTTAAGTGATAATAATAATTGTCAAAAATTGAAATTGCCAGAACTACAATATAGTTATATGGTTTAATTTATGGTAGGTGAATATGAACATTTTGCGCGCATGAGTAGAGCCCGTAAATTGGGAGTATCTGTGGGTAATATATTGCTTTGGGCAACCGAACAACAAGCCCGAGTTGACGATCTTGTTATCGAAAATGCTGAAAATAATCAATATTGGCCTAATGGTGATCTCGATGAACTCAAAAAGTGGCTAAAAGTTGAGCGGGATAGACAAAAAGAAAAACTAGTTTGGCGTAAGTTCGAAGCTGACATGCTAACTTCACTTGATATGACATTAAAAATAAAGGGATACAGAGAAAGTACCGTTGGATATGGAAAGTTAGTTGATATTGACTTACCAACCTCTGAAATCGTTTTGTCAAATTGGCCTGATATTACACCTCAAACTATTAACTTTGCAGAAAGAAAAACCGCACCTGCTCTTGAAGACCACCGACATCAACCCATTTTACAAAGCTATTATGGCCACAAACTCCTAGTTGATTTCGAGGTAATACATATCCCTCTAGGAAATGAAAAGCCCCTGCAATAAAAAAGCCCAGTGTTAAACGCTGGGCTTTAAATTAATAAGAAATGTTAGATTTATAGCTTGTTGAGCAATCTGTCTATTTTTCGTAATCTTTTATCAGAAGTATCTGCGTAAGCATATTCGAATGCTAGTTCATTGATAGTTTTCATATAGTCCCCTTGTGTTTAGTGAGTTAAATTTTATGTTTTTATTTGTGATCACAATAAATTATATTATACATTTTATGTACTATTTGTCAAATTTCTTACAATGATTACTCTGCTCTGTGACTAAATAAATTATCTTATTGGGACCAACTCAATGGAGAAATCGCACGATGGAAATCACTTCTTTGGCACTTTTTCCCCAGCTTTGCGAGCCTTCGAAAGGCCAATTGCAATCGCCTGTTTTCTACTTGTAACTCTTTTGTTACTTCTCCCTGATTTAAGTTTGCCCTCTTTCATTTCGTGCATTGTCTTTTCCACTTTTTCCTTCGCTTTTGGGCCAAATTTATTCTTCATAGTACCTTCGATTAATGGTTAGTAGCTTGGCTATCCCGTATGCGACCAATGCGTAAACAGCCATAGCAACGAGGGTATAAGATTCGAAACGAGATACACCATAGCGTAGTTTATAGTTGAACAGTCCAAAAAATGGTGATACAAATGGGTGACTTACAGAATAAATAAAGCCTGCAAAGGCATTGGTGGTATTCGCTCCGAGCAAGGCGATAGCAAATCGTAATGCCAGTATTGCAAGTAAAACTCCTGCAACATACCATACCACTCTAGCCGTAACAATCTGTTCGTGCTCATATTCTAGCCCTGTGCTTTTGCTATCTACTATCTGTTTAGTACGCCTAAGATGCCCATCTTGGCTGTATTCTCTGATATTTTGGGTGTGTGTTGCCATAAATCACCTCCTGTCCATGCATTCATAAAATATAACACCTATTAAACAGTTGTGTGTCCACCCGCACGCCAGAAATGAGCAATTATTGAAATCAGAGCAAGGACAATAAGAATATTTATCAGTCCTCCTACATTACCTATGAGCCCTAAAATCCAAAGTATGATTAGTATTGCCGCAAGTGTTAAAAGCATATATACCTCCTAACTTAATGCGATTGATTGTATAAATAATTAACAATCTATTGCATAGGTAAATTTATTAACAGTCTGGCGAAGCAATTATATGAGTTACGATTAAAACTACAGGGTCAAAGCGCTAAT
>CAVPPA010000008.1:0-155584 GCA_963707285.1 uncultured Candidatus Saccharibacteria bacterium
TGCCGAATACGTATCTTTATGGACGAAGTCGTATATGACTGACATCATTACTTGACCATCTTCTATTCTAGCTACGATGGTTCTAGAAGCACAATGGATGCCCCTTACAAAATGACTAGTTCCGTCAATAGGGTCAACAAGCCAAGTAGTGTCTGCTTCTGTTCGCACACCTGATTCCTCACCCCTAAAACCGATACCAGAATCAAACTTACCTAGTCTTTTAAGTGAGACAGGTCTTCCATCTGAACATCAAGCTTTGTGACTATATCCGCTACGTTATTACCCGTATTAGATTTCGTTTCAGCTTCAACATTACCGAAATGATTAATTAAGGTCTCGCCAACTTCTTTAACGGCAATTTAGTTAGTAATGCTGCTTGCTCTAATTTCTCATTTGTCATTTAAATTAGTATAGTCCATCAATACTTTAGAGAGTGATACTCCCTAAAGTTCCATCGTTATGGATACAGCCTATACTGCAAGGTGTAATTATTATATAATAATGTTACATGGAATTTCCGCAAGATAAATTTAGAATTTTTAAGAAAGATCGCTACGCGAAAACTCGCAGTGGTCCGTCGAAATTTCTTTACATGGCTTGTAGTAATTGCGAACAGCCCGCCATGGTTTATCAAAAAGATGGGTCTGGCAGACTCTTGCGGTGTTATTCAGACCGGATTCTGTGGCCCCCAGAACTTGTCAAAGATCAAGCAGAAATGACTACGATTACGATTAAAGAAGCGGGGTCACTTGCTTGTTCTGCATGCAGCACTCGAGTTGCTAACCCAATGGTGTACGAACCAGAGAATCGGCCTGCCTATAGACTCGTTCCCGGCTCAATACATGCATACCGCAGCCCAGAACAAGCTTTAGCTCGATCTCAAGGATGATACTCTCTAAGAGACAACTAATTGAATTATATCCAGAATGTCGTGGGCTGCTGTGTCTGCAGCAGAATCGGCGTTAATTAGACTCACGTCTATGTCGGGATGCACAAAGCCAGCCATGGCTAATGCACCCAACTCTCTTATACCAGATTCGAGCCGTCCATCCTGATTCCTGCCACTATTTTCGATTCGCTGACGCAAAGTCTCTAACGAAGGTGGGTATATATATAAATTTAGCGTATCGTATTCTGGCCTTTGTAATGCCCCCACAGTTTCTAATGGAAAGTCGAGAACAGGAGTGCTGCCTTTGCGAAGTGGGTCTAGAATACCACGTAAAGGTGTACCATATCTGATGCCGTAAAGATCATTTACCACTACAAATTCGCCACGTTCCCTCATTTCATCAAATTTAAGGTTAGAAACACTTATTTTATCGGTTTCGTTTGGTCGATTTGGTCTGGTAATAATCGGTTTAACATACTCGAATGCACCACCTTGCGATTGAGCATTCAGCTCTTGGATTATTGTTGATTTACCTGTTGCCGATGGTCCAAGTAGTAAGACGAATAAGCGCTCCTTAATGAGATTGCGTGCCAAGGTCTTATCAATCTCTGATTTTCGCTGACTTTTAGATAATGAAAACTGAACCATTACGCCGTCCTGGCCTCGTTTATCTTATCGCGCAAATTTCGGATCGAGCGTTTTGACGCATCCTCTAAGGTTTCGCCAGGATTTCGATCAGGGTAAAGTAGCGAAGGGATGCGCTTATCATCAGACCATAGCGATTCGAGTCAAGGCATCTAGGCACGCTTTCTTCGAGGCTACCACCCTGAGTGCCAATGCCGGCGAGTAAGATTGGTGCGTCTCCGATAATTTCCCTAACTCCTTCAAGATTCTCTTTGTGCGTAGCACTTAATACCGGAATAATATTTCCGTTGCGATTCCAGGCACCCATGCCCTCAGTCAAAATGTGTTTCCAAAGAGGATCTCCATCCGCTAATAGTAGATCTTGAATTTCTTGAGCTGAAGGGTTGGAGGTATTGACACATAGCACTGTGAGCTTATCTTTCCATTTCACAAATGGCTCAATTGCATCGAATCCCATATAAGGGTTCAGTAACACGGCATCGGCATCCAAATTACCAAATACTTCTTCGGCAATCTTTTCAGCAGTATGACCTACGTCAGCGAACTTACCATCATAGACGCGGAGCACGTTTGGATAATTTGATTTTAAATAGCGGAAAGTAGCTGCAAGTGCGCGACGGCCGAGTTCTCCTTGGAAGAAGTTAGAGTTTACTTTAAAGTCAACCGTATAATCTGCAGTTGCATCTATAATTAATTTATTGAATAGGAATAAACCATCGGCGAGGTTATCTTTTCCACCAACTTCATCCCAAACTTCGTTAGGTATTCTATTAACGTCAGGATCGAGACCAACTCCAGCCATGGAATCAATTTCCAACGATCGAGATGAATTTTCTCAACACCAATGGTAGCAGGAGCGTAATAATAGTCGCCAGAGTCTTTACGTTCCATAGCCTAATCCTTATCCTTACTGAAGTAGATATCGCCGTGGCGGTGTTTTGCTTCGATATGTCGTGAGGCACCCCTGACTCCTTTTGTGTTTGTTGGTCGTCGCCTGACGGTAATGCCCCCAACAGCTAAACCCTCAGATTTGAGACGATTATCTGTCTGTAGAATTATGGATCCAACTCCTATCATTCCTAAAAGCATTCCAGCTCCCTCGTAGGTTCTATTATCAAATTCGGTTCCTAGAATCATTTGAGCAGCTTCTATTGTGTCAACTGGATGAGGGTTATCTTGGTTTGTGGCAACTTTAATGCCACGTTTTAAGCCTTCAGTTTCCATTTTGGTAGCCGCACCAAATCCTCTTCCGTCTTGTGACGGAATGTGGATCACAGCGCCATTACCAAGCCTCTGGGTATCTGTTAGAGCAGTGTGTAATTGCTCTCGGCAATCGCAACCTCGGTCGTCATATATCTGTCCAATATCGCACCCCGAATCGATTCTTACGAGCAGATCATTGCCAGACATCTTTTCAATGCTTCGAGGTGTAAAAATTTCATAGTACTTCCAAGGATCATTTTCAAGCACTAATCCATATGAAAATACTTCACCACCTGCAAACGGGTATTTTCGTGCATGAACAGTCTGTAATAAATTAGTCTTAATGGAAGCGTCTTCATTTTCTGATGGCTTACTAAGGGCAAGGCTAACTTCGGGTTCATGTAATCCAGTAACTGCGATAATTTTCTCTAAATGCTCGGCTGATTTCGATCGGTCTTGGGTCGGTGTAATACTACGAGGGTAATAGGCCATGCCAGTATTGCAGTGGCGAATTAGTACGTGCTTACGATCTCCAATGAATTGGTTCATTAGTTGCTGGTAGCCAGGGTGTTCAGCTGGTGTTAGCTTATAGCTTGCTTCATCAATCTCGAGCAGTGAAACGGGTAGTTCGGAGCTATTAAAGGCTTCTTGAGGAGTGGTATTTACATAAAGAATTTGGAAGTATGAGAAATTTTCACCGTCATCTACTTCAACTGGGCTCATCCATACGTTCTTATCTTCATCTAAGTCCAGTTGGCAACCATAAAAGTGAGTGACACCTAGATCTTGTAATAAAACGAGACGACTTAAAGATTCACGATAAGTATCGCTAATCTGGGGAGCGCCTAGTATATGATGTTCATCAAATTCGGCAATCCCAGGAAGGATAACCTCTCGACTCATATATTGTTTATAACATATTTATGCTAGTAAAGCAATATATTTAGTTTTGTAACTTGACTTTTAGTGCCTGGATATTTTCTAGATCTTTACGATGTAGGTGACACGAATCTAAAAAATGTATATAGCTACCGACAGGAATACCAACTCGGTGCGCTATGTAATGCTGAAGAGATATGAATTCCAACATATTCATCAATAGTTTCTTATAGGCATCTGAGGAGTTCGTGTGAACGTGGAGCTCAAGTTTGCCATGTTTAATACGTGCCCAGATAATTTGAGTACAGGGCGAAACTTTTTGCTCCTGATCTATGTTTTTATCCCACATTGATATTTGGGCATCTCCGGCAGGAAATTTGGGATTCAATTTTTTAATTAAGAATTCTATCTGTGAATTTGGTTCGTCAAAGGCTCTGTGATAATAAAGTTTCGTCCATGCATGAATTACGCCTTCTTCGTTCTCGCCAGTATAGATATATCGATTTATCATATCTATATCGGTTTGTTTCATTGGGAAACGAGTATCTGCCGGGCTTACTAATGGGTTAGTGACTTCGATCAGGGTGGTCTCATCTCGCAAATACCTTTCATTGCCGGTTTCTTTGCCGTCATCTAAAAGAGCTTTAAACGTATTTATCCAAGCTTCATTTGCAGAAGTTGTCTTAACAATAATCACATGACTATCTTATCATGATCTAACAGATTGAATTAAAGACTGGTATTGATTTGACCCCCTATAATTCCTAGCCACCGCTCAAGCTCATCAATCAGTAAGTGTAGATTATTTTCAATTAGCTCCACCAAGCATAACCATTATGACCTCTATTAAAAGAGGTCTTTTTGTTTGCTTTGTTATCATTGGGGTATGATTAAAGCTTTCCTTTTTGATAATGGTGGCGTAATGACATCTGGTGGTGCTGGTAACGAACTTGCTGAACGTTTAGCAAGTAATCTTGGCATTAATGAGGTCGAAGCATGGAACCTACTGAAACCGGTTTTCGGTGAATATATAAAAGGGAAACTTACAGAACCTGAATTATGGCGAATTGTTGAGAATCATTATGGTAAATCAATTTCAGTCGATAAGCGAGATATTTGGAACAAATGGGAAGACATGAAGCCATTACCCGAAATGATTGATCTTGTACTTAACCTAAAGACTAAAGGATATAAAGCCGGTATACTATCTAACGTTATACCAAATACTGAGCGTGTAATCCGAGCTAACGGTGGATATGATAACTTTGATTTTTTGGTTTTATCTTGCCAAGTTGGTTTTTCTAAACCAGATTCAGAGATTTATACCATTGCGATGAAACATTTAAATGGCATAAAACCTAACGAAGTTGCATTCCTAGACGACCAGGAACGTTGTTTAGTACCAGCTACAGAGATGGGCATGAAGGTCATATTGGTTAACAGTCCTACTCAAGCCATCGCAGAAGTTCAGAAACTCCCGGAGGTCTAATTATCTCCATAATTCCCCGCCAACGTTCCAATTCGTCAACCACTGAGTGTAAATTATTTTCGATTAGCTCCACCAAGATCATTATGACCTCTGTTTAAGGAGGTCTTTTTGTTTGCTTTGTTATAATTCGCATATGATTTCTACTCGAATGAGTGCTCGCGGGAATTATTGAATACCAAGGTAAATTTCTATTAGTTAAGAATGTCGCTTCTTCTGGTGACTTTTGGTGTTTGCCGGGAGGTGGGATTGAAACTGGAGAAGACTTGGTCTCGGCACTCAGACGAGAAATAATTGAAGAAACTGGTATTGAGCCCACCATTGGAAACTTGTTATACGTCCACCAGATCGGACGGTCAGGCTATTATAGTGTTCCTGAGTTCTTATTTCATATAAGAAATGGCAAGGATTTTTCAATAATAGATCTAAAAAAGACTAGTCACGGAGAAGAAGAACTCTTAGCCATAGATTTTATAGACATAGAAACCGCTAATGTTTTGCCAAAGTTTTTAAAGACTGAGCTTCCAGAACTAAATGCAATTAACTTTGAAACACCAACTCGAATTAGACTTTCAGAATAAAGGAATTTATATGAAATCCAGCGTGAATCTATCAGAAGAAGGCATTAGAGCTCAAGCAAGGAAAGTTGGTGTCACTCATTTTTCAACTGGAGTTGTAGTCGTTAAAGATAAAAAGATACTGATGGTCAGGAGAACTGAAGGAGATTCCTTAGCTGGTAACTTCGAACTGCCAGGTGGAGGAGTTGATGAAGGAGAATCTATAACTGAAGGAGCAATACGTGAACTAAAAGAGGAGACTGGGTTGAAGGCAACCAAAGTAATAGCTACATTTAATGGGTTTGATTACACAACAGATAGAAAACCTCTAGCTCGGCAAATAAACTATATTGTTGAGGTTGAACCGGGCGAAGTAAAGTTAGGCCCACAAGAACATGATGCCTTTATATGGGTTGACCCAAGCAATTTAAATAATATAAAAATGACAGAAAATATGCGCATATGTGTTCAAGACGCTTTGCGATCAATTGCTTAGTAATAAATTAACTTTCATCTATAATTCCTCTCCAAGGCTCAAACTCGTCAATCAGTAAGTGTAGATTATTTTCGATTAGCTCCACCATTTTATTAACTAAATAACCTCTTAAAAGGAGGTTATTTTATTATTATACTTACGGTTACGGTAAGTAATTTCACTGCTACATTTGTACCTATTTATTACACTACTTCTATGACTTAAACACCGGCCATATTTTACTGGGATTTGATAAGCCGGATTGGAACTAATAACCAGTTAATAGGAGAAAGAAGATGGCAACAGCCAAGCAACGAGAAGCAGCCCGCCGGAATATTAAGAAAGCCCAGGCTGCTCGCAAAATGAAGTTGATCTGATTTAGTTAAGCATTAGTTAGGAATCGGTACGAAAAAACAGTGTGAGGATAGGGGGTGTCTTTATTCGGAAATTAGCTTTCACGGTAAAGGCACCCTGTTTTAGTATTAAAAATCTATTTACCAAATGCGTACATAAGTCGCATACTACTAGTAAGAGAAAGAGGCGAGTATGGGACAAATGCTGGGAGTACCAAGTGGCGACACGACAATTCAGTGCTACGAAGCTGTACCAAAGGGAGTCACTAAAGGTGCCCTACTGCTTATCCATGAAATCTGGGGCTTAAATGACCATACCAAATCCGTCGCTGATCGTTTTGCGGCGGAAGGCTATTACGTACTTGCGCCCAGTTTACTGAGCGAGATAGATATAGCTGATCATGCGGCAACATTACAGCTTGATTTATTCAATCCGGAAAAACGAAATGAAGCTCAACCGAAAATACGAGCGCTGACTGCCCCCATTCATACACCGGAATTCGGCCAAAAGACGGTCAGTAGATTAAAAAATTGTTTCGAGTACCTATATAACCAACCTTCAGTTCAACAAAAAGTAGCAGTCTGCGGCTTTTGTTTTGGCGGTTCCTATTCATATTCATTGGCTATGAGTGAGGACCGTCTAAAGGCCGCCGTTCCATATTATGGCCACGTTACAACTGAAGTGAACGAACTTCGAAATATACATTGTCCCATCCTAGCATTTTACGGCGAAAAAGATGAGAATTTGATGGCTACCCTGCCAGAACTAAAAGAAGCCATGAAAACCGCCGACGTAAACTTTGAAGCGGTTGTCTATCCTAATTGCGGTCACGCCTTCTTCAACGATACCAATCCGTACGCCTATAACGAAGAAGCAGCCAGCGATGCCTGGCGGCGTACTCTCAGCTTTTTAGAAACCAATATTGTTTAATCACCCTTTTTATTTTTATACACTAGTGCTTAAATGAAACTGCTAAGCAGTTTTCTTTAAGTGCGAGAAATCATTACACAAAGTTTTATCTAAAAGCGATACAAAACGTCAAAACACATGTTTTATACAAACGGCATTATTGGTCTGACAAAAGCAACGAACCTCGTCCGCAGGGGTTTTTTGCCGCATCAACCGAAGGATCTGGACGCTCAAGATGTCCAAGCCGCCAGAAAATATATTAAAGACTACTGGCAAAATTTGTGGCGATTCCATCCCAACGACGATGATAGTTTGCTAGGTTTACCGAAACCGTATTTCGTACCAAGCTATGATACGACTGCCAACTTTGATTACAACGAGCTGTACTATTGGGACAGCTATTTTATGGTGCAAGGCCTATATGATGCCGAACACAAAGATCATGTTGAGGGCGTATTAGAAGATCTAATCAGTTTATTTAAACGTTTTAAAGTTATTCCGAATGCTTCCCGCACCTACCTCACCGGCCGGTCTCAGCCGCCTTTTTTAACTTCTTTTATTTTTGAAGTCTACGAAACTTACCATCTGAATAAAGCTTGGCTTAAAAAGAACATCGCTGTAGCTGAAGACGAATACCGCATTGTCTGGATGGGCACAAAACATCCTAATTATAGACAAGTATATAAAGGCTTAAGTCGATATTACGACATTAATTATCTGCACGATTTGGCTGAAGCTGAAAGCGGCTGGGATTTGACGCCTCGGTTCAATCGTCGAGCCCTTAATTTTCTGCCGGTTGATTTAAACGCACTTCTTTATAAATACGAAACAGATTTTGCCAAAGCTGCCCTGCTACTGGGCGATACCAAGAAAGCCAAACAATGGACTACCGCCGCCGAAACTCGCAAAGAAACCATGAATGAACTGATGTGGGACCGCTTCCGCGGGTTATATTACGATTATGACTTCACCAAGAAAAAGCGAAGCAATGTTAATAGTCTGGCTGCCTTCTATCCGATGTGGGCCGGCATGGTCGATATAAAGCAAGCCGCCGGACTGGTGGGAGCTTTGCGTCGTTTTGAAGCCAAAGGCGGTTTAACGACAACCGATTCGTTGCCGGTTAGCCAGTACATGCGCGGCAGTATGCCCGTCCAGTGGGCTTATCCAAACGGTTGGGCTCCACTGCAGCTTATCGTCATAAGGGCTTTGGAACGTTATGGTTACCACGACGACGCCCATCGTATTGCCATGAAGTGGCTGAAATGCAATCTGAATTGGTTTAACGAGCACAATGTCTTTTTAGAAAAATATAATGTTATCAATCCGGAAAAACCACCAGTTAAGGGTGTTTATCCGACCCAAACTGGCTTTGGCTGGACAAATAGCGTCTTTGAACGACTCTGCCAAGATTACATCGATAAGCAGCCCTCGTAGGTGCTATAATGAGCGGCACCCGAAAGGGCAATTAGCTCAGTTGGCTAGAGCGCGGCATTCACATTGCCGAGGTCACAGGTTCGAGCCCTGTATTGCCCACCACAAACTATGAAAAAACCGAGCGCCGGCCTACTAGTTTATAAAACGGATTCAAACGGGACTTTACGAGTACTAATTGCTCACCCGGGTGGTCCGTATTGGAGTCGTAAAGATCTCGGCGTCTGGTCAATACCGAAAGGTCAGTATGAAGAACATGAAGAACCGTTTGCGGCCGCTCAGCGCGAATTCCATGAAGAGATCGGTCAAGCTGCCCCAACCGGTGAATATATCGATCTGGGCAACTTTTTACGGAGTGATGGCAAGCTCATCAGCGCCTGGGCAGTGAAAGGTGATATTGATGCTACGAAAGTTAAAAGTAACAGCGTTGAATTAGAATGGCCACCGCACTCCGGTAAAAAACTAACTTTTCCCGAGATAGACAGAGCCGAATGGTTCAGCTTAAACGAGGCAGCCATAAAATTATCTAACGGCCAACCAATCTTTTTAACTAGATTGGCCGAAAAACTCAATCTTGAACCGCCGGTTATCCCTAAACAGCAAGCGCTTCTCTAATACGTTTGTTACAATAAAATCAGGAAAGTTAGTCTCAGGCACCTAGCGGGCTTATTGAGATTGAGTATATAGATTTAAGTTTATGAGTAAGTATTACGTAACTACTTCGATTCCCTATGTTAACGGCGAGCCGCATCTCGGTCACGCCATGGAATTTGTTATGGCTGACGTGCTGGCGCGTTATGCCCGCTCCCAAGATAAAAATACTCTATATAGCACTGGAACCGATGAACACGGCAGTAAAATTATCGAAAAAGCGACTGAGCTTAAAACGACCCCGCAAGCTTTGGCCGATCAAATGAGCCAGAAATTCCGCGATTTATGCGTCAAGTTGAATATTAGTAATGATCGATTTATCCGCACCACCGATAAGGCCCATGAACAGCGGGCTCAACTCATTTGGAAAGCACTAGCCGCTGATTTTTATAAAGCCAAGTATATCGGCTGGTACTGTACGGGCGATGAAGCCTTTTTTACTGAAACTGAAGTTAAAGCCAATAAAGGGATTTGCCCAAACCACAATCGGCCCTACGAGAAAATCGAGGAAGAGAATTATTTCTTTAAACTTAGTAAATATTCCGAACCGATTAAAAAAGCGATTGAATCGAACAGCTTCCTGATTGTGCCTGCTACCAGACGGAATGAGATATTGTCGCTGATTTCTGAAGGTCTCGACGATATTAGCATTTCTCGCCCGAAAGATAAGATTTCCTGGGGTATTCCGGTACCGGGCGATAGCACGCAGATCATGTATGTCTGGTTTGAGGCCCTCATGAACTATATTACCGTTCTAGGTTACCCGGAGCATCAGGATTTCAAGACCTTTTGGCCGGCTGACGCTCAAATTATCGGCAAGGATATTATTCGTTTCCATGCCGCCATTTGGCCGGCCATGCTGCTCGGTCTCAACCTGCCGCTACCTAAGCTGCTTTATGTCCATGGTTTTATAAATATCGATAAAAAGAAGATGAGCAAATCTCTCGGTAACTATATTTCTCCGGATAAAGTGATCGATAAATACGGCTGTGACCCCTTTCGCTATTTCTTCCTGCGCCACATTCCCTCATACGAAGACGGTGATTTTACTTGGGAGACATTTGAAGCAGCTTATAATAACGAACTGGCCAATGAACTTGGTAACGCCGTACAGCGGACTATTGTCATGATCCAGAAATATCAAAATGGTTTAATTGGCGATGTTCCGCCGGCGGAACACGATATGGGCTCGTACCGAGCGGCCCTCGAAGTCTGTAAATTTGACCGCGCCCTTGATGAAGTCTGGGAGCAAATAAGGGGACTAAACCAATATATTGACGAAGAAAAGCCTTGGGTGATCGCCAAAGACGGCGATGAACCACACCTACGTGAAGTACTAGCTTATCAAGCCAGTTGCTTGATTGAGATCGCCGATTTGCTAATACCATTCCTACCTGATACCGCCACTAAAATCCGAGGCGTCTTTAGCGAAGGCATCGTCCGGCCATTTCCCGGTACCTTGTTCCCAAAGCAAGAAGCCAAATCGGCCGCTAAAAGCTAAGGTTTAATTAGTAATGGAACTGTGTGATAGCCATTGCCATATTCAGTCGATTGGTAGCGTTAACGGTGATAAAACGGTCGTTGATAAATGGACTAAAGCCGGCATTTCCGATCCAAAGTCAGTAATTGATCGGGCCCATCAAGCCTCAGTCAATAGATTGATCTGCGTGGGGTGCAATCTCACGGACAGTCAGATAGCGGTAGACTTTGTTAGTAGTAAAGAAGGCTGTTGGGCTTCAGTTGGCATTCATCCACACGAAGCTAGTCATAATGTTAAAGCTGCCAATACTAAATACGCGCTTGAAGCTCTCGTTAAAAAACCGAAAGTAGTGGCGATCGGCGAGTGCGGACTTGATTTCTTCTACACGCATTCGCCAAAAACTGACCAGAAAGCTATGTTGAGGCTTCAAATCGAATTAGCTCTTCAGCATAATCTTCCCCTGATTTTTCACGTCCGAGAGGCATATGACGATTTCTGGCCGATATTTGAAAGCTACACCAGCCAAGATCAGCCAATCCGAGGTGTACTCCATAGTTTTACAGATACAAAAAGCAATCTAGATTACGCCATCAAACATGGATTGTATATTGGTGTGAACGGCATAGCGACATTTACTAAGGATTTAGACCAACGTGAGATATATCGCACAATTCCCCTTGAGAATTTGCTTCTAGAAACTGACGCTCCCTTCTTGACTCCCCTACCGTTTCGTGGTAACATTTGTGAGCCATATCACATTCAGACGATAGCTGAACACCTTGCGGCGCTCCGAAATGTCCCAATAGCAACAATTGCTAGCGAGTCAACCAGGAACGCAAGACAACTGTTTGGCATCTGAAGAGAAGGAATATGTTAAATCGATCACCATCATCTGAAATTAGTCACGCCCCTGGTCAAGATACAGAGGCGATTGATATTCGTATTGGCGCAAGTCAGGACGGTTTAAAATTGATCGATCAGGCTTTGCCCGAGCAAACTAAGCTCTATAGTGATCTGCGTGATCGGACTATGATTGATGACGCAATGTTTCAAGCCTTGAACAGACAGACAGAAACACCTCGTCCAGCAGCGGTAACGTTACAGCCGACTGAAGATCTTACTGTTGAATCGGCTCGTAAGCAGGTTACTGAAAGCTTAGATGATTCCCAAGGATATGTAGATGCTTAGTAATATTTTTAGCCAAGCTAAATTAAAGAGGGAACAACAGCGAAAAGCTGATAAATTACGCGCTCTGATTCACTATGAGGCTCGTTTAGGCGGTGAACTATTCGGACCAATACCAAAGGGAGTCCGCCGTGAATTCTTTTGTTTAGATAAACATACTTGGGTATGGCACGAAGAATGGACTGATGAACAAGGCAAACATCAAGCTGTCACGACCCGTTATGATGTCCGCCCCAACGGGGTAGTTAAATCGCAGGGAACCAATTCATACCAAGCTTTGAGTGACCAGGAAAAGAACAATCTATACCGAGCCGTTCATCTTTACCATGATAGAGTTACAAGTCAACTGATCCGGCTGGCCCAAACTACAGCTCAATAAACTTAGCAAACTTCAGATTAGTCGTATACTAAAACGGATGAAACCTGTCTATCTTGATTTTGCCGCTGCTACACCTTTAGATCCAAAGGTGCTGGTTACCATGCGACCTTATTTTGATAAGCAGTTTTATAACCCTTCAGCCACCTATAACGCTGCTCGAAAAGTTCATAAAGCGATTGAGTCAGCTAGGTCGAAAATAGCTACTCATCTTGGAGCTCGTTCAAGTGAAATTATCTTTACGGCCGGTTGTACGGAAGCCAACAATCTGGCAATTCACGGCATTATGCAGCATTACCCCGGTAAAAAAGTTGTTGTCAGTAGCATTGAACATGAATCGGTTCTGGCTCCAGCCCACACCTACAACTGCGTTGAAGCACCGGTTTTACCAAATGGAATCGTAGATCTTAGTGCTCTTTCCGCAACGATTGACGACGACACCGTACTATTAAGCTTTATGTACGCCAATAACGAAGTCGGGACGATTCAACCGCTTCGCGATATCTCGACTATTATCCAAATGATTATCAAAAAACGACGGGTATCTGGAAATACTTTGCCGCTATATTTTCACAGTGATGCTACCCAGGCTGCTAACTATCTCGATCTGCATGTTTCCCGCCTAGGTTTGGACATGATAACGCTCAACGGCGGTAAAATCTATGGACCGAAACAAAGTGGTCTGCTGTGGCTGCGCAGCGGTATTGATTTGGCGCCTTTGCTTCAGGGCGGCGGTCAGGAACGCAATATTCGGAGTGGTACCGAAAACGTAGCCAATATTATTGGTTTGAGCATTGCCCTGGATCTAGTTCAAACTCAGAGAAAAGAAGAAACAATCCGTTTAGGACATTTGCAGCAACTCTTTTTTGATCTGTTAGCTGAAAAAATCCCAACTGGCATTATCAACGGATCGCTTAAAAAACGCCTGCCCAATAATGTTCATGTCACCATACCAGGACAAGATAACGAAAGACTTTTAATTGGATTAGACGATGCCGGAATCCAAGCTGCCGCCGGCTCAGCCTGTAGTGCCAGCAGCGCCGAGCCATCGCACGTCCTTCGGGCCATGGGGATTAGCGGCAAAGATGCTCAAGCTTCACTCAGATTCACACTCGGTCAAACTACTTCTGAACAGGATATTCGTCATACTATCGACGTCCTAGCTCAACTTATTGCCTAGTAGTAGTCTGCCGTCTATACTGTTGTCAAGATGCTCAAGCTTCTTCGGCCATTGACGGTTATAGGATCATGTCTTACTCTGCTTTTGATCGCCCCGGTACCTCTAGCGGCTGCCAGTGCTGCCTCCTCCCAAGCGGTTGTCCAAAGCTATACAACCAGCGAGGCTCTCCAAACAGGTATGATCGTTGGCCTGGTCAAGAGGCAATGCCAGTCAGGTGCAAGCGCTTTCGGCCAACGATATTTCGACCATGCAAGGTGTCGTCGTATCGCCTAATAATGCGCCGATCTCGCTGAATAACGGCACGAGTTCGAATCAGGTTTATGTGGCTGACTCCGGCGGCTATAACATTCTAGTTAGTACCGAGAACGGTTCAATTAGTATCGGTGATTATATCTCTATTTCATCGCTTGATGGTATTGGTATGAAGGCGTCAGACTCGGAAGGGACTGTCGTCGGTAAGGCAACTATGGCCTTTAGCGGCAAAACCGGCGTCGTTAGCACGGCTACTATTAAAAAAGCCGGCGGCGGCACAACCGAGGTTAGCATCGGTTCTATCCCAGTTGATATTAGTATCGCGGCTAACCCTAACGAGCAGCTGGGAGTAGGGGGACTACCGGGATTTCTGCAATCCGCCTCTACGGCTATTGCCAATAAACCGGTTAGTGCCCCGAAAGTCTATATCAGTCTGGTGATACTACTTTTGAGCATGCTGATTAGCGGCAGTTTGCTCTATAGCGGGGTTAAAAACAGCATTGTTTCGATTGGCCGCAATCCGTTAGCTAGAAAATACATCGTCCGGGGACTCAGCCAGGTTGTTCTCTTCGGTGTTATCATTTTTGTTCTCGGGTTATTTGCGGTATATTTACTACTAAGACTATAAGCGTAAGCACGGTGGGTATATAAACATGACAATTTGGTGGTTGATCAGCATGCTCGGCGTAGTCGGTGCTGCCGCACTGGCGTTTATCTGGGTGGCGGTTCGACTTGGTAGTGATGCTCAGACGGGGGCTAAATCCAAAACCGATGATTATGCCAAGGCTGCCGATAGCGAAGTTGAGCACATTTTCAGTACCGAATTCCGCGAAGAGCTGAGAAACCGTGGCCGGCTTCACTTTGAGAAAATTATCGGTGAAAATGCCATGTTCCTGCAGCAAGACTTGCGCCTGACAACTTCCCAGTTAAACGAGTACATGAAGAGTGAAATTACCAGAAAACTGAAGGAAGAATTCGATAAATACGAACAATCGATTATGGACGCCAAACAGCTGGCCATCGATTCGATTCAAAAAACCAACCAAGCCATCGAGGAACAGCGGGCGGTCATGTCGAAACAAGTGGAAAAAGAGATTGAAGCCGAAAAAGCCCATCTGACTGAGAGATTTGAGCAAAACATGGCGGAAATCATTAACCACTACATCATTGCCGCCGTCGGTAATCAGATTGATTTGAACGACCAGTTGGAATACATCTTGAGCGAACTGGAAGCCAATAAACAAGCCATTCTTGAGGATATTCAACATGGCGCGTGATGAACTAGCGGGACTTCGAGTACCGGCCCTAATCGCCACTCCGACCGACGTCATGCGGTTGCGCCGCGAAATAGCCGTCTTACAGGATTACTTCGAACAACAAAAACTGAAAAATCATCCGACTGCAGCTGTGCCGAAAGTCAGTTTGCTACTTGATGAACTAGCTATTAGTAATAAGTTAGACATAAGAGACGAAGCCACCAGAGAGAACCTAATGGAATTTTTAAATGATGTAGCCGAACACGCCCCAGTCATACATATAAGTTTTGCGACCGATCCCTCGCCGGCCTTTTTGCAAAAAGTAGTGCTATGGTTTCGCCAGCATATTCACGAGAGTATTTTAGTTCAGATCGGTATCCAACCAACGATTGCCGCCGGCTGTGTGGTTAGAACGACCAATAAATATTTCGATCTGAGTCTTCGGCGAAGTTTTGCAAAACACGGCACAGATCTTATTAACGCTCTAAAAATGACGGCAGACTGAGAGCGAATGGCATTATGAAAGAAGATTCAAACAGCAAAAATGCCCATTTTCAGAGGCTAGTTGAAAAAGGTAATCCGGTTGGCGAAATCGTCGGTGTCGATAAATTCTTGGTCCGTATTAAAGGACTTCAGCCAATTACTATTCACGCCCTTATCATGTTTGAAGACGGCAGCAAAGGTTTCGTTCGCCAAGTCCTAGAAACCCATGTGGTGGTTCTTCATTTAGGCACCAGTAATCTGGCTATTGGCATGATGGCGGTCGTCCAACATGAGGCGCTTGTATGTAAAGTGGGCAAGGATTTCTTAGGTCGGGTCGTCTCAGTTACCGGTACGCCGCTCGATGGTAAAGGACCGATTGCGGCCGATAGTACTTGGCCGGTTTTTCATGAAGCGCCTAAGTTTTTTGAGCGGGAGGTTCTTGATAAACAGCTGCCTACTGGATTGATGGTAATAGATGAATTGTTTCCACTAGTACGCGGGCAACGTTTAGCCATCCTGGGCGATTCAAAGTCGGGTAAAAGTACGCTGGCCTTGCAGCTGGCGCTTAATCAGAAAAATACCGATGTCGTTGCCGTTTATGTGCTGATCGCCAAGCGCCGCAGTGATGTCGACATGCTGCTGACAAAATTAACCGAAAAAGACGCCCTCAAAAATGCCGTCATCGTAGTATCAACTATGTTTGATTCAGTGGTGTTAAGCTATCTGGCGCCTTATATTGGCTGCGCCATTGGTGAATATTTGTGGCAGGTTTGCGACCGCGACGTAATGGTTATTTATGACGATTTAACGTCGCATGCCCATACCCACCGGGAGATTTCACTATTGTCCGGCGCCAGTCCAGGACGTGATTCCTACCCAGGTGACATGTTTTTCGCTCATTCTAGTTTGTTGGAACGAGCCGGTAAATTAAGTCGGAACCATAAAACACTAACAGCTTTGCCGATTGTACTGGCGTCGGGTGGTGATATTACCGCCTATTTACCGACAAATATCATGTCCATTACCGATGGTCAGTGGATTTTAGATATGAAAGTCTTTCGTGATACGATGCGGCCGGCTATCAGTACGGGATTGAGTGTAACCAGGGTAGGTGGGCTAGGTTTAAGTGCCCGCCAAAAGCAATTAGCTGCTCAGACGACGATGGCCCTAAATGCTTTTGTCCAAGCCCAAGAATTCTCTCACTTCGCGTCTGAACTGGGCAGCGACGCCAAGATCAACCTGGAGCGCGGCAATCGTTTATATGAACTGTTTAATCAGACGCCCGATGAAACGTACAGTATCAGTGCCCAAACGCTTATTCTGGATATCGTGCTGAACTCAAAAGCCGGCCAAATCCTCGACGTCAAATCTCTAAAATTGAAAGCCGAAACCATCGCCAGCAGTATGAGTTCTGATAAAGATTTCGAAAAAGCCCGGGACGAACTTCTGGCAGCCAGCCTGCAAAAGGACAACACATGATTCAACTCCAGGAGCTGGCCCAAGAACGGGACGATATGTCGACGATTGTTAGCTTGACCAGCGTCTTCGAGAGTCTGGCCAGTATTCACATCGCCCAAATTAAAAACCAGGTGCTCGCCTCTCAGCAGTTTTTTGACGAACTTTGGCGGATTTATACTCAGATTAAAGTCGATACGCTTTTTCGGTTTGGCCGAACTGATGACGAAAAAGTGATCGATAAGGAACTGATTATTGCCATTACGGCGGAAGGTGGTTTTAGCGGTGATATCGACCAAAAACTAATATCGGGAATGGTTAAAGAACATGATCCGTCGACCCAAGATATTATCGTGATTGGACACCACGGTGTTATGCAGCTGATCCAGGCCGGCGTGTCATTTAAAAAATACTTTAAGCTGCCGTCTCAGGACCAAAACATCAATGTCTTGCCGCTGATTAATTACGTCCGCAAATACCGCACGACAACCGTTTATTACCAAGCCTATGTGTCACTAATGATTCAGGAAGTGAAAAAAATTGAACTGCAAACGGCGGTCAAACAAGCCGGTAGTAAGCATAGCTCTAAAGATAACGACAATGTGATAAGCGAGTTTAATTATATTTTTGAACCTAGCACTTTTGCCGTCGTGGCTCATCTCGAACGATCAATGCTGCAAATTACTCTCAGTCAGGTTATCTTAGATTCCAAATTAGCCCAATATGCCAGTCGTTTCCGCTCAATGAGCGCCGCCCGGGAAAAAGCCGTCGATTCAGAAAGCCAACTGCGTTTAAGCTATAGCCGGACCAAACGGGAAATTTCTGACGAACGGCTAAAAGAGATCATCAACGGACTCAAAAAGGTGGTGGTCTATGAGTAGGGGTTATATTAAGGCTTTGCGTGATCTGATAGTTGATGTCGAATTCGACAGTGATATGCCCGAACCATACGAAATTGTTCAGGTCGATAATCAAAATAAAACACCTTTACTGGTCGATAGTTTGCAAAACAGCTCGATTGCTAAGTGTCTGAATCTTTGGGCGGATAAAAGCTTGGAAAAAGGCATGACGGTAGTTGGTACCGGAAAGAGCCTGGAAATTCCGGTTGGTGATCCACTGATTGGGCGGGTTGTCGACGCCTTGTGTCGACCAATGGACGGGCTAGGTTCGCTTGAGGTAACCGATTTACAGCGCCGCCCGATTTTTGTGCCGCCACTGCAACAGACCTCTTTTAAAGGTAGTAAACCGGAAATCTTGGAAACTGGCATTAAAGTGATTGATTTCTTTACACCATTTGTTAAGGGCCGCAAAATTGGCATTATTGGCGGGGCGGGTGTCGGCAAAACGGTTCTGACTATGGAGCTGATATATAATATTGCCCAATCAGGTGGGGGACTCAGTTTCTTTGCCGGAATCGGCGAACGTATCCGGGAAGGACAAGAGCTTTATGAAACGCTTAAAGAGCGTGATCTAGTTAAAAATACCTGTATGTTTTTCGGCCAAATGGATCAAAACCCGATCCAGCGATCACTAGTAGCTGCCTCGGCTGTCACTCTGGCTGAATACTTTCGGGATGAACAGGGTAAGGATATCCTGTTTTTTGCCGACAATATGTACCGCTATGTGCAAGCAAAAAATGAAGTCTCGACGCTGCTTGATCAAGTGCCTTCGGAAGGAGGTTATGAACCGACCATTTTCTCTGACGTTAAAACACTGCAAGACCGCCTAAGTTCAACCGAAAAAGGTTCTATTACTGCTGTTCAGACGATTTACGTGCCGGCTGATGATCTATCGGACCCGGCGGTCCAAATGATTCAGCATGAGCTCGACTCAACACTGGTTCTTTCTAGGCAGGTAGCCGAGCGCGGCATTCGTCCGGCAGTCGATTTAACTCGAACCAGTTCCAGTTTGCTTAGTCCCGATATTGTCGGTGATCGTCACTATTTACTGAGCGTCCAGGTTCAAGCGCTGCTTCAAAAATATGAATCTCTAAAAGGTATTATTGCCATCATTGGCGAGACTGAACTATCTTCAGCTGACCGGGCTGATTACAATAAAGCCCAAAAGCTAATCCAGTATTTTTCGCAGCATTTGCACGTCGTGGAAAACCAGAGTGCCCATAAAGGTGAATCATTCAGTTTGAGCGAAACACTCAATGGAATTGAGGAAATTATTGTATGATCCAAAACTCAAGGTATTTATAAATGGCACAAAATTCCACCAGTGACAAATAGTCACTAATGGTGCTACTGCTGCGGCGCCAACAACCGTAGCTAATAAGACTGACGATGAAACTATTTTAGTTAAAATCTGGTCGCCATTTCGAACTTATTTTAACGGTCAGGCCAAAAGTATCTCGGCTATCAATGGCACTGGTCCGTTTGATGTTTTGCCGCACCATCACAATTTTATAACTCTACTTAATCCCTGCGATATTACCCTGCAAACCCCCAATGGCGAAACTAAAATTAAGATATCCGGCGGCGTCATGCACGTCCACAAAAACTCGGTTACCGTTTTCTTAGAAGTTTAAGAACAAACTAACCTCGATATTAATCGAATGCCAGATAGTCAAATCCGAAACTGGCACTAGCTGGCGGAGTCGAAGCCGAACAGACACTAAAGTTTGTTGTTGAACGATTTATATAATATTGAATTCCAGCGGCACTCGAGCCCACAGGCGTAATTACGATATGTGGCGTGGCGTTGAAAGCCGTTGCGAAGGTAATTGTCAGAAAACAACCGGCGGCCGGGCTGCTACCGGTGTTGATACTGATCGAACCGGCTGTATCGGATCCGCTGACTGACGCTGAACCGCCCGATCCCAGAGCGGAACCATAGGCACGCGACGGCGTACTGCCCCCGGCAGTGATATGGTGAGTGAGGCTTAACGCTCCATTTAAATTGAGCGTACCAACAGTTAGTTGAGGCGCCGAAATATTACCGGAAAAAGTGGCAGTCCCATTGACACCTAAATTACCCTGGACATTAAACTGACCTTGAACGGAACCATTGCCGTTTAAAGCAAGCGATTTATCAATCAAAACATCATCAAAAGTACTATTTCCAGTTACCCTCAGCCCATCATTAGCCGCATCACTGCCTACTTGCAATGTTCCGGCAATTTGTAAATTACTAGAAACCAGTACGCTGCCAGCAAAGACGGCGTTACTTTGAACGTTTAAGGTTGATTTTGGACCGCCAACTGTCACGTCACCATTAGCTAATTGGCTTAATTCGCTTTGTGTTAACGATTGAGAGTTTGAATTATTGTTGTTATTGGCTTGCTGATTAGCTTTCAAGTATAAAATTACCCCGGCAATTATGGCTAGAAAGAAAAGCAATACAAAAAGTAATAGATAGACATTGAATTGTCTGGCGACGCGTTCAAAGGGATTATGACGACCGGGTATATTGGTCAAAGAATCCGAGATGACCTGGGGAGCTGAAGTTTGTTCGGGGCTATTTGTTACAGAAGTTGCACTCTCGCTGCCTTCCAGGGAGTTAACGCCGTCATTAGCACTAACACTAGCAGGTGCATTGGCGTCACTTTTTGAAATATTAACCGTAGATTGTTCTTCCAGCGAGCTGATATCATCAGCCTGATTAGCTGGTCCGGTATCGTTATTTTTCCCATCCATTGACTAGAACCGACATACCTTCTGTGTTATCTGATTTCCCTTATGTTATATAATACAAGAGGTTGATAAAAACCGTAAGCCGATTAAGGCAAGGTTGTTATAGTCGGTGGCAAATATATAAATATGCTTACAAAAAAGCACAAAACAAAGTCATACTTACTTTAAGAAAGCTGTCAGACTTGGATCTTTTTTTCGGATTATAAGTTTAGTTGCAGTCGGATTAGTTAGTTGCGGCTTAGTTAATGTCATTTTTCCAAGTACCGTAGAAGCATGCACTCAAGCACAAACATGTTCGAGTAGCTACGAATTAAACGAAGTATTTTTTGGCAGCGGTGGTGGCTACGGTTACGGTGCAGGGGCATCATCGACTTGTGGGACAAGTTACTGTGCCGATGAGACTCTGGGGGAAACAGGTGTTGGCAATACAGTCGGTACAACGTATCAAGCTCAGGCTGGCTTTAACACGCTACGGTCTGAATCACTCACATTTATAGTCAATTCAGCCAATATTAACTTAGGTACTTTGACTCCAGGAACTACCGCAACAACCACTGGTACATTCTCGGTGGAAAGTTATCTGGCTGACGGCTACATAGTGACCACTGATGCTAATCCACCTAAAATGGGCAGCTATACTATGCATGCTTTGACAACACCAACTTCCTCCAATAATTCGCAGGAACAATTCGGTATGAATTTGGTGGCTAATACAACGGGTTGCGGTGCGCCAGCCAATTTTGGTGCCAGTCCGGTTCAAGTCCCTACTAGTAGTTTTAGTTTTGGTTACGCTGCGGCTAATTACAATACATGTGGCAAGTTTACTTATAATAATGGCGATACCATTGCTGCGTCGAACAGTAGTTCAGGAGAGACGGATTATACTATATCTTATATTTTCAATACAACTCCACTAACGCCGGGTGGGATATATAGCTTTAATGATGTTTTAGTAGCTACCGGTACCTTCTAAACTGTGGATAAGTGGTACTTGCACATTTAAGGGTAAGCGTGATAGTATGAGCCCAACAGATCTAAACCCAAACAAAAATATCATGAAAGGATTTATTAAAATGAAATCAGCTTTACGTACACTCAGACATCAAGTGTACATAGTTGTAGTCTGGCTTTTCTAACGGCCGGTATTGCCCATTAATTCCAATCTTAACTGAAAGTGCTCAGCCGTCGGGCTCGTTACTTCTCGAAGTATTGAAATGAGTAGCTCTGTTTTGAGCGCCACTAACACGACATATGCAGTATCGTTTACTATTGCCACAACAGCAGCGTTCAAGCCATTATTCTTAGATTTCTGCGATAACGACCCGTTGGTTGCTGACACTACCTGTACGACACCAGGTGGTTTTACGCTGACAGCATCACCAGGGGTGAGCGGTCAGTCAGGGGCAGGTAGCTGTAACCTATCGACATTTACGACCATTGCGACCCTGAATACCAACCGTACTCTTGAACTATCCGCAGCTCAGGTGTGGCTATGACCGCCGGTGGTGCCTGTACCTTCAACATCACCACAGTGACAAACCCGAACAGCGCCAACCATTCCTTCTATGCTCGTGTCTATACCTTTGACACGACAGCCCACGCCAGTTCCTATTCCCCAGGTGTCCTCACAAATGTCATCGACGACGGTGGTTTTGCCCTGTCGACCGCCTCACAGATAACCATCACCGCCACCGTTCAAGAAACATTGACCTTCTGTGTCTCTGGAGCATCACCTGGCGCCGGCTGCTACAGGTCTGTCAGCTCCTGCTCTAGTCATTGGCCATGGTTCGCCGTCAGTAATTACGGCTGCCGCAGTGGACCAAACTCCCGCCTATGCTCAGACTACCACTAATGCCAATGGTGGCGTCGTCGTTCGCATGAAAGCAACCAATACCTGTGCCAACGGTGGCCTAAGTGCGAGTGGTGGAGCAACCTGCAACATTCCTGGTATTGGGAACAGTGCGACTGCACTAGCGGCCGGTACGGCAGACTTTGGCATGTGTGTCAAACGGCAACGACAAGTAGTGCCGCAATGTTGCCACTAACTACACGGATACTGCCCATAACTGTCCGCAGTGCCTGGGTGGCTGGTGTACTAATGGGCATGAATGGTACGAACTTAACGGGAACATATGGAGACCAAATATATAATTATGCAGCGCCGGTAACGAATGATAGCACAACGCTAGAGTTTGCTGCAACTGCAGCAGCCACCACCCAAGCTGGTATTTACGCTGGTAATGAATTACTTAATTGCAACAGGTACCTTCTAGGACCAGTATGGATGAGTTTCAAGGGAAAAATAAGCAACTCTAGCAATAACTCTATAATCCGCGTTCTAATAGTAGTCTCAGTTATCATACTGGGACTACTTTTTTTTCGACAGCATACGGTGATGAGTTACCACTGCGTAGCTTGTTGATGAGTGATAGTGGGGCGGGTGCGACGGCTAAATATATCCTTAGTTTTACCATTCCAGCATCCGAAACTCTTGGTTCCGTCGAACTGCAGTTTTGTTCCAATGATCCTATTATTGGTGATTCTTGCTCAGTACCCAGTGGCTTTGACATTTCTGGTGCAACACTTTCCTCTCAATCAGGCGAAACCGGATTTAGTATTTTATCATCTGGAACTAATGCGAATACAATAGTTATAACTCGACCTGCTAGTCTGGCTGCCGCTATCCCGGTTAGTTATACATTTACAGTGTCATAAATCCGTCAAACTTAGGTCCTTTTTATGGTCGATTGCAAACATTTGGCAGTACTGACGCAAGTGGACCGGAAAATGATCATGGTGGTTTGGCTATAAGTATTAATAGCCCTATCCAAGTTAGTGCCACAGTGCCACCTTATCTCTTATTTTGCAGCGGTTTAACAATTTCAAATTTGGATTGTAATACAGCTAGTGGCAATTATTTAAATCTGGGTAATTTTACTAGTTCTTCAACTAGTAATGGACAAAGTCAAATGCTACTTGCGACTAATGCTCAGTCAGGTTATAACGTACAAGTTTACGGTTCAACGCTTACGTCTGGCAATTATATTATTAATGCCATACTATCTCCAGATATTTCCCGACCCGGCTCCAGCCAATTCGGCTTGAATCTGGTTGCAAATCAAACTCCATCTATAGGTGCAGATCCCCAAGGTCCCGGTAGTGCTAATGTGGCGCCAGGCTATAATCAACCCAACTTCTTCCAGTTTATTTCGGGAAGTACTCTAGCTGGTTCATCGGTTGCCGATAATTTACGGGAATTTACGTTGAGTTATATTGCCAATATTCCTAGTAACCAACAAGTCGGTGTCTATGTAGCAACGCTGACATTTGTCGGTTTGGCAAACTTCTAGTGTTTTGTTACTATTACTACTAAATAGATAACATAAGTGAGAAATATGAGAAGTGCTCTCCGTGTTGTAGCGTTGCGCGTAAATTCCGTGTTCGCTTTACTTTTCGTTGTAGTACTTTTGTTACCTTTATTTAGTCCTACTGTTTCTGCCGTCGGCCTCGTTACTTCTCGAAGTATCGAAATGAGTAGTTCGCTGTTGAGCGCCACTAATACTACATATGCAGTGTCGTTTTCTATAGCTACGACAGCATCGTTCAAGCCATTATCTTAGACTTCTGCGACAATGACCCGTTAGTCTCTGACACCACCTGTACGACACCCGGTGGTTTTACCCTTACAGCATCACCAGCAGTGAGCGGTCAATCAGGTGCAGGTAGCTGTAACCTATCGACCTTTACGACTATTGCGACCCTGAACAGTAACCGTACTCTTGAATTGTCCGCAGCCTCAGGTGTGGCTATGACCGCCGCTGGTGCCTGTACCTTCAACATCACCACAGTGACAAACCCGAACAGCGCCAATCATTCCTTCTATGCTCGTGTCTATACCTTCGATACGACAGCCCACGCTAGTTCCTATTCCCCAGGCGTCCTCACCAATGTCATTGACGACGGTGGTTTTGCTATGTCTACCGCATCACAGATAACCATTACCGCCACTGTTCAAGAAACGTTGACCTTCTGTGTCTCTGGAGCATTACCTGGTGCCGGCTGCTCAGGTCTGTCAGCTCCTGCTCTAGTAATTGGACATGGTTCGCCGTCAGTAATCACTGCGTCCGCAGTGGACCAAACTCCCGCCTATACTCAGACCACGACTAATGCTAATGGTGGCGTTGTTGTCCGCATGAAAGCAACCAATCCTGTGCCAACGGCGGCCTCAGCGCGAGTGGTGGAGCAACCTGCAACATACCCGGTATTGGTAACAGTGCAACCGCACTAGTGGCTGGTACCGCAGACTTTGGTATGTGTGTCAATACGGCAACGACAAGTAGTGCCGCAACTGTTGCCACTAACTACAAGGATACTGCCCATAACTGTCCGAGTGCCTGGGTGTCTGGTGTACTAATGGGAATGAATGGTACGAACTTAACGAGCACGTACGGGGATACTGTATACAATTATTCTGGTCCAGTATTAAATGATAGTTGCACGATGGAGTTTGCCGCCACGGCTACCACAACTACGCCGGCTGGCATTTATAGCGGTAAAGAGTTACTTATAGCAACGGGCACTTTTTAAGTAGTAACTCTTACAACTGTCTGTTTGGAAAACGTTTCGTTGTTTGATAGTATAATGATCATATAGATATAAACAGAGAAAATGTATGAGTCGACGTAGAATATCCTCATTGTTTGGTACTGTGTTGGGTGGCTTATTCTTAATCTTAATGTCAATAGTACCAGTCTCAGCAGCCACAAGCTCTGAAACTGGCGGTAGTGGCCTAAAAATATCTCCTGTAGTTACAAACCTTACAATCAATGCTGGTCAGTCACAGTCAGTCACTCTATATGTTACTAACGTGACTTCAGCACCAATCACAATACAAGCTTTAGTAAATGATTTTACCGCCAACAGTGACGAAACGGGGACACCGAATCTGTTATTAAATAATCAATATGCTCCTACGCATAGTCTTAAGCGTTATGTCCAATCAATAAATAATGTTACATTGCAGCCTGGACAACAAAAAAGCGTAAATGTCGTCATTACGATTCCAAGTAATACATCCGGAGGCGGTTATTATGGAGCTATTCGTTTCTTACCAGTATCTTCTAATGGCAGTGGTACAGTTAGTTTAACAGCTAGCTTAGCTTCCCTCATTCTTGTTAAAGTACCGGGTGTTTATAAAGAAAATGTTGAACTTTTGAGTTTCGACACAGAAAATAGCGGCAGTGGATCATCAGTCTTATTTACCAGTAATAAGAATTTAATAGCCGCCGCCAGGTTCCAAAATACTGGTGAAGTACAAGAACAACCTTTTGGAAAAGTACAGCTAGAATCAGGCAGTAAGGTATTAGCGTCGTATGAGATAAATAACACTACTCCCCGAGGAAACGTTTTACCAGACAGCATACGTAGGTTTACTGTCAAATTAAATAAAGTCGGTTCTTTTGGCCAATATACACTTATTGGAAGTTTTGGCTATGGTACAAATGGTCAATTATTGAGTGCCAAAACTACATTTTACGTTATTCCAATACCAATCATCGCTTTAGCAGTATTGATAGTACTTATTATTATATTCCTTATAGTAGTTATTCCGAGATGGTTGCGTCGACACGATCGACGCGTACTAAATCGAGCTCGTCACTAAGGAAATATAGTGGCTGCAATACAGTTACCTTGAAAAGGAAAGATTAACGAAATATGATATTGCGCTGGGCTCTTAAAGTAGTATCTATCGTAATGATCCTTTGTCCGATCTTTACTCTGCCAGCATCCGCTCTACAAAATCCCCAGTCGAATTCTCTTGGTATTGAAGGTAGCGTCCAAGGACCGGCCCCAACTGTGGCGGCCACAATTGGCGTACCCACTAATGGTCAAGTTTTTACTAGTACACCTATTACTGTCAGCGGTTTATGCCCTAACGGCTTATTGATCAAGATATTTAGCAATAACGTCTTTGTCGGAGCCGTAGAATGCTCAAGTGGCAGCTATAGCCTGAAAGTAGATTTATTTAGCGGTACAAACAGCTTATTGCGAGAGATTACGATAATTTGGATCAGCAAGGACCTGACTCAAATTCTGTAAACGTTATCTTTAACGATGCCCAATTTGCTCAATTTGGCACTCGAGTAACACTAAGTAGTAATTTTGCCCGCCAAGGCGTCAATCCAGGGTCAGTCTTAACTTGGCCACTTATTTTAAGTGGCGGAGCTGGACCATACGCTATAAGTGTTGACTGGGGCGACGGCAGTGGCGCCGAACTTAAGAGCGTTTCATTTACTGGTGTCGTGAATATCACTCATACTTATAATCAAGCAGGCGTGTATACGATTGTGGCCAAAGCAACCGATGCCAATAATACTTCAGCTTATCTACAACTAGTTGGTGTGGCCAATGGCAAGATTAGTGGCTCTTTGAACTCCAATTCGAACTCGCCAAGCAACACTAAAACGGTTATTTTGTGGCAACCAATGTTAATAGCCATACCGGTTATTATCATTGCCTTTTGGCTCGGCCGTCGCCATGAACTCTATATCATTCGTCGCACGATTGAAGCTAGTCGCGAGTAGCTTATAAAATTTATCCTGCCAGATCAGTTTTAATTTGCTAAAATGTGAAGGTTATGTCAAAAGATATTAAAGTCTTTGTTGCGATGTCGGGTGGTGTTGATTCTTCGGTTACGGCTGCCCTTTTAAAACAGCAAGGTTATGCCGTTACCGGCGTCTATATGAAGAACTGGAGTCAGGATCTTCCTGGTATGCGTTGTCCATGGCTGGAAGACTATCAAGACGCTAAACGGGTAGCTGTTCAACTTGGCATCCCGTTTAAAATGTATGATTTTGAAAGGCAGTACCGGACCCGTGTTGTTAATTACATGGTTGATGAATACCGGGCTGGTCGAACACCAAATCCAGACGTGATGTGTAATCAGGAAATAAAGTTCAAGTTGTTTTTAGAAACAGCCCTAGCTGATGGTGCCGACAAGATTGCTACCGGCCACTATGTCCGGACAGAAGGCGGTAAGCTACTTATTGGTTTAGATGCCAATAAAGACCAGAGTTATTTTTTATATCGTGTTAGCGAAGAGGCGCTTATGAGGTCGCTTACCCCAATCGGCAACTATGAAAAACCGGTCGTCCGCGCTTTGGCTCGTCAGTTCGGCCTAAGTACGGCCGAAAAGAAAGATAGCCAGGGAATTTGTTTTGTCGGCAAAGTCGGTATTAAAGACTTTTTAGTTCATGAGTTAGGCGAACAACCGACTGGTGTTATTCGCGATCAACACGGCAGTGGCAATTGGTGAGCATGACGGCGCGTTATTTTATACTATCGGCCAACGGCATGGCCTTCATGTCGGCGGCGGATTGCCTTATTACGTTACCGGTAAAGATATGGCTAAAAATGAGGTTTACGTCACGACCGATTTGCAGGATGAGGGTCTTTGGAAAAATCGACTTAGTTTAAGTGATTTACATTGGATTAATAAAGCCCCTAAGTGCCGGTAGCTACCAAATCCGGACTCGCTACCGCGCACCACTAGTTAAAGGAGCAACTCAGTTTTACGGGAACTAAAGCTAGTATTGAACTGAGTGAAGACATTAGAGCTATTACGCCCGGCCAATCAGCCGTAATTTACGATGGCGATCTCGTCCTGGGTGGCGGTATCGTGGTCTAAGTTCTTTTAGGATATAATTTGAATTAGTCGAAAAAGGTGTTGGGTATATCGTATAACAGTACATATACCTAAATTACCTAGATGCCTTAATATGCTTATGACCGCTCAAGAAATACGAACAAAATATCTGGATTTTTACAAAAGTAAACAGCATGCTGTTATACCCAGAGCATTGTTGGTACCGCAAAATGATCCAACGACATTATTTACCGGTTCGGGCATGCAAGCTTTGCTACCTTATTTGTTAGGAGAAGTGCATCCTAAAGGGAAGCGTCTAGTTGATTCCCAAACCTGTCTGCGCGTCCAGGATATCGACGAAGTTGGTGATAATCGCCACACCACTTTTTTTGAAATGCTGGGCAACTGGAGCCTCGGTGATTACTTTAAACAGGATCAATTAGCCTGGTTTTTTGAATTTCTGACCGACGTTGTCGGACTTGATCCGAAGCGTTTGTATATCAGTTGTTGCAGCGGCTTTCCAGATTTTAATATTCCAAAAGATACCGAATCGGCAGCTGTCTGGAAGAAATTATTTGAAGCCAAAGGTATTGACTGCCGAAGAAGTTGACATAGGGTCTGAGGAAAATGGCTATCGGATTGGCGATGCAGCCGGCCGTATTTTTTATTATGATAAGAAAAACTGGTGGAGCCGGGTTGGCGATCCGGCGGACATGCCCGATGGTGAACCGGGAGGTCCAGATAGCGAAGCATTTTATCGTTTTGATCACGTCAAACACGATCCTAAATGGGGCGATAAATGCCATCCCAACTGTGACTGCGGCCGCTACATCGAACTCGGCAACTCGGTCTTTATGGAGTATCTGAAAACTGCAAAAGGATTTACTAAATTACCTAAACGAAATGTCGATTACGGTGGCGGACTTGAACGGATTGCGGCAGCCGCTATCGATACGCCAGATGTATTTAAAACAAGCCTATTAAAACCAATTATTAGTAAGCTTGAGCAACTATCGGAAAAGAAATATGACGATCATGCCGAAAGTATGAGAATTATTGCCGATCACGTCCGCGGTGCCACCTTTCTGGCGGTTGACGGAATCGTACCTAGCAATAAAACCCAAGGTTATGTTTTGCGCCGCTTAATTCGCCGGGCAGTCCTTAGAGCTTTCGATCTGGGTATTGAGCAAAATTTCTTCGAAGCAATTGTTCCAGTTGTAGCAGACATTTATCATGATGATTATCCCGAAGTTGCTGCTAATCGGCAGCGGGTGATAGATATACTTATTAAAAGAGGAAAAAATCTTTCGCCAAACGCTTCGTAAAGGACTGGCCGAATTTGGTAAACTGGCTAGCGGTCAAGTTGATGGCGCACTGCTATTTAATTTATATGACACTTACGGCTTTCCGACTGAACTTACTAAAGAGGAAGCCTTAAAACGAAAGATGGTAGTAACGAAAGATGCCGACGATGTTTTCCAAAATCTGATGGAACAGCAACGCGAGAGGTCACGTACTGCCGGTAAAGGTGAATTTAAAGGCGGATTAGCCGACAGTTCTGAAGTAACCACAAAATACCATACTGCTGCCCATCTTTTGTATCAAGCATTAAAACAAGTGCTGGGTGATCATGTCGTGCAACGTGGGTCTAATATAACTTCTGAACGCGTTCGTTTTGATTTTTCGCACTCTGAAAAAATGACACCAGAACAAATTAAAGAAGTCGAACGGGTTGTGAATCAGCAAATCGATAAAGATTGGCCGGTCAGCTGGCGCGAGGAAAATACCAAAGAAGCTTTGGCGCACGGTGTGTCAGGTGCTTTTGGCGATCGTTATGGTCAAACCGTTAAGGTTTATACCATTGGCGATCCGGACGGTAGTTATTTTAGTCGAGAAATTTGTGGCGGTCCGCATGTTGAACATACTGCCCAACTTGGCGAGGGCGGTAAACAATTTAAGATTATCAAAGGAAGAATCTAGTTCCGGTGGCGTCCGTCGCATTAAAGCGGTACTCGTATAAAAAGCTCCAACATTTCCGAGTAAATATAGTGTTGTAAAATAGCTCTAAAAACTAAATCCAGCTTCAGGTTCCTTTGAGGTGCGTGTGTTAGAATAAAGCGTATATGCTTGACAGATTCAAGGAGCTTAGCCGTGGGCTTGGGCACGAATTAGCTAACAGAGCGACTACCGTAGCAAGCAAAGCTACCCAGGCAAAAGCTTCCCGACCAACCAAAAAAACACCCAGTGACCACCACATCGTTGCCTTAGACATTGGAACAGAATATGTTAAAGCACTGATTGGCCATGTCGCCGATGACGGTACGAGCGTTGAGATTGTTGGTGTTGGACGGACCCACCAGGAACTAAGCGATATGCAAGCCGGGGCAATTGCCGATATTGCCCGAGTAGTTGCTAATTGCGATGAGGCGCTCAATGAAGCCGAGCAACAAGCCGGTGTGAGCGTCAGGCAAGCTATAATTGGCATTGCCGGTGAGCTAGTCAAAGGCACTACTACAACCGTCAAGGTAGCCCGCAAGGATTCTAAAAAGCCAATTGATTTTGATGAAATGGAACGGATGATTCATTTGGTTCAAGAACGAGCCGAAAGCAAAGCCCGCGAGCAATTGAATGCCGAACTAGGCGGTAAAGACGTTGATGTCCGACTCGTTAATAGTGCACTAGTCAATATTGAGATTGACGGTTATCCGGTAACCAACCCGGTTGGATTCCAGGGTAAAGAAGTAGTGGTCCAACTCTATACTGCTTTTGCGCCGATGATCCATATTGGGGCACTCGAGAAAACTGCACAAGAACTCGATCTCGATCTATTAGCGGTGGCAGCAGAGCCATTTGCTGTGGCCCGTTCAGTGATTGGCGATAACCCTAATGCCAGTCTGAGCGCCATACTGATGGACGTTGGCGGTGGTACTACCGACATTGCCATCGTCAATGACGGGGGCGTCCAGGGCACTAAAATGTTCGGTATTGGTGGCCGAGCTTATACTCGCTCGATCGAACGAGAGCTAAATGTAAACTTCGAACAAGCTGAGGAACTGAAACTCGGCTTAAGTACGGAAAAAGTTCCGCGGGCTAAGGTTCCGGCGATTGAATCAGCGCTCCAAAAAACTATTGACGTATGGATAAGCGGTATCGATTTGGCGCTTGGAGAATTTGATAAACTCGATCACTTACCATACCACATGTTCCTTTGTGGTGGCGGTTCAAGTCTTGAAATGTTGATGGACGCACTTGAAGAATCGGATTGGTATAGACAGTTACCGTTTACTCGTAAACCAGTTGTCCGACGGATTCGTCCAGAACAAGTTGTTGGTATAACCGATTTAAGCGGCAAAGCAACAGACCATACCTATATTACCGCTATGGGGCTTTTGAGAGTCGGCGTCGATACCCTTAATTTCAGCCAGAACAACAACAGTTCAATCCGTGAAAAAATTGATAGAATGTTACAGGTATAACTATGGCGACACCCCCAACCGATAAAGATGTCATATATGTAGATGTTGATGACGATATAACTACCGTTATTGATAAAGTACGCAGTAGCGGCGGTAGAGTTGTGGCCTTGGTTCTTCCAAAAAGAGCCACGATATTTCAAAGCATCGTTAATATGAAGTTACTTAAGCGTAGTGCTGAAGGCGCTAAAAAGCATATCGTTCTTGTCACGACGGAGCCAAGTCTAATGCCGTTGGCTGGTTCGGTTGGACTGCATGTTGCTGAGACGGCTCAATCAAAACCAGAGATACCCCTAACAATTCCAATCACTAATGCTGTTAAAGAAAAAGAGGACGAAGCTGTTTCACTAGATGAAGGGTCAACTGAAGGCTATACGGCTGAAAACGCCGGCGACATACCAGTTGGCGAATTGGCTGGAGGAAACACTAATGTGCCGTCTAGACCAGAAGGAATTGAAACTCTAACATTGCCTGATGAAGCGGAAGATGAAGAAGATAAAACTGGGGCAACCGAGAAACCAAAAACTTCTAAAGAAAAGCATTTACGGGTACCGAATTTTAATAAGTTCCGACTTCGTTTACTTACTTGCTGGAATTGTTGATTTTACTAATGATTGGATTAATATTAGCTTCAATCTTTTACCGAAAGCTACCATTAAGATTGGTACAAATACCAGTGATACAAATGTCAGCTTAACTTCAACACTGAGTCCCTCTGCCCAAGCGCTCAATCTTACTACCTCTGACAATACCTGCTCGCGCGGAACAGCAGCAACAAACCACCACCCAACAAGTTAATACTACTGGGCAACAAAATAATGGAACTGCTGCAACCGGTACTGTCCAAATGAGTTGCCGAATTGAGTGTGTACCCGAATCACTAGGGCAACCGAACTGTTCAGCAGGAACGGGCGTAAGTCAGATGGTTTAACTTATATAACTCAAGGCAGATGCACAATTCTCCCCCATTTGGATGGCCACGGCAAATTGTATAACTATATATCCGCTACGAGTACAACAATATAACTGCACAAACAGGCGGAACAAAATATAATACAAATGGTTCGTTATTTACAGTTGCAGGTCGTTCATGATGTGAGCGCTACAGGTTCGGCAAGTGGAGGTACCGATAGCATAGTTCAAGTTGTTGCCCAAGCCGATATAGATAGTGCTAAGCAAAAATTAGCTTCTCAAAATACCAGTCCCATAAAAAGTGCGCTCGAACAACAATTAACCCAAGACGGTTTATATCCATTACCTTCGACTTTTAATGCTGGCACTCCAACAATAACGTCCAGCAGTAATGTAGGCGATCAAGCGACGTCAGTTACAGTAACACAAGCAATCACTTATACTATGTACGGTGCTAAAAAGTCTGATATTGATGCTCTAATAGCTAATAATGTAGATAGTCAAATCAATACAACTAATCAAACGATCATTGATGATGGACTGTCCAGCGCTACAATTAGTGTAGTGAGCGCCGCGAGTAATAATGAACAAGTTTCAATCCAAACAACTGCTCTTGTTGGACCAGACATACATATAGCCACTATTAAAAAGGAGGTTGCCGGTAAAAAAAGTGGAGATGCGCAAACTCTTATCGGTAAACTTCCGGGTGTTACAAGTGTCACAGTTCGATTGAGCCCCTTCTGGGTAAGTTCAATCCCGACAGATCCGAGTAAAGTAACAGTTACTATTGGTAAAGCTACTTAAGGATTTATGGTTACACGAAGCGGCAGTATATTAGCGCTTGATTTTGGCGAAGCTCGTATCGGTGTTGCTAGTGCTTCTTTGGATGCTCGTTTGGCTACATCCAATGAAGACACTTTCAAATGACAATTTCTTAATACAAAACCTAAAGCAATTGACTGAGCAGGAGACAGTGACGCAGATTGTAATAGGTTTACCGAGAAATATGGATGGACAAGATACTTCCCAGACAACAGCTGTCCGGGCTTTCAGTAATCGATTAAAAGATGAGTTAGGCATACCTATTACTTGGCAGGATGAAGCAGCCACATCGGCAAAAGCCATAGATGAACTTAATGCTCGCGGAAAACCCTTCGTAAAAGAAGACATTGACGCTCTAGCCGCTACCTATATTTTGGAGGATTACCTTAGTGGCAAAATATAGCTTCATGTCTAAATCGCGACGAATACCACGCCGGGTATGGGTAGTGCTAGCTATATTAATAGTTCTCATAATTGGCGGCACTTTGGCTGTCCAACATATTTATTATTCAAATCTAGACCCTGTTAGTAATAGCAGTCAGCTTCAGTATGTAACTATTTCCAGCGGTTCAGGTGTAAACGAGATAGCAGTTCAGTTAAAAGCCGATGGTTTAATTCGCAGTAGTCAAGTTTTTGAGTGGTATGTCACGATTCATAACGACCGCGATAAACTACAAGCCGGCACTTATAGTTTTGCACCTAGTCAGAGTACGCAACAAATTGCCGAAGCTATTGCCGATGGAAAAATCGCTACCAAGCTAGTGACTATTTTATCCGGCCAAACCCTAGCTCAAATACGTCAAACTTTTATTAGATCCGGCTTTAGTGCTACTTCAGTAGACGCCGCTTTTAACGCAAGTCTCTATCGTAGTAGTTACCCGGCACTTGCCGATAATCCAGCCTCTGCTACGCTAGAAGGTTTCTTATGGCCTGATTCCTACCAAAAGAATTCGAGTACGAATCCTAGTCAGATTGTGGCTGAAGCCCTCACCGAAATGCAGCAACATATAACCCAGAACGTTCGAAATGGCTTTGCCGCCCAAGGATTGTCTGTTTATCAAGGAGTAACTATTGCATCAATTGTCGAACAAGAAGTAGCCGATCAAAGTGACCGTAATCAAGTTGCCCAAGTTTTCATAAAACGGCTGCAAATTGGTATGCCGCTCGGATCGGACGTAACTGCTTATTTTGGTTCGAACCTGGCTGGGGTGAGTCCGTCACTTAATTACGATTCACCATACAATACTTTGCTCCATCCCGGATTGCCGCCTGGGCCCATCGGTACAGTAAGCGATAGTTCTTTATCGGCTGTTGCTCATCCGGCTAGTTCCGACTGGCTCTATTTTGTAACGGGCGATGACGGAAACACGTATTATGCTCAAACGCTTGCTCAACATCAAGCGAATGTCGCCCAATATTGTCATAAACTGTGTTCACAAGACTAATCAATCGCGCTTTAAGATATGTCTAGCTTGCCTGCTGCTGTGGTTATTTGTTAAAATGCAACGCATAGCGTAGTGATTTCTCCAATATGTAGGATCTACGTTATGCTTTACCGGCAAATTATTAAAAATAAACATGGCCTAATTGCCAAGCATAAAATAACACCGGTAATTGTTGTAGCCGCATGAGCGGTATCAAGGACTTGTAGTATTAGTAACACGATTCCTCGTGCCACGCATACACGTTTGACATTGCCCCTGGCTAGCCACGGGTCTTCTAGACTGACATATCTACGCCGCTTATTTATTAGGCAAGCATCTCGTCGGCGAGTTTTTCGGACAGGGTTGGTCGCACTTAATGTTTTATTGGTATTAGCTGTCTTAATTTTAGTGATCAATCCGAGTAAAACCGATTCGATCGCACAACCGGTTGCCACCGTTAACGGTCCACAAGCAACGGCAGCACCGGTTGATCAATTAGCGTCAGTCAATATTGCTCTAACCGTAGCCCGATTGGCAAATTTGCCTGAAGCCGCCGCTGTAGCTAATCAAACCGATTCGGAGAACATTGAACTATCACTTTCGTCGGCCAATAACACGGTTATAGATAAGCCGCAATCAGTCGTATCTTCTTTTGTATCAAATAAGGATATCCATACTTATGTTTCCCAAGCTGGCGACACCGTCCAATCGGTTGCCACAAAGTTTGGCGTTACTTCGAATAGTATCCTATGGTCAAACAAATTAGGTAGCAATAGTCTTTCGGCTGGCAAGAAGCTTTTTATTCCACCGGTTAATGGTATCGTCTATGTTGTCCGTTCTGGCGATACTCCAGCAACACTAGCCGCTAAGTATCATTCTGACCAAACTCAAATTATCGATGATAACGATGCTGAAATAAGTGGTTTACAAGCTGGCGAACAGATTATTATCCCGAACGGCACAATAACACCGGTAGTTTTCTTATTACGCAGTCGCCGGATTTGCCTGGGGTTCCAACGCTATTTACGGATTTAATGGCTATGATGTCGGCGAATGCACCTGGTACGTGGCGACTCAGATTGCTGTCCCGGCCAATTGGGGTAATGCTAACACATGGGCCGAAGGTGCTAGAGCAGCCGGTTGGCACGTCAGTTCGGTACCTACTGTCGGAGCGATTGCTCAAACTCCCTATGCCGCTGGCGGGCTCGGACATGTCGGAATCGTAGTAGCCATTAACGGGTCGTCAAGTCGAAATTAGAGACATGAATAACTACGGTGATGGCGGAGGTTATGACAGAGTTGGCGAAGGCTGGGTTCCTATCTCTGCTTATCCGAACTACATTACAGCACCTTAAACAGCTTCGACTGTTTTATACTTATAGGCAGATGAATTTTATTGATAAGACCGCTGTAACGGTTATTGCCGGTGATGGTGGTAATGGACGAGTCAGTTTCCGGCGAGAAAAGTTTATTGCTCGGGGCGGTCCGAACGGAGGTGATGGCGGCAAAGGTGGCGATGTTATACTTCAAGCCGACCGCAACCAAAATACTCTGGCTCAATTTCGATTTCAGAAAGAACTGCACGCTAAATCCGGCGAAAACGGCGATAAACAGCGAAAACATGGTAAGGGCGCTTCTGATCTGGTCGTAAATGTACCGATTGGTACGACGGCCATTAATAGCGAAGGTAAAGTTATAGCTGATTTAACCATAGATGGCCAGCAAGTCATCATCGCGCATGGTGGCCAAGGTGGTTTTGGCAATGCACATTTTGTCAACAGCGTCAGACAAGCGCCTCAGTTTGCTGAAAAGGGTGAGGTAGGCGAACGGTTTGAATTGCAATTTGAACTAAAAATGATTGCTGATGTCGGATTAGTCGGCCTGCCCAACGCCGGCAAGTCAACGCTACTTGCTCGAATTAGCAATGCCCAACCCGAGATAGCCGACTACCCGTTTACAACGCTATCACCCAATCTTGGCGTCGTTGATATCGATGAACATACTAGTCTGCTCTTTGCCGATATCCCAGGACTGATTGAAGGCGCCAGTCAAGGTAAGGGTTTGGGGCATGAGTTTTTACGCCATATCGAAAGAACAGTCGTTATCGTGCATGTGATTGATGCTTATCAAGATGACGTCGTCAAGGCCTATCAGACAGTTATAAACGAACTTCGCTTGCATGATAAAACATTGCTCAATCGGCCGGAAATTGTGGTAGTTAATAAAGTTGAAGGCCTAGACGAAGAAATAATCGATGATTTAATGGGTCGATTAAGAAAAGCTGTGCCTAAACAGACACCGCTCTATGCCATCTCGGCTAAAGCTGGAATTGGAGTTAAAAACTTACTTTATACAGTTGAAAGAACTATCAAAGAAGTCAGACTGGCAAAGGCTTTGACTGAAGTTGAGGAAGTCCCCGTTCATACATTGCCGAAGGGGGTAGATAAATGGACGGTCGAAATAAAAGACGGTATGTTTATGATTTTCGGTGAAAGAATTGAACGGATTGCGTCACGAACTGATTATTCGAACAAGGAGGCTATTCAGCATTTGCGAGATATTATGCGCCGCCAAGGAATTATGCACGAACTAGTCCGCCAAGGCATTAAAGCCAGGTCAAATCATTCGATTTAAATCTGGACAAACTATCGAATTTTAAAGCTCGACTTCTTGTAATAATCCTAAAAGATGTCAAACTAGTATTATGAGTTTTGAAAGTGCTGGTAACGACAGCCCAACTCCATCTGAAATTATTAGAAAATACATCAATCCAGTCCTAAATGAATTATATGTAAAAGGTGCCTATATTGGAGCTGATCTGCCTCAGGCTGCTGGCGATGAAGCTGGACGAAAATTGTTCATTGGCTCAACAGATAGCCAAGACAGCTGGGATGTCATGTTGGGTGACAGCAATCTGATGCTAACTAGGGTAAGTTCCGATGAGTTTCTATTAGACGAAATAAATTCAAACGGTGAAAAAATCGCTAACATAGAGGGCGAGAAGAAAAGCGAGATATTGTCACTGGTATTCGATGCCATCCAACGAACTAAACCAAAAAAGACTAATAGTTTACCAATATCAAAACTAGGTGGTGCGATAATACATCGATTACCGCATCGCATTTAAAGCAGATCAACGGATCATAACTGCCAGCGTGTTAGACTGATAATCGTATGGCGGCTAGTTTTTTCTTTTATGATGTCGAGACCAGTGGCTTAAGTCCGCGCTCTTCCAGAATAATGCAGTTTGCCGGTCAACGGACTAGCTTGGATTTGCAACCAATTGGCGAACCGATTAACTTACTCATCAAACTTTCCGCCGATGTATTACCTGACCCCGAGGCAATACTGGTGACGGGTATAACGCCCCAATCGACATTATCAGATGGACTTACCGAAGCGGACTTTTTGAAACAATTTTATGAACAAGCCGTCCAGCCCGACACTGTATTTGTCGGCTTTAACTCAATTCGCTTTGATGACGAATTTATGCGTTTTTTGCATTACCGTAATTTTTATGACGCTTATAAATGGCAATCACAAGAGGGAAATTCAAGATGGGATCTACTTGATGTCGTCAGAATGACGCGGGCACTTCGGCCAGAAGGCATAGCTTGGCCAGTCGATAAGTCGGGTATTTCCAGTAACCGACTGACACTACTCACTAGCATTAATAAGCTGGATCACGAAGGTGCTCACGATGCCTTGAGTGATGTCAATGCCACGATTGCCCTGGCGAAACTCATCCGTAATAAACAACCAAAACTTTTCGAATTTTTACTGAAATTAAGATCTAAACAGGAAGTCGCTCGGCTCGTATTAAACTCGCAGCCATTTATTTATAGCGCCGGAGTCTACCCGAGCGAATACGAGAAAACTGCTGTCGTATCTGCCATCACTGGGCAATCACCAAAACAAACTATTTTAGTTTATGATCTACGTTTTGATCCGAAGCAATTTTCTGGCATATCATCAAGCGAACTCAAAAAACGCTGGTTCAAAAAACGCGAAGATGAGTCATGGGAACCGTTTCCGGTATCGTCTCTGCAGATTAATAAATGCCCGGCAGTTGCGCCGCTTAGCGTCCTCGATAAATCAAGTCAACAACGGCTTAAGTTAGATATGAAAATTATTGAAAAACATTATCAGGTTTTAATGCATGAAAAAGATCTTATCAATAATATATTAAAAGTACAAACAGAGCTTGATAAACAGAAGCAATTGGAATGGACAAGCGGCGAACAATATGTCGATGAGCAATTATACGACGGCTTTTTTGATGATCATGACAAAAAGCTTATGGATTTAATTCGTAATGCATCGCCTGATTCTATTTCAAACTATCAAACTGAACTGCGCGACCCTCGTCTCAAAGCAATGTTACCACTGTATAAAGCCCGCAATTATCTAAACTCATTAAATAGCGAAGAACGTACGGTGTGGGAAGCATTTATAGCAAAGCGGCTATTTAGTGGCCAAGAAAATAGCCGGTTAGCGAAATATATGCAGCGAATCGCCGAACTTGCGGCATCACCTACCAATAAAAAGCAATCTTACATACTCGAGGAATTAAGATTATACGGCGAATCTCTTATGCCTGCGTAGCGGGTAGACCGTTGGAACCACCTCGATTTGTTTTGAAAAACTTACCTAAGTTCATTTTCTTCTTATGAGCAATATAGAGTAGGATAAGCGCCACAAACATGGCTGTGCAAAGCAGCCAATCGGTAAAGTTTATTTGGAAATTTGTGCCTGGAATGATGCCCAGAAATAGCAAGGCTATCATAGTTCCTCCTCAATTCGATTGCATTATAGTATTTAATTGTCAAAAGTGCAATATAGTTATAAAACTTCTTATGTTTAAAGCTATTTGAGTTCTTGAAATGTCTACCCCAAGGGGTCTAGTAAAAACTGATTTTACAGCGTATAATTGTTTGACTTATGTCAGACAGCATCATCGTAAAAGGGGCTCGGGAACACAACCTCAAGAATATTGATGTTACTATTCCGCGCCAAGCTTTGGTGGTGATTACTGGATTAAGCGGCTCTGGCAAATCGAGTCTGGCCTTTGATACTATCTATGCCGAAGGCCAGCGTCGCTACGTCGAAAGTCTGAGCGCCTACGCCAGACAATTTTTGGGACTTATGGAAAAGCCGGATGTCGATCAAATCGACGGCTTAAGTCCGGCCATTTCGATCGATCAGAAATCGACTACCCGTAATCCGCGTAGCACGGTCGCTACGGTAACGGAAATTTACGATTATTTGCGCTTATTGTTTGCCCGGATCGGTGTGCCGCACTGTCCAATTGACGGTCGGGAAGTTGTTAGACAAACGGCTGCCAACATAATCGATAAAGTAGCAGGACATCGTAAAAATGCCCGGATTATGGTTTTAGCACCCGTAGTAGTAGATAAAAAAGGCGCTTTTGAGCATATTCCTGAACAATACCAACGAGCTGGTTTTGCCAGGGTACGGGTTGACGGTGTAGTTTATGCGCTCGATGAATTTCCGGAACTTGATAAGAATTACCGCCATAACATCGAAGTAGTAGTTGACCGACTTGTCAATAATGAAGAAAGTCGAACCCGGTTAGCCCAATCGGTTGAGCAAGCACTCGATGTGGCTGAAGGTCGGGTTAATATTCTTAATGCCGATAACAATGAAATAGTTAGCCACAGCTTAATGTATGCTTGTCCAGACCACCCTGATGTGGTGATTCCCGAACTCGAACCGCGCAATTTTAGTTTTAATAGCCCGCATGGCGCTTGTCCCGTCTGTACTGGGATTGGGTCGCGCCTGGAAGTCGATCCAGAGCTGGTTATACCAAATGGCCGGCTGACTATTGCCGAAGGGGCGATCCGTCCATTTAACCGTTTTTATGCCGACGCCTGGTATATGAAGAAAATGCAGGCGGTAGCCGATAAGTACCGCTTTTCCCTGCATGTGCCAACTGGAGAACTTAAGAAAGAAGATATTGACCGCATTATGTATGGTACCGGTGATGAAACGTATCGGATAGCACTTGGCGGCGGCCGTTCGTTTTCAGCGACATATGAGGGAGTAGTGCCTAATCTCGAACGTCGCCATCATGATACGGAAAGTGAATTTATTCGCCATGATATTGAAAAATTCATGCATGAAAAGCCATGTTACGTTTGTAAGGGTCGCCGTCTTAAACCTGAAGTATTGGCTGTAACCATAGCCGATAAATCAATAATGGATGTTTGCGACCAATCGATAGATAACGCAGCTGAGTGGTTTAATGGTCTAAAGTTATCTGAAAAAGATCAAAAAATAGCTAAGCAGATCTTAAAAGAAATTTGTGCCAGATTACAGTTTTTGATTGACGTTGGGCTTAACTATCTAACGCTACTACGCAGTGCAACAACCCTGTCGGGTGGCGAAGCCCAGCGGATTCGTTTGGCAACTCAAATCGGTTCTGGCTTAATGGGTGTTCTCTATGTTCTAGATGAACCATCAATCGGTTTGCACCAAAGGGACAACGGACGATTGATTAAGACATTAAAGAATTTGCGTGATCTTGGTAATACCGTTATCGTAGTCGAACACGACGAGGAAACCATTCGATCAGCAGATTATCTTTTGGATATCGGACCAGGCGCCGGTATTCATGGTGGAGAGGTAGTGGCGGCCGGTTCTCCTGAAGAGGTATCTAGAGTTACCGCCAGTATAACTGCCCAATACTTATCTGGAAAGCTTAACATCGCGACACCGAAAAGTCGTCGAAAGGGAAACGACAAATCTTTGGTTATAAGAGGTGCCCGTGAGAATAATCTTAAAAACATTGACGTTAGGATACCGTTGGGTGAACTTGTAGTTGTTAGTGGCGTCAGTGGCTCCGGCAAGTCGAGTCTTATTAATGATATTTTGGCCAAAGAACTTCTGGCTCAATTGCACCGGGCTAATACTGCTTCCGGTCGCCATGAGACTATCGAGGGCATTAAGCAACTGGATAAAGCTATCATTATCGATCAATCACCAATTGGTCGGACACCGCGGTCAAATCCGGCAACTTATACCGGCTTATTTACGCCAATTCGCGAATTGTTTTCCCAGATGCCTGAAGCGCGATTGCGTGGCTATACGCCTGGGCGTTTTAGTTTTAATGTCAAAGGCGGACGGTGCGAAAACTGTTCCGGAGACGGCATTATAAAAATAGAAATGCATTTTTTGCCTGACGTCTATGTGACGTGTGAGGTCTGTCACGGCAAACGATACAACCGGGAAGCTTTGGAAATCCATTATAAAGGTCACACAATTTCAGACGTACTGGACATGACCTGCGAGCAGGCATTGGAGCTCTTCGAAAATATTCCAACAATCGCTAATAAGCTCCAAACACTCGTTGATGTCGGTCTTGGTTACATTCATCTCGGACAGTCTGCTACTACTTTATCGGGAGGAGAGGCCCAACGCATTAAACTTTCTTCGGAGCTTTCTCGCCGGGCAACCGGACGAACACTTTATATCTTGGACGAACCTACTACCGGTCTTCATATGGCTGATGTTGAAAAACTACTTACCATGTTGCACGCTCTGGTTAATACTGGTAATAGCATTATTGTCATTGAGCACAATCTCGATGTTATTAAAAATGCTGACTGGGTTATAGATATGGGACCCGATGGCGGCGATGGTGGAGGTCGGGTTATAGCTGAAGGCACGCCTGAAACTATTATGAAAACCAAAGGTTCTTATACTGGCGATTATTTGAAAAACGTGTTATAGTATAGTTTATGGAATTTGGACATAGTCCTGAGGAAACACCGCAGTTTATAGCTGACTTTAACCAAGCCATGCGTTTATTCGGTGAGGCTCAGCGGCAACCACTAAATCAAATTAATAGTGAGGAATATGATAAAGCATTTTGTACAGCACTATTGGCTGCTTATATAGCCGAAAAACAATTATTTATAACTGGACAAGCAAAGCCATTTTCGGTTGAACAACTAGGTATAAGTTTCGAACCAAACGAACCAATAACATTCCTCGCTATTCTTGAAAAAGGTGTAAAGGCTGCCGGTGGACCAAATTTTAGTTTCAAAAGCGTAGATATACACAAAAGGTCTGTCAGTCCCACCGAACCTTTATATGCTCGGACTTTAAAGAGACACTTTATATTTGGTGCCATTCAATATGATTTGTCCAAATACTCGCTATCTAGCGAAGATATACTTCACTCGCTTATTACAAGGGATAATCGAGTCGTAATTAATACTTCTGGATTTAGAAGAAGAACCTAATACTTAGTATTTTCGTTTAAATTTGGTAGTTATATAGCTACGAATTCTTTGATCTTTGAGTATATGATAAATCGTTGGAGCTAAGAAAATTATGACTATCAATATTAATACCGGATCAATGAATTTACTAAGACCGGGAATTTTACTGCCTACGAAGTAACCCAAACAAGTTATTAGTATTGCCCAGGCAGTATCACCGATAGCATCAAAAACGATATATTTAGGTAGCGGCATTTTTCCAGCACCAGCCGTTACCGGAACAAATGTTCTAACAACAGGTACAAAATGGGCTAGCAGCATGGTTTTGCTGCCATATTTTTCATAAAAGGCTTCTGCCCGCATGATATATTCGTGCCTAAAGAAGAGGCTATCCGTTTTATTAAACAAACGCCGACCGAGGTGACGACCTATCTGGTAACCCGTGTTGTCGCCGGCCATGGCGGCGATTGCTACAACTATAATAGTGGGAATTAAGGGTAGTTTTCCGGCAGCTGCCAATATACCAGCGCTCAGTAGAAGAGTGTCTCCGGGGAAGAAAAACCCCACCATCATACCTGATTCGGCGAAAATAATAATGGCTACAAGCAAAAGCCCACCGGCCTGAATGATATGGGTGACGTCAAACATACTAACCCATCCTATATGTTTTCATCTACAGCGTCCATAAAAAATGATATACTGTTATATCGCTGATAACTTAAGTTAAGAGAGAATTATGGCAGACGATACAATTAATTTGGCATTGACTGTTCGATCAGTCACCGGTAAGGCCGTCAGACGATTACGACGCGAAGGTCAGATTCCGGCTGTTATTCATGATCATGGCAAGGAATCTGTCTCAGTACAGGGGCCGTATCTCGAGCTTTATCGTACATATCAAAAAGCTGGCAAACACCACCCGATTCAACTAACTGCCGGAAAAAGTACCTATACGGCACTTATTAAAACTGCGACGTTCGAACCAAAGAAAAATCAGTTATCCCATATAGTTTTTAATGCCGTCGATAAGAATCAGAAAGTTGAAGCCGAAGTGCCTATTCGCGCTCGCTATGCCGAGGATAACGAATCAAGTCCAGCTGAACGCAGCAGCTTGATCGTACTCGAACAGTTATCTGACGTTGAAGTTCGGGCTGTACCAGACAAACTCCCCGATGTATTGGAATATGACGGTGAACGTTTGGTTGAAATTGGTGACCAAATTACTGTGGCTGATCTTATCGTTCCAGAAGGGGTTGAAGTACTGACTGAACCAGAGCATGTTATTGCAACTGTCTACGAACCAAGTGCCTTGGCGGCAGCTAACGATGCGGTTGGCGGAACGGCTGAACCGGAAGAGGCAGAAGAAGTCCCATCTGAAAATGAGAGTGGAGCTGAAGAAGGCACCCAAGAAGACGAAATTCGACCTGGCGGTAAGAAAGAAAAAGAAGACGCCTCTCAGGCTCATAACCCGGAACAAAAATAATCTCGACGTTTATTTAAATATTAATCTAATTTCTGACATAACCGTCCACACTCTATAATGACTCTTTGGAACTATTTCTATTAGCTACGATGTAATTTACCCATAATGGAACGTGAAAATTTACGGCATTCGGAATTTAGTCCGCCACCCCAAGATGTGGATACTGTTTCTTCAGATTCTGAAAAGAAAAAAAAGAAGAAATCTCAATCAAATGTTGAAAGTCTGGGGGCTAAAAACGAGACGACGGATAGCAGAGCTGTAGATAATAAACCAAAACAACCCGAGTCAAATGATGCCTGGTGGCGACGTTCCAATGAGTCGCCTAAACAACAGAATGATAAAGAACAAGCTGATTCGGCTGAGACTTCCGAAGACCAACTTAATCAGTTGAGCCAACTGGAAAAAAAAGAAATAGCAGAAACGTATGTCACTGCTCGCCGTCAAGAAATTGCCCTTGATCTGACAGGTCAATCAGACGAATTAACTGAATCACCCGAAACACAAGCTGACCTTGCTGCGGACACATACCTAGCTGCGGTTGAGCATATGTTGCGAACTGAATCAGAAGTAGATATTACTGATGCAACGAATGAAGCTTATCTTGAAGCATCTCAAACTTTTCTTCCAGAAAGCGTAAGTCCAGTCCAAGATCAGCCTGAACATGAATCTGGCACTACACTTAACTATGAAGCTCCGGAGGGGCTAATTGATGAGGCGGCTGCTGATTTAAGACAGCGCGGATCAGATGGGGGTGACAATGGTAAAGAACCACCATTTTGGCAAAGACAGAGTTTCCCTAACGGTAATGGAGATACATATCGTGCTTCAAGTTCATCAGCAACTATCAGTTTGGAAACTGTAATTGAGCGTGATTTTGCTGCCGAAAGAGTGGCAACAGTCAGGGGATTATTAGTTGGCGGTATTATTGGTTACTTGCTCGGACGTCGGCGCGGTCGCATTAAAACTGAACGCAGGCTTATCCCAATTCAAAAAAAGCTGGAAAGGGAAGTTGCGTCACTTTATACCACCATTGCCGTCAAAGAAACCCAATTACGTAAGCTTGTTTTAGAAAAGGCGCATACTACCAATATGGCTCAGCCAGAACGTGTTTTTAGGAGTGATAAAAATCCATATATCGAGACTATGCCTGAATCAAAAGTAGCTACGGCTGAGACCATTCGACCGCCGGATACTGCCATAGAGGTTGTCGGCCGGGACGCCGTACTTATTGCTGCCGAGAAAATTACGGTTGGCGACACCACGCTTAAAAAAGTATATGAGACGGGGCTAATTAGTGAGCGAGGTTTACGACGGGCTGTTGCCGAGTACGGTAAAGGTGGTGATATCCGGCGTATTCTGGTTGAAGAATTGCTCATTAAAGAAATTGGTTTCGAATTGGATCCTCGTTTACGTGATCGGCCGCTTCAGAAAGCGTCCGCCCCAATAACTGCCCCGACCAGCCAACCAGCTTCATATGAACAAGCTATGGCTTATATTGCAAAACAGGCAACTCTCCCTATAACCGAAGAAGCAAATCCCGTACCGCCGCCCCTGCCCGTACAACAGCCTAAAGTCCCGCCGATCCTGATTACCGCCAATATTACTGCCCTCGTTGTCTTAGCAGTCCTATTTGTTATTCTGATTATTACCCATTTATAAATAGGTCAGTTAAATCGGCTATTCCCACTACCTAAAGGTATAATAGTTGAAGAATGAATGATCTTTTAGCTAAGAAGTTAGCTGGTTTACCCATCTCTCCTGGAGTTTATTTCCATAAAGATGCTAGCGGAGAGATTATTTATGTTGGCAAAGCAGCGGTCCTGCGTAACCGAGTCAGGCATTATTTTCAGCGTTCCAAAACGATCGATCCGAAAACACAGGCTCTCATCAAAGAAATTGTTGACACTGATTGGATGGTTGTTGATAGCGAAATGGAAGCCCTCTTTTTAGAAGCTGAAATGATTCGTCGTTACATGCCGCGTTACAATATTCTGCTGCGTGATGATAAATCGCTGGTTTATATCCGGATTGATTACGACAGCGATTTTCCAACAGTTGGTACAACTAGGCGTCCGCTTGATGACGGAGCGCGCTATTTCGGGCCATACCTAAATGCATTAAGCGTTCGTCAAGCCTTGAAGGCACTGAGAAGAGTATTTCCCTATGCCACCCGCCAGATTCCCGGTCAGAAGAGGGCTACCCTTTTTTATCATCTCGGCCTCGATCCCGGTCTTGAAGAAGGTAAAACATCAATTGAAGATTACCGGGCTAATTTGCGAAAACTGATCGCTGTCATTGAAGGCAGGCGCAAGAAAGTTGAAAAAGAACTGGAAAAAGCAATGCATAATGCTGCCAAAGCAAATGACTTTGAGGCAGCTGCCAAACTCCGCAATCAACTTTTTGCCCTGCAAAACTTATCCCGCCAAGTCGTTTTTAGTGACAAGGAATTCTTGGATATAAGTAAAGATCATGCACTGACAGAATTAGTTGAACTACTCAGTATTTTGAAGTTTCCGAAACGAATTGAGGGCTACGATATCAGCCACATGCAGGGAACTGACGTGGTAGCTAGCATGGTGGTATTTACAAATGGTGTAAGTGATAAAAGCGAATATCGTAAATTCAAAACGAAAAAGGAGCAAAACAATGATTTTGCGAATATGCACGAAACAATCACCCGCCGGTTGAGTGAAAAAAATGTCAAGGCTTGGGGTTTACCTCAGTTAGTTTTAATTGACGGCGGTAAAGGGCAGTTGGATGCCGCAACTCGTGCCAGAAATGAATCGGGTCATGGAAGCATCCCCTTTATTGGTTTAGCCAAACGGGAAGAACAAATTGTCATTCAAAAAAATCAATCCCAAGTTGTACTCAACCACGACGTGTTACATAAGTTAGGCGGTTTTATGTCTGAGAGTGGTGAATTTATTCTTGTCACAATCCCTCATAACACGAATCTCATAAAGTTCTTTCAACGTATACGTGATGAGTCTCACAGGTTTGCGGTCAGTTATCATTCCGTTTTGAAAGTAAAACGTCAAACAGCCAGTCTTCTCGATGAAATTCCCGGTATAGGTCCGGCAACTCGGAAAAAACTGCTCAAAGCATTTGGATCATGGCATGAGATAATACGAGCAAATAACGAGCAGTTATCGGCAGTCATTGGCGACAAAAAAACGAAAAGCATTAAACCATATTTAACTCAAAATAGAGCTCGTCTTGTATCATAAGTATTATGACAGCGCGGACACACGACCTCGGGGCAATAACAGCTTTAGGGTTCGTAATAATGATCGTTCCCTTGCAAACTATAACTTTGTCAACGGCCATAATCGGACTTTTAGCTAATCAGCTTGGCGGAATTGCACCGGATATTGACCAACCGACAGCACCTTTTTGGCGTAATTTGCCAAGTGGTAGCTTTTTTGGGCGAATTGTCGATAAAATGCTGGGCGGTCATCGGTTTTTAAGCCATTCGCTCATTGGAATAGCCTTATTTGGTTTTTTAAGTAATCTACTTCTGCATTTCCTTCAACCTATCATGCCTCATGTTGATATCATGATCGTCTGGTATGCTTTTTTGATCGGTATGATTTCACACGTAGTTTTGGATACTTTTACTAAGGAAGGCGTACCATGGCTATTGCCAATTCCATTAAAAATTGGAATACCTCCCATAAAACGGTTTAGGATTACAACCGGCAAACATGTCGAGTTTCTAGTAGTTTTCCCAGCCCTTTTAATTTTAGATATTTGGCTGTTTTATAGTCATTACAATTCAATAATCCAATTTATGAAATTGCATCTATTGCGATAACCCTTAATTAATCCTTATATTGACCACCGTCTCTTGTTTTTTGTCCAATTATTTTCTTACGAGCTAGCTCGCCTTCTTTCATTTCAGTTGTTAATTTTCTACGTAACCTGTCTCGTTGCAAATCTGCAATATGACTACCATAATATTGGTGTTCAATTTCTAAGAAAAGATCAAAACAGTAATCATCTACCTTATCTTTGTCCATTCCTTTGGGTATTTCTATAGTCGTGCATTTAAGAAAAGAACAGAAGTTTTGGAAGGACTCTGCTAGTTTTCGTTGCGCAGCCTCATCCATGACTTCTTCATCAAAATCTTTACCTATATGATTACCCAAACTTTTTTTAAGATTTCTCGCTAAAGGTGAGTTTGGATTATCCGAAGCTAGCACCAACAGGGCAGCTGATCGCATTCCATCTAAACTATGAGATTCACTCAATAACATCAATGATCGCTTTAAAAACGACGATTCGAGGTATTCCCTTGGACTATTTAGATAGATTGGCGGATCTTTTAGTAAAACTATTTTTGGTTCTAGTGGGAGTTCGGGTGAAACTGACACAGGTGCATCTAATTGCGTACCGATTGACTCTTCTGGTGAGTTTAATTCAACAATTTCAGCCTCTGTTTTGAGTAAATGCGAAATCAATTCAGAAGCTTGAGTTCGTTCTAATTGAGACTGAACATCATCTTCGAACGGTAAATCGATTTGATAACCATGAATCTGTTCTGACATAATTATATTATAACATACTAAAATGCTAATGGCAAGTATTATATAGGTGTAATTTAGTCGATAAAGCCTTAAGATAAGTCATATTGATTAATAATTCTAATGGCCAATTTATTTACATCTAAATTTTATATAAATAACCGTAAAAGCTTGAAATCACGCTTAAAGGTTGACTACCCTATTGTGCTCGCCGGCAATGGTTTGCTTCAACGGGGCGGCGATGGCAGTTATCCATTTCATCAAGACTCCAGTTTTTGGTATTTTACTGGTTGCGATGAACCAGATTTAGTTTTGGTTTTAGATGAGGACGAAGAATATTTAATAATTCCAATTCGAGAAGGCTCTAGAGCGGCATTTGACGGCGAGATTAATGAATTACAGCTTAAATCAAGCTCGGGGATAGAACTGATACTAAATCAAGCAGAGGGATGGAAGAGGTTAAAATCTAGATTAGCTAAAAATAAGCAAATTTCGACTATGGTAGCGCCTCCGGATTATATTAAACAAATCGGCATATATTCTAATCCTGCTCGAGCCAATCTTATTAATAGACTAAAAAAAGATTGCCCTGGTCTCAAACTGACAGATATAACCAAGGATATAGCTAGTTTAAGGGTAATTAAGCAGCCAGTAGAAATAGCGGCTATGCAAAAGGCAATAGATATCACAGTGAATAGCTTAAGTCGGGCGTTACAACCAGCCAAATTGGCAAATTACTTTTATGAATATGAAATTGAAGCAGAGCTTAACTACGACTTTCGCCGTTTAGGCGCTGATGGACATGCCTTTACGCCCATTATTGCAAGTGGTGAAAATGCCTGTGTTCTACACAATATTGCCAATAACGGAAAACTTAAAAAGAATCAACTTATACTTTGTGACGTCGGCGCTGAATACGAACATTACGCTGCCGATATAACTAGAACTATTTGTTTAGGTAAACCCAATTCCCGTCAACAATCGGTTTATGATGCTGTTTTAGAAACCCAAGATTTTGCACTTAGTTTGTTGCGACCAGGAGTTTTATTGAAAGAATACGAACTAAAAGTCGAGCAGTTTGTCGGTACAAAAATGCGTAGCCTTGGCTTATTTAATCAAGCAAGCCATAAAAATATACGACACTATATGCCTCATGCGGTATCACATTTTCTTGGCCTCAATGCTCACGATATCGGTCTCTATGACCAGCCTCTTAAAGCTGGCATGGTGGTAACAGTCGAACCCGGCATCTATATAAAAGACGAAGCAATAGGTGTTCGGATTGAAGATGATGTGCTTATTACTAAAACTGGCGACAAAGTTTTAAGTAAAGCTCTACCACGGAATCTATAACTTTAGCCCAATCTGACTTGTTGGTTTGAGCCTAGCTTATTACAATAAGCTTATGGTCCATCTCTTGATGCGTTTCTTAGTTAGATGGTTTGTTTGTAGTCTTGGGCTTTGGATTGCGGCTGGCTTCTTGGGTGGTCGTCTTAATTATGGTGGGAGCTTCGAAGTTATTGTCATCGCCGGTATTGTGCTCGCCATCCTAAATATTTTAATTAAACCGTTTTTGATTTTAGTTTCACTTCCTGCCATTCTTCTAACGCTCGGACTTTTTATGATTGTGATTAATGGCTTGACGGTATTTTTGACCAGTAAGCTCTATCCATCACTGCAACTAAGTAGTTTTTGGGCGGCAATAGTTGCAGGAATAGTCATCGGACTAGTAAACTATCTAGTGACACTAATCATAGGTTGATACATATGTCGATTTTTAATTACATCACAGTCGCTTCCATGGCGTTAATGACAGTCCTAATTTTGGTACAAACCCGAGGGGCTTCGCTGGGGGCGGGCATAGGTGGTACTGGTGAAATTAACACTACCCGTCGCGGTACGGATAAAACAATTTTCCAACTCACTATTATAAGTGGTGTTGTTTTTACGCTTTCCCTAATTCTGGGTATTCTTGGTTAAACTGCCTAAAGGCAGGCAACCGACAATGAATTTACGAGTCTCTAAGTTGCGTGTACGCCGTTTTTGGCGGTACCGCCACCGTCAAGTCGAGACTATCAGCCAAAATGCCGGCATTCAGCTTGAAAAAAATTTTTTAGGTAGGGTGCACAAGCTCCGGGCGGTCTGGCGATTTACGACCGGGTGGACTTTGTTATTTGTATTAATAATTGGCTGTTTGATAGCCCAGATATCGGCACTTCGGGGTTATTATCAGTCGATTGAACCTGTCCCAGGCGGATTATATTCGGAAGGGATTAATGGTCCATTTACGACGGCCAATCCGTTATATGCCGTTAGCGAAGTTGATAGTTCAGTTTCACGCCTAATTTTTGCTAGTCTGCTGACCTATAATACGCACAATCAACTGGTTGGCGACCTGGCAGATAAATGGAGTGTTGATAGTAACGGAACGGTATATACCGTTCATTTAAGACCTCATCTGACATGGCAAGACGGCCAACCCCTGACAGCAACTGACGTGGTTTTTACATACCATACCATCCAAGAACCGGATGCTCAATCGCCGCTATTCTCCAGCTGGCAGGATGTTAAAGTGGCAGCTGTTAATGCGCAGACAGTATCGTTTACACTGCCCAACCCGCTCAGTTCATTCCCTTATAGTTTGACTAATGGCATAGTTCCCAAACACATTCTCGATTCAATCAATGTAGTCAATTTGCGATCGATCGATTTTAATACGGCTGACCCAATTGGCGCCGGACCATTTAGGTGGAGCAGTGTTGGCGTTAGTAGTGATCAATCGAATCCAGAAGTCCAGATTAACCTCGTACCTTTTCAACACTACTGGGCAGGTACACCTAAACTCAGTAGTTTTGTAGTTGACGCTTTTCCTAGTAATAACGCTCTTCTCAGCGCCTATGATAGCGGTCAAATCACGGCTATGGTTGAGCCGAATAATTTACCAAAAAGTATTAGCAAGGATAGTTCAAATCAAATATATAATTTGCCACTGACTGCCGGTGTCTATGTCTTTTTTAAAAGTTCCAATCCGATTTTATCCGACGTCAAAGTCCGCCAGGCACTTGTAGCAGCAGCCAATCGCTCATCAATACTTCAAAAACTAGATTATACGGCTATTCCGGTCGACGAACCTTTATTGCACGGCCAATTAGGTTATAACGCAACCTATGCGCAGGAAACTGACCATCCTAGTCAAGCTGTAGCGTTACTAAATGCTGAAGGTTGGATTCTAGGTTCTAACAGCATTAGAATGAAAGATGGCCATCCTTTAGCCCTTAATTTAACTGTGCCAGCCGATCCGGCTTATTTGGCGGTTGCCAATGAAATTGCAACTCAGTGGAAACGCCTTGGCGTTGAGACAAATATTCAAGCTGAACAATCGCTTGACTTCCAAAGCAGCCTTTCTTCACATACTTATGACGCAGTCTTAGATGGAATTTCTATTGGTGTCGATCCGGACGTTTTTATCTATTGGGATAGCGCTCAAGCTGATGTTAGCTCGACGGAACCACTCAACTTCTCCGAATTTCGATCAGATGTGGCTGATGTAGCATTACAAGCCGGTCGGACGCGTTTAGGCGATCAATTAAGAAGTATTAAATACCAACAATTTCTGCAGGTCTGGCAACAAAATGCCCCAGCACTCGCACTCTACCAACCGCGTTTGCTTTACGTTTCTCATGTGCCGGTTTATGGTCTGGCTACAACACAAATTAATACTGACGCTGATCGTTTTAATAATGTTCAGAACTGGATGATAAAGACTGGATGGGTTACAGATAAAATATAAAAACTATTGAAACAATAGTTTGATATTTTATAAAATACTAGTGCTAAATGTACTAAAACATGAGACGATATTTATATAGGAATGTATATATTTGGAATGCTAAACTAGCGTATTTTGCGGGGTTAATTGCTTCAGATGGCTGCCTTTACAACGATGGAAGACATTTAGTTATAACTTCGGTAGATATTGAAATAATTCAAAATGTTCAAAATATTATAGTTACTCGTGCAAAACGAAAAATTCAAAAAGGTGGAACTGGGTTAACAGCATTTCGTTTACAATTTGGTGATGTAGGATTATATGATTTTTTACTCAATGCGGGTATAACCCCTGCTAAAAGTAAAACGATAAAATTAGTTAATGTTCCTGACTTATATTATCCCGATTTTTTAAGAGGAATATTTGATGGTGATGGAACAACATATGGTTACATGGATCCAATCTGGCAGAATTGTCATAGATATTATGTCGCATTTGCGAGTGGTAGCTACGATTTTCTAGTTTGGCTTCAATTAACTAATCGTCGGTTGGGATTGTCAAGTTTAGGTGGCATAAGTAAAAGTAAAGGGGTATTTAGGTTACTCTATAGTAAAGCTGATTCAAGATCACTTTTTAGGACTATGTATTATTCTAATGACACTCCTAGACTTACGCGTAAATATACTAAATTGAAAGCTTTCATCTCCTCTGATCCATATGCTAAAATTACGGATAACGCGCGAGTGGCGAAATAGGTACACGCGCCAACTTCAGGAGTTGGTGAGATTACTCTCATGGAGGTTCAACTCCTCTCTCGCGCACCAAACTATTAAGAATAGTGGTACTTTTTCAGCGAGCGAAACATAAGCCGAATTGTGCTATCATTACAGCAAAAGAACATATTATTCGGTGAGGTAAGTTACAGATAAATTATGAACAAAATCGGTTATTACTTGCAGGAGCATGTAACTGGCGAAGTAGTGACTTCGGTTGACGCACGCCGTTATTTTTCGACTGACAACAGCGTACTGACTCTTAATCCAGCTCTCATTATGTATCCCCGTAATGAAAACGATGTTCGAAAAACAACTCGTTTTACCTGGCAACTGGCTGAAAGAAATCGAATCATTCCGATAACTGCCCGTGGCTCAGGTACCGACAAAACTGGTGCTGCTATCGGCACCGGTATTATTATGGTTTTTCCGGCTCATTTAAACCGTATATTGGAGCTCGACAGTAAAACCGGCGAAGTAATTGTTGAACCGGGAATCAACTTTGGTAAGTTGCAGCAAACTCTTCAGACACACGGCCGCTTTTTACCGCCATTTCCGGCTGTTTTTGAATATTCAACGATTGGCGGGGCAATTGCCAACAACTCAAGCGGTGAAAAAAGTGTCAAATATGGCACTATGGTTAATTATGTTCGCAGTTTGCGGGTCGTCCTGGCTAACGGTGAAGTCATCGTTACAGGTAGATTAAATAAACGCGAACTAAATAAGAAATTGGGACTAACCACATTTGAAGGTGAGATATACCGTTCGGTCGATACACTTTTAGAAGAGCATAAATCCATCGTCGAGCATATGCAGCGTGATGTTCCTATCAATGCAGCGGGATACAACCTGCTTGATATTAAGCAGAACGACGGCTCTTTTGATCTGACACCGCTTTTTGTAGGCTCCCAGGGAACGCTCGGAATTATGACTGAAGTAACCCTAAATACTGAGCTGCATAATCCTGAAACAGCATTACTTGTGGCTACCTTTAACGATCTTAAAAACCTGCAATCAGCCGTGGAAAAGTTGAAAGCCTCTGCTGATACGCCGAGCGCGATCGAACTGGTTGACGGTAACTTATTGAATTTTGTGGCTACTTTTAACCCTAATTTGTTAAAAGGCATAATAGAAAAACCTTACCCGGAATATGTATTACTGATTGAATACGATACGACAGGTAGGCAACAGAAAAAAGATATAAAAACTGGCAGCAAAATACTGAAGCCACTGGCCAGTCACGTTCGGGTTGAAACCGAATACGAAAATCAAGAAAATCTTTGGAAAATACGACAAGCTTCTGTTTCAACCATTATCCATGCCAGCGGCAATGTGAAGGCTCTACCAATTATTGACGACGGTGTTGTCCCTGTCGAAAAATTAGAGGCTTATATTACTGGTATATATGAAATTTTTAAACGAAATCATCTGCAACCGGCGATTTGGGGTCATGCCGGAGATGCCAATTTGCATATGCGGCCTCACTTAGATTTAAGTCAACTTGGTGATCGCCAAAAGGCATTTAGAATGATGGAAGAATATCACAAACTTGTGATTGAGCTCGGCGGTACGATAAGTGGCGGTCAGAGTGACGGACGCTTGCGCGGACCATATCTTGAAAAAATGTATGGTAGTGAAGTCTTTGAATTACTTCAAAAAATTAAAAAGATTTTTGATCCCTATGGGACACTAAATCCAGGCGTCAAGGTAGATGTTACGCTCGACGATCTTAAATCGTTATTACGTCATGAGTATACGATAAATCACTTATACGAACACTTGCCTCGTGCTTAAGTGTTATAGCTCCTTGAGTTTTTATCTAAAAACAGATAACATAGGTTAGCTTTTTAGTTGATAAATTACGCGGACGTGGCGTAATTGGTAGCCGCGCAGCCTTGAGGTGGCTGTGCCGCAAGGCATGGAGGTTCAAGTCCTCTCGTCCGCACCATTAGGGCGCTTAGCTCAGTTGGCTAGAGCGCTTGCTTTACACGCAAGATGTCGGGGGTTCAAATCCCTCAGCGCCCACCATTTATAGCTAATTATTTTTTTTATAAACTATGTTTAAGTCGCCAAAGTATCGATGGCTGATTAATCGAATTTTGAAGGACAAGCGGTACTTTGTAATTTGTGTGTGAGGTTAATTCACTTACATTTAATGTACCGACTTGGGCACCGCCACTAATCGGGGCTTGCAGTCTTTGAAGGTTTACAGACGCAGTTATAGTTGCTGTTTTCCAGGCTAAAATAGACAGATTATTTTGAGCAATTATTGAACCTTGGCTACCCCACTCCGTTGTATATCTAGCTACCGGATCACCTGCTTCGATAATAGGCATAATACTAAAATTAGCAGCCGTACTTTTAATCAATGGTAAGGCTGCCCACATGGTAGTGCCAAGGTTTGATCCATTCATGATCGCTCCGACAATGGTTATAGTCTGCGAACCAATGGTTTGATGAGCAGCAAACAAGTAACAGCCAGGATCCTGATCATTATTTCCGGTCTTGATGCCTACGATACCTTCATTGCCTAATAAAATATTCACATTGATTACGTTCCCTTGTATCGGAATAGCAGCATTAGGTTGAGCTACAATTTGGGCGATAACCGGATTAGCTAACGCTGCTTCACCTAAAAGCACTAAATCGTGAGGCGTACTTACGGTAGTTCCCAAAAAACCACTGGGGTCCGTAATAACCGTATTAGTCATGTCTAATCTCTGAGCAAGTTGATTAGCGTTTGTATTAAAGGCGGCAATACTGCCAAATGCCCAGCGGGCTAGTGTCTCAGCAATGTTGTTAGCTGAAGGCATCAGCATTGCCTCTAGGGCTTGATACTCAGTAATTTGTTCACCTAAGACAACCTTAACTACTGAACCGTCTTCGGCCAAATACTTATTGTAAGAATCAAGATCGGCTTGTGTCAGGGTAATTAGAGGGCCATTTTCGTTGAGACTTAGTGGAGCATGATCAAGGACAGCAAGTGCAGTCAGAACTTTGGCTATACTGGCAGTTGCTTGAGGTGTGTTACTACCATGCGTATCGAGAACACCAATACCTGGTACGCCGACGGCAGCTTCGCCAAATGATGGCCAACTTAAGCTGACCGACCTGGCGTCTTGTGAGTATACAAATCTGACAGTGGGCTGTGCTGCAGCAAAAGGCTCAGTTAAGATATAGGCCGCGTAACTGACGCAGAGCACGATTACGAGAATAAATACAAATCCGCGCTTGTGTCGTTTATGCGTGGCTGCCATATATAGCTTTAATGATACACCCCAACAACGCCAGTTTTGCTGTATAATTAATGTCATACATAAGGAGATATTCCAGCCATGGTAGTGCTTATAGTTCTGATCGTCGTCTTAGTGCTGATCGTTTTTGCCGTCTGGGCAGGTTATAACAGTTTAGTTCGTCTCAACGTGCAAGCCGATGAAGCTTGGAGCGATATTACAGTCCAATTGAAGCGACGTTATGATCTTATTCCAAACCTTGTTAATACCGTTCAAGGTTATGCCTCTCATGAAAAAACAGTTTTTGAAGATGTAACTAAAGCCCGCGCTAATGCTCTCAGCGCTCAGGGGGTACAAGCCACCGCTCAGGCCGAAAATCAGTTTCAGCAAACCCTTAAAAGCCTTTTCGCAGTGTCTGAAAACTATCCGGACTTAAAAGCCACTGAAAACTTTCAACAGTTGCAGGCTGAGCTGACCGACACCGAAGATAAAATTATGGCTTCACGTCGCTTCTATAACGGCGTCGTCCGCGATTTTAATACTCGTCGTAAAATATTTCCGACTAATATCTTTGCCAGCCTGCTCGGCTATAAGAGCGATAAAGAATTCTTTGAACTTGACGAATCTGCCTATAACCAAGCAGCTGAACCGGTAGCGGTAAAGTTTTAATCTGAATATTTTCTAGAAAGTACCACGGCATAGAATATGTACAGTGATATAGCGTCCAATAAGCGCCGAACAGTCATCATCATCGCAGCGTTTATTGTGTTTGTCGGTTTGATAGCATGGGTTTTTAATAAATTTTTGGGTGGACAACCTGACATATTTTACGGAGTGCTAGTCGGTTCAATCATTTACGCCGCCATTATGTATTATTCCGGTAGTCGATTGGCTCTAGCCGTTAACGGTGCCCGTGAAATTCAAAAACAAGATAATCCAAGGTTATGGCGAATTATTGAAAACCTTAGTATTACTGATGGTTTGCCTATGCCGCGGGTATTTATTATGGACGACCCCTCCCCCAATGCTTTTGCCACCGGACGTAAACCCGATCAAGCGGCAGTCTGCTGCACAACAGGACTGCTAGCCGTCATGGATGACGAAGAACTGCAGGGAGTTTTTGCGCATGAGCTTGGTCACGTAAAAAATTATGACATCCGCGTATCAATGATAGCTTTTGCTTTAACGGCAGTTATATCACTTATTGCCGATGTTATTTTTCAATTGACCTGGTTTCGTGGTAATAATCGGGAGAATCAAAATAATCAGATTTTTTTCCTGTTGGGAATCGTCGCCGCAATCCTGGCACCATTAATCGCGACCATGATTCAGTTAGCTGTCTCTCGGCAACGCGAGTACCTGGCTGACGCAACAAGCGCTTTAACCACCCGTTACCCGGAGGGCCTGATCAGCGCGCTTGCAAAAAATTGAAAATACTGGCAGTACATTGCAGCGTCAAAATACGGCTACCGCTCATTTATTTTTTGCTAATCCTTTACGTGCTCATAGCCTGGCGAATTTATTTAGCACCCATCCGCCAATTGAAAAGCGGATTGCTAGGTTGCGTGATATGGAAACACACGCTTAAAGAGAGTAACCTCTCTGCTACAATAAGTGCATTATGCCAGCTTCTGCCTCCTCATCCAAAAGATCTACTACCAAAAAGAAGCTCGCAAAACTTAAATCAGTTCGTTATTCGCCCCCAGTAAAAACCGCACCCCGCCGTTTACGTTTGCCGGCCTATAAGCCTTTTCGATTTAAACGGATCAAGCATCCGAAAATTTTACCGAGCTCGTGGCAGATTAGTAAAAAAACGCTACAGCTCCTATGGTCAAATCGTTGGTTGTTCTTAGGTTTAGTGTTAGTCTATGGTATTCTAAATATCTTGCTCGTTCGGGGTTTTAGCGGTGGCGTTAATGTTAATAGCTTAAAGCATCAATTTTCCGTATCACAAGGTGGTAAAGGCGGCCAAGTCGGTGTCGGCTTCTCGGTATTTATGAATCTATTAACGTCTTCGAGTAGTGTCAGTAACAATAGCGGCAGTGGTACCTATCAGCTGTTTTTGGGCTTAATTATTAGTTTGGCGACGATTTGGCTGCTTCGGCAGTTAACAGCCGGTGAGAGCGTTCGTTTTCGTGATGCGTTTTATAAAGGGATGTATCCATTCATCCCATTTATCTTAGTAATACTAGTGATTCTGCTGCAAACCTTGCCGTTCTTAATCGGCGGCGGTCTTTATGATCTAGTTGTAACAAACGGCATCGCCGTTCACTTCGCTGAAGAATTACTCTGGGGATTGCTTTTTGCCGTTCTCACATTAGTTTCGGTTTATATGCTTTGCTCGTCGCTATTCGCTATCTATATTGTTACTCTACCCGATATGACCCCCCTAAAAGCGTTGCGGAGCGCTCGTCAACTTGTCCGTTACCGGCGGGCTTCAGTCTTTCGAAAATTACTTTATCTGCCCGTCGCGTTGCTGATTATAGCCTCGATTATTATGATTCCGGTAATCATCTTTTTGGCGCCTACCGCGCCGTGGGTGCTTTTTGTGCTGGCCATCGCGGCGCTAGTGACAGCTCATACCTACATGTACACCTTGTATAGGGAGTTATTGCTGTGAGAAAGCTAACCCTTAGACAAGCCAAAGAACGGGTCGCTAAACTGCGTTCACTAATTTCCGATTACCGCTATCATTACCATGTGCTCGATGAGTCTATTATGAGTGAGGCTGCCGCTGATTCCCTTAAACATGAATTATCTGAGCTGGAAGCCCAATTCCCGGTTCTTATTACACCCGATAGCCCAACCCAGCGAGTTGCCGGCCAACCATTGCCTGGTTTTACCCAAATACGACATTCGCAGCAAATGTTAAGTTTAAACGATGTTTTTAGTCGCGACGAAGTAGAAGCGTGGATAAAGCGGACCCAGAAGTTAGCGCCCGAGCTTAAGCCTGAATTTTTTATAGATATGAAATTAGACGGTTTAGCCTGCGCCCTGGTTTATGAAGATGGCCGATTTGTCCAAGCCGTGACGCGCGGTGATGGTTTTATTGGCGAAGATGTCACCATGAATGTCAGAACCATGGATAGTGTAGCAATGGAACTACGCCAAGATAAACGTTACAAACAGTTCTTACGCGGTCGAACCGAAATCCGAGGCGAAGTAATCATGTATAAGAAAGATTTTACTGCGCTTAATCAGCAGCGGGAAGCTGAAGGTAAGCCGGTTTTTGCCAACCCACGAAATCTATCGGCAGGAAGCATTCGCCAACTAGATCCAAAACTGGCGGCGGCTCGACCACTTCGTTTTCGGGCTTGGGATATGCTTAGGGATAATCCAGCGGAACTGCCGACAAATTCGTTTGCTAATGATGTTATACAAGCCTTAGGTTTAGCGGGAGCCAAACAAAGTGCCGTATTAAAAGATCTAGATGCCATCATGAATTACGTCGATGAGTGGGAAGAAAAACGACATAAGCTTCCCTTTAACACCGACGGTGTGGTTATAAAATTAAATAATCGAGCTGATTTTGCCAGGCTGGGTGTGGTCGGAAAAGCACCGCGGGCCGCCGTTGCTTACAAATACGCAGCTGAAGAGGCCACTACTGTCGTTCGCGATATCGTCATAAGTATTGGTCGGACAGGCGCCGCCACACCAGTGGCGGTATTTGACCCGGTTCAGATTGCCGGTAGTACAGTGCAACACGCCAGTCTACATAATGCCGACGAAATAGACCGAAAAGATATCCGCGTCGGCGATACTGTCGTTATATTTAAAGCTGGCGACATAATTCCACAAGTTTCCAGAGTAATTACCGAATTAAGACCTGGCTCAAGCCGAAAATTTGATATGGAAAAAGAGCTACTGCGCCAATATCCAGAGTTAAAGTTTATTAGGCCTGAAGGTGAAGCGGTTTTTAGAGTGAAAGGTGCCACGGCCAAGTTGCTTCTTAGTCAAGCACTGGAGCACTTTGCTTCCAAAGCCGCCCTTGATATTGATACTTTAGGCGAAAAAAATGTGTCTGCTTTAGTTGAATCTAAACTGGTTCGTGACCTGGCCGATATTTACACCCTAACTAAAGAACAAGTTTTAAAGTTGGACCGATTCGCCGACATTTCTGCTCAAAAACTAGTTGATGCCGTAGCCAGTAGCAAATCGCCTGAATTACCTCGTTTTATTTATGCTTTAGGGATTCGTCACGTCGGTTCGCAAACGGCAATTGATTTATCAGAACATTTCCGAACTTTGGATAAATTAAGTCAAGCAACACTTGATCAGCTATTGGAAATTGAGGGTGTTGGTGAAGTCGTTGCCGAATCAATCGTCGCCTGGTTTAGTGATCCAGATAATCAAAAACTACTAGACAAGTTTTTAGCTTTGGGAGTTCAGCCACACTATAAGTCGAAAGCAAGGGGACCTTTGCATAATAAAAGATTTGTTATAACCGGAACTCTAGCCAAAATGAGTCGCGATGAAGCAGCTGATAAAATTAGATCACTTGGTGGTGTATTTCAAGCAAGCGTCGGAAATGATACTTCATTTGTGGTGGTTGGCAATGGTGGCGGCGAAGCCAAAATAAAAGCTGCTGATAAATTAGGTACGCCTAAACTAACTGAACAAGAATTATTAAAACTACTGAAAATCTCGTAGTGGTCGATATTTAAGCTAGTCGAAATAAAAATACTGACAACTTTGGGAATCAGTTGACGTAATGGTCAAAAATGTTATGCTTTAAGTGATTCGTGCGCAACACGGCGCGTCAAACAAATATAATAAAAACAAACATTTGTGCCCGCGCCAGGGTGGGCGCGCACGAAACTTTAAGCCGGGCTAAGGTAGCCCGGTTTATCTGTTTAAATTATATTTAAAAATTGTGACTTCTTGCTCTCTCTAACGATGTAGGTCTACAATATATATACCTGTGGCCAACTGGCCTCATGTCAGGTAGGAATGGGGCTGTAGCTCAGTTGGCTAGAGCGTTTGTATGGCATACAAAAGGTCTGGGGTTCGAGTCCCCATAGCTCCACCACGTAATATGTAGAAATAGAGGTTATCATCACATGTCGACAGCAGTAATTACCATACTCGTTATTGTTCTTGTAATCCTTATGATAGTAATTGGTAACGGCGTTCGACTAGTTAATCAGTACGAACGAGGTGTTATATTCCGACTAGGTAAGCTGCGTGGCAACATCAAGCAACCGGGACTACGTTTGATTATTCCGATAGTTGATCAAATGCGAAAAATTAGTTTACGTACCATTACTTTGCCGATTGAATCGCAGAAAATCATAACGAAAGATAACGTTTCCGTCGATGTGTCGGCGGTAGCTTATTATCAAATTCAAGATCCTGCCAAATCTATAATTGAAATCGAAAATGTTGTATCGGCCATATACCAAAATGCCCAAACGACTGTTCGTAATGTCATCGGACAAAGTTCTCTAGACGAAATCCTCAGTGAAACAACTGCCATAAATAACAAAGTTAGAAAGACTCTAGAAAACGTTACTGAAAAGTGGGGTATATTTGTAAGTTCAGTCGAGATTAAGGATATTCAATTGCCGGAATCAATGCAGCGAGCTATGGCTAAGCAAGCCGAAGCTGAGAGGGAAAAACGCGCTAAAATAATTGCCGCTGAAGGAGAACAACTCAGTGCGGCAAAATTAGGTCAAGCCGCCGATATTATTGCGGCTCATCCAATTGCCCTGCAACTACGAAATCTGCAAGTTTTAAATGATATCGCTGTTGAAAAAAACAGTACAATTGTTTTCCCGGCACAATTTCTAGATACCATTAAAAGCGTTCGAGAATTTATGGGTAAGGAAAAATAAACCGTGGCAATTGAAAATATCGGTTCGCTAGATTTAGATAACGATTCAACGTCAAAAAATACTTTAAACTCACTTCGGGCAGCTGTTTTAGGTGCTAATGACGGTATAGTATCAGTTGCTAGTATTGTGCTTGGAGTAGCTGGTGCAACTAATAGCCGAGGTACGATTTTTACGGCCGGGCTAGCTGGCCTGGTGGCCGGTGCCATGTCAATGGCTGTTGGTGAATACGTTTCAGTAAGTAGTCAGAGGGATTCCGAAAAAGCTTTTATTACGAGGGAAAAAAGAGACTTAGAGCAGAATGCAACGAAAGAATTTGAAGAACTAGCTAGTGCCTATCAAGCCAAAGGTTTATCGGCAAAAACTGCTCACCAGGTAGCTAATGAGCTTACTGCCCATGATGTGCTTGGGGCACACCTTGAAGTTGAGATGAATTTGAGTGAAGATGATCTAGTTAATCCAGTAGTTGCGGCGATCTCGTCTTTAGTAGCGTTTACGATTGGTGGAATTATTCCCCTAGCTACGATTGTAATTTTGAATCAATCAATCCATTTGATTGCCACAGTTATTGCAGTCCTAATAGCCCTATGTATTATTGGGTATGCCAGCGCTTGGGTAGGTAAGGCACCGAAGTTGAGGGCAATATCTAGAGTAGTTATCGGAGGAGCAATTGCTATGGCGATAACCTACGGTATTGGTCGATTATTCGGTTCCGCAATACATTAGTAATTAAGCGAGAGAATGTTGTTTGTAAAAAGCTCTTTAAGAAGTTATTATAGCGATGGTAATTACGTGGCGATTTAGCTCAGTTGGTAGAGCAGAGGCCTGAAGAGCCTTGTGTCCCCAGTTCGAGTCTGGGAGTCGCCACCAGATTGATTTATCTGTAACTTTTAGGGTAAAATCAACATTACTCTGCGGGTCTAGCTCAGTTGTTTAGAGCGCGTCCTTGCCAAGGACGAGGCCACGGGTTAGAGTCCCGTGACCCGCACCAAATGTGATTTAAATCATCTTCTTTATGTTTATAATTTCTGATATATTAGCCCATAGGTTATTTAAAGAAACAAATAATGACAACTGAACACTATCAATTTACCTTGATTGAACCTGACGTTGTGAGTGAAATTAGTTTAAGTAATCCATCCACAAAAGTTACTACCGCAAACGGAAATATTAATACCTTATCTACCCAACAAATAGTGGATGCCTATGAAGGTAGATTATTAATTATTGACGAAAAAGTGATGTTAAAGTTAGGGAGTTGCTCGTTAAGTGGGTGTGATGTAATAACTTTTAATGTAGATGATGCTGATAGAGTAAGTTTAACTGGTACAAATAACCCTCACGAAAATTACTTAGGGTGTTACGCTCAAGCAATGGCTAATATTATAGCCGGTAGAGAACCAGAAAATGGTTATGCAAACATAGATGATGTAGCAGCTTATAATACAATAGCGGGAATAATTAGCGGTCATAATAGCAACGAAACTGCACTAAAACCAACCAAACCTGTTTTAACAGTTGTTCCTAGTGTCTATGCATTAGATAAGTTAACTTCAGAAGCAGCTTAAACTTCTTGAATTGAGTGGTAATAAAATTTCCTTACCTTAATTGCATATCAAATGTACTTGATAAGGAAGTTCAAAAATCTTAATCCATTGAACTATATCATCCCTAATAAGGTGTAGGTTTTAGACCACGTATTGCATCAGTATAAAGTATATAGTTTTAAGTTAGCTAAAGAATGTATACTAAAAATTATGGAGATAGAAAAGATTATCCGCGACTACTTTCCGGGCGTTATACACATGTCATTAGGTACATCCAGTAATAATAAACCGTGGGTTTGTGAAGTCCACTTTACGTATGATGATAACCTAAACCTATACTTTGCCTCACTGCCATCACGACGGCATAGTCAGGAAATTGCCGCTAATCCGTCTGTGTCTGGCACAATTCATAAACAACATAGTTCGGATGAACCGCCAATGGGAGTTTACTTTGAAGGCACAGCCAAACAACTAAAGCCAGGAGACGAACCGTCTACCGTACTTGATCTCTTCAAGAAGAGGGTTTCCATAGCAGAACAGATTATTGCTGAGACTGCCAAGCCGGATGGTCCTAAATTCTACAAGATCACCGTTGAAAAATACTATGTCTTTGGCAATCTGGATAAGACGGTGCCGAAGAAATACGAGCTGGACTGGAAGTAAAGATATAAGTGAAGAATTTACTCTGCATCTAGCACGTATGCCGACAAGCAAAACAATTGTTCTGAGTCTAGCAGTCTTATTAGGTCGTGTCGGCAATAGCTTATGTTTGAACTGCGCTAACTTTCCTGTACCGAATAATCAAATTAGAGATCATCGATATATTACATGTTGAATTGTGTGAAGTATGACTATAACAGATTATCTTGTATATATGTCTATAACTTCAATATAAAATTATTTTTTTAGCCAGCACCACACCAGAATACATTACCGATACTACTGGAAGAGCCTGGGCTAGTTGGTGCAGTCCCGCTAGAGTAACCAGTCTCGGCTATATAACAGATTTTCGGAGCAGTGTTAGTTAATGCTGAGATACCGCCGTAATTAGCAGCCGTAGGCATTGTTGGACTTCCGCCTGTCGAAGAAAGAAACAGGGCAATATAATAGTAACCGGTGGTAGGTATAACATATTGAGACGACATAGGAACTGCTTGTAGCGTCGTAGCGCCAATAGTAGGTGAAGTGTTGTCGGTTGATTGAACTAAGGGTGCCCCTGATCCTATTCCGCCCGATGCCGCATATAACGACATCCAATAATGAGTCGTGGTTCCAGCAATAAAAGCCGTTGCCCCAGTGCTCCAGTACAAATCATTAACAGGAAAGCCGGCCGGTAACCAGATTCTCATTGCATAAATATCACCAGATGTAAGAGCGGTATTAGAAGTATTGATGCGGTCAAAAAAGTAGTTTTCGGCAACTGGCCCATTAGTGTAGCGTTCACGAACGAATCCGATTGCTTCTGGATCAGTTAGAGTAGCATAAAATGTACCGAGATTATTTGTTAATTGATAGTTTCCTCCAGTGTTAGCTGAATAAAGGCTAGCTCGATCTATACGAATATTAGTAGGTGGGTTTGACCCTGGCATAGAGTGAATACCGGCGGTATTACCAGTGGAAGGAAAAGCACAAGCAGTAAAGCTAATGTCGTTGGGTGCGTTTGAATAATTGACTCCACAGCCAGAAATTTCGTCGTTAATAAAATGAAAGTAAAAGCCGCCGTTAATATTTACGCCGTAATTGGCGGTGTTAAGCAGTGCTGACCAGAAATTATTAGTAGACTGAAACTGACGACAATTTGTCAGTGATAGTCCTGGTCCAGTTATGGCGTCAGTAATACAATTTGTCGCTTGGATAAAAGCTCCGTTTGTACCACTTGGCGATGAGGCAGAGTTATAGACTATTCCATTATTATAGACATTTGACGCGGTTCCAATGACGCGGACGTTATCGAGAGCGATACCGCTACAGAAACAATCGATTAAGACCCCTTGTGTAGTTACCACAGCGGAGTCAGTATTTGTACATAACATATCCGAAACTGAGCCATTTGGTATACCCAAACTATGTGAGTTTGTGATGTGTAATCCAGAAACACTAGGATTCATGGGATAAAAATCTCGAACTGTGAAATTAGATGTTCCAGAATCTAATTCTAAGGCTGTCGCACCATATCTAGTTTTAATATTAATTATTCTTGATCGGTCAGCCTGATCGCCAGATTGAGAATTACCAATTCTCAATCCATTCATTGGCTTATTAGAGGTCATGTTGATTTCAAAACCCTCAAATGTAACATTTGGTGCACTAGTCGTAAAAGTGAAATCCATCACCCAAGTGCCAGTAAAAGAAGCAGAGGCATTCAGTATTGTGTGTTCAGGTCCGGCACCAAAAAACCAGAGAGTTCCAGCCGAATTTGGTCCTAGCGTTGAGCTAATTAGATAAGTCCCAGGTGGGGCATAAACGGCTCCACCCGACGCCTGAGCAGCATTAATGGCATTTTGAATCGCTGTTGTTGAATCACTGCCACCAGTTTGATCCGCTCCGTAGTCAATAATATTGAAGTATTGCGTGGTTGGTGACCAAGATGATGTTTGGCTATTCCAGGCTAATACTTGTGCCGCAGTAGGGGAGTTCGACGATAGGGCATTACCTCGCAAAGCATCGACGGTAAGAGAAGCTCCTAGCGTACCCGATACATCCCCGCTGGCGGTTGATGAACTGGCCAGAAATGCAGATGTATTACTTGTCGCTGCTGTACCTAGTCCAAGATTAGTACGAGCGGTAGCAGCAACTGCCACATCAGAGAGGTTATTGCTAGACTGCAAAGAACCAGTGATACGGCTATCGTTACCGGATGCAAAAGTACCAGATGTTGTGCCTGCCACGGGAATCTGTCCAAATGCTGCAGCATCAGTAGCTAGAGTACCATTGGATAGGTTAGTAATTTTGTGAGAATTAAGTGAGACATCACTAGACGTTAGGTTAGAGGTAGCTATGGCCGATAAATCGTCGGAGCTAGGCAAAGCCCCTACTTGTACAGCAGTGTAATCGCCACTTTGAGCGGTAATTATACCGGACCGACCAAACACACTACTGACCGGAGCACTAGGTGCTATTTGGTTTGTCCATTTACTGCTACCAGAATCGTAAGTTAGTACTTGGTTATTAAGCGGTGTCGTTATAACTACATCGCTATCTGAAGCTAAACTAGCGGCAGAGGCCGGCAGTAATCCACTTGGTATTAAACCTGATCCATCTAAACCGGCATAACCGTTCGGTTTATTCTTGTTAGCTTGTGTTTCGGCTGTCCCGGCTATCTTTGTCGGATTAATGGCAGCGGATGGACTGACTTGAGAATCAGACACAACATCAGAATTTAAAGTTCCTTCACTAGAAAGCGAGACTTCTAAGTAGTCGTTTAATATAGCTCCCCATGTACCATCATCACCATCGACTTTAGGTAATCTTGCCATTAATTTGACTTCTAATTCCTCATAAATCAAAGTTGATTAGCACAAGCATATAGAATTCATTATACCCATAAAACCCAAATGTAATAATTAAAATGGCTTATTAAAATAGGGCATAAAATATTTATACGTTATAACGTTTATTGCCTTAGCCAATCTTAGAAAAAAAACGTTTGACATATTACGGTTAACTCTGGCTTTTTTAATTTTTTGGGACTATTCTTATCATTAAGCTAACAAATAAAAATAAAGATGAATTATCAATCATTTCAAATTTTCGGTAATGCCTATGGTGAAGGATCCTACAATGGTTCTGGCGTCTATTCCAGTACTACTCCAGCAACTACTGGTACAGGGGTAAATTCGTCAGTAACTCCCTCTGCGCCAGCCACGGCACCAAACACTACAAGTAATCAGGTACCTAATACTTCTACCGTACAACAGTCAGCCACAGCAACTAATTCATCTAAAACAATTAACGGACAAGATATAGCTGTAATTGTTATCGGTTTGATCGTCTCAATAGTTGCCATATCAATGATAGTTGTAATTTTATTAAAACGTCGAAAACGAAATCAACAACCGCCCAACCAGTCAACCATAAAACCTGATACAACAACTAATTCGGATATTTACTAATACGATTCACGTCAAAGTAAAGTTTGCTATTTTTTATAAGGTTATTTCCTTAAAGCTTATGTTTACGAAAATAGAGTCTGATGTTAAGATAAACTAGAAAGCATAAAAAGAATAGGACAAATAAAATGTTACCAACCACATTTGCATTTCTAGATTTAGGAGCTCCTGAATTAATTATTATATTAGCTATCGTATTACTACTATTTGGCGGTAAAAAACTACCACAACTATCGAAGAGCTTAGGTGAATCAATGCATGAACTGCGTAAGGGTATAAATGGTAATGTCGATAATCATAATGTTACCAAAGAAGATCAAACAAAAGCTGAGTAATTAAACTTAGACTAAGTAAAAACTAGTCAAATTGTCCTCCCAAGATTTATTAATCTTTCAGTATTAGCGGCAAGCGAAGAACAAGCCTCAATGGGTAAGCTTATAATATTTATCCTTTGATTTTTAATTTCTATTTATAAAATAAAGTTAGCCTATACAATAATGGTAAGATTTTACTTTTGAGGATGGTTATGAACAGGTATTTTCAAAAAAACCAATCGCCAGCCGGAATGATGACCTTAAATCAGTATTTTCAAGTTTAGCTTGAACATCGACAACTTGACGGTAAAAGTTTGCACTGGAATATAACACTATCGTCTTCATCAGGCAATATTATAGCTATCTATCTGATATAGCCAAACCATTTATTAATTTTTCGTGATAAGTATAAGGGTTAATTAGAAGTCAATTTTGGCATAAGCAATGATATAATCTGAGTGTGAAGAAATACCGTATCTTGCTTGTTGAGGACGATACATCGCTCGGTAGTTTGTTTAAAATGCGCATCGAAGCGGATAACTTTGAAGTCCGACAGTGCGATAACGGTGAATCGGCTCTTCAAGCCACCATGGAATTCATGCCAGACCTCATTTTGCTGGATCTCATGCTGCCGCGCGTCAGCGGATTTGAAGTGCTAGATATATTACGGTCGACTCCGGAAACAAAGGGTATAGCCGTCATTGTTTTATCGGCCTTAGGTCTTCCAAGTGATGTTCAAAAGGCCAAAGCAGCTGGTGCCGTCGATTATTTAATTAAATCTGAGATCACCGTTGAAGATATTATTAAAGCTATCCGTAAACAGCTAGACTTGCCACAATCGACAGATCAAAAACAAACAACATAAACTTTTTTCCATGGATGAACCAACAACTAATACTCTATTAAACAGACAAACAGACTACGAACGTACAACCCGACTTTTTCGATGGGTTAGCCTGGCGATTGTTCTTATAACTTTTCCTTTTAATTTTAATTCTACACAAGCCGTGTTGGCTTTAAGCTTAGCTGCCATTTTTTCACTTTACAATCTTAGTCGTTATGCCAAAAAACTTTTGCATACCGGTTTTTATACTTCAAAACTAGTTTTACTACTTATTGATAGTTTATTTATGGTTTTTATGCTTCTGCTCATCGGTAGAATTGATACGGCATATACCGGAATACTGGTTTTAATACTCATATCGGCGACATATTGGTACGGCATCAAAGGGACTATAACTTTACTTATAGGAGGTGCTATTTTTCTTCCGTTAATAGTGGCTTATCATCCTTTTGCGCCCATTCAACTGGGGGCAATCCGTACCGTAATCCTCACTTCTCTTATACTTGTAGCGATTGGCTTATTTACCGAACAACTTACTCGCATTGATCGACGCGAGCGGAAGCTATTGCGACAACATGAAATTGAAACAACGGTTGAGAATGAACGCCTCCTCACATTGATTAATAGTCTTCGTGATGCGACCTTAATTGTTGATAGCAAGGGCGCAATCCTACTATGGAATGTAGCTGTCCAAGAATTAGCCGGAAACACAAAATCGCTGAAAGGTCAAAACATTGCCAGTGTTCTTCATCTGCATCATCAAAATGAATTTGACGAAGTTAATCTGATGGATTTATTTAAAAACAGTGTCGAGCCAATTCACCAGCGTAATCTGGCTATCAAGATTCCCGACGGCAGCAATATTGATCTTGATATAACTATTACTCCCGTCCGTTTTTTTGATATCCCAGAAACCAATTATATTTTTGTAGCTCACGATATTACTCGCGAAAAGTCGCTTGATCAACAGCGTGATGAATTTATTTCGGTGGCATCACACGAACTTAGGACACCGCTCACCATTATAGAAGCGTCACTCTCGATTGCCTTACTTTCAAAGGAATCATTCACGCCTCAGGTAACTATGCTGATAGAACAAGCTCACCGTAATTGTCTTTTCCTAGCTAGTTTGATTAAGGATTTCACAACACTTACGCAAATTAGAGACGACGATGTCCCTATAAAAATGGAGCCGGTTGATTCTAGTAAAGTCATAAAACAATTGATTCGGGATTTTACTCCACTTATTGCTCAATCAAAACTCAAGTTAAATGATTCTATCGCTGGTGACACGCCCAGCGTCTTATCGACTGAACATTACATTCGTGAGATTCTGCAAAATTACGTTAATAATGCCGTTAAATACAGTAAAGATGGTGACATCACCGTATCAGCCAAACGCAGTAATTATGGCGGCGTTATTTTTGCGGTGAGAGATCAGGGTATCGGTATTTCCGCTAGTGACCAAAAACATCTTTTCGAAAAGTTTTTTCGATCGGAAAATTATGATACGCGTGAAACTAGAGGCAGTGGTCTTGGACTTTATCTATGCCGTGAATTAGCCGCTCGCCTGAATGGAAAAGTATGGTTCGAGAGCAAACTTAACGTTGGATCGACATTCTACCTTGAAGTGCCTCAGTCGGGCCAAATGAAAAAAGATCAGATTTCAGAAAAAACCCCTGCCTGATTAAATCTTACGTTGGTTCAATTATAAGGATTGATTATCTAGATTTATGAATTCGACGAGTTGCTAACTCGTTGTTTTCTGTTACTCATATAAGCTACGCAAAGTATTATAAAAATTGTTAAAACTATAGCGACTATACCATCACCTAGACCCAGCCCTCTGACGCGAGTTGATTTTCCAAACCAATCGGCAAAGGAAGCGCCAACTGGACGCGTTACAACGTAGGCAAACCAAAAGGCGAATATTTCGTTAATCCCTAGCCAATAACCAATCGCCGGTATAGCAATTATGGCGGTAAATAATAATCCGGAGACGAAGTAGCCTAAACCCAGAGTAGTCGCTGTTAAATCGCCAGCGGCAGTTCCCAGGGCAAATGTGGCTAGAACGGTAGCCCAATAAAAAAATTCTCGCTGGAAGTTATTGATAGTGTGAATAGATAATGTTTTTTCACTTTTGTACCAAACTATGAAAACTACTGCCAAAACGATTGAAAAGAAGATTGTTGTAACTATATAAGGAATACCGAACTGAATATGCAGGACATCGGCTACCATAGTGCCAAAAACTGCTACCATCGCAACCGTTAACCAATATACCCAAGGGATATATTTCTTGACTAGAAATTGCAACATGATCGAAATAAGCAGTACCACTCCGCCCAGCGTAACGGCTACATACGGATTTATTTTGTAGACAAAATAATCCGAGGTTGATTCTCCCATAGCGGTAGTTAATACTTTGGTGATCCAAAAGATTAACGTAATTTCAGGAACTTTTCTAAGAGTTTGGCGCTGTAATAAGTTCATATGAGTCAAACTTTAATTATAAAGTAAGACAATTTAATTATTTTTCGATCTGACTCCCGAATTAATTGTTTTATATTTTGCTATACTGACAATCATATAACTTATAACTAAGGGGAGAAAAACTATGTTCGTTCACGTATCTGTAGTAGGAGTCCTACTGGCAGCTCTATCGGCTATGATCATCGGTATGATCTGGTATAGCCCGGCAGTTTTCGGTAAGCCATGGATGAAGATGATGGGAATAAATGATAAAGATATGAAGAATAAAATGACCCAAGCTACAGCATGGTTGGTTGTTGCTTCACTTGTAACAGCGTATGTATTGGCGCACTTTATAGCCTACACCTATAACTATGCTGGCGGTAGTTGGCTATCAGCAGCTGTTTTGACATCCTTATGGGTATGGCTCGGCTTTGTAGCCACGGCAATTGTTGCTCACGGTGTTTTTGACCCAAGAGACAAAAAAGTACACTATATAAACGCCGGAAACAGACTTGTAACATTAGTCATCATGGCTCTCATACTTACGCCGTTTATGAAATAGATAAACAGTATATTAAATTAAAGTTTAATCGATTTTACCGCCCTGTAACACATGTAATCCGCAATGGTTTTTTATGTAGTTGTCCTCGCCCATGATAGTCCAATCGTCTAGAGTTTTATGTCCGTCATAGAATAATGGATGATGAGGTAGCTGATTGACCCTGAAATATTCCATAACTTCTTCATTTGTCATATCGGCAAAAGGATTTATTCGAATTTCACCAAATTTACCCTGGTTAATGTATTGTAATTCGCTTCTATCCGGCGATTGATCTCGACGAATGCCACTTATAAGAGCTGTAATGTTATATCGTTGAACAAGATCTTTTAAAGGACCCAATTTGGTATATTCCCTATATTCTGCCAAGTTATTTTTCCATAAATCAAGTTGTAGTATATATTCAGTTTCTTCCTCACTAGGCCCAGTTTCATATAGGTCAAAGTCATCTCGTTGTCGAAGTGCATCCCTATGACTTATTGTTCCATGAGGTAGGAAGCCGGTATTAATATGTACAACTTTAAGGGGCGACATATTTAAGTTTTCTGCGACTTGCTTACTTTCGTGAATAGTCAGGGCTGAATCAATTCCAAAACTTGATAATACAAAAAGTCCGCTGCCAAATCGTTGAAACGCCCACTCGATCCTCTCTCTAGCTGTGAGTTTCTCTAAATCAGCATTAAGTCGGTCAAAATCCGATTCATGGACTGGCTCCGGAAATAGCAAAATGTCTGGATCTCCGTAGGGAAACATGCCCCCTATTTCTGGTGAAATTGTCATCTTTGTCTAAGCATTAACTATTTCCATTTTACATTGTCTAATGAAAATAAGCTTAATTATTATTGTTATGGACTTGCATATACGGTGGATTTATACCAGAAAATCTTGATTCTAAAACGTTCAATGATAATCCTTTTACCTTAAGTATAGATTTTCAATAGAATACATAGGATAATTCAGAGGTGTTCATTCGGCGCTGTGGCGGAATGGTAACGCAAAGGTCTGCAAAACCTTTTTGTGCCGGTTCAATTCCGGTCGGCGCCTCCAGACAATGTATTGATCAAAAATTCAAATAACTTATGTTATAATTTGTTTTAGCTTTTGAGAGTTTAGGTAATTTATGTTGAAACGACGATCTTGGACTGATGAAGATTTAATAGCTGCAGTAAAAATTAAATACAGTTATGCTGCGGTTATAAGATTGTTAAACCTTGTACCGGCTGGAGGTAACTATGTCCAAATCCAAAGAAGAATTAAAGAGCTAGATCTTGATACTACTCATTTTAAAGGTATGGGTTGGAGCAAGGGTTTGAGTTTTCAGTTTCATCCCCCTGTACCGTTGGATAAATTACTTGTTGCTAATGGAACATCTCAGAGTTTTGTTCTTAAAAATAGGTTGTATAAGGAAGGGTTTAAATCTCCAAAATGTGAAATCTGCAGTTGGTCGAAGCGATCCCCAGACGGGCGAATTCCCGTTGAACTCGATCACATAAACGGTGATCATAATGATAATCGACTAGAGAATTTACGTATACTTTGCCCTAATTGCCATAGCCTTCAAGCCACACATCGTGGTAAAAATAAGAAGGTAACATTGCGATATGCGCGGGTGGCGTAATTGGTAGCCGCGAGAGACTTAAAATTTCTTGCCCACAAGGCGTGCGGGTTCAAGTCCCGCCCCGCGCACCAACGGGGTATTAGCTCAGTTGGCTAGAGCGCTGCATTCGCATTGCAGAGGTCGGCGGTTCGACTCCGCCATACTCCACCAGACCTGCTGACAGCCGACAAAATTATTACCTCAACTCTACAAGGATAACAATAGCCACCATGTTTATTGCTTTAATTGATTTAATCTTACGTAATTTCCGTCGAAGCGTTGTTATTGCCATAGTCGTCATGGTTTTTCTGATTGGTTTACTATGGTGGGATTTTATCTGGCAAAGTCCTGGGCGTGTTTTTAACGATATGTTAGCTAATAACTTAAGTACTACTAGCGTGACAAAACATATTAATGTTAGCAGTAGCAGCGAAAACATTGATCAATCCATTCGACTTGATATGGGTAGTACAAATGCGACTGATTGGCTAGTCACGGCTACCCAAAGTAATACTGCCGTTACGTCAGAGAGTATAGGTACTTCGACGACCGGTTACATCCGTTATACACAAATTACCAATCATCCAAGAACCCAACAAATGGCCACGAATCTCGGTAAGGTACTTAATGTATGGGGTAAGGTAGATGGTAAAACTGACACTAGTCTTAATCAGTTGTTTGATCAAACATTGCTAGATACGAATTACGCACCACTTCTCCCAATCGGGAACGTTTCGATCAATGAACGGCAAGCGCTTGTAAGTTATATGCAATATCAGGGAGTCTTATCCAATATATTATCGAAAGTGTCCACCCAAACTATTAGCGGTCGCAGTGTCTATACCTATCATGTTCTTGTTCATTTGGGTCCCTATGTCCGATTGATGCAATCTTTTGCTCATGCCCTGGGCATCTCATACCTTAACGGAATCAATCCCGATCAATATTCTAATGTTGCACCGGTATCCCTGACACTTTCAGTGGATAAAATTTCTCACCAACTACTTGAAGTGGTTTTTCCTGCCAGCGGCTTTGCACAAAGTTATACCGACTGGGGCATATTAACACCTATGAGTGTTCCGAAAACAACAATTTCCACAACCGCATTGCAAGACCGCCTCAATGCTCTAAAATAGCTTGCTATAATCAGCTCTATAACCCGGTAACCTGAAAAGCTATAATAAAACCATATGCAAGTTGTTGTTGATTCGTTAATGACCCAGTACACTCGTTTGGGTAAGGGTAAAAGTATTCTTATCATTCCTGGATGGGCGAATGACTCAAAAGTTTGGCACTCATTTCAGCTGCAAGCTGCTCGTCACTACGATGTTACAGTTATCGATTTACCGGGTTTCGGCGGTACTCAAACACCGCCGACTGCCTGGGGATTATCTGAATACGGGGCATTTATAAAAGCGTTTCTAAATAAGATCAATCTGCGCCCCCAGGTAATTATTGGTCATTCTAATGGAGGAGCTATCGCTATTCGGAGTCTGGCTAGTAACGAGCTGCAAGCCAATCAGCTTGTCCTAATTGGCAGTGCTGGAATTCGTACCAGCTACAAGGGGCGAACAAAAGTTTTGCGACTGCTTACGAAATCTGGCAAGCTACTTACTTTACCCTTACCGACAAAAACCAAAAAAAGAATACGTCGTAAAGTCTACTCGACAATCGGATCCGACATGTTGGTGGCCGAGCATTTACAAGCAAGCTTTAAGAAGATAGTTGAAGACGACGTCCAATCCGATGCCGCTAAGTTGAGCCTTCCGACACTTCTTTTATACGGTGAAAAAGATGACCAGACACCGGTAAGCTATGGCCGGCAATTTCACGAGCTTATTAACGGATCAGTTTTTGAGATAATAACTGGAGGCGGACACTTACTGCAGCTTGATCAGCCTGAAGAAGTAATTCAAAGAATTGAGGAATTTATCGGATGATACGTTTAATCGCGGCACCATTTCTACCAAGTTATGCCAAGACGCTAGTCTATATGCTGCAAAGCACCGAATACCGCATTTGGCCATACCTTAAATGGTTTTGGCGGACGCAAAACTTTTCGATCGTAGCCAAGAGGCGGCGATTGGAAAAAACAAAAGCCGCTCGTTTATTACTTATAGTTTTATGGTGCGGCATGTTGCTACAAATTGTAGCTGGACTTCTACTGATTTACTTATGGTATTGGCATGGACTGGCAGGTGGTCTTGAGTTTGGTCTAGCACTCATCATATCTTACCCAATAATCTGGGCCCATCTGATTATTTTACCGCTGATAGCTGGTCGATTATTTATTGTTATACCCCATGAACGGTGGTTGGTGATTCGTGCCGAACAGATCTTTAAGAATCATAAAGGCGCCAAGGTAGCGATTACCGGAAGCTACGGCAAAACCAGTATGAAGGAATTACTGGTGACAGTATTATCCGAAGGCAAAAAAGTGGCGGCAACACCGGCTAACAAAAATGTCGCCGTTAGCCAATCTAGATTTGCCCAAAATTTATCTGGTGATGAAGACATTGTACTTATCGAATACGGCGAGGGTGCTCCAGGCGATGTCGCAGCCTTTGCCGCTACCACACATCCGACGCATGCCGTCATTACCGGTGTTGCCGCCGCCCACCTTGACCGCTATAAAACAGTTCAACGGGCCGGCCAGGACATTTTCAGTATTGTCAAATTCGTTAAAGCCGGTCATGTCTTTGTCAATAAGGAGTCGATTGAAGCAAGGCCATTCATAAAACCCGGTTTTATTACTTACGATAGCGGCGGGACGCTCGGCTGGAAAGTTAGCCGTGTCATTCTCGATATTACCGGCACCAGCTTTACAATTAAACACGGCAAACGCAGCTTGAAGCTAAAAAGCGGATTACTTGGGCGACATAATATCGGGCCGTTATGTTTAGCGGCAGCCTTTGCCGACCAGTTTGGAATGACCGATAAAGCAATTATGAAAGGTATTAGCAAAACAGAGCCCTTTGAACACCGCATGCGACCTTACCCTCTCAACGGGGCTTGGGTGATTGACGACACCTATAATGGTAACCTTGAAGGGATTCGGGCCGGTACATTGCTTCTCAAAGAATTAAAAGCCAAACGTAAACTTTATGTGACACCTGGTCTAGTTGACCAAGGCAAACTATCAAAGGCTATTCATATCGAGATGGGTCAACTGATCGCCGCTTCAGGCGCTGATCTTGTCGTGATAATGCAACATTCTGTAACTGAATACCTTAAAACGGGGCTAGAAGCCGGTGGTTTTCAGGGTGAAATAATCGTTGAAGCAAACCCGCTTGAATTTTATGAAAACCTAGGTCAATTCGTGGCTGCCGGTGACTTAGTTTTGATGCAAAACGATTGGCCCGACAACTACAACTAAACTGCCGCTCGATACAAGACTTCTGTAATTGTAGATCATAATTGCATATACTAATTGTATGGAAACAGTAGCTGTTATTTTTGGTGGGCGTACCACTGAACACGACGTTTCAATCATAACGGCTTTAGCTAATGTCATTAAGCCGTTAGAGCTGAGCCGTAAATACCGAGTTGAGGCAGTCTATATCGCTAAGGATGGGGCCTGGTATTGGGATGAAAAATTAAAAGACATAACGCTTTATAGCTCCGGTGCAATAAAGGATTTTACTAATAAAAGTCACCCGATCAGCGTCCAATTTGAGGGAGGTATGACTTTAGTTAAATCGAGTGGTCTAGCTGGACGTAAAACGCTCCGAAAAATTGACGTTGTATTTCCGGCTATGCACGGTACATACGGTGAGGACGGTGCCTTAATGGGGCTACTTGATATGGCCGGAGTGGCTTACGTTGGTTGTGGTTTGAGCGCTAGCGTCATCGCCATGGACAAAGTCCTTGCTAAGCAAGTAGCCAGCTCGGTCGGTATCCCAACTACCAATTTTCTAGTACTTACTAGGTCCGAACTAGAACGAAACCCGGCAGAAGCTATAAAAATGATCCGTGCAAAGCTTGCATATCCTTTGTTTGTAAAACCCTCACATCTTGGTTCAAGTATCGGTATTAGCCGCGTAACTGATGATACGACTTTGCAAAACGGACTTGAAGTGGCTGCTCATTATGACGATAAAATTATTGTAGAAGAAGCTGTTTCTAATGTGATTGAAGTTACATTACCGGTTATGGGTAATGACCAACTGACGCCAGCCTTACTTGAACAACCCTTAACAAAGGCCGACGATTTCTTTGATTTTGACAGTAAATACTTGCACGGCGGCAAAAAGGGCAAGGGCAGCAAAGGCGCCCAAGGTTATAGCAAGCTCCCTGCCGATCTGCCTAATGATCTCTATAAAAAAGCCGAAATAATGGGATTGGATGTTTATCGAGCACTGGGCTGTAGTGGCATGGCCCGGGTCGATCTATTAATTGATAGTATAACCAAACAAGTTTATTTTAATGAAGTTAATCCGCTACCGGGCAGCCTCTATGCTCATAACTGGAGCAGAGCCGGCATCAGTAATATTGAACTAGTGCAGAAATTGATTGAACTTGGCAAAGAACGCCACGCTCAGCGCAATAGTTTAACAAGAGTATTTAATACTAATTATCTGCAGCAATTTTAGATTGGCTTATATAATAACCTTACTATGATGAGGAAGAGTAGTCGTGCAACGCTATAACCCTAAAGACATCGAACCCAAATGGCAAGCGACATGGGCGAAAGATCGGTTATATGAAGCCGATGACAGTTCGACTAAACCAAAGCGTTACGTCATGGAATATTTTCCCTACCCGAGCGGTGTTGCTATGCATGTTGGTCATGTGCGCAATTATGCCATCGGCGATGCCATCGCTCGTTTTGCCCGGATGAATGGCCATAACGTCTTGCACCCGATGGGTTGGGACGCCTTTGGATTGCCGGCTGAGAATTACGCCATTAAAAGCGGCATTAGCCCCAAACTAGCGATTGCCCAAAATACCGAACGATTTAAAAAACAGCTCATGCAAATGGGTTTTGGCTATGATTGGTCTCGGGAAATTACCAGTTCCGATCCCGATTACTACCGCTGGACGCAGTGGTTCTTTTTGTTTCTCTATAACAAAGGACTGGCCTACCAAGCCGAAAGTCTGCAGTGGTGGTGCCCGTTTGATAAAACAGTTCTAGCCAACGAACAAGTCGAAAATGGCCGGTGCTGGCGCTGTGGCAGCGAGGTTGAGAAAAAAGCCCTCAAGCAGTGGTTTTTCAAGATTACCGATTATGCCGACCGCTTGGAAAAAGATTTAGATGATATTGATTGGTCTGAATCGATTAAATCGATGCAGCGCAACTGGATTGGCCGTAGTTTAGGGGCCGAAATAGATTTTAAAATAGAGGGAAGTAAAAAATCTCTAAAAGTATTTACAACGCGGGCTGACACTATCTACGGTGCAACCTATATGGTAGTAGCCCCTGAACACCCCATTCTTTCGGAGATTACGGCTGAAGAGCATCGCCCTCAGGTCGCCAATTATATTAAGGAAGCTGAGACTAAAAACGATATTGAGCGACAAGAAACCAACCGCGCTAAGACCGGCGTTTTTACGGGTACTTATGCTGTTAATCCCGCTACCAAGCAAAAAATACCGATCTGGGTAGCCGATTACGTTTTATTCGGTTATGGCACGGGGGCGATAATGGCGGTGCCGTCGCACGATGAGCGCGACTGGGAATTTGCCAAAAAATTTGATTTACCGAATGTTCAAGTTGTTCAACCGGTTGTAATTGATACAATCAATCCGCCTAAAGAAGATAAAGAAAACACTGAGCGCAATATCGCCTTATGTGTCATCCGTAATCCCAAAGATGATAGCTATTTAACGCTTAAATGGAAAAAGCTGCCTTGGCATGTTTTTGTAACGGGAGGTATTGAACCCGGGGAGGCAATGGTAAAAGCAGCGGAGCGGGAAATTACCGAGGAAACCGGCTATACTCATTTGAAATATCTTGGTGCCATGCCGTTTTCCTTAAATTCCCGGTTTTATGCCGCCCATAAGGATGTCAATCGCGATATAAGTGTTAATGTTCTTAAGTTTGATCTTATCGATGATAAAAAGGTGGAGCTCAAACGTGAGGCCTATGAAGATTTCGAAGTTGCTTGGGTAGCTAAATCAGAACTGACTAACTTAAAGCCGGTGTCTGGTTTGGACTATATTTTGAAATGGCTAAACAGCGGTGATTATATTTATAGTGGCGAGGGCAGGTTGATTAACTCAGGCCACTTTAGCGGTCAGGATTCGTCGGCGGCCCGCCAGGCTATAATTAAAGAATACGGCCAAGAAGTAGCCAAATATAAAATGCGCGACTGGCTGATTTCCAGGCAGCGCTATTGGGGGGCGCCGATCCCGATGATCCACTGCCAAAAATGCGGCGTCCAACCGGTACCAGAAGACCAGTTGCCGGTTGTTTTGCCCGATCTAAAAAGTTATGAACCGAGTGATGACGGGCGCAGCCCGCTGGCCAGGGTGCCCGAATTTGTCCATACTACCTGTCCGAAATGCGGCGGACCGGCCGAACGGGAAACCGACACAATGGACGGATTTGCCTGTTCCAGCTGGTATTTCTTGCGCTTTGCCGATCCGCATAATAATAAAAAAGCTTTTGATAAAGCGAAAGTTGCCTATTGGCTGCCGGTTGACGATTATATCGGCGGCGCTGAACACGCCGTCATGCATCTGCTCTATGCCAGGATGTGGACCAAAGTAATCTATGATGCCGGGTTGATTAGCTTCTCTGAACCGTTTAAGACGCTAAGAAATCAAGGTATGATTCTAGCGCCGGACGGCCAAAAGATGAGCAAAAGCAAAAATAATACGATCGAACCAGACGGGCTGATCGATCAGGGTTATGGCGCCGATGCCATCCGCGTCATGGAATTATTCATTGGCCCGTGGGACCAATCAGCCAATTGGAGCGTCGAAGGTTTGGGCGGTTCTTACCGTTTTTTGCAGAGAGTCTGGACACTAAGTCAAGGACTGCTTGAAGTAAGCGACGGCAAAGATAAGACTGATTCTAGCCAACTTAAAAAAATCATTAACCGTACCATCAAGAAAGTCAGCCGCGATTTGAATGCTTTAAGTTTTAACACCGCCATTTCCGCCATGATGGAAGCAGTGAATGATTTGTATACTCTTAAAAACGATCTGCCATTTAGCGAAGCATCTGAAACTTGGCGCTGGGCTATCAAAAATCTATTGCAGCTACTGGCGCCAATTGCCCCGCACATTAGCGAGGAATTGTGGTCGCAACTGGGGGGAACAGGCTCAATCCACGTCAGTACCTGGCCGACCCATGACGAAAAATATCTAGTTAGTGATAACATGACGATTGTTATCCAAGTTAATGGTAAATTGAGAGCCGAATTAGTCGTCGACCTGGCTGCGAGCGAAGCAGATATTGTCAAACAAGCGACCAATCATGAGCGCGTCAAACCGCATCTCAAAGGACAAACTATTAAACGTACCGTGTACGTTCCAGGCAAGCTCGTCAATTTTGTGGTATAACAAACTATTCTTGAGTTTTCAGTCCAAATTCGCTATACTGACTGCTGAGTCACAAAGCTAACGTCTCGTTGAAGGAGTATTAACTTTATGGGTAAACCGAAAAAGCGAACCAGTCCCCGTAAAACTGGAACTCGCCGGAGCCACCTGGTTCTTAAATTGGCGCGCAGAGTCAATGCGACTTCGCCAGTTAAGGTTTTTACTACCGTCAAGGAGTCAGCTAAAAAGGTCCGACAAGCGTAGGCCAAAGTTTATTTGTTAGCTAATGTTTGACGCTGCATAAACGGAATTCTTAACAAGTTATATGGCATCCAACCGTCATCTTGGTCGCATCATTGCTCTTCAAACGCTGTATGAGCAGGATTTTCGACGTGATGCCGGCGACACCAGCTTTTCGTTAGATGACATCTTAACTCGCAATATCGGGCGCTACCAGGAAATGGTCGACGACAAAGATTTTATCAGACGACTTGTCAAAGGTGTCAGCGAATCCCAAGATAAGCTTGATAAAGTACTAGGGCCGATTGCCCCGGAATGGCCAATTGACCAAATCGCCCGGATGGACCGCGTTGTGCTGCACATCGGTTTGTACGAACTGCAGCAAGAGCCAGAGGTACCGCCAAAAGTTGTTATCAATGAAGCCGTTGAACTGGCTAAAGCGTTTGGCGGCGAAAATTCGTCTAAATTCGTTAACGGCGTTCTCGGTACATTCTACCGCCAACAACAACCCGGTGAAGCGAAACCAGTCAAAAAGACTAAAGCAAAAGCAACTACTAAGAAGAAGGTAAATAAGAAGTAAAAGTGTGAAGAAACCAAATTTCCAAGGTTTTCGTAAGTTAGTTGGCCGGCGGCGTCCAGCCATTGACGAAGTAGTCCGTGAAACCACTTCCGGTGGTGTCGTTTTTCGACGCAATCAAAAGAATCAACAATTGGAAATACTGCTGCTGCAAGACGCCAAAAATCGCTGGACTATTCCAAAAGGTCATGTCGAACCGAAAGAAGATCCGAAACTGACCGCCCAGCGGGAAATTGTTGAAGAAACCGGTCTCCAGGAAATGAAGGTTTATGACTGGCTGGGAAAAGTTAACTTTCGCTACCGCCGTACTCATACATTGGTGCTAATGACGATGCATATCTATTTGGTGCAGGGTCTCGGCGATACCAATTCTCTCAAACCGGAAAATTGGTTAAATGATCTAAAGTGGCTACCAGTCAATGAAGGCATTGAGAAAATTGCTTATGAAGATATCGGTAAGTTAATCCTGATTGGTATGAAGAAGATACGAGATGCAAGATTATTCTAGATTGTACCGCGATTTTGCCAGAGACCAGCTCGGCGTTGAATTTAGCAACATCGATATCCTAATAACGGCCTTCACGCACCGTTCCTATCTTAACGAGCACCGCAAAACGACCGCCGAGCATAATGAACGATTGGAGTTTTTGGGTGACGCCGTGCTAGAGCTGGTCGCTACCGAATATTTGTTCGCTAATTTTCGAGAGCCGGAAGGAATTTTGACAAATTGGCGCAGTAGTTTAGTGCGGACCGAAAGCATTAGTGCCGCCGCTACCCGCAACGGCTTTGAGCCGCTGCTTCGCTTGTCGCGCGGTGAGCGGCGCGGTGCAGAGCGGGCCCGCATGCAGATTCTGGCCAATAGCTACGAAGCAGTTATCGGAGCGCTATACCTCGATCAAGGCTACGAAGCGGCCAAACAGTTTGTCCATAAAAGTTTACTAGTGACTTTTCAAGAGATTTTAGCTTCCGGAACGTGGGTTGATCCTAAGTCGCAACTCCAAGAATTATCCCAAGGACTAGAAGGCCAGACGCCGAGCTATAAAGTTATATCCGAAGAAGGCCCCGACCACGATAAAACATTTACAATTGGTGTCTATATTGGCGGTGAACTGCGCGGTAAGGGAGTCGGACCGAGTAAACAAGCCGGCCAGCAACAGGCGGCCGAAATTGCCCTCGGTTTTTATAAAGCGGGGCAGCGTTCGGTTGACAACAGGGGAACTTCTCTGTAAAATGACGGAGATTAGCAGACAACTTATCCGTCTAAATGAAAGTGAGTTTTAAGCGCTGATGCTAGCTATTCGTATGCAAAGGACCGGTCGGAAAGGTCACGCCATGTTTCGGGTGGTCGTCCAAGATTCCCACCGCACCCCAACCAGTGGTAATATTGTTGTTTCGCTCGGTAACTATGACCCGCACACTAAAGCGGCTGTTCTTGATAAAGAAAAGACATCGTTTTATCTTGAGCACGGCGCTCAGCCATCCGAACGAACCGCTCTACTGCTCCGCCGCGAAGGTATAAAACTGCCTAAATGGGTAGTTATACGAGAAAACAAGCAGGGCAAACCACGCAAGGAAAAGGTAGCCAAGCAGCCAAAGGAACAAGCTTTAGAAGCACCAGTTGAAGAGCCAACCGAAGCTGTCGATCAACCGAGCACAGAAGCACCGGCCAGTCAGGAAACCGAAACCACTGAAGCTCCAGCCGAAGTAAGTTCAGACGAATCTTTAACTGAAACTCCAGTTGAAGAATCGACAGCGGCTGAAACTACGGCAGAATCTGAAACAGCTACTGAAGCACAAGAAAGCGAAGATGCACCTGCCGAAAAAGCCCCTGACGCTGAGCCAGCCGAAGACGAAACTCCCTCTGAGTAAGTCCGAATTATAAATCAAAGCGTCAACATAAGCGAAAAAGAACCATTCGTGGTTTGTTATAATGATAAGCATACTGTCTAAAGTTGAGGAGGATGAAAGCTATGAGTAGTATTGACCAACAGTTCGTCGAATTTGTCGTAAAATCATTTAGTCGGAAAACCAGATGCCGTTAAAGTAGATCGCCGAATTGATGAAAAAGGCGTCTTGCTTGAACTGACGGTTGACCCGGAAGATTTAGGTCGGGTTATCGGTAAACGCGGCGCTACCGCCCAATCAATTCGGACGCTGCTTCGAGCTTTGGGTACTAAAAATGATGCCCGCTACAATTTGAAAATTATAGATAACGGAGTGCCACCCGAGCGTCGTAATTACGCCCCAGCTCAATCAACTCCACCATCAGATGAAGCGGCCAATACTGAGGAAGCTAGCGACGTTGTAGCTGATGAGGCGACAAAAGAAAATCCGACCGACGACGATGTACTACAGGAGTTGCCTAAAGACGAAGAAGAACCAACAGAATCAGATACCGGCAGCGACAGACTAGAGCGGACTCGCCGAGAACTTAAAGATCTAGATGATCTCGATGTCTAAATAGTTATCTTTTTCCCTCTTGCAGATAAGCAACCTATCTATTATAGTGAAATTAAGTCGGTCAAACGACTGGTCTTTGGAAAGTAAATAGTATTTAGCTCTTCGCGAGCCAATGGCGCATGATTAAATGCGTCGGTTGGGAGCTTTATATGTGGCAGAAAGGATCCCCTTTAAGGGGTTCTTTTTGTTTCATGCTAAACTTATGGCAATGAAAATTCAGATTATTTCTCTGTTTCCCGAAGTATTTGGGCCATATTTAAATGCCAGTATGCTTTGGAAAGCCCAAGATAGCGGGATTACTTCGTACGAGCTAATCAATTTGCGGGATTTTGGTTTAGGTAAAAGGCGTCAAGTCGACGATACTCCGTACGGTGGCGGTGACGGCATGCTGCTAAAACCCGAACCATTAGTGGCAGCCATAGAACACGCCAAAATAACAAGTCCTGAAGGCAAAAGTTATCTTACCGACGCCTCGCGGCCAGCTCTATAAACAGTCAGATGCTAAAAAATTAGCTTAAGCTAGTAGCGATTTAATAATTATTTGCCCGCGTTATGAGGGTTATGATGAACGGATTACCAAATGGGTAGATGAACAGTATTGCATCGGCCGGTACATCCTAACCGGTGGCGAACTACCAGCTATGATTATTATTGATAGTATTGTTAGGTTATTGCCCGGCGTTCTTGGCGGAAAAGAAAGTACCGAAATAGAATCATTTCAAAACGGCGATAAAGATATTGAATTTCCCCAATACACCCGACCAGAAGAATTTCGCGGCGTGAAAGTGCCTGACGTTCTTCTAACCGGTCATCACGGCCAAGTAGCGGCTTGGCGCGACAGCCAAAAATCGTCGTAGTTATTTCAAGGGACAGAGATATTTGAACCACTATTTCCGGTATTTATATTGGCATACTGGCTAATAAAATTATCAATGTTGGTGTTATCGAGCACCAACTTACCGTTTATTGTCTTAAGCGTGCTTACACCGGTTAAGCCGGCAATTAACTCTAGCTCAGCTTGGTCGTTAGCCGTAAATTGGCCAGTCGGATCGGTCATCTTTTTGGGATCGGCATTTGTGTAAAAAGCTTGTGAATCATTCATTAATTCGCCAACCAGTGGGCTGACTTGGTAAAGCCCAATCAGCGACGGTTTATTGGTCGGCAAATCATCAAGTGCCCTTTGAATGGCAAAACGCATGGTATTAGGGTCATTACCGGGCGAAGTGAATGGTGTCCAGTTTTCGGCCTGCACCTCGGTAACTTGATTACTATTAAGTGTCGCCCATGGATGCGAGTCACCGGCCCAAGCTTCGGTGGCGTCAATTAGCGTATTCGTATCGACAAAGACTTCATAATCTTTGCCGTTTACTGAAACTTTAATAGGCGACGGATTATTTGATGTTAAATGATAATAGTCCGTACCTATAGTAACCTGACCTTTACCACCATATTCTTTTATGGCGTCCGTTAAGACTTTTTTATAATTAATCATTTTCTGGATGACGGATTGTTCGGTAAATTTTTGCTTTAGCTGCAAAAGTGTCACCGCCTCGCTTATAGCTTTTTCTAAATTCGGCGGATTTTTAATATCGACTGATCCGGCAATATTGGCTGTACCGGCAAAATTTACTAAGAAATTGGCATTAGGTTTATATTTCAAAACAATTTTTAATTCGGCTTTTTCCCATTCGGCGCTCAGCGTATATTGTTGCGGTCCAAAGGCATTCTGAGGCTCATTGTCGAGCTGGATATCTGTAATAGTGGGATAGTTGGGTACCACTTGCTGCATAACAAGGTTTAACCAAAGTTCGGATTTTTTAAGAAAATCGGGATATGGCATGGTAGGGGTGATTTCTGAACCGACGGGAGGAAGTTTACCTAAAGGTATCAGTGATGTGTCGACATTCGTAAGATTTTCCGGCGGCACGGGTATATGCGATTCCGGCCAACCAACGCTTTTGTCTGGCCCAACGCCGAGTTCGATGTCTTCCGGTTGATGTGTGATGGGATTTTTGTAAGAGGTTAGAAAATCCAGATAGGGTTTATAAAAAGCCAAGCTAAAGGTACCATCCGGGAAAAGCGTACTAGACCAGCGTAACCCAATCCGTTCTTCTTGAATACCGACGTCTTCGACAGTAGCTTCTAATATATCAAGTGTATTTTGTTGCCAAATCTGACCCTCAGGGGTTTGGATAAAGGCTAAAGGGTTTGTCACATTGGGAGGAAGAAATTGCTCGGGAATGAAAGTATCACCGACCTCAAGGTTTTTGGTGCGATTTTTATTACCTGCTAGAAAAGTTGCTGTCGATTCCTGGCTGACTTGAACCTGTTCAGCGGCTTGCTGTTTAATTTGGTTTCCGCCAAGTTGATCGATAAATTGGCCTTCAATGGCAAGACCGATCGAACTCGCTATCGATGGTTTTCCAAAAGCTTGCGGTATAAATTGTGAACCGGTAACTAACATACCAATACTTAAAACAACTGCCATGCCCCGTTGTTTTAATGTTTTACTTTTTTCTTGTTGGTGGGCTCTTAGGGTCTGATGATGAAAAATGATGGCTCTCATTTGTCGTTGACGTTCGGTTAACGGTCGCGCCTTTCTGCCTTGTTCGAGAGCAATCTCGTAATTTATTTTGCTTATATTGGATAAAACAGTCGGAGCTACGTTTGGATCTATATCATCGATTATTTCATCTGTTGTTATTATCGTTAATCGCAGATTCGCTAAATTGCGGGGCTGTTGACGTTTCTTGACCGCTTTCTGCCTCTATTTGATGCACAACAAAAAATGGTGAACTTGTCTCCACTGGAATAAAAGGCCCACCTTCGATTGTGTTGGTTTTCTCAAACATTACGAATACAGATCGGACTTAATGTCTTTTTTATAACACATATCTGTTAAATGTCCAAGTAAATAAAGTAGCAGTTTTTGCTACAGTCGACATAGTATAATGTAACGTACGTAAGCGGAGGGAAATTTGCTATGAGATTATTTCGCCTAAAGCCGGTCTATGCGCACTGCGATCTACCGTGCGGTGTTTATGATCCAGCCCAAGCTAAAATTGAAGCTACCAGCGTCAAAGCCATTATGGAAAAATATCCAGGACTTGATGATCACAATAAAACCCGGGCTATTATTATAAAAGAAGAACGAGCCGAACTTGTTAAGCATCATTTGATGGTATTATGGGCCGATTATTTTAAGCCGGAACATCTGGAAAAATACCCCGATCTACATGATAAATTTTGGAAGGCAATCAAACAAGCCAGTGAATGCAAGCACAAACTTGAACCTAGCGAAGGCCAAAAACTGTTAGACCAGATCGATGAGATTGCCGTTATTTTTTGGGAAACTAAAAAGTAAGTTCACCGATTGATCTCTTATGAAGCAACTGTTATTTATTAGGCGTGTCGAAGGCCAAAGTATGTCGCCGATTTTACCGCCCGGCCGGATCATTATTGGCTGGGGGCGGGGGCGGCCAAAAGTCGGTCAGCTGATAGTTTTTCGCCATGATGGGTTAGAAAAAATAAAGCGGGTAAGTAGGATTGATAATAATGAATATTTTGTGGAGGGCGATAACACGGCTAGCAGTACTGACAGTCGGCAGTTTGGTTGCATTAATTTTTCACATGTTATGGGTCGGGTGATTTGGCCGCGTCGACTGACAAACTAAAATTATTTTAAACTTGAATATGCTTGAACCGGTAGGCGCCAAAGCTAATGAGGGCAATTGTAATGACGACCAGAACAATAATGTCTTTACCCAGACCGAAAGTCGATTGACCGATCAAAACTGCTCGCATGGCATCGACCGAGTACGACATAGGATTTACTTCAGCGATGATACGTAACCATGTTGGCACGCCTGATAAGGGATATAATGCGCCGCTTAAGAAATAGAGCGGAAATACCAGTAACTGGTTAATCGCTTGGAAACCTTGCATATCCTGGACAAATGAGCCAATGCCCGAGCTGAAGCTGGCGATGGCCACAGCCAGAATAGCTAGCACCACAAAAGCCACCGGAACTAGAGCCCACTGATGCGGTCGGAAACCAAGTATCATGGCAATAATAAACACCATTGTGCCCTGAATTAAGGCGGTTGTGGCACCCCCTAAAGCTCCGCCCAGCATGATTTTCAGGCGTGAAACTGGTGCCACCAGGGTTTCTTTTAAGAAACCAAACTGGCGATCAAACATAATCATAGCGCCATAAAACATGGCAGACAGTAGCACGGTTTGGGCCATAATGCCGGGCACTAGAAAGTGAAGGTAGTTGCCCTGGCCGGCTCGTTGGTAAACGGAACCCAGACCATAACCGAGGGCCAGCAGAAATAGGAGCGGTTGACCGATAGCGCTGAGCATTCTTGATTTGGCCCTGACAAATCGCTTAATTTGCCTGAGCCACAAAATGTACATAACTCTCATCGCATATTCCTGGCTCGGTGGCGAGCCCGCCATTCATCGCCAGAATTAGTTTCCTCGTCCCGGACTGTTTTACCGGTTAGGTCCAAGTAAGCTTTTTCCAGACTATCGGCGCCCGTCAGTTTTTTTAATTCTTCGGCCGAACCCATGGCAATAATTTTACCGTTATCCATCATGGCAATACGTTCAGCCACTGCCTCAGCTTCTTCTAAATAATGGGTCGTAAAAAAGACAGTCATGCCTTCGTCTTTATTCATTTTTTTAACATAATTCCATAGTAAATTGCGGGTCTGAGCATCCAGTCCCAGTGTCGGTTCGTCTAGAAAAAGAATATGCGGATGATGCAATAGCCCTCGGGCAATTTCCAGTCGCCTTTTCATACCACCCGAAAAGTGCTTAACATAGGTATTGCGACGATTCCATAACTCCACAAGCGTTAGTAATTCTTCTATTCGTTTACGGACGGTTTTTGAGGCTAGTCCATAAAAAACAGCGTGCAGTTCCATATTCTCATAAGCCGTTAATTCGATGTCGACACTGGGATCTTGAAAAACTATGCCGAAGCTTTTACGCACATCGTCCTGATTTTTAGTAACGTTAAAACCATTGAGCGTTAAGGTCCCGCTGGTAGGTTGTAAAACAGTTGTGAGCATGCTGATGGTGGTACTTTTGCCGGCACCATTTGGACCAAGTAAAGCGAAAAGTTCGCCTTGATTGACCTCAAAAGAAATGTTGTCGACGGCCGTGAAACCGTTATATTTTTTGGTAACGTTCTCAACTACTACTATCGGTTTGTTTACAGGCATAAGCTTAACCGGCGTGTGACATAGTTGGTGCTTGGCCGGCATCGGCTTCGTGGGACGATGTTCGCAGTGGCGTTTCGCGAAGTAAGAAAGAAAGTCCAACTAATAGGAATGCAAATGGTATACCGATCCAAAAGACGGTCTGGAAAGCATCAGCAAAGGCAACTAAAATAATGTGGACTATATGTGGTGGGATACCACGAAGCGAGGTCGTGCCGGACTGCAAGTCGGCAGCTGTAATAGTCGGATGACCGCTACTGGCGGGTAATAATTTATGAAGATTACTAATTAGGACATTTATTAGAACCGCGCCAAAAATGGCCGCGCCAAGGGCACTTCCGATAGAACGGGCAAACGTGACGGTTGACGTAGTTGTGCCAAGGTCTGCTCGATCTACTGAGTTTTGAGCCGCCAATGTGGTGGTTTGCATAAACGGACCGATCCCTATACCAAGAATAACCATCCAGATCGACAAAGTTAATTGGCTTGTAGTCAGACTAATGTGTGAAAAGAGCCAAATACCTAAGACAACCAACATACTACCGACAATTGGAAAGACGCGGTAACGCCCCCAGCGGGTAATCAACCGGCCTGATGTCATAACACCAACTAAAAGTCCACCGACTAAGGGAAGTAATAATAAACCTGATTTGATTGGTGAATAGCCTCGAACAATTTGTTGATATTCGGGAATAAAGATAATGGCGCCAAACATGACAAAACCGACAAAGAAACTCATAAGAGTCGAAACTGTAAATATATCGTTTTTAAATAGACGCAACGGCAGGATAGGTTCTGAAGCATATCGTTCGCGGATGACAAAAGCTACGGCCGTCACAAAACTTATTATTCCCATGCCGATAATTTGGACTGACACCCAGGGATAATCGACACCTCCCCAGACGGTGGCTAATAATAAACTAGCGGCTGATGTTCCCATTAAGGCTGCTCCTAAATAATCAATTTTGTGCTTATTGATATGGACAGGTAGATGTAAGCGAGTAGCGATGGCTGAAAGTGCCAAGATGCCTAAAGGAATATTTATATAGAAAATCCAACGCCAACTTAAGTTACCGGTAAAGTAACCTCCGAGCAATGGCCCGGCAATACTAGCAACGCCAAAAACCGCCCCAAAATAGGCTTGATAGCGGCCACGTTGGCGAGGCGGTATCATGTCGCCTACAACAGCCAGGATAAGCGTAAATAAACCACCGGCTCCGATACCTTGGAGGGCTCGGAAGAATATAAGCTCGCCCATGTTCTGCGATAAGCCACAAAGGGCTGATCCGATCAAAAAGATAACTATCGAAGTCTGCAATATTTTCTTTCGACCAAACATATCGCCCAGTTTGCCGTAAAGTGGCATAGAAACCGCACTAGTCAGAAGGTAAGCAGTCGCAACCCAGGATAATTGGCTGAGGCCATGGAGGTCGGAGGCGATGCGCGGTAGGGCTGTGGCGACAATTGTCTGATCGAGGGCGCCGAGTAGCATAGCGAGCATTAGGGCGACCAAAACAACCATTATTTCGCCGTGGGTTCGTTCGCGGTTTAAGTCTGTGGCATCGGGTTTCAAAGTTTTACCTCCTTATAAGATGATGTAACTAAATTAACGTCTGATGTATTAGCTGCTTGGACGGATAATTTATGGAGAAGTTGAACCAGTTGCTTGCGTTCTCTTACCGACCAGCTGCTAAGTAAAACTTTAAATCGTTCGCGTTTTGCTTTGCGTAAATAGCGTAGGGCTTTTCTACCTTCCGCTGTCAAACGCAAGTGTGTTGCTCGACGATCGGATTGGTCGATCAGGCGGATAATCAGCTTATCATTTTCCAGTCGTTGGACTGTCCGGCTGACGGATGGTGCTTCGACGCCAAGTTTGTTAGCCAGTTCGTGCAGCTTACAGCCGGCGGCTTGATCATTTAATACGCTTAAAAGATGGGCGGCGGGGCGGTCGATAGTAATATTGGCAGAACGTTGAATATCCTGCCATTGCCGTGGCCGCGATAATGCTCGCATTAGATAACCTAAAGCTTCTTCAAGTGTGTCCAAATCTTCGTCCATTGCATTTTAGTATAACAATTACTTAACTAAAGTAAATAAAAATTTATACAATTAATAAAACATAAGCAAAAAATGGATGAAAAGTTACCAAATATTAAAGTGCTTATTCTTAACAGAGTTGTACACAGAAAAAACAGGGGTGAAATATAAAAAGCATGTTCTACTGATAAAATTGCCCTTTACACAAATATAATGCGGAGCTATAAATTGGTTAGTCAAAGTTATGCGGTGGAACATACTTGGCGAGAAGTATAGTTTAAGGGGAGGTATATATTATGGCAGTACAGGAATTTGCCCAAAACATCAAAAATACCAATACACAACCTCAAATGCGTAATACTTTATTAACTTTTAGCGCCGCTTTTATGGGCGTAGTAATTGGCGTTGTAGCAGCCTTCGCTGTGATTATGCCGATGGTACGTTCCGAATTTGCGGACCAATCAAGACAACTTAGTCAGAAGCTTGTTTCTATGGTTCCAGCTTCTACTACGCTTAGCTCTTGCGTCCAACCAAGCTCAGGTGCTGGTGCTGGCGCAGGTACCGGTCAAGTACTTGGAGCATCAGCCGTGATGCCACCAGCTGGCCATCACCACGGAGCTCCTCAAGGACCAACCACGTCGTTTGTTTCCAAGTTAGTTAGCGGCGTCTTCGCTACAACTACTGGTACAATCAGCGACACTGGTCCAAATTCAACGAACGAAATAACCACCACCAACACCAATACAACGACCGTTACTAATGACAATAATATTGAAATTAGCAACAACAACGTTCAATTAGGTGGCTCAGGTGATGCCAGCGTCAAAAACAACACTACTGGTGGTAGTGCTACCAGTGGCAACACCGACAACAGCAACAGTTCTTCCGACACAGTCAACATTAACAATTAGATAACTTATCGGTAGCGGCGGAGCAAAATTTACTTCCGCCGCTCCGATACTAAGCTAGATAGAGCTTAGTTAAACATAGTATGTGAGTATTTTTACAGACATTCATATACATGCCTATACAGTTTAATTGTTAGCAGTTTGATGACTTAATAAGTGATCTAAGACACACGGAGGGGGAATATGCAAATTAAGTATTTTGGACATTCGAAATCGAGTGACGCAGCAATGTTACCTTTGTTGACTCGAACTATTGTTAAGCGAAAAATACTTACTTCAGCGATTCTACTTGTCCTAGCCGTAGTCGTTGCATTACTGCTCAGCAGTTCGCACGCCTCGTCTAACCATAAACCGATAACGCAGACCAATACCGTCAGTACCAATGTTCCCCTCGGTCAGTCGACAACGTACAGCTCCGTCCGTTACGCAAGATAGCCAGACAAATATCTCGACAAACGTCAGTAACTCTAATAACTCGCCAAGTAGCGTTACGACAAAATTAAGCGAAACATCCAATTCAAATAGTGGAACGCAAGTCGATTGCCAGATCACCATCGACGGACAAACTAAAAACTGTCAAGGAAATCAAAACTATCAGGTTGACGGAACAACGGTAAATTCACAATTTACTCAAACAGGATCGACAACCAACGAAAGTACAACAACTTCAAATATTCAGATCAATAACTAAAAAATAAATCCTTAACAACTTGCGGTTGATCGTCCGACTTCAGAAGGACAAACTATGGTCTCTTGGAGTCGGGTGATCAACCCGAGCAATATCAACCTAAAATTAGTAGCGTAAAGAAAGGGATAATTATGGTAAAAAACATAGTACGAGCATCAGCTGCTGCCGTAACATCAATCGGCTTAGTAGCGGTCTTCTCAGGTATTGCTGGGGCTAGCGCCGGAACGATTACAGGAACCGGACCACAGTCAAACAACTCTGTGTCTTCCCACAGTAGCTACTGACGTATCAGTCGTAAATAACAGCAATCGCTTAGGCCTAAACAGCTTAAACGCCCAGTGGGGCGGAAGCGGTGATGCTAAAGTTAAAGACAACACAACTGGTGGCAGTGCTACTAGCGGTGCTGTAGCAAACAGCAACTCGAACACTGCAAATGTATCTATCACTAATGGTAGTGGTAGCGGTTCGTGGAGCATGGACCCATCAAGCGACACTGGTTCGATCAGCAACACTGGTCCACAATCAGACAACCATATTACAAGTGACACTAACGTTGATGTAACATGTTGACAACGACAACTGTGTATTTAATCAACAACGTTAACTTCCAAGGTGGTCAATCAGGTGACGCATCAGTTCAAGACAACACAACTGGCGGCAATGCTACCAGCGGTGCTGTTTCGAACACAAACTCTACCTCAGAGCACAGTTACTATCAGCAACTAGAGTTTTAGGTACGAAAGATTAAAAATTAGGTTGAGTTTAGTGGAAGAGCCTACGCTACTGGGCTCTTTCACACCAGATATTGCATACCAGATAATGGCGATTTTGCAGAAAGGCAAATGTAAATTTCATGATATATCGATTTAACAAACCATTGACATACCGAAAAAGCTAAAGTAAAACGGTTCTTGTTCGGATTCATGGCCACTTCATTTATGCTTTTTGCCACTGCACCCTATGCGTTTACAGTAGCCGCTGATCCATCAGCACCTGCTGCAAATGCATCACAGGATTGTACGCCAGTTACACCTGCATCATCAGGAATTATTGCACCAACCGGATCCGATGCTTCAACATATACATTATGATCCATGTACCGGATTATATTCAAATCAGTACTATACATGGAGTCCGGCAACTCAAACAGCTACTCCAATAACTCCATATGTCTATTCATGTAATACTTCCAATTGGGAATGGACATATCTTGAATGGCAATATGATCCTGCTAATCAAGACTTGGAATCAAGTATTATTAACGGTTGCCCAGTTGCCGGCTGGTGCTATTATTGCTCCTAATTCACTAACTGTTTGTGCACCACCACCACCAGTCCGACTGTCAGTCCTAATGCAAATACCAATACTTCAAGTGGCGGACCGAATTCAAATAACTCAACAACAGATAATAATTCTAATTCAGCAACAATAAATGATAGTAACAATGCCACAATTAATAATCAGCTAAACTCTCAAGCTGGTTCAGGCAACACCATGGTACTTGGTAATACAACAGGTGGAATGCGACCAGCGGTAATGCTAGCGCCGAAACCAATGTCTTAAATTCATTGCAATCATACTGACTCAACACCCGTCGCCACATTTGTCGCTAATATTAACGGTAATGTTCAAGGTAATCTGATTGTTGACCCTAACCAGTTGCAACCAGCTAGCGGCGATACGACCATTAATACTAATAATGATTTAACCGTCAATGCGCAAAATACTGGGACCATTAACAATAACCTTAATCTCGACGCTAGTAGCGGTAATGCAACAGTTCTAATAATACAACTGGTGGTAATGCGACAAGCGGTAATGCTGAAGCCATCGCCAATGTCATTAATATGATCGATTCCGTCATTACTTCCGGCAAATCATTTATCGGCGTCATTAATATAAACGGTAATCTGACCGGCGACATATTAATGCCGCAGAGCTTCTTAAATAGCCTTATTGCCAGCAATGCCCCTAGTACTACAGTTAATATATCCAACTCGGTAGCCAATAGCTTAGGTATTAACACGACTAATAACGAAGCAATTAATAATAACGTTACCAGCACGGCTACTAGCGGTAATGCGATCAGTCAGCAATAATACTTCGGCTGGATCAGCCACATCTGGCAATACATCAACCGCTGTAACCCTATTTAATCTGACCGGAAATGAAATTATCGGTAATAATGCATTACTGGTCTTCGTTAACGTACCCGGTAAATGGGTCGGTGTCATTATGAATGCACCAAGCGGTGCAACCGCCGCAGCCCTCGGTAATGATATTAGCCAGAATGTAAACAATAACGCGAACGATAAATGCGACCAATAACGATTCAATTAACAATAATGTTAATGTCGCAGCAGCCAGTGGTAATGCTACTGTTGCCGATAACACATAACGGCGGTAATGCAACTAGCGGTAACGCCGAAACGGCAGTTAACTTCCTAAACTTAGACAATACCCAATTCGATTTAACCGGCTGGTTCGGTATCCTATTCATTAATGTCTTTGGTACATGGATTGGTAACTTCGGAGTCTATACTCCGCCGGTCACGACTACTAGCGATCCAGCTTCAACCACTCAGACAACTCAAACTACTAGACCTAAAGTCTTTAACTTTGTGCCAACAAGCGGCAATGTAAGCAGTACTGGCGCAAGTAGCGGTACTACTATCAATGCTCAACTGATCAGTAAGAAATCAACTCTCGGTGCTTCAGTGGTTGCCCCATTGCACAATCCAGCCTCGACAGTTATGCCGGTTAGTCACACGACTCAGATTATTGGCGGAATACTCTTAGGTGTCGGATTGACTGTTCTCGTCATCCAACAGGTGGTCAACGGCCGCAGCCCTCAAAAGTCACACAAATAAATTAGTACTCACATATAATAGGTGCATGCCATTTCATTATCGGCATATCCCTTTAGTGCAATTGCTCCAAATCAGTCTTGTGACGGCATTAATAGTACTAAGCGGTATGGCCTTTAACCCTCTGCAAAGAGATACTTCAAACGTCCTGGTTATACATTCCCACCCGGCCTATCTGCCGATCATACCAAATGTTTTTCCAGCCGGCGGACGAACCCTTTTTCCCGAATACCGGATGATAGCGCTCTACGGCTCGCCGGATTATCCGGTTCTAGGGGCCTTAGGGCAACAGTCGTTACCTGACAGCATTGCCCGTGCCAAGGCATTGGCAGCTCAGTATCAGCCACTAATGATCGAGCATGCCCTTCCGACTATGGAAATAATTGCAACGATAGCTTCTGCTTCACCGACAGCGAACGGTAACTATTCGCAGTCTATTGATTTGTCTAAGTTAACGGATTGGGTAATGTCGGCCCAGCGAAGTGGTGTTTATGTGGTGCTCGATTTACAACCAGGACGTAATGATTTCCTAAGCCAAGCTAAGTCATTTGCCTCGATTCTTGAACAGCCTTATGTCGGTCTAGCACTTGATCCGGAATGGCGGCTGGCGCCGACTGAAGTTCCGCTTGTCCAAATCGGTACGGTCAGCATTGCTGAAGTGAATGAAACTGCCCAGTGGCTGGCACAATTAACTCAAAAATATAAGCTGCCACAGAAGCTCTTTTTACTTCATGAATTCAGACTCTCCATGATACCAGACCGTGACGAACTTAATACGACTTATCCAGAGCTTGCCTATGCCGTTCAGATGGATGGACAGGGCACCCAACCCGAAAAAGACTCGACTTGGCAAGACGTTACGGCCGATCCGCCGCCCAATGTTCACTTCGGCTGGAAGAATTTCTACATTAAAGATTCGCCACTCAGGTCACCGCAACAAACCATGCAAGTGACACCGACACCTTGGTATATCTCTTACCAATAAACCTGAGATTATTTAGATGATTGGAATTTGCGGCGGATGACGAAATGATGGAAAAGCGCTCCTGAAATGGCAGCAGCTAGGAAAATACCGCCAATCGTACCAGGACCGGTATTCACGAGTGTGACGACTGGCGGTGTAGGTGTAGTTGGTGGAGGTTGGTGGGCGGTGTCGTTGGAATAGTAATACTTGCCGTACAAGCACTAGAAGTAGCTTTTTGCTTATTTTCACCGTTAACAGTAACGGATGCCATGAAGCTATTGGGCGGTGTTGAGTAAGTATGGGAGACGCTGATTGACTGAGCGTTTGACGGAATAGTCGTTTTAGTTTTGTCTCCAAAATCGAAGCTATAGCTCACAATTGATGCATTAACGGCGCTAGCTTGGGCCGTGAAAGTGTACTGTGTGGTGGAATTTGGAGCTGGTTTCGCCGTCAGTTGAATACAAGTAAGAGTTGGTTTAACCGGTTTGGGAGGCGTTGTTAGTTGAACTTGACAGGCACTCGAGGTAACTGAGCCATTAACTTCAACGTTGGCCGTATAGTTAGTGCTATATGAGCTATAGGTGTGATCGGCTGAAGCTGTTGTACTGCTGGTACTGACGGTTTGTGAAGTGCCATCACCAAAACTAAAAGTGTAGCCGGAGATGGTGGTGTTTTGAGCTGTGGCTTTAGCCGTAAAAGCATATTCCAAACTAGAATCAACTTCACTATCAGTTAACCCAACACAGCTAACGATCTTTTTAACGGGCGGTGTAGGGGTGAATTTGAGGACGTTGCCGCAGACAATCATGACTGCGAAATCGGCTTGGCCGTTGCTGTTTAGATGGACCAGGACTTGTACCTGAGGGGTTGGTGCAAACGATGTTGTGGCATTGCGGTACCAGACATTGCCTTCCAGGTGTGTATAGCCGGAACCGCCCGGGTTCCAGCGAGCCGATACGATAGAATTAGTCCCTACTATCTGCCCATTTACCGTAATCGTTCCGTTATTGTATGCAGTGCCGACGACCGTATTGCTGGTATTCATTCCGGCGATCATAGACGGTGACGCCCCCGCCCAATTGAGGACGGTTTGAATATCGTGATTACCATGACCGTCATTATTGCTGTTGTAATAGCCCTGGAGGTCGGATATATATTGGGCGGTGGTTGAACCTAGCAGACCACAATAAATGATGTTGTACTGCGGTGTGTTGTTCTGGGGGCAAGTTGTAGCCGCCTGGGTCGAGCTACTGGCTAGCGGTAAAAAGGCTACCGTACCGGCAATAGCGGTTGATATAACGAAGACAGCACTTAACGCGATCATATGTGCCCGGCGTAGATATCGACGTACACTAAAAGAAGACTTCCCCATAGTTTGTTCCTCCCAGAACTTCGTAGTGAAAGTTAATATACACCTAATGATGACAAACAGTCAACCTACTTGCTTACTAAGTAAAATGCTTATCGTTTACTAACGAGTGAACCGTCTTTTAACTGAAATGATTCGTCAGTTTTGCCGGCAATTGATAGGTCGTGAGTTACCACTACAATCGTTGTATTTTGGCTGCGGGTTAGATCGTGCAGCAAATTGAAAATCATTTTGCCGGTTTCGGCGTCGAGGTTACCGGTCGGTTCATCAGCTAGAATTAAAGCGGGTTTATTGGCGAGAGCGCGAGCAATTGCCACGCGTTGTTGTTCGCCGCCGCTTAGTCTGCCTGGCTTACGACTTTGTTTATTGTCCGTTATGCCGACTTGATCGAGCAGTTGTTGAGCTCTGGCTTTTCGATCCCGACTTCCCACGCCGTCAAAACTCATCGGCAGCATGACGTTTTCCAAGCCGCTGTTAGATTAGGTATAAGATTATAGCCTTGAAAAACAAAACCGATCCGTTTTCGGCGGTACGTTGTTAAATTATGATCGCTCATGCGACTGACATTGTTGCCGGCAATTTCTATATCGCCCCGAGATGGTTTTTCTAGAGTGCCGATTAAGCTAAGTAGCGTCGTTTTGCCGCTGCCGCTTTTACCGATAATAGAGACAAACTTGCCGTCAGCCACTTCAAAGCTAACATTATCGACAGCTGTGACGCGGCCGTCGCCTGATGGAAATTCTTTTGTGACCTTAACAACTTTTAACATTATTCTATCCTCATTACTTCTGACGGCCTGACTCGTGCGATCATCCAACCGGCTGAGGCGCTGCCGACTAATGGCAATTACAATTGCCGCGCCGAAACCATAGGCTAGTAAGTCCAAACCGATATCGGCTTTAATGTTTTTTAAATTTGATCCGATGGACGAAAGTCCAAAATTCTGCCTAAAGAAGCCGCCACCGCCGCCGCCTGATCGCCCACCAAAGCGGGTGACTGGGCCGGCGCCCGATGTCGTTGAGGTGGTTACCGAAGTATTGGTATTTGAAACTAAGGCCTGGGTAACTGGTCCGCCAGCCGCCACACCGATAAGTAGACCAATAACGGCGCCGAGTATGGTAAAAGTTAAAGCTTCACTCATAAATTGGAAAATAACGCGAAGGTTGCTGGCGCCGATGGCTTTTAAAATACCAATTTCACGGCGGCGTTCACGGACGATCATAACCATCGCCATCAGAACAATAACGCTGCCGGCAATGACGGCGCCAATTAAACTATAGAAAGAAACGGATTTGATGCTGTTGAGAGGCGCAACAGCTTGGTTGGCTTGGTCTTCGGCACTAGTCACATCGGCCGAATGAACCGAGAATATTTTTAATGCTATTTGTGACTGAACTTAAGTTATCAATTGAATCAACTGTCGCTACAGCTGAAGTAACATCACCGCTTTGTCCGCTCAAAGACTGCTCTGTTGGCAGAGAAACAATGACGGTATTATTATCGCTCTGTGTGCTGCTGCTGAAGATAGCTCCTGACCGTTAGAGTTGTTGTATAGGCGGTAAAGGTCGATCCTACTTTCAGAGTTATTTTTACTGGCCATGGCGCTACTGATCATGGCCATAGCGTTATTGGTTGATCCGCTGATGGCTTGACCGCTACTTATAGTAAGAGCTGTACCGTTTAACTGAGTCGGATTTGTCGTACCAGTAATCGAAATCGGCAGACTGAAATTGGTCGGCAACTGGCCGCCGCCGGATATAAATAAACGTCCGCCACCGCCGAAACCGCCGCTACCGCTAGTGTTTAGAGTGACTGGTGAAGTTAGTAGTCGTATTGTTGCTAGTATTTGAACCGCCAAAAGCTGTAATAGGCGAGGTTTGACCGGCTGTGGTTAAGCGGTCGGTGAGTGTTTCGACTAAACCGGTGACGTGAGTAAGCGTTTGAACTTTAGCAAGTTGTGCAGTTGTTAACGAATTATTGGCTTGGCTGAACGGACTAAATCCAGCCGGTGAAATACTGATGGTGTTGCCGATCGAAGCTTTTAACGGAACTAATTTTGTTGCTGACAGCTTGATGGGCAATCAGCATAATTAGGCAAGACCGATGCTCAGACCTAAAATTAAATATGATAGCGGCACTGCGGATCGAATTTCGAAAAGCATTGCGAATACCTAGAGTTATAAAGTTCATTAAAGGGGACTTTACAAGTGCAAACTGAAGTAGATGCTTAGAGCTACATCTCAACTTAATATATTAGTGTCCGCGACGAGAGGGCTGTTTCTGTTTCGCAATTTGCGATATTCCCTGTATTCGCCCAGCCAGAAACTAAGCGCCATAAGTAAAACCGTAACGTAAACTCGGCCAGATTAGCCAAAGCCATTGCTGGATTTGACTAAGAAAATTTCCACCACCGAGATTTGTATTAATAGAGACGGCAGTACAGCTCGAATTGGTGTCCTCGTTTTTAGATGCTATCAAGCGGTTATTTTGGAAGACTATCGTTATTATCCGAAGTGGTTTTTGAGCTATTCGAACAGGTCGCTGGATTATTTTTAACGATTGCTAACCAATTGCAACTGGGAAGAGCCACCGTGACTATCGTGAACCGTAACGGTAATGATTGAATCGGTTACCAGTAAAAAGACATGACTAATGGCAAACTTGAAGCGAGCTGCCGATATCTTGGGTCGACGAATTTCCATCACCCCATGTAATTGTAGCTGTATAGGGCGGATAGTCCGTTACTAACGTCTAAGTGTCCATTGAAAGGTTTGACCAACATAAAAAGACAAGGTATTTAAAAGTGGAATCCTAAATTGAGCAAAGACTGGGGTAGATACTTTTAGTTGTGTCGGATTAGTGGTTGGACCGGAGTATAAGTAACATCGACACGGGCGAAGCCGGACCAGCCATGTCGGTCAGGTTATAATCTTGGGGCCTAGTTGATTAAGGCCCGGGAAAAAATCGGTCGTAATACTAAAAGCACCACCAGTGCAAATGACCGACGCCACTGAATAAACCGTTGCGTGTTAATGTTACATAGGAGTTATCTGGACATGTGCCGATCACGGTAATCGGTGTGGTGTTGAGAGATTGTATTGCTTTTCGGCGACGTAATAATGGCGGGTTGAGTTAAAGCGGGTGCCGGGACGGTGGCGCTGACCGTATAAGAAGGGCAAAGCCTCGCCAGGTAAGTCCTATTAAGAAAACTCCCGCACATAGCAAACCAAATAGCATGAACGGGTGCAATAACAGCTTATGATGAATCGGCCGATTCTTTTTAATCGAACGTTTTAAAGACTGTTTTACGATTTAGGGTTTTTTTGGTTTTTTGTTTTCTTGGCATCTGTAGCTACCAAAATGTAGTTAGCTAATTGTTAGTATGCTTACAGAGTAGCACATTTGATCATTCGTTTTACAGATAAGCTCTTAACTGGTATGTTGGGCTATCCAGGTCAGAACTACCGTTGCAGCTACCCACTGGGGCACTAGGCTATAGACTATAAGACTAATTGATGACGTATGCCGTTCAATTACTATATAACTAGTTATCAGATAAGCAATGAAAGGTACATAAGTTAACCAACCCTGCCAAGAAGAGGGCAAATAACTACCGCGTTTTTTGATAAACCATTTGTTTGTTTGACTCATTTTTAGTTATCTTCCTTTTTTGTTAAATTTATTAATCTTATAATTTTACGAATAATTTAAGACGTATTTTTCGGATTAGTCAGACCATGTGACAGAGAAGTTTTTGCCGGTGCCATCAAAACTTGACGGTGTGGCAACCATACCATGCGGGTCATCCATGGTGATTTGCTGTAGTCCAGCTGTATTGCCAAGTGCTAAGCCATTATCTTGTGATTCGCTAAAATTAATCGTTCCGAAATCGGCCAGCGGCAGTATTCCGTTACTATACGGTGCTTCAGCTACAACTTCCGCTGATGAACGGTTAGCGGCTCTATTTGTAGTCTGGTTGGTAGAGTAGGATTTTCCAGTCGTCAGATCATTAAGCGAAAGCGTAAAAGAGCCGTTGTTTGTTCTTCCGAAAAAGTTACGTGATTTTGTTGTAGTTGGAGGTGTATAGGTAACTGACGCCGAAACTTGATCACCAGGTGACACTACTAATCTGGTCAATAACTCTGACGGGTTTTGCGGATACATTTCATACCAAGTAGAGTATTGGGCTTTGCCTTGACTGCAATTGGCTTCGGTACCGATTTGTTCGACCGTTTGATCGCTGTAACCGTCTAGGCCAACCCAGAATGCTGAATATGAAGCCGTCTTCGTGCTACAAGTTAGCGAAGGTTGTACCCAAGCCGATGAAACGGACGTATACGATCCGTTGGCGCCTGTCGCGGCATAACCGGACCAGTTTTCAGATGTGGATTGTGTTAACGCTGCTGTTGTAGACGTAGTGTGATGTGAAAGTAGAAACAGTGGTCTGGAAGAAAGTACAGGAGAATTCACTGCTTGAGCAAGTACTGGTGAAGCTGGCAAGAACAAGAGTGCGATACTAGATAAAATGAGTCCGAATTTCTTAATGGATAGTTTCATTGTTTTCATTCCCTCTACTATTACTAACAGATATATTATGGAATTTTATCATGTATTTTTAATTTGCAAGAGTCTGATTTATTTCACTACCTCCACCGTCCCTTGCCAGGTCGGGTTTAATTGGTCGCCATAGTTAATGGTTCTTTCTTTAGTAAAGATAAAGCTATAGGTTTGTTTGTAGCCTAGAGCTTTAGGAGCATATAAAGCTGGTAGCTGACTATGAGAAGGATATGGATCAGCTGCTATTTGATGGGGCAGTTGAGTTTCATTAACCCAAACTACTTTTGTTCCTGTGTGAATCGATAAAGTTGATGGTACAAAACCATCCGTTGTTATCTCAACTAGGGCCACCGGCACAGCCGCAATCTTCTGGGTCGAAGGATAGACAGCATGAATCAGTAGGAAGATACCTAAAACAATAAAGACAATAACTAAGGCACCTACTACCAATAGTTCTTTGAGGATATTACGTTGAATTTTTTTATGTTTCTTATGAGATTTATTCATAACCTATTATCCTTGTTTTGTTCGTCGGGATGCACGATCGTCCCAGCGGTAAGTCTACTATTGCTATCGTCAGCAGGAATTAGATCAGTAATGGACGATGTAAATACCCGACTAAGTAATTGCTTTCTAATGTAGAGGATACTCACTACTATACCGAATAAAACTAATACTGTACCGCTTAGACCCGAGACCAGTCTTATGCCTATACTCTCCGTCTTCACACTGCCCTTACTCTGCGGCGTGGTATTAACTGCACTGGGGTTATCACTAACCGGGTTAGTCGCTGTCGGATTAAAGGATTGGTCAGTTCCCCCAGAGGAGTTATTAGAACTATCGCTGCCACTACCGACACTGGTAGTATTCTGCAGCAGTGGAATTAATGGGGTAGTACCAATCGTACCTGATGCTCCACCGCCTGATACCGCGACCTCCTCCACTACCGATCCCCCTCCACCACTACTAGGTGCTTGTAAGGTAGTGACACTAACCGGGCTAGAGGCAGTGGTTAGGTTAACGCCATTAACTGCAATCACTATGTAGCTGTACTGCGTATTAGCACTTAGATTGCTATCACCAAAGCTAGTAGTATTAGTACTACCAATGACAGTTCCATCTCTTTCTACTTGGTAATCTTTAATACCGCTACTAGGATCAGTTGATGCGGTCCAGCTTAGGTTAACTTGACTATCTGAAACAGGTAGGGCCACAACGTTAGTTGGAGCACTTGGTGGAATAGTACTAGTAACTGTAGCGGTAGTCACCTGAACAGTTGAACTGGCACCGGCATGAGAGTCATTAGTAACGGCTAGAACGTTAAAGGTATAGCTAGTAGCTGGGGTTAGGTTAGTTACATTGTAGGCTGTAGTTGGAGCATTAACTTGAGCAATAGTGACACCATTCTGTTCTAGTTCGTAATGGGCAATCGCACAAGGAGCTATAGCCGTCACAGCATTCCAGGTTAAGTTAACGCTAGTACCATCACTACTAGCACTGCCTTTGAAGTTACCAGGAGCAGATGGTGTGGCACAGTTAAGGTTAGCGGTTGCTTGGGTAAAGCCGTTGGAGTCAGCTGAAGCCCGGTTGGCTGTATCCTCAGCATAGATAGTGTAGTCATAGGTAGTAGCATAAGATAACCCACTATCTGTGTATGACGTTACACCCAGAGCGGTATGACCGACTAGACTACCATTACGGTTTATGTAATAGGTTAGCTGAGAAGCTGGATCGCCATTGTTACCTGGTACGGAAGCGGTCCAGGCTAGACTAATACTAGATATGGTTTGAGAAGTACTATGAACGTTAGTCGGCGGATTGGGGGCTTGTGGTGGTGGTGGATTAGGTACGTTCAATGCTTGGGATAGTGTGTTATTGCTACTATTAGATTCAGTAATGGTGCCTTGGTCGTTAACATAGCCTTCTAAGCTATGGTTACCGGCAACAGCTATCCAATAGCTATGACTATTGCTGCCCGAGCCTTGGTTAGCGGTTAGAGTAACCGTATTGCCTGCAGCTAGACCGCTGCTGAAACCACGTTCTAGGGTTACATCAGTACCATCAATTAGAAAAGCGCCGCCAATAGCTGTACCAGAAGGAACAGCTGCTGCTCCTTGGTTCTTAACAACCATAGAGAATGTCACGTCATCACCAATGACTGGAGAAGACGGACTAACACTAAGGCTGGTAACAATTAGATCAGGATACTGTGGTACTGGATTATTGTAGGTATAGCTAGATGATGCGGAACTACTACCAATTGTGACAGTGGCTGTGACCGCTCCGGCACTATGAGCTGGTACCGTCACATTAACCGTATTGCCGGAACGAGATATACCAGTCCCAGCCGTACCGCCAAAAGTGACAGAAGAGGGTGTGCCAGACGGAAAGTTAGCTAGTCCTATTGAGACACTATTACCGCCAGTAGTCAGACCGGATGAGGGGGATAGAGAGCTGATGCTGGGAGAGGGGGAGGTGGAGCCCGTTGAGTTGGCCAGCAAAGAATTATAGTAAGGGGTTAATGCTGATACGGTGATACCAGAATAATACGTATGGAGCATTTCCACTCCACTCGCGCCGTAGCCGGCAGCGAAAGTTAAAGCGCCTTGCCAATTACTTATATTAGCCGGGTCCGCTACCTGGAATTCAATTGGTGGTCCGTAAGATGCTATCTTTTGATACATCGTCGTATAGGTTGGATCGGGACCGGGATTTCCGCTAGAATCTCGGATTGAAAAGTTTTCTAAAACACAGCGTGATCCTAATATAGAACGACACTGACCCATCATGTATTCGCTAAAAGCTTCGCCGTTTAGGGAAGGTTGGGGAGAAGGATTGGCTACGCCTCTCGGATTGTAAGGGTTAAAGGCAAGCCCGCTTCTGGTTGATTTCCAGACGTTTTGATCATTAATCATATTAGTGAAACATTGCTCGTCTTGAGCTACCGTGTCGCCCGGGAATGTTCCTATTCCTCGTAAAAATGGTTCGGGATAATCGGTGGCGCATTCCGACATAACAGTTTCATTTATTTTGCCGTCATATAATGCGGCCAGTTTAGTTTGAAGATCGTCGTAAGCCGAATTAAATGCGGAGGTCCAAAATGGACCAACTGTACCGCATTGACTGCTGACGCTAGGATCATCACAGACTTGGAACGGTGTAAAACCACCGAGCGATTTGGCCCAAGCCGGTGCATCTATGCCGGCGCGTAAGCGGAGTTTAAGCTGAATTCCGGTGCCCTGTGTCAATCGAATGGCATAATCAATTTCGTTTTCAGTTGGTTTAATACCCGGATTACAGTTGGCAGTGGTTGAGGGAGGGGTATGAACAATTGGCCCACCTTCGACGGGCTGAATGTCTGACCAACGGGCATCAATTACAGCTGCTTTGACAACTGAAGAATAGCCGGTTGCGGGCATCTGAAAGCAGGCTTTATCACCGGCAACGCCTTGGTCGATTATGCCTTGGATAACAGGCATCAGCGTGGTTGAAGCAAAGCTTTTGAAGATAACATAACCACCGACAAGCGCAAAGACGACCACAAATGGCAGTATGTGTTTCAGTGAATAGTCGTGGTTATTTTTAAACATAACTATATCGGACAAGTACGGAGGACTTATGTTAGATAACTTTTTGTATCCCGAAAGGTAAGTGCATATATAAATAAATACACATCACCTATGAAGTAGTATTACAGAATGGTTATGCGAAAGTCAAAGTGCTTATTATTTAATCGGTTATTTTAGACTTTCAATCTGTGATTTACATGTATCTAGAGTGCTTTCAAGCCGGCTACAATACTTTTTGCGTCAGTGTAAGCGGCTTCATTATCGCTATGGGCAGTTTTTAGTTGGGCGGCATCGCCACTAAGTAGCGTATGGTCACTGTTATAGTCGCTAGGTTGGAGTGTTAAGACTTTTGACTCGATGGAACTGGATATACCTACAGAATTAGCGATCTGGGTTGCCATATCGGTCAATTGAGCTTGAATACTTGTGACATCTTTACCGGCGGTTTGGTCAGCGCTAATTTTTGTCTGTAGCTTAGTTGCTAGGGAAGATAGTTTGCTACTAGTAACTTGCTCATCGTCGGCAGTCTTGATCAGCCAGACTTTAGGAAGAACTAGAGCATAGACACGGTATTCGGTGAATATGCTTTGGGCATCGGTTCGGGCGGCAGCAACCGTAGTTTCACCGTTAAGCTGGGTTAATAAACTGTTCAAGCCGCTAATTTCAGTGTTAACTTCATTAGTCAGATAGGTTTTATCGCTGCTGGTAATTTTAGTAGCAGCGTTGATTTTACTGTTTAAAGTATTTAGCGTGGTCAGTCGGCGGTTTATTTCTAAACTGCCTTTAGTTTTAATATTCTGTAGATCGTTAGTTTGAGTTTCAGCGGTCGGCGGAGCGCCTGATGTATTGGCGACAGCTTGTGCTGATACACCGGAAATAATCAATGTCGCCAGTAAAGTACCGACTGTTCCGATTCGAACGATTTGGCTACTAATTTTTGCTGTTTTCATAATTTAATTAATCTCCTTTAAATCAATAGGCTTAAAGTAACTGGCCTAAGTAGTTGGTACCTGTACTTCACTTTGTTGATCATTAACAGCCGAGTTAGTACTAGTTTGGTCGGAACTCTCTTGATTAAGCGAACTACCAATATTCGATAGATCACTGGTGAAATCGCTATTTGAACTGCCAGAACTGGGTAAATTCGAACTTGATTGGGTTGTCTGGTTAGTACTCGAGCTATTTTGGGCAGTCGTCGAGGTACTGGGTCTATATTGATGAGCCCACACACCGTAGCCAGCAACGGCAATAATAGCTAAAACTAAAACGACAAGGGCTGCTTCAATGACGCTGAAGCCTGATTGACTTTGAGACCTATGCATACTTTCCTTTCGTATTTATTTAGACCACTTTTAGTCTAAATAGTAACTACTAACGAATATACCACTAGCATTATAGCAAGTGAAGTAGGCTTCTATCACTGATATAAAAGACTATTGATCGCTTGGTCGATGGCGCTGTAATTATCGAGTCCGGCATCTGGAATCAGCGCTTCTTCATTATATGAAACCCAAGCATTGCTAACGTAATTTTGGCCATTTAAACTATTTAAACTGACGGATGTAATGTTTTGATTGGGAAAATTTTTGGCCAGGTTATAGAGGCTCACCATATTACCTAAACTCATGTTAGTCGTGACATTATTGCCAACAGCATCAGCCAGTGAAGCAACCCGCAGGGGATTAATTATGACACCAGCTGTCACCGCTTTATTTTTTAAGGCGACCAATAGTGCCCTCTGATACATCGTTCTTGTAAAATCGCTATCGGGAATGCCGTAGCTAATATCGCCGGCCGGTTCATCGCCGCGGGCGCGGGCTAAGTTGAGGGCTTGCTGTCCATTAAGCTCGACCCAGCCGTTCGGCAAATTAAGATGGGTATAGGCGTCGAAAATACCTCTTGGATCAGGGCTTTGGATATCGATGCGTACGCCGCCGACAGCGTTGACGGCATCTCGAAATGCGTCATAGCTAATAAGTGCTGTGTAATCCGGTGTCACACCGAAATCTTGGCTAATAACTTGGGATAACAAACTCATGCCGCCGTCTTGGTAGGCTTCGTTGATTTTAGCGTGTCCATAACCGGGAATATCGACCCACATGTCGCGCGGAATACTAAGTAGTACGGCTTTTTTACTGCTCGGGTTAATGCTGACGATCATGATCGAATCAGTTAAGAAGTTGTTACCTGGTTGACCGCCGTTAGGTCCGGGCAGCCCAGCCATTAATATATTGACTCGGCCGCCGGTTTCATTAAGCGGACCCGGGAAAAACAGACCAATTAGAGCCAGTGGATTTTTATCACCAGTTAGCTTAGAAGTATCTTCATATAACTTCCAAGTTAAAAAGCCACCAGTTACGATAAAGGCGATGATAATTATAAAGAAAGCAGCCAGGATCGTTCGCTTGAAGTGGAAACGGCGGATTTTCTTCGGTTTAATGTTCCGCTCAGGTATAACTGCCCGGTCAGGATGGTTTACTGGTGAATAGCTGTGATAAGTTTGAAACCGCGCTGAGGGTTGCGGCATGAGAAATCTCCTAATATCAGATGATGTTCTTACTATAGAACATTATCCATGACAAGAAGCTGAAAGAGATACCAAAAAGCGGCAGTTGCCTGCCGCCATGGTCCATAAAAGGAACAGCTAAGATATATTCTTAGCGGCGAGACCAGTCACGGTCACCAGAACTGTGACGATCACGGTCGCCACCTCTGTCAAACGAGCGAGGCTCGTCGGTGCGAGGTCGAGCCTCACTGACAGTGATGGTGCGGCCTTCGAGTTCTTTGCCGTTGAGGTCAGAGATAGCTTTCTTAGCTTCTTCTTCTGAACTCATTTCGACAAAGCCGAAACCTTTTGACTGACCTGAAAAACGGTCAGTGATGACTTTGGCGGATGCGACTGTTCCAACAGTTGCGAAAAAGTCGGATAAACCGCTGTCATTGATTGCGTAAGCGAGGCCGCCTACGAATAACTTTGTTGCCATACTACTCCTGCTTATGTTCTGTTCAAGGCACCTGGCAACGAAAAGTATATCCAGTAGCTGCTCCCTAAAACGAAAACTATATAATTGTTAAAATTCTAGAACCCAAACAGCAGCAAGCGTTCTAGCTGACGCGCAGTATACAACAAAATCGCCTCTGTGACTAGGGGTATTATCCCTGATATTATTTTTAGGAAAATCTTAAGCTAAATTTTAGGTAAGTGAGAGTAATATAGGTTACAGTCGTCTTTTAAACACGGCGGTACGAAAGGGCAAACTATGAAGCTGAAAAAATCACTGGCAATAGGTGTATTCTTACTGCTTGTTAGTGGTGGTACAGGTTTATTAGCCGGGTATCTGGCTGCCCAAAACCACTCTCAAAATACCGTTTATGAAGCTTCCTCCACGACAAATGCTCAACTAGCTACTCAGTCGCCGACTGGTTCGGTTGCTTCTGAAGTCAGTCACTTAAATCCGGCGATTGTTGATATTACTACTAAGAGTCAGACCTATAGTTTCTTCGGCGGCCCGGTTACCCAAGAAGGGGCCGGCACCGGTATGATACTAACATCCAACGGCTATATTTTAACCAACAACCATGTCCTTCCGGTTGATTCATCGAATGCTACTGTAACGCTTGCCAGCGGTAAATCCTATACCGCCCAGGTCGTTACTACCAACTCATCGCTTGATCTGGCACTGCTTAAAATTAGCGCTTCTGGATTACCAACGGTAACGCTAGGTGATTCATCTCAATTACTCGTCGGTCAAAGCGTCATTGCTATCGGCAATGCCCTTGGGCAGTACCAAAATACTGTTACTCAAGGTATTATTTCTGGCCTTAATCGATCGGTCACAGCTAGCGATGCTAATTCGCTGACTGGTGGTGAATCCTTAACTGGACTGCTACAGACTGACGCTTCGATTAATCCAGGCGACTCAGGCGGTCCGTTGGTTGATATAAATAGCGGTACAGTTATTGGTATAGATACGGCTGTTTCAGACAATGGCCAAGGACTTGGCTTTGCTATTCCGATTAACTCAGCAAAAAGTTTTATCTCACCTTATGTCAGTTTGTCTACGACTTAAACTTTTAAATAAAGCTTTCCTATTATATTGAGTTAATTAACGTTACTCTACTCATATCTAACCAGTATAGTTACAACTCTCGTTTCTAGACATACTATATCGAAGGTAGGATAATGCGCCGTAGTGGTTAAGAAAATACAAAAAATAGTCGGCTTTAGGATAACTCGATTTGTTGCTGTCGGCATACTTAACACAGGCATCAATTTCGCTATATTAAATATCGCATTTTACGGACTACACGAGGCCAAACTGGTTTCCAGTTTTATGGCTACATCAGTCGCCGTTTTATGTAGTTTTGTGCTAAATAGATACTTCGTATTTAAGCATAACGGCCACATCGGTAAACAAATGCTACGATTTTTTATAGTAACGGCTGTCGGTGTACTGCTAATCCAAAACTTAATTTATGCAATTGCTCTACATCTATTAGGATTCCATGAAGCCGGCATAATAAGCTTTGTTTATAGCCTGGTGAAAATAAAAGTCGCTAGTTCATTTGTCGATGTTAACTTGAGCAATCTCGTGGCTTCGATGGTAGTAATGATCTGGAATTACAATGGCTATCGGCTACACGTTTTTAAGGGCGTCAAGTCGCGCCAATGATGTTACCGAAACTGAACCAATCTGATTCCAGAATCAACACTTATAACAACTAGCTATTTTTATAAGCATTAATAGTATTTTTTTCAGATGTGACACGTGAGACAATATCCTACTAATGACCGTACATTTTATATGCGAAGGTAACACTTATCGAAGCCGGTTGGCCGAAGCTTATCTTAATTCGTTGAAAATACCTGGACTTAAGGTAATCTCAAGTGGTGTGCATGCTGATAGGAATTTCGAAGGACCTATCTCAAAACATACAAAAATACTTTTAGAAAAATACGGATTATCTTCTTTTGCTAAATCGCATTGGGATCAGCTATCTCAAAGTCGGATTGATAGTTCGGATATCGTTGTTTGCGTAAATCGACAGATATACCATGAATGTAAAGAATCCTATAAACTACCCCTTCGGACATTTATATGGGATATACCAGATATAAATGAACTATTGCCTTCATATATAGAGACGATTAATCATCATCAGATTCCTGAGATGGTTGAATCGACGTTCCATAAAATAAAACAAAGAGTCGACGAACTCGTCATATTAATAACAAAATCGCGCAGCAAGGAACAACTAGATATTCTTAATCCTGACGGATCGACACTACATAAAACCGCCGATATTAATGAGGTACATCAAAAAGGTCTCTGGCATAGCGGAGTTCATATCGGACTATTTACGAAAGATGGCCGGGTAGTTATTGAGAAACGCTCCCAAACTATTATTCAAAACCCGGGTCTATGGGATTTGACGCTCGGTGGCTTAGTCTCAGCCGGCGAGTCACCAGATTCGGCTGTCATTAGAGAAACAAACGAAGAAATCGGGGTTAATTTAAAACCCGAAGATCTCCAAAAATTATACGTTTTTAGATACAACCATTATCTTCCGCAATATGGTTTACACAATAAGGTTTTTGTTCATACCTATGTTGCCAATATAAGCGGGACTGCCAAATTTAAAACACAAAAAAGTGAAGTAGCTGACGCCAGGTTGGTTCCAATAGGCGAAGTTAAAAAAATGATTAATGACATTAAAATTAATAATTTGGGTGAAATGACTCCCTCGCGAAGTTTTTATTTACAATTACTAAGGGCAATAGAGGAAAGGATAAATTAAACTTAACGTCGATAATTAGCCAGTAATTCTTAATTCCAAATCCACTTATTGCCAAAGATTCGGTCGTGTTCTTAGCCAGACTAAACCATGACCTATTTGGGTATCGTCAAATATATTAAAAAATTCTTGAAATGTCATCCATTTAATTTGTTCGATTTCGTCAGGAGTTAAGATGGTTGGTACACCTTCTGTAATTTCGCAAATCACAAAATGAAGTCTGGTATTTAATTCTGGCAACTCATGAACTGCCAGAACTTTGATTGGTTTAACATGAATATCTAGTTCTTCCTTGGCTTCACGTATAGCCGTCTGTTCAATGCTTTCATCAACCTCTACCGTACCAGAGGCAAAAGCCCACAATCCCGGCAGCGTTTTCTTCTTTAGGGACCGCTGCACAAAAAGAGTTTTGGAATCATTTTTAATCAAAATAGCAACATGATCTTTCATGAGACTATTATAGCTAATGTTCTAAAATCCAACTCCAAATATGAGGCCAAATTGCTTATTATTGCATTTACGGCATTACATCGTAAAATGGGTTAGTTATGACTGAAATATTAGCAGCAACTTCTATATTAGAAAGAGTTAAACAAATCGCAATTGATGGTACTGAGAGTTGCGAGGATTGTCCTGATTATAATCCTAATCCTCCAAGCCACAGTCAGTGTCCTGATTTTGATATATCTCTGAATGGTAAGCCTATCTGTAAAAATGAGGGTAACGCCTACAAATAGCAAAGATTTGCAAATCTTTGGGGAGGCAGTAGCACCGCTGATAAAGCGTGCTCGCTCTAAATTAAGTGTTTTAATTTATTAATAAATATTTATATTAAATACTAATGAACGAGGCTATACCTGGAGGTTTTTATCGTCGAAGTGACGAACTGGCACCATTAGCACGCATCGATATCTTTAATCCTGATGGCAGTCTATCAGATATTGGCTTAACGGAAGTTGTAAGAATAAGTAAGATTTTATTAGATTATTGCCATTTACCAGAAGATGCTATTCCAGACAAAATCGATCAATGGAAGCATAATCAATGGATGGAACTGCAGGAACCCGGCTATTTAAAAAGACATGGTTTTATTCATTTTATACAATTGGATTAATTAGTAAGTTTAAATGTAATTCCATACATATTCAGCTAGAATCCGCCGATTGTAATACTCTGATATGCTGTTTTCATGATAAAGATTAACTTTATATGCCGAGGCAATGTTTGGCGCAGTCGTGTAGCAGAAGCATACGCAAAATCACTCATAGTTAATCATCCTGAAATTAAAGTATCATCAAGTGGCATTGAAGCCTCTAGGAATTTTCAAGGACCAAGCAGCCCTTATACCAAACAACGGCTAGAACAAGACCATTTATGGCAATTTGCCCATCCAAAATGGACACAAACTACCCAAGATATCATTGATAACTCAGATTTATTAGTTTTTATGAACGATAGTGTCTATAAAGATGCCGATAAACTATTTAAACTACCAAGTGGCAAATTAATAATCTGGCATATTCCAGACATCGATGACATTTATGATGACATCAAGTTAAATGTCAGTAAGTTAATTTCTAGTTATATAAAGTAATCATTCTTAACCTGCATTAAATTCCGCCCATCAAACATATATTTTATCAATACAGCTTTATAATGAATAAAGAATGTTAAATAAATTATTTGCCCACAAAGTAATATTGTTAGTAGCTAGCGTTGTCTTAGTAGTTTTAATAGCATTAGGGATATACCAAGTCAGGTTATTACAGAAAGCCCATAGTACGTTTGAAAATTATTATAATTTTAGGGGATGTGTCCAGTTGCTTAAGAAAACTCCAACTTATGGCATTTGTAAAACAAAAAACGGGCAAACAATTAAAATAGTTCTTTACCATGGAAAATGGTACTTGAACGGTGATCTTCCCGTGGATTTGTGGGGTCATTTGGTTTGACTCACATATCCAACAGATTTCGCATTTATTTCTAAAACCTAGTTTAGTACTTAGGCTTAATCGGGTATATTGTTTGCCGGACAATTAAAAATGTAACCTTGCTCACCAATTTCTATTCCACATGACGTACATTCGTCTACTACCACATAATCACGCTTAGAACCTTTTAATTTGTGTAATGCCGAGGATGAATACTCAGTGTCGGAAATATTAGCCTTAGGACAATATTCTTCATGTTGCTCTGGGTTGTACATATCGTACGGACCATCAATAATATCTTTCCTTATTGCTTCATCCCATAATTGCTCACATTGTTGCTGGCAAATATCGGGTATGTCGCCAACCATATAACCGACAGACATATCAGCTAAAGGGCACCGTAATAATGGTACTTTTTCGCTCATCTCTCAAGCTTATGTAAACCGAGATTGTTAAGCAAGCATGGCCGATTTGAGCATAAGATACTGCCTCAACTCTACCGCTGAAGTCGGCCAAGAGCTTACTTTGTCTTATTTCTCAAACCAATTGGCCCAATCTTTTGGGTTCTCTCTTTGTAGCATGTGCTGGATTATGAATTGCATAACCGTATGAAAGCCGTGGTCTAACTCGTCTAGATTATCATTAAGACCCCAGGCATGAATTCTGTTCCTGGCTTCAATTAATAAATCAAAAACTGCTTGTTCCTCGTCGCTAAGTTTAGCCATATGATTCCTCCAATTTTAAATCTAACTAATAATCAGTATAAGATCGGAAATCTAAAACTGAATCTCTCCGATTTTTTATGAAATAACTTATAAATCAGTATACTTTGCATGATTTCCCTTAGCTTTTGCTATCGGATATTTAGCTCGGTTTTGTTTCATTTTCTTGCCTAAAGCTTCGTCTAGCGGAATATCTAAATCGTTCGCAATTAAAAGTACCCAATAAAGTACATCAGCTAGTTCTTCAGATACTTCCTCCCTTTTGGCGTTAAGGTGCTGAATGATTTCTTTTTCGTTTTTCCATTGGAAATGTTCTAAGAACTCAGTAGCTTCAAGAACCAAGGATATAGCTAAATCTTTAGGATTATGAAATTGTTTCCAATCCCTCTCGTCCCTAAACTTAACAACCAACCGTTGAAGTTTATCTAAATCACTCATTTAATTATTAGTATATAGCCAAGCATCCACTATTGCCCAATAAAGGGGTGGGGTAAAGAATCTAATATTTTTCTTTAGAAATATCGCAAAGTTAAAAATATTTTCACGCCCGTTCAGCTTTGCAACTACAAACTTGATAATGCTTGCATTATTTAATTTAAACTCCAAAATTATAACCAGTAATTGGAGATAATCGATGAGCACATCTTTCGCAGAAAGAGTTCAAGAAGGTATTAATCAGAAGAAAAGCTTATTACCGATGGTAGACCTTGCTGCTAGAAGTTGGTTAGATGGTTTTGTTGGTGTTACTGATGAGCAGTTAGAACAAATCACCGAACAAGGGGAAGAGCTTGATAATCTATTGAGAGACTTGAGTTCTGCTGTTATTAGGCAATGTCGTTTAGAAGTAGTATATCGACATCGTCGAAGGGAATTAGACACACTACCTACCGAGCAAATCCGAGAACGATATGATGAAATAAAAAGAGCACGATCAAGACGTATGATAGAAGATACATATGATGAACTAGACGACTCTTTCTTCGAAGCTCCAGCTAAACATTCTGATGAGCATATAGCCTATGAGATCTTGGTAGAGCGTAACGCAATCCAACCCTATTGAAAAGCACTAAAAGCCGAACCAATTTTCATCAATTAATAAACAGTTAATTTTACCTAAAGTATCTCTAATTAATTTGAGCCAATAAAAATTAAACTGTATTGATCGATAAGTTACTATAGCTCAAAAGAAATTTTGTTGTATCCGGGTTCGATATTGGAGATAAAAATTCGACCGTATTGGCATTTGATTGGATTCCCTGCAAGAATTGGCCGAGGCCCAGATTATTCAAGATGGTGGTTATTGGTTCGGCATTGGCGGGAGCGACTATATTAGGCTTTGTGGTGGTTGGATGGACTGATAAGTTAGCGCTCAAGCTGCCTTGATCGGTACCAGTACTTGTTCCGTTTAATTTAACATTAATAGCGTCAGACGCAGTATTTAAGGTGGCAATGACAGAGTAAGTAACATTATCTGAACCGTCTTTAGCTTGGGCACTAATAAAGAAGGGGTAAGAATCGCCGCCTTTATAGTCCAAACCGAAATCAACGAAGGACTGGGCCGGGTTGGACGGATCAGTCGCTTGTACCTGATAAATCAATCGGTGGTTAACGTCTGTCCAGACATCAATATCGTCGCTGCTGCTGATATCCTTGGTACTGTTTTCCAAGTCTGTACAGGTCGAGGTAATATCTAGGGATTGGCCTAAATTCTGTTTAAGACTGGCGCCAAAGCTGCTTTGTTGAAGCGTCGAACAAAGTGCTGCAATATAGTTTTTGACGTTGGTTTTATTAAAAGCAACTTTATAGTGATAGGTTTGGTGACCTTTTAAGCTCACCATGCCGAATTTTTGTATGACCGACATGACGGCAGTCGAAGAGTTGGTTGAAAATAAGTATTTTTGATTTACTTTGCCCTCGGCTTGCAGGAATGAGTCAAGCTCTGCCCAGTTAAGCGGTGTGCTGGTCGTTGGCTGTGCCGCTTGATTTTTTAGTATCGACTGGTCTAAATCATTTAGAAGATTATGGTCAATGCTGATCCATTGGCCGTCCAAATTAGTAATTGGCGGGGCTAAGTCGGTGCCTAAATAACTACCAATCGCTTTAATGCCGCTCAGTTGAACATATAGATCCGGTGCGGTTGAACCGGAAGGTTGGATGCTGCGTTCCTCCAGATCAACTTTGCCAACGCCTAGATCAAACTTCATTGAAAGAGTGGTATTGGTGTTATAACTCTGAGCACTTAGACTGCCGTCGTAGCTCTTACCGCCAAGGTTAAAGTTAAATGTGCCGTTTTCGTCTGATCCGGCATAATGCTTAGATGTCTGGCTGTTCAAATAATTGACTAGTTTAGTGTAGCCGTTGGCAGTATTAGATAGACTGTCCGACCAGATGGTTGAGGGATTCATATAATAGCCAAAATAAGCTGCAGCAGCTGATCCGCCAAGAATCACCAGTACGCCAACTATAACTAAAGTTAATTTGGACTTAAGGCGAAATTTTTTCGTTTTCGCCTGGGGAGGAGTCAAGCTTGGGTTTGAAACGCTGCCAACTATTGGTTCGCCGAGTTGTGGCGAAAGGGGAGGGCTAGATTGAAAAGCTGAGTTAAGAGTTGGCTCAGCCGACCCAACTACAACCGAACTGGATATCGGAGTTTCAGGTAGGTTATTTGATACTTGAGGAGCCTCTGTAGTTCCACTTGAGTAAGCCTCAGTTGGTGCAATTGAAGCAGATTGGCTCGGTTGAAGCGGAGGATTTGATTCTACTTCATTTGAGATATTGGGAAGCGGATTTAACTGGGGAGGTTGGGGACCTAAGCTGTTATCGGTCTCGTTTGGCATATATTACTTTTTATTATTTTTTTAAGTTAGGTTTACTATAACATGACGGATTAATAATAAAAACAAGCTGTTTTAGCTTTAAAGTAAATGATTTATACTTTTTAAAACCTAGCTCTATTATTAGTCATAATGCTTATGCTTGTCTTTGCTTGATATTTGGTGCATATATAAGTAGTTATGGAACGAGATAAACCGCCTGTTGTTAGAAATTTTGGTGAATTTTTTACTTTACTTAAAAACACCGATAATCCAGGCGGGGAATTGTGGCTATATGATATTCGCAGGGATATCCCTGATGCAGATTGGGATGAGATTGCCGCCAAACCAGTAGATATAGATATGGTAGATAAACTTATTGCTGGAGTCTTATCCGTAGTTGAAATTTCTCGTGGACAAAATAAAACTAAGGGCGGGAAAATATTAATACGTCAATCTGGTGCAGCTTTCGTGAATGAAATACAAGATAAGGCTAAAGCGATCGGCATTGGAATTAAAACTAAACCTAGAGCCCGATCTGTAAATCTCCTTAATAATTTGATAAATACAGATTTGGCTGAGATAGTTCCAGAAGAAACGGATTCTAAGTCGGATAGAAACTGAATCGCGGAACTTTATAATCCACCACTAAATCTCTATGACAAATTGACTAAAAAGTCATATGACATTATAATAAGTTTCTTATGAGTGGCGAATTAAATCCAGCTCCCGGGAATGATTCTGAGCAAAAATTGGATATTGATTTAATCCTCCAGCAAGCCAGTAAATTTGCCAAAAACGAAGAGGAGCTGGTTGATCTGATTTATAAAAACGGTGGCCGTTATTGTCAATTTCAAAACGACTTAATAGTGTTGCCTATCCGGAAAAATCCACGTCCTCTTGTTCCTCAATTTCGATCAAATGACATTAAATTCGTACATTTAAAAGATTCTGTCAAAGCGCTTTCTCTGAAATATGAAGACGCTTATTTTTACGGGATCCAGGTTGCCAACGAAAGGGGTGTCCAAACTTCAAACGTTCTCGATATTCAAGCTTTTACCGAAAGAAACTCTGATTTAGAGCATCAATATCAAAGATTTTTCTCAGATTCTCCTCGTTTTTTCTCGCCGCATACTTACTATTATTTTGATGAAATGGGGAGATCACTAAAGCTTATTACCTTACCTGGCGGGATTGACGACTCGAGATCAGATCTTGATATTTATCCTGGGCATTTTGTCGCTTCGAAACTAGTAGAATCTAACATGCAGCCCGGTGATTTTGAGCTGGTTGGTTCAATGCTAAATGAGTTTCAAAGGCTTTATACTGAAGATACTGATATAGGATCACGTTAACGTCTCAACAAAGGTGCATAAGACGTAAATATGAACTCTGCTCACGAAATATTAGCCACCCATGAAGCCGATTTTTATCCTAGTGTTGAAGTTGTCGAACAGCTGCGAACTCGGACGTTGGTAGCTTTTATAGGTGCCATGGCTGTTGGTAAAACCACCTGCATGGAACAAGTTGCCAAGCTAGACACCGAATTCGCTGTCGTTAAAAGTTTTGCCACCAGGCCGCGCCGGACGAATGAGCCGGATAATGATTATAGATTTCTTGATGGAACTGAAGACCTAGATCGGATAGCTGCTATGGTAGCAAGCCGCAGCGGCGGTTTAGTCCAGTACGGCGTTCATCCCACCACCGGTCATGTCTACGGATCGGAAATCAGTGATTATAATCAGCCCTATTCTATGCTGGCAACGCTAACAAAGAACGTTGAAGTATTACGACAAACTCCCTTTGGCAAAATGGTTGAATTAACGCTTGTGACTGAACCAACTGAATGGTTAAGGCGCTTTAGGAAAAAAGGCTTTAGCGCAAACGAAGCTAAGCAAAGAGCCCTCGAAGGTAAGCAGAGCTTGGAATGGTCGCTTGATCAGGGCGATAATATGGTCTGGGTTTGCACGCCTTCAAGCGTTCATCCAGATACGGCGGTGGTGATTCGACGATTTAGTAAAAGGGACTCGCCGGCCAGACTCGACCAATCGAAAAATCGGCGAAAAACTGCTTAAAACACTCTCAGGTCTTACTTAAAATTAGGGACTTTTTATATTTTTTCGAGTGATCGCACAATTGTCGGCACGGATATCGATTGCCAGATAGCATTATCTAATTCTTCCATATGATCTAGTTGATCAAGGGTCGTTATAAAATACGAAATATCTTCCTCGTGGCCTTCGTTATAAAGCAGTTGTGCCATTTTTTCTATTAGTAGTTGCTTAAATTTAGTAATATCGGTTAGGACAAGTAGTCCGGATAACACTGTATTAGTCGCATCTTCCCAGTCGCCCGCATCGATATAGTCAATCAAAGATTTTAACCTTCTAAGATGGACGAATAGGGGAACACTGCTAGCACAATAAATGAGGAAAAAGTGTTTTCTTTTACTTCTGTTAGAATTATTAAACTTTATTGATAGATATGCATCTGGTAATGGTTTTGGTAAATAGTTATATTCGGGAAATTTAAGATTGCTGGATGTAAAGAACCAAAGGTTTTCTTTTAAGCGTTTCCTTAATGCTATATAAGTTATATAGATAGCGATGCTGTGGTTTATAAATCTATCGGATGCTTTAGAGTCTTTATTGATATTTTTAAGTACTACCGAAGATATGCCTTCTTGTTTCTTAAGGATAGGCAGAGATTTGGGTAGCAAATAGTAAATTGCCGGTTTGCCTTGTAGTTTATAGCTAGTTTGATAGTTCCGTCCGATATATTCTAAATTAACTAATATGCGAAGGCGTTCATATATAAGGGTGTTATTTTTGAGATTTAAATTTAAGGCAAGTAGTTCAGCGGTTGCAAATCGAAAATTATAAAGGACTTTTAGTATATCAAGTTGTTTTGATGTTAAAGATTTATTACTAACCGTCATTGTGATAGAAAGTATAGCTCTTTATATTTATATATAAATAGTAAGGAGATTAAAATAGTACTATTATATCTGTTAAAAAAAATAAAAAGATTCTAATCGATTAGAATCTTTTAGCCATATGACCCCTGATAGATAATGCAAAATGAGCCCGACTTGGATCCCGTTTAAGTTTTATTAACAGATAAAGTGACTATAGTAAAAGTTCTAATCGGATTATTGTGGTTTTAGTCCTAAATTCCTTGGGAGATTTCATCGTCGGTGACTTCACGAATTTCAAAATCAAAGCCCGATAAATGATATTCTGTTTTCTTCTGACGATTTCCGAAATGTATACCGTTTGGGTCAATTCCAATAAAATCCGTAACGGTATATACCGGCGGACTTATTTTTATAACTTCGTCTTTTTGGGTGACATATGATGCGTTAGTATCGAGAACAATTACTTTTAAGTTAAATGGGACTTCTTGAGAAGACATTTCAAAGCGGACTTGTTTGATTAATTTATTTAATTCTAGTTTCTTTGCTTTTGAGCTGCCTTCTGGGCTGTAGATTTCGGACGCCAATAAGGCGGCATATTTAATATTCCGACAGATTAAATCTGCCCTTTTAGCAAACTCAACATAAAGCATATTACCTTCGGAGGTATAGTTAACCTTTTCCATAGCTGTTATTTATTCAATATAAAATTAGGAAATTTGCAAGCATAACGATAACTCTTAATACCTGCTTGCGCTATAATTAATCGCACAATTGCAAGGGAAAAGTAATGAAACAAGCGACACTTCTTTTTTTAATTGATGGAAATAAAATTCTACTGGCTTTAAAAAAGCGGGGATTTGGCATGGGCAAATGGAATGGGGTTGGCGGAAAACTAAATGACGGTGAGACAATCGAACAAGCGGCCGTCCGCGAATGTCAGGAAGAGATTATGGTTAATCCAGGTAGCTTAACCAAAGTTGCCACTTTGAACTTTTATTTTCCTAGAAATAAACCAGATTGGGACCAGCAAGTAACGGTTTATATAAGCCGAAAGTGGCAAGGCGAGCCAACTGAAACTGAAGAAATGGCACCGCAGTGGTTTAGCTTTAACGATATCCCATACACCGATATGTGGGCCGATGACTCCCTGTGGCTAGCTAAAGTGTTAGACGGTCAGTATGTCGAAGCAGATTTCCATTTTGACGATAATAATGCAGTCAGTTGGCATAAGCTGAAAACTAAACCAATTAATTAACTTTATCTAGCTAAGCTGTAGCTGGAGGCGTTTCGTTCTTGGTTTCGTTGGTATCAGTGGGAGTTACGCGTGGCGTCGGCTTTTTCTTAGCGGTGAATACGGAAAATAACTTGCTGCCAATAGCGGCGAGGATACAGATGATGCCAATAACAAGGCTGGCAATAAATAACTTGCTGAACAGAGTGTTGAGTACCGCTAGAATAGCTTGTTGCTCTAGTCCTGTTCGATGATTGCTATTTAAAATTAGTCCCGGTATTTTGAGAATAAGAGCTAGTAATAGAGATAATATTCCAGTTCCCATTAGGATGCGCCTAATAGTCTTTATGTGGTGAACCGAGGCCCAAATACAGATGCCAATACAGAATATGGTAACCAGTATTAATGCCCAGGTACCTTCTTTAAATAAGGTGTAGACTTTATGAATCCTTGGTACAGCACTACCGGTCAGGTTAAGCTTGCCTAGATCGTTCGGAATGTTAGTCTGGCTATTGATAGCCGCCAGTTTGGTGGAGTTGAGCAAGTTAAAGACACCCAGGACGGTCGGATGAAGATCAAGCATGATAGTTGATGAATTGCTATTTAGCTCCTGAATCAGTTGTTGTTGGGTCGATTGATTGGCAGATTTCCACAGTCCAGAGAATTGGGCCGAGCTAACTACTTGTTGAACACTTTGACTTATAGTTGATTGCACCTCTGTTGTTTGTTGGGCAATAGTTTGGTTAGCGATTAGATTTGCCGGCAGCAGATTGGCTGCCAAATTTTGGACTGATTCGGCGCTCATTAGTTGAGAGGTGACTTTTTGGGTGACATAGTTTTGGATAGCCGGCTCTGTTGACAAGGGCGCTACTGTACTGACATAGACGTTAGTATTAGTTAGCGTTTGATTGAGCCAGATGACTAAAATGCTAAAAAGGATTAACCATAGAGCAACAGTTCCGAAAAATCCGGCGACTAAAGTTCTAAATAACGTGATGTTGGCTAGTAGATGGTTGAGAAGAAAGTTTTTCAGTTTTTTTATTATCAGGCTCAGACATAGGCCTATTAAAGCATAACTAATATATATATGGCTAGATGATTATAAAAAGTGACACTTAGTTGTAGCTTTAGCAATTGAATGATGTCGTGATATAATCTTGATATGATTTTGGAATGGGTGTTACTTATTATTGCCGTATTAATACTTATCAAGCTGGCCTATGACTATGGCAACGATAAGGGTTATGATGCCGGCTATAAAGCAGCCTCTGCTAAAACGAGCAAATCTGACGCCAAGCCGTCGAAAGCCGCTGCAGAAATAATAGCTCTTACGTAAATTTGGTATCTATATTGCATCTTATGCTATACTTAGCCTTAAGCGAGTGGTTATTATAACCTATCCGTGAGTGTGGAGTGTCTCGTTGCGAAAGACTTCTACCCCTGTCGGTTAGATGATATTAAGCGCGAGTGAATTAGTTAATAGAAGGAAATAAGGACAATGGCAATGAAATTGTATGTAGGCGGTTTAGCTTACAGCGTAACCGAACAAGAATTAGAAGCACTTTTTGCTGAACATGGTGCAGTAACCTCTACAGCAGTTATTAAAGACCGCGATAGTGGACAATCTAAAGGATTTGGATTTGTTGAAATGGCTAATGACGAAGAAGCCAAAGCAGCTATGGCAGCTTTAAACGGCAAAGACGTCAGCGGTCGATCGATCGTTGTTAATGAAGCTCGACCACGCGAGGACCGACGTTCTGGCGGTGGTGGTGGCGGCAATTACCACAGATCGTTCTAAGTTAGTTTCTAATAATACTTAGACTAAATAAGCCTCAGTTTTGCTGGGGCTTATTTTAGATTTGGGGATAATTATAAGAATCTTGACTTTATGTAGCATAAGCAATTGCTATAGCTAATTTTTATTTATATACTTCGCCTTAGCTTGATCTTCATTGTGAAGATTTAGAGCTCTCTAACAAGGTAGCAAGGTTTTTTGTTAGGTCTTTTTAAGTAGCATATTCAATGTGATTTTGCATAACTCATCTGGCCTAGTTTTAACTCTGAAAACTCCCAATAAACCACCAACCACCGAACATAACGGAGGAAAAGCCTAGACGATCGACAGTAGTCGTTAAAACTGTGTCTTGGTTTCGTTGAGGGGTCAACGATACGGAGATAGTCATGAGAAAGCGAATTGCCACCACGTGTGCGGCAGTTTCGTTGGTTCTGTTCATCGGGTTAAACGGGGTTCACGCCGCAGCGTCAACAACCGGACCCGACGCCAGCCAAGCAAGCATAACAGCTTGTTTTTCAGCTCACCGGCAAGCGCAACCGCTCACGACCTTGGCTCAAGCTAGGGTTTGTGCGCCAAACGCCTCCGTTTTGGGATCGGCAAGTGACCTCACCGCCACGGATAGCGGTGCGTTTATCGTCAAGTCTGGAAAGTACTACTCTGTGGTCTACCAGGCTGCGACGAACTCGACTAAGGCCAACGTCTTGGCCAATGCCAATGTCCCTTCGTCGTGCGCATTCCTCTGGATGCGTAATTTTGCCAAGCAGAACTGGTGGTTCGGCGACATTGCCGGTACCTACCAGCCCTATGGCTACTGGTACTCGCCGCCCGGTTGTTACCATTACGCGAACATGGTATCTAACCAGTGGTATTTCTCGTGGTGCATCTGTCTCGGATGGAGCACTACGCAGGGTACCTATGACAGCAACTGGGCAGCGAAAAATGGCTACGGTTATTGGGCAGCGGCCTGGGTAAATGGATGGTTCCAAGTGATTGGAATACCACCATTGACGATCGGGTTCTACTGCCGCGGCGAGATCAACGCAAACGGTTACTCGATTTCCTACCCTGGTTGTCAGATGTGAACGTTTCCATCGCTGTTACAACGACCAGTGGCGGAACTTCGGCCGGATTCTGGCTCGTTTTGGCACTTCTAGTAATCGTCGCATGGTTGATTATTCGCTCCTTCGTTAAGAAGCAAGTCAACCCACGATGGTTCTGGGGTGCATTCGTTGTGTTTTTGGTTATCGGAGCGATCGGAATCGGAATCACAACGTACAAGTTGACCCCACCAGCGCGACCTGTTTGGATCCTGACAACCGGTGAGTACTGTATCGCTATAGGACTTTTCATCGGTTGGATTGCGGGGTGGACACGGTCCAGTTTGCGTCGTAACTGACGAAGCGAACCTCAAGCGCGGGAGCGGAACGTCCGCTCCCGCTTTAGGGGGTTTAGCTTTATATGCCTATCGGCATATAAACTTTAACCTTGCTACCAAAAATTATTATCACTTCTAAAGTAATATTCGAATTAAATTATTAAATTTATAATAAACAACTAAATTAAAAACTTTGATCAGCAATGAGAGGAACCATAAACTTATCTACTGCATTGGTAACCCATGGTAAAGGTTGGGAGCTATCGATGTGAAAGTCTGCTAATTCCATTACAGCCTGAGTATTTTGGCTAAAAGGGTCATTATTATGAGATTCTAGTTCTTCATCTCGAAGAACCTCATCCAGAGAGACCTTATCCAGGGGTCCTTTACGCAACTTCATTCTTTGGTAACGAATATCAATCGGGCAATCTAGAGCAATTATCGGTCCATAGGTGTGTAAAAATTCAGAGTGGGCAGGAACACGCAAGCCGTCAACACAAATTCTATCTGAAGGTGAATCAAGGATAGCTTCAGTAACAGCAAACTTACCTAAATCACTTAGCATTTGGGCATGAGTGTCCATGTAGTCTTTTCTTTTACTTAGTTCTACGCCGCAAATGTGTGCCCAGTTTCGAATAAAATCGCTAACAAGTATAGGAGTAAACCCATATGTGTCGCTGATATACTTTGACAATTCGGTTTTACCTGACCCCGGTAAACCAACTAACTGGACTATTTCTCTACTCATAAAGTAATGCTATAGATTAAAAAACTATTATAACATAAATAATAAAGTGAAGCTACTAACATTACCAACTTATTTTTGGTGTATTTAGGTCTGAGAAGGAATTATCAAAGGTGCAGCACGGATTAAAGTTTCAGCATCTTGTATGCTCACTGCTTCAAAGTTAAAATTTGCCAGCGGAAAATTATCTTCATCCCTTACAACATTTTTAAATTTTATTGCAATACTACTATTGCCCTTATAAGCAATGTCAGAAGTTGAAGTTCGCGTATAGTAAGGAAGACCTTGCATATTTAAACCTTGTCCAACAAACCATTGGCAGATGGCAACATAATCAGCCATATTGCCGCGAAGTACACATACGTGGTGTAGAGAATCTTCCTGTCTTAATATGGATTCTAAATGATAATTATGTATATTTTCATCTTGAAGTGTTCTGGCGTTTGTATCAGGCAGATATAAATCCCTCCTAACTGCCACTTCTGATATCATAGTTTGGATTTGTCTAAAATCTATGCCAAGATGCCCAAATTTTTTATCTAACTTTTTCATTCCCACTTCTTTAATAAGATCACGCAAATATATTCCATCAAGAACTATAATGTCATAACCTTTAAAATGTAGTGCGTCTCGTTCTCTTTGTGAAAAGTCTTTAATTAATTCCGTTTCTTGGGACCAATCAATCTCACTTATATGAGGACGAATATTTTCTGGACTTGCCATATAACCTCGAATTCATCGATTATTGTATCAAACAGAATTATTTATTTCTTTTTCGTTTCAAATGATCGAGTTCTGCTTTCCGTAGTCGCAGTGAACTAGGGGTTACTTCCAGTAGTTCATCGTTTTCGATAAAGTCCAAACATTCTTCAAGACTAAGTATTGTTGCTGGCGTCAACTGTACTGTTCCATCGCTCGAAGAACTACGCATGTTAGTAAGGTGCTTAGCTTTACAAACGTTCATTTCAATATCATCGCTTCTTTTATTGAGCCCGACAATTTGACCGGCATAGACTTTTTCGGCTGGTCCGACGAAACAGATGCCGCGTTCCTCGACTGTTTCTAAGGCATATGGCGTAGTCACGCCGTTCTCGAAGGCAATAATAACGCCGTTTCTTAGTTTGGGTAGCATCGATCCAACCGGCTCTCGGCCAATAACCAAGCTATTCATAATTACTGTACCTTTAGTTTTAGTCAGTCAAGATGCTTGCGCAGTACCCAATAGATTTCGGGTCGGTAATTCATAAACCAGTTTAGTGACACCTTTGCTGCTGGCAAATTGTTCTTTGAGAGTGGCCCGACGAGCACCTAATTCCATTTGAACTGCTCCGACGTATTCGGCCGGTACTTCGACAATTAGTTCTTCAATCGGTTCGACTATTCGGCCGTTTACCTCGCTGGTGACAACCTGCGGCTTGCCGACTTCAAACTCGTAGCCTTCACGCCGCATCGATCTCGATCAGTACACTTAAATGCAGCTCACCACGACCACTAACCATAAAGCCGGTATCTATCTTCGACAACTTGCAGCCCGACATTAGATTCCAGTTCCTTTTTCAGTCGGTCGCCGATTTGCCGGCTGGTACGAAAATTCTCCTTCGGTGCCCTTGAACGGGACTGGTATTCGGACCCAGGTAAATATTTTTAGAGTCGGTGCTTCGATTTCCAGGACAGGCAGAGCTTCCGGATGTTCAAAATCGGCGATAGTTTCGCCAATCTGCACATCGCTATGCCGGTTAATTGGACAATATCGCCGGCAGTACCAGCTGGCACTTCTATTTTGGCTGATGCCGTTACTTATATATATGTTTTCGACTTTAGCTTTGATCTGGCTGCCGTCTTTGCGGCAAAGAGTAACTTGATCAGCCTCTTTGATGGAACCGCGCTTGATTTTACCAATAGCATATTTACCCTTAAAACGGTCGCCAGGCAAGAGCCGAGACAAGCATTTGGAAAGGTTTATCTATCTCGACATCGGGGGCAGGGATGTGTTCGATAATGGCATCAAATAGATCGGATAAATCAGCTGATTCGTCAAGATTAGTCGGTGGCTGCTTCCAGGCTTTGCCATCCCGTCCGGTAGCATAATAGACTGGATAGTTGAGCTGGTCTCTCGTGCACGGCTAGCTCCAAAAACAGATCAGCAATTTCATCTCTCTACTTCCTTTAGCCTAGTCCCAGGCTTGTCGATTTTATTGATAATGACAATCGGCTTCAGATCGTTGGCAAGCGCCTTGCCTAGAACAAATTTGGTTTGCGGCATCGGGCCTTCCTGGGCATCAACAATTAGCAAACAGCCGTCAGCCATATTAATGGTCCGTTCGACTTCACCGCTAAAATCGGCGTGTCCAGGCGTATCGATGATATTTATGCGGTAATCACCATGCTGCACGGCTGTCACTTTGGCGGTAATAGTAATACCGCGCTCGCGCTCCTGGTCGCCGCTATCCATAATTAAATCCTGGCTCATTTCAGCTTGGTTATCGCGAAACGTCTTGGACTGCTTGAGTAGGCCATCAACCAGCGTCGTTTTGCCGTGATCGACATGGGCAATAATAGCTACATTTCGAATTTTAGTTGGATCCTGCATGGTGATGAATAAATAAAAGAACGGTGATGATAGTAATCACCGCCTTTTCCTTTAAGAATATTATAACATAAGCAAAACAGATTGACTAATAAAAGCCAATCTGATAAACCATTCGGCTCACTCTACGTAATGTTATTCTTTGCGTAGAAGAGCGGCTTTGACGATTTTCTTGAATAAACCCATGACTATCAGTATAAGCCTTTTACTGGCAACAGATAAATCTAAGCTACAATGGATGCTTATGAGGATTCTAATAATCGAGGACGAAACTCGGATAGCGTCGGCCATCAAAAAAGGCTTGGAGATTCAGCATTTTGCTGTGGATATCGTATCAGATGGTCCTTCGGGACTGGCCGCTGCCGTCGATCCTGACTACGACTTACTTATTGTCGATAGAATGCTGCCTGGATCAGTTGATGGCGCAGAAATTGTCCGTCAAGTCCGGGCAGAAGACATCCATATACCGATTCTTATGTTGACAGCGCGCGGTGAAGTTGAAGATAAGGTTTATGGACTGCAAGCTGGTGCCGATGATTATCTGACTAAGCCGTTTTCCATGAGCGAATTAATAGTCCGAGTTCAGGTGCTACTGCGCCGCCCGAAAGTAACTAGCGGACCGCTTCTGACAATCGAAGATCTAGTTGTCAATATTGAACAATTTCAAGCGACGCGAGCCGGCCAACCGATTGATCTATCAGCCCGCGAATTCAAATTACTTGTATATCTTTTATATAACCGGGGACAAACTTTATCCAAGGATAAAATTATAAGCCATGTCTGGGACGGAGATAGCTTAATAATGCCAAACACGGTTGAGGTTTATATTGGATATTTACGAAGGAAAATCGATAAAGCTTTTCCTGGTAAAACCGCCTTACTGCATACCGTTCACGGTTTTGGATATCGGATAGGCAAGCCGCATCATGTTTAAATCTGCCTTAATCAGGTTGACTTTATGGTACGTTCTATTAATTATGTCGCTTAGTCTAGTCTTTAGCGGCGTACTTTATCATTTTAGTACTGAAGAGCTAACCGAAGCCCTCCATAACCAGTACCTTGTTTTAAAAGATAACGACAAAGACGATCAAACTAATGTTTCTACCTATGAACTAAACGTCCGATCGCATCAGCTACTCGATAATCTAATTTACTTTAACATTGTCGTGCTGGTTGGGTCATGCCTGATTAGTTACTTTTTAGCTAAGCGGACGCTCCAACCAATCGAGGCAGCCCATCGGGCTCAAATTCGTTTTACAGCCGATGCTAGCCATGAACTGCGCACGCCGCTCACCGCCATGAAAGCCGATACCGAAGCGACGCTTATGAAGGAATCTAACGACCCAGCACTACTCCGAGAGACGCTTCAAGCTAATCTTGAGGATATCAAGAGTTTAGACAAACTAACCGACCATTTAGTTGAAGTCTCCCGCTACGATAGTAAAACGACTATAAACAAGGAAAAATTAGAGCTTAATCAAATTATTGATGAAGTTATTAAACAATTTGATCATCAGGTTCAAGCCAAAAAATTACTAATTAAGACCCAAACTCCTGCCACCGAAATCTACGGAGAAGCTCACGGGATCCGTCAACTATTGACCATAATCTTAGATAACGCTGTCAAATATTCAAATAAAAACGGTACGATCACGATTAAACTGCAAAAGAGCCATAAGTACATCATCATTAGCGTAAAAGATAATGGTATCGGCATACCTAAAGCGGATCTACCTCATATTTTCGAACGGTTTTATAGGTCAAACAACGTTGATCAATCAAAACTAAAAACAAAAGGCTATGGGCTGGGCCTGCCGCTAGCTAAAGAAATCGTCGAACGACATAACGGCAGCATCAATATTCAAAGCGGTCCCGAAACGGGGACAATAGTTACCGTTAAATTACCCAGAGATTAAGTTATTTTTATCAATTGAAAAGAATATTTTGAAGCATCAGAAAATCCACAGTTTGTTATGGCAAAATAGGGCAGGTTAAACGGAATTTTTATACTTCACATGAGAAAATTTTTTATTAGCGCCTTCATCTTTGGAATATTTTTGATCTATAGTCTTGGTGTCAGGCATGAATTACCGACAATAGCTAAACCAGCTTCGCTGACGTCCGGTAGCAGTGCATCGACTACAGCATCTTCAAACTTGTCTTCAAGTAGTAGCCCGAGCAGTAACACCAACACAAGCAGCAACTCAACCGCGACGACGGCAAGTTATAAAGACGGCACCTATACCGGAACGGTTGAAGATGCCTATTATGGAAATGTTCAAGTCTCGGTTACAGTAGCTAGCGGGAAGATCACCAATGTGAAATTCTTGCAGTACCCCAATTCGCACTCCACCTCAGTCGCCATTAACCAGCAAGCGATGCCTTATTTGCAACAGGAAACACTCCAAGCCCAAAACGCCAATGTTCAAATAATATCCGGTGCAACCTTTACTTCCCAAGCATTTATACAGTCGCTGTCGAATGCCTTAGCACGAGCCTAATTAATTCATGAAAGATACCAAGCTCATTATGGGGTTGCCGATTACGGTTGAAATTGTTGATGATACCTCCAAAGCAACCATTAATTCGCTATTTGAATATTTCAAGCGCATCGACGACCGCTTTAGCACTTATAAAAAAACCAGTGAAATTACAAAAATAAACCAGGGACTGCCAAAAAATAAGTGGAGCCACGAAATGAAGTTGGTTATGAAGCTTTGCCAGCAAACCAAGCGTTTAACCAATGGTTATTTTGATATTTCACATAACGGCAACCTCGATCCGTCGGGTTTAGTCAAAGGCTGGGCGGTATATGAGGCTTCCCAGAAATTACTGAACCAGGGAATTAAAAATTTTTCGATAGAAGCTGGCGGCGATATCCAAGTAAGCGGACATAATGCTGAAAACACAGACTGGAGAATCGGTATTCGTAATCCCTTTGAAATAAATGAAATAATTAAAATTGTCGACCTATCCCATCAAGGGATGGCAACGTCCGGCACTTATATTCGCGGCCAGCATGTTTATAACCCGTTTTTAAAAGATCATGAAATCACCGATATTCTCAGTTTGACGGTTATTGGGCCAAACGTTTACGAGGCTGACCGCTTTGCCACGGCCGCTTTTGCTATGGGTAGAAATGGCATTGGATTTATCGAACAGACGGCCGGTCTAGAAGGCTATATGATTGATAATAATAAAATTGCCACTTATACCAGTGGTTTCGGAAGGTACGTCGCTTAAAAATGTTTAATTGGATCGATTCACTGATTGACAACATTACCATGTACCGGTTGTTGTTATATTACTTGATCGGTTTGATTGTGGCCGCTTTCGGTTTAAGCATTGTCGGCGATTTACACTTTAATCCGCTTTATGTGGCCGGCTCGGCCATCATCTTAGTGGCCGCCAGTTGGATCATAAATAAAGTCTTGGCCTACATTTTTTATGCGCCGACCAATCCTGAATCAGCCCTCATAACAGCTCTGATACTGGCGCTCATTATTACGCCTAATCCGACCGGTTTTAATCTGTTGTTTATGCTGGCGGCGGCTGGTCTGGCGATGGCTTCAAAATACATACTGACAATTCGTGAAAAACATCTGTTTAATCCGGCGGCGATTGCAGTTGTGCTAACAGCACTGGGACCTAAACAGACGGCCAGTTGGTGGGTTGGAACGGCGGTCATGCTGCCGTTTGTCTTAATCGGCGGGCTGCTACTCATTAGAAAAATCCATCGCGGCACAATGTTTAGTAGTTTCCTAATAGCTACGACTTTATCGACTATCCTTTATTCGGTGCTCAGTAAAGTAAGCGTCTCTTCCAGTTTGCAAAACATGGTGTTAAGTTCGTCAGTATTTTTCTTGGGCTTTGTTATGCTAACGGAGCCGGCCACTTCGCCAACTACTAAAACAAAACAGACCTGGTACGGCGCGATTGTCGGCTTTTTGCTGCCGCCGCAGGTCCACTTCTTTAGTTTTTATACCACCCCGGAAATCGCCCTAGTGGTCGGTAATATATTTTCCTATCTGGTTAGTCCTAAAACAAAGCTATTCCCAGTTCTGAAACAGAAAATTAAGATTGCTTCTAATACAGCCGACTTTGTTTTTAGTCCGGGTAGAGCTTTAGCCTATGAACCGGGCCAATATATGGAATGGACGTTGCCCCATAAAAAATATGACGCCAGAGGAATCAGGCGATACTTTACGCTGGCTTCATCGCCAACCGAACACGACATTCGGATAGGCGTTAAATTTTACGAAAAGGGCAGTACGTTTAAGTCAGCCCTGCTCGATAGTGATGAATATTCGCCATTTGTAGCGACTGAAGTATCAGGTGATTTTGTGATGCCAAAAGACACCAGTCAGAAACTACTCTTTATTGCTGGCGGAATTGGCATAACGCCGTTTAGAAGCATGATTAAGTATCTGATTGATAGCAAACAGGCTAGAGATATAATCTTGCTATATTCAGCCAGAACGCAGTCAGATTTAGTCTACCAAGAAGTCTTTAATCAGGCATCAAGAGAGCTAGGCATTAAAGTAAGATATGTCGTGACTAACCAGCAAATTGCCCAACCCACCATAGGCCTGCAGGCTGGTCGAATTGATGCTAAGTTGCTCGAAAAAGAGACTCCCGATATAACCGATCGATTATGCTACATATCCGGAACTCACCTAATGGTCAAAGACATGAAGACTCAGTTATTAAGTCTTGGCGTAGCAAGTAAAAATATCAAAACCGATTATTTCCCCGGTTATGCCTGATCACCAGTACGTTTAGTTAGAGAAGTCTATAATGATAGTGAAGGGGTAGACTATGTTAACAAACGACCTGGTTATAGATGCTTTTGAAAGAATTAAAGGTATTGTCCATAAATCCGTCGACGGTTTAAGTATTGATGAGCTAACTCATCGACCTACCAAAAATGCCAATTCAATCGCCTGGTTAGTTTGGCATTTAACTCGAATACAGGATGATCATATTGCTGGACTGGCAGCAATCGAGCAAGTTTGGAGTAAGGGGTGGTATCAGAAATTCGCTTTGCCGTTAGAATCAAGTGATACTGGCTATGGACATAGTTCAGATGAAGTGGCCATGGTTCGATCCAATCATAAATTATTAGTCGAATATTATGATGCAGTACACGAAGCAACCGTAAATTTTGTAAGAGGTTTAAATGCGGAAGACTATCATAAGGTTATCGACGAAAGATGGGATCCTCCGGTTACCGTGGCAATCAGACTTGTCAGTGTAATTTCCGATGATTTGCAACATGCCGGCCAGGCAGCTTATATCCGTGGTTTACTTGCAAAATAATTTTATAGATAGACTCGGTGTATTATTAGGTTAATGCATATGCTTTTCGGTGCTCTAGTTAACTTAGATCAACCCGGGCGTTATTTTCATTGGTCAATCTTTACTATCTCGATCGCCAATCTAGTACTTATTGCTGTAATGGTGATTATCTTTGGGCTGGCTTTACTGCTACCTTTTCCAAAAGGTCGCAGCGAAAAAGATGAAGGTTCAACTGCTTATCCGGATAATAATCGTCCTGATATAGCGGCAACCCCATATAACGGACTACCGGCTGATAGTTCAATGTGGACGGCCCGAGTTCGAAATTTCGCCTAGGAATATTTCCACCGGGCAAGTTACTGCCGGATAGACAGCCGGCTTATGTGGCGTCGTGGATATATGTCTTTGGAGTAGCAACCTTGGCGGCTTTAGGCGCTAGTCGTTTCCGGAATAGCTTTAGCGATCGGCGGACCCGACTGGTGGCACACAAGCGTTATAGGGCACTTTTTAAATAGCGTTCATCTTTGGAGCGTCGAACTGTTTATGGCCTTTATGGTGATACATCTATGGGGTAAGTTTTGGATGGCGGCATGGCGCGGCAAACGAACGCTGACCTGGATAACCGGTGTCATCGCCTTTCTGGCGTCAATTGTCGAGTGTTTCACTGGTTATCTGTCACAACAAAACTTTGATTCCCAGTGGATAGCCACAAACGGCAAAGATGCCATCAATGCCACCGGGCTGGGATCATTCTTTAATCTATTGAATTTTGGACAAATGCTAATGTGGCACATTGTCCTAATCCCGATAGTTCTAGCAGCCTTTGTGGGTGGTCATATTCTGCTAGTTAGAGCCCGCGGCGTGGTCCATCCGATTCAAAAAAGACCCCACGGGAGGGCCGCGCTGCAAGCGGCCAAAGCGGCTGAAGCAATGGAATGGCGTGGACCTAAAAAACGCTACGACATATTAAAAGAGGGCACCATCGCTTCAATCGTGGTACTTCTGCTGGTTGTCGGTCTAGCGTTAGTATTATCTTCCCCTGACGAACCGCCCGTTACTATTGCCAGTTGGGCCAAAGTCGCGCCAGCCGATTTTATGGCAACGACGGCCAGTGAACTGGCCGGAACCAGTGAAACCGCTACTTACGGTCCGCCTTACAATAACGGAACTTCGAATGTTCAAAAAGTTGGCATATCCTGGCAAATGCTAACTGGCGTTCATCAACCAATTGATACCGCCCAGACATTTGTCCTATCACCACTCACTAAACTGGCTAATACCAATCCAGCACTCACTAAAGCCTTGGTTACTTATCGATCGGCCGATCTAGCACAACAACAAGCGTGGGATCAAGCTTACATGAACGCTGTCGCTAACGTAACCTTTGCTTCTGGTATTCCCAAAATGCCTAAAGCTAATGATGGACCAGTACCCCTGCTGGTATCGACTGAACTAACCCTAGCTCAGTCAGGTGCTGTTGACGCTGATCTACTGGCTCAGCAGCCATTTTACGGCTCTAACTATACCAAACCACTGCTATTTATCGAGGATGGCAATTATTTTTCTTCAATTGCCGAGAGTCAACATTTAACCGGTGCGCAATGGGGAGTCATGAATGAAACGGGAAGTTATCCGGGTCAACCTTGGTTATGGCTGTATACGCTATGGTATCAGGTACCCGGTTTTAGCTCATCTGCAAATATTGATTTAATCGCCGTCTATTTAACTGGCGTGGGCACTGCTTTACTCTTGGCAGTACCATTTATCCCAGGTCTTCGGGATATACCCAAGATTGATTCCGGTGCACCGCTTAATTTGGCGGCAATGGAATCACCGCAAAAAATAATTAACTTAGCAAGTTATATTTAAACTAGTAAAGAATAAAATATTAATTTAAGGTTTGGCTACCGAGAAGTTCGAAACACCGTCGCCAGTGACTTGACCAGCACTTTCGCTAGCAAAAGTGTAGAGTGGCATGCCCTTGTAGGTATATTGAGTTTCACCGTTATCAGATCGCTTAATTGTACTAACATTGCTAGGAAGACCATCAGTTGAACCCTTGTCTTGATAGGCTGGCCAGATGGCTAAACATGATCCGGTACAATTACTGACTCCGGAAGTGTCACCGCCATAGGTATAAAGGGTATTTTTACTGGGGGTCGTCAAATACTTGCCGACGCTTGAGTTCGTTTCAGTTTCCAAAACGTCATTATTTACTGAAGCTGGTTGATTAGGAGAGTTATTGCTAGTGGTTGAATTAGAAGTCGTCGTAGGTGTTTTTGGAGATTTATGGAAAATAAGAAAACCACCAACAACCAAGATGATTAGTACTAATAATCCGAGAAATATAGTTTGATTCTTTTTCATAAAACTCCTTTACGTTATGAACAGTCTTCTAATCAATTGTAGCAACTAGATTAAATATGCGCTAAAGTGAAAGTATGCAAAACCCACCGAAGAAAATCGTGATCGTAGAAGATGATTATAGCCTTGCTGAAATATATAAAACTAGGTTAGAGTTAATCGGTTATACCTGTTTTATCGCCTATAACGGTATTACTGGGCTTTATACTATTCAAAAGGAAATACCCGATCTAGTTCTTCTAGATCTAATGGTACCGGATATTCCCGGTGATCAGATACTTGCCAAAATGCGAGCCGGTACTTGGGGCAAAGATATCCCTGTCTACGTTATTTCTAACTTGAACGAATCAGATGCGCCTCCTGGATTACGTGACTTTGGTATCATTGGTTATTCTGTCAAAGCCAACCTAGCCAACGATGAAATAGATCAAATCGTTAACAAAATTCTTAGGCCGGAGATCAAAACCAGAATCCAGTTCCCGCAGCTCAACAGTAATTTATTTACTTATTGTTTACAGAGAAGTGCTGGATCAGAAGTCAGGCAGCCGTTTTGGTGCCAGGTGTTAGCTGTACCTAGAGTTCCGCTACCGGTCGAAGTATCTTGCATATCATATGGTGTATAGGCATTACTTCCGCTATTGTTCTTAGCCGAGTTCTGAGTAAAAGTATCTTTGTAAGATGTTGGTTCAATATAGAAGCCGTTAGTAGTGTTGTTATTGGCCGTATTTTGGGAAAAGGATGACTTCATAGTATCGACATCGAAACCGACATCATTGCTGTTTGCTGTGTTCTGACTGATAGTTACTTTGCCTGCTTGATATAGCAATATTCCTGTCGCTGTAGTTACACCATTGTCGCCCGTATATTCATTTCCTGATACTTTGTTTTGAGTAACTGTTGCGGTAGCGCCTCGGCTGATTTGAATGCCATTCTGAGCCGTGAAACTAACCGGCCCATATCCTGTTATAGTATTTCTTTCAATTACGCCATTGCTACCTGTGTTATCAACGACTATTGCGCCTTTTTGATATCCATTAATAGTTGTGCCAACGACAATAATGCTGGCAACCTTACTGGTTGATTGTTGGCCTGCACGGATAGCAATAGCCTGTTGGCAGCCTCGTAGGGCAACGTTGGCATCTTCGATATTAACGACGCTTGAATCGGAAATAGTGCCACTAGAACCGTTTTCAAAATATACGCCATATTCATTGTCGTTACATCCAGCGGCTTGAAATGGACCGCTGACACTCAAATCTTCAAGAGTTAAACCTTTAGCACTATTATTGACGATTATGCCACCTGCAGTTAGGCTAGATGGGGCTTTGATTATGGTATTATTTCCAGCTCCTCTTAGAGTAATGTTATTCTTACCTGATGGGATGGAAACTTGCTCGCTATACGTCCCCGCGCTTATTCTTACAGTCCCACCGTTTGCAACTGAATTGACTCCCTTTTGGATAGTACAATAGGGCGTAATCTGTGAACCGGATCCACTATTACTGCAACTTGTAGTACCAACGTAAACAGTCGAAGGAGCAGCTCCAACTACGCTTCCCACCAGACCGGCAACTAGCACAGACGTGCCTAACGAACTGACAATGAACCTCAGACGCATAAACTCCCCTCCTTATTTCTGATATTTCACATTATACTCGCTTATGCCAAACAATTGTTGTGTGATATTCAACTTTTAACCGGAATTTGATCCCTCAGCCCCGTAGAACCAAATCCTCCACCACTTCTGACAGTCTCACCCAGATCTGACAAAGTAGATTTAATTGCTAATTCAGGTAATAAGACAGGGCTAAATACTATCTGGGCAATTCGAGTATCATGTTGCAATAAAAAGTGTTTTTGGATTGGTTAACGAGTAGTGCACCAGGTTCGCCACGGTAATCTGGATCAATCGTACCAGGAGCATTAGTTAAAGTCAGTCGCGACATCGAAAGGCCACTACGAGGCAGTAACCACATCAACATATATCTAGGAATGGCAGTGGCAATTCCAGTACCAATTAGAACATGCTTACCTGGTTTTAACTTATATGCTAATTTACTTGTATATTCCGGGTCTTTAAATATGGTCTTACGAAGATGTTTATTAGGGATATTTTCAAAGTCAAATGTTACTCTCGAAGATGCGGATCTGTTCATCCTTTTTCTTGCTACTGACTAAAGCCCTAGCATAAACATCATATCCTATAGCACCAGGTGTTTTTCGTTCTGGTAAATGTCCGAAGGGTAAGATGAAAATATCGACAATACCATCTTCGTATGTAAAACCGGGTTCCCTCTCCATGAGGATTATTGTTACAGTTTGTAATAGCCAAATGCAATCATAAGCTTATCGATCAATGGACTTTTAATAAATGTACTAGAACAAGTTCGGATAATAGATTATAAAGGTGGTATGTCAGTGAGTGAGCTACGATCAAATATTTTATATATAGGTGAGCGCCAGCATATGCCTCCGTTTGGCGAATCCCCTTTAAGTTTTTTAGAATCGTATCAATCAATTGAAAATGAACTTATTCAAGCTAGGGTACCTCTAGAAGTTATTTTCAATGAAGATGTGCCCGTCAATCAATCACACGTCGAAGACCTCAAGAAATTAATAAGGCTTGAGGCTAATGAAAATGGGGGTACCGGTCAGCTACAGGCTATTTTGCTCGGGGAAATACCCGGCCGAAGCCGATTTGCAGTTATGGACGGATTCCATAGGATTCCTGCCGTTGAACAGCTTGGTCGGAGGGATATCTTAGCGAATATCAGACTGAATTGTGACTGGGAAAAAGTAATTGATTTACGTATTGCCGCAGCTCGTTCCCACGAAGTAGTTAAATTTGCGCGGTTGGTAGATTGGATTGAAGATGCCTGGAGTATGACGCAGTGGTCATATTATGTTTCAGCTCTACAGGCCGTCAGCTTTACCTATAAGAAACGGGATGCACCGGAATATGCCGTAACCGGCAAAAGACTCGGTTTTAGCCCCGAGGAAGCTGAACAAATCAGGTTCTGGGTAAATGATAAATGCGCTCGCTGGAATATCGGTACAAGTAGCATTTATCATTACTTAAGTGCTGCTGCCATAGCCGATCCTCTGCTGATTAAGTCGGCCAGAGAAAGTCAGCCAGGACACCGAGCAGAAGTGGTTACGCCTCTTCAGTTACATGCAATTGCTCAAGCTCTTCCTTATCAATTCGAAAAACAACAATTAGTTGCAAGACTAACTGTCGCAAGTAGATTGCCAATTGCCAAAGCAAGAGCGCTGGCTTTGGAAATTTTTGACTCAGCTACCATAGCCGATGCGATTGCCAAAATTGAAGCAATTAATGTTGATGAAATAGCACCAGCCCGCAATCTTGGGCGAACCATCGCTCGACGTAGAGAAGCAGCTGTTAATCATCAATTAGTCAGAATAAACACACCTCAGTTCATACTCCAGCGGCTGCACGAACTTGCCGGGGCAATAACCTCTGATCTTGATCCTAGTAAGCTAAGCGATGCAGACATAGAATTGGCTGAAAATGATATATCTACCCTTAGGGCGATCGGTTCAACCTGCCTGGCGCTCGTTTCACACAACGAGAAAAAAACTGGTGCTCAAAACTTCTCAGAATTAGAAAACAGTACCAGTATCGAACATCTTGAAACAACTTCCCTTAAAGAACAACCCGAAACTTTACATCAAGAACAAGCAACTCCAGCCGAATCCCTTAAAACTTTAAGTGAAGGTAACTCTGTAGATGCTATAACAGCTTTAGAAACTCGTATAAGACTGTATATCTACGAGGGAGGTACGTTACCTAAAATACAGACTGAAGCCGAAGTGAGCGCTCTACAGCGCGCTTTGCGTGATGCGTCATCGTCACCTGTATCTCATAATGGTGATTGCCGAACCCGATTTAAGGAAGTAACGACATTATTACAAAGTGTGCAAAAGAATATTCATAGGATACAAGGTCTGCAAGTAAAACAGCGGTTGGTTTAATGGTTTATTTTTCTATAAAGGTGAGGGCGTAACCTGTTCGACCAGCCCGACCGGCTCGTCCAACACGGTGTATATAATCACCAAAGGTTTGTGGCAAAGAATAATTAACAACGTGAGTAATATCTATTACATCTATTCCTCTAGCTGCCACATCCGTGGCTACTAAAACTTTTATCTGACTATCTTTAAACTTCTTAAGAGCTCTTTGGCGAGCTCCTTGTGATTTTCCGCCGTGAATAGCATCAGTCACAAATCCCCTAGTTTGAAGTTCTTTCATTAACTTTTCAACGCTTCGATGGGTATCATCGAAAACTAGAGCTTTATGGACGTTTTCTTGAAGAAGTAGATCATGAAGCTTATCTATTTTTTCATTTTTTGATGCGTAATGGATAACGTCTTGGTGCACGAAATCACTGGTATTTCCGGAATTAATCACGATATGAACTGGATCGACGGCAAATGTGTCGATGATAGTTTTAACTTTGGAGTCGAGTGTGGCAGAAAAGAAGAAATACTGTTTACGATCGGCAGTTCGGGAGAGTATATCGCGTATGTCGTTAATGAAGCCCATGTCTAACATTCGGTCGACTTCATCTAAAACTACTATATTAAACGAAGCAAGTCGTAGCTTACCTTGATCAGCATGATCTTTAACTCGTCCAGGGGTGCCGATTACTATTTGAGGGTTCTCTCTTAGATCGCGTAACTGTGGCCCCATAGAAACGCCACCAATTAGTAATGCACCATGCAGCCCACTACCTTTAGCCATACTACGGCACTCAGCTTCGATTTGACTGGCTAGTTCCCTTGTTGGGGCGAGTATTAGAGCCTTGGCATCTCTTTGGGTCATAAGCTTGTTTAAAAGGGGTACAGCAAAAGCAGCCGTTTTACCGGTGCCAGTATTAGCAATACCTACTATATCGCGGCCTTGTAGCCCAGCTGGAATGGTTTGATCTTGAATGGGTGAAGGGGTTTCGTAACCCTTTTGTATCAGATTGTTCTTAATAAGGGGATGAATATCAAAATCAGCGAAAGCATGAGTTGGGATATATTCAGCCTGATCAGCTGGTTTGGCGCTTTGAATGAAGCGTTCAGGGTTAATATAATCCTTTTTTGGACCTCGACCTCTAGACTTGGGATAGCTAGGTCGACCTGAACTACGAAACCGATTAGGTCGTTGAAAATTAGAATAAGACATAAAAAATGAATCCTTTTTGATTAGTAGTAATTAACTTGATTGTTGCAATGAACATCGAGTCAATCTACCTAATCCCGGATTCATTTAAACAATGCCTCTATTGTAACATAATCACAATAAAAACGCCACCAAGGTATGCCGGATGTATATATTACGGGTGACTAAAGACTTCGTGCCAGGAAAGAATATTATAGCCAGACGTTAGCGGATAACTCGGTGGCGGAGCATATTCCAAGTTGTAATCATACGAGCTCGTATTGTTTTCGATGCCTGATATGTAGCCGTTAACGGCGTCGTAAGCAGCATCACCGCAGGCCGATGACCCGTCCAGCCATGTCCAGGTCCAAATCAACCTGGTTGCGACTGAACCGTAAAAGAGAAACTGCTGATTTGGGTTGGTCCAGCCACGGGTGCATTTATTTTGATTTGTCCGATAAACGCCCGGATACCAGGCATTACCGTTTTCGGCAAGCAATGCGCCGTCAATTTCGTAGGTAAATGACCCGCTAGCTGGTGGGGCATATGGAGCAATAATCATGTCGTTTTGCGATATCAGACCAATCGCATCAGCACCGTTTTTGACGCTGTAAACTAGCGGACCAGCAATAACAATGTTAGCGTCCGTTGAAGTGCCGGTGCTATTCAGTCGTCCAGCTGCAATCGTAATGCGGCCGTGGAAATTCGGATTTGTCAGTACCCAGACATTATCTTCAGCGTATATGACATTAGCCGAAACCGGGCTGATATTGGTAGCCACTGTCTGCAGCGTTAGTGCCGAAGTATACGGCGTCAGTTGGTCGTTTTCAGCATTTACGTCATCGAGGCTATAAGTACCATTGGCGTTGAGGATGATTAAGTAGCCACGCGTCAAGCTGTAGGTCGAACTGCGCTGCGGTAGATAGGCAGTCGTTAATGTATTTGGCGTTTGGCTACAGGCATTGGCTTGGGTGGCTAGTGAAGCGGTGCTAGAAACGGCTGCGAATGCGGTTTTTTTAATCGTACATAAGCTGGTAGTTACGGTATTAAAGTTAATCTGCGGTACCGGATAGAGCCACGACGTTTTCGATCGAGTATTGCAATTTATTGGAGTAGTTACGCTAGTATTACACCAAACACCGGGATGGCTGTTGCCGTCGCCACCAAGCTGATATGACGGGACATAGCTAGCATTGGCACTGCTGATCGTCGAGTCACTAGAGCCATCCATCCTAATACCGGTATTGGAATCGACCGGTCCATCAGCCGATTCGGTATTACCAAACCAGAGGGCCGAATCAGAGGCCACCGCAAAGCTGGCAAAGGAAGGTACTCCTATCTGGGCTTGCACCGTTCTAGATATGTTGGTGCCGGCAGTTGTGCCAATCGATCGAACTGTTACTATAGTTGAACCATTACCAGATGGGTTAATCCATAAGGTATAAGTGCCTTTGGTGGTGGCATTTGTATCGGTATAGGTGTGGGTATAGGGGCCATAACCATAAGTTGGATCTGGATTAACTGGTGTTGATTGGCCGTCTCGATAGTCGGTAGCATTGTGATTAAGGTGCCACATGTAGTAGTTCACTCCGGCTTCGGCAATATTAAAGGCTTCCTGACTCTGCACCAGATTGCCGCTAATCGATAGATTAGATATGGCCAATTCCACGGCCGCACCAGCCATTATCGAAAAGGCAATAATCAATGAAATCATGCCGGCTAGCATACTAGATTATCCTTTCGCATGAGTTTAACTGGGACCTCGGGTTGAAGATTATCATAAATTCGTCTTCCTATTTCTTAAGCTTACCCTAACGTTTAAGGACTGACCATCGCTATACTTGGCGACTGGTTCTGATAGGGTAACTTGGATCTCAATTATGCTGTGCTCGTCGGATATCGGAAGTGTCAGCTGGGTACCGGTAATGTCGTAGTAAGTAAATAAATTGGTGCTCGGTGCTTTGTAATAGTTATCTAAAATAGTATAGGTTACTTTTTGGGCGGTAATCGGCGTCCCGATCGGTGGATTGGCGGTCATCGGCGTCACATCAGCCATCAGCGCTGTACCTTGAGCATTAAGATAATAGTGGACGAGTGAAACATAAGTGTCAGCAGGTGAAAAATAGGCATAGACCTGGATATCATTGGCTGACTCAGAGACAATATCGGTCAAACTTCGTAAAACTGTGGCTACCCGTTGGGACTGGCTGGCCAGTTCCGAAAAGTTAATGGCGTTATATTGAAAATCACTGTAAAACGTAAAATTGTTAATGAAAAAGACACCGAAGGCAGCGGTAATAATACCGACAATGCTTATTACCACCAGCAGTTCGATTAGAGTGAAGCCGCCGGCTCTGTGGCGAAAGGGGTTAAGGTGTGACAATGGCACCTCCTAGAAGTGGTGATGCCGGTAAGGTCAAAGTATAGCTATTGACGGTAATAACTAGCTGAGTGTTACCGGTAGAAGCGCCCGTCAGATTGATGGTGCAATTGAGCTGCGTTCCGGCGGCTGAGCCGGTGCATGAAGCGGTGTAGGTATTGCTGCCTTGGATAAATTTAATATGGGTGGTACAGCTTGAAGCGTTACTGCTACATGGCAGATTAGCGCCAGTAATCGTAAAGGCAAAATTACTGATCGTTCCGCCGGTCAGACTGACGTCATAAGGGTTCATGCTGCCGACTCTCGGGAAACTGGAGTTGGTGGTTAACATTAAGCGAACTTTTTGATAGTAGCTGTTGCCGTTATAGGAGTAGGTAATGGCCGGTGGATTACTTGCTGTATAGGTTGGTACCAGCAGCGGTGCCAGCGGATTAACGCCGCCATAAGGGACTGCCGCCGCTAGGTAGTAAGTAGTACCACTAACGCTACAGCTGGTCGCACCAGCATCACCGCAGAATATATAGGTACCCGGTACTAAGTTGGTGAGGGCTGCTAGACCATTGCTATCGGTAACCGGTCGGATATCGCTAGGCGTCAGGGTATCGTAGTAGTAGGTAGTATCAGTAGTAGCCGTGTACTTTTTATAACCACCCTTAACGTAGATCTTGGCATTCGGCAACGGATTACCGCTCGTATCAGTCGTTTCTATAACTAAGCTATTTGGACCCTCCGGCTCAAGTGTCAGGGTGACATAAGATGAGCTCTGGGATATTAAATTTAAGCTGGTGTAAGTGGGTTGCAGGCTGCCGTTAGGCGGAATAGTGGTTAATGACGAGTAATTGTTTAATGAAGCTGTAATTGTGTAGTGATAGCCAGACGTACTCGGTGGCAGGTCGTAGAAAATATCGTTGCCAAATTGATCGGTGGTATCAGTTACGTTAACGTTTGGTGTGACCGAAGTGTTAACGATATTAACGGTGGCACCTTCTATCGGATTACCGCTGTTATCAACGACGTTAATAAATAGAGCACCGGTATTACTAGCGGTTTCAGCTACTAGTGCGGCAATATGTGTATCAAGCTCGGCAAGTTGAATTTTAGAAGTATCAGTGACTATTACATCGACATCTTTATAATCAGCTGGATTAGTGTCGGTAGCAGGTGCACCGCTTGGTGGCGGATAGTTAACACAATACTTTAGCTTTAGGGCCTGCGTCGGGTAGGAACCACATCCATCATAGGCATCGTCAACGTACGAAATACTCGTCGTGATCTTGAATGTGTCGCCATCGACGGTCGTAGTTGAAGTAGCTGGGAGATAGGTATTGGCGACAATTGGGCCACCGGCGATAGCTAGGTCATCATACGGTAACGATTTTAGGTACTCCATTTGATTGCTGGCAAGCGTAGAAGCAACTGCCTGGCGTTTGGCTATCACGGCGCTGCCAACTAACGATTCGTATAGATTTAAAGCTGACGCACTGACAATAGCTACTACAACTATCACTGTTATTAGCTCTACGATTGTGTAGCCGGACTCACTCTTTTTCACCACTCGTATTATAGGAAACCATAAGTGTTTTGCATAGGTGGTTAAACTAATCGACGAATTTTTAGTTTTAGCACCATTTCTCTCTATGTAAAGAGTTAAAACTTACTACAACATATATTTTTTTCGTAAATTATGCTTATATTTGACAAAATGATTAGCAAAATATGTTCTAATAAATCTGCTTGTTTTAAGCCCATGGATGATATATATTGGGATTTAGCGTTTAAAAACTAAGAGAATATAATCTCCAAGCTCAAACGCTTCGAGTGATTTATGTGTTAGGTGAAGAATAATCAGTGTATGCGAGCGCACTGATTATTTTTAGTTATAAGGGTTTATAATTCAGTTCGAGTTAGACTTATGTACGATATCTTAACTACTTTATTATTTGTAGCAATCATATTGCTCTTTTGGGTTATAGTTGCGCCTAAAAGCTTTTCTAAGTACAGCAAAAAAGAAGATTACTCGCAGAAGCACGGGACTATTATTTGTTAGTCATAGTTTTAGTTCTTTTAATTTTAGTAATTATCACAGCACCGTCCTAGAGAATTAAAATTCGACCAATTCAACTACTACTATTAAAAGAATCCACAAAAGTAGTCTATGTGATACTGGATTAAAGTTGCGAAGTGCGTTTACTAGAGGGAAACGCTATCGCTTGCGTTTTTGTTATATTGCTCGTACTATGCAACTAACACCTTATCAACGGGGGTGAAAGAAGCAAGGGACGATTGAAGTGCTACCAGCTTACATCTACTGGTATATAGCAATCACGGTGGTTGTAATTACTTGTGTCGATATCACTCGCCGCTATGTAAACTTTCGCTACCAGCTCAATCAAAAGTTAGTTCTATTAGAGCTCATTCCGCCAGCATTTACTCTCAAGGCTCCACAAGCAACAGAGCATTTATTTAACGTGATCCATACGATAGGACTTAGTCGCTCGCTACTTGACCGATTACTTGGTAGAACAAGCATATTTTCGTTTGAAGTTGTCTCATCGCGCAGCCAAGGTATTCGTTATATAGTATGCCTAAACAAGGCAGATAGATTAATTTTTCAGCAACAACTGGCAGCATATCTACCAGACGTTCGCTTTCAAGAGACCGAAGACTACATAAATGTCTCGGACCGAATCTATTTGTTGGAATTTAAGCAAGCTCGCCACTTTGCTTATCCGCTAGCCTCTCATGACACGCTGACCCATCACGACCCTATAGCCTACCTCACAGGCTCAATGACTAAATTGGCACCGAGTGAGCTAATTGCATTTCAAGTCGTAGTATCACCAAAAACTATACGTGAAGCAGTTCGGGTACACAATAAACTCCTTGTAGGTGAAGATCCAAAACTGTCACACAGGAGGCGATCTCTCCCTTTTCGAGCGGTTATGCTAGCTGTCCATCTTGTTTTTGGATTAATACGCTTGGTGTTTGGCCTTATTGCTGAGCTTACTCGCTCATACTATGAATTACCAAGACAATACCGCTCACAATCATCTGCCTCTATCGCCATGCCTGCCGCACAAGAGCTATTAATGTCATTACACGACAAACTGGCGCAACCATTGTTCCAGACCAGTCTCCGAGCTATGGTTATAAATGAGGATGCACAACGAGCTCAGAAAAGTCTAGATAGCATTAGTGCAGCTTTGGCTTCATTCTCCGTACACGGTTACCAGGAACTTGTGAGTAAACATGCTTTTCCGAACAGGCTGCTGCATCCATATAGATTGTTTAATTTCCGGCATCGTCTGTCGGCATTATTTATAGGACAGGACTGTGTATTAGCAGTATCTGAAATAGCTAGTTTGTACCATTTTCCATATGGTGACACTGCTAGACCCGAGAACTTATCCACCTCACATAGTCGAACTCTTCCTGCACCAGCGCCACTGAAGCACCTATCAGACACCGGTGGCTTTGACGTAGTTCTCGGTATGAACAAACACCATGACAGCACAACACCTATTGGCCTTACTGATAGCCGAGCGTGAGCGCCATGTTTACATTATCGGCGGAACAGGTAATGGCAAGACCACCATGCTGCATACGCTATCGTTCAGGACATGCAGAGGGGCAAAGGAATAGCAGTAGTTGATCCACACGGCGACTTAGCAGAAACTATTTTAGAGCATGTTCCAGAGGAGAGACTCAAAGATGTTGTTTACTTTAATCCGTCAGATATTGATTACCCGATCGGTCTTAACCTTCTTGAACTACCAAAAGGCCTAAGTGGCAATCAGCTCGCATTGAGAACAGGACTTCATAACTGAGGCAATAGTTTCTTTGTTCCGGAAAACATTTTCGGAAGATGACAGCGGCGGTCACCGGATTGAGTACATCCTCCGTAACACTATACGTACGGCCTATACCATACCTGGCGCTACGCTATTTACCTTGTATGATCTGCTAACTGATACCAAATATCGCAACAGTATTACCCAAAACTTAACTGATGTACGGCTCAAGCAATTCTGGCACAACGAATTTGCCAAAGCCGGCAATATGCAACGCGTAAAGATGACCAGTGGCGTGACCACAAAGCTTGGCCGCTATGATAGCTCAGCCGTCGTTCGAGGCGTGATACGGCCAAACGACTTCAACTATAGATTTCGATGATATCCTGGCTTCAGGCAAGATTCTAATCTGTAATTTTGCTAAGGGTAGTATTGGCGAAGACACTGCAGAACTATTCGGCACTGCAGTTTTAACTAAACTGCAGCTGGCCACTTTACGCCGCGTTCGACTAAACCAAAGCAATCGTCGTCCGTATTTTCTGTATGTCGATGAGTTCCAGCACTTTGCTACCCATTCATTTCTTCAGATGCTGTCCGAAGCTCGGAAATACAAGCTGTTCCTCACGATGGCAGAACAGTCGACTGCCCAGCAGGAAGAACAACGCTTAGTACACATCATCTTAGATAATGTGGGCACTGTGGTTTGTTTCCGTGTCCGAGCTGCCAGTGAAAAACTACTACTGCCGATCTTCCAACCGTCGATTCAAACCGGTGAGATTGCCAACCTGTCGGCTTACCACTACTACATTAAGATTGCTGGTATGGAAACACACGAGCCGCTATCCGGTGAAACTGTGGTGCTTGATGAACCCGACAATCCTAAAATAGCCCAAAAAGTAATCGATGCTTCTCGGCGCAAGTATGCGACAAAAGTTGTTATAACCAATCGTAAAGAGCAACGATCAGAAGATATACCTCCTAAAACTAAACATGCAGACAAGGATGACGATGTAGGGTTTGAACAGGAACAGCAACCGGTACTCGGAAATTAAAGAAGAGCTGCTGTACTCTCGCAAAAATGCTTTTGAACACCAACCCTTCGAGGATAGTATACTATGGAGTCTAAATCCCTTACTAAAGTATAATGATCTTGAATGAGCCTGTTAATAGATACAACTTTTGATTTTCGAACTGACGCAAATGGAGGTGATCCAGACAAGACGAGTCCAACTCTTCGTGCATATCATAAAAAGTTGTGGAGCAAGACACTGCCTAGCGGCAAGTCGTTTAATCTCGATGACACAACAATGTGGCGTCTTATCTGCATCACAAATCTGACCTAGGAGAGTTCAATTTATCAAGCGACTCAGTTATACCAACTTTCAGATCTAGGAAACGTGACAAATAAGTATTATTATCGTCAAGTAGCTCAGGAAGATCTCGATTATTTCCAATATATCGGCTATACGATTGGTGGCATGATGATCTTTCCAGGCAACAGAGTTAATGGTATGCAGACGATTAATGGTGCTAGAGGCTTTAATAGTAAGATTTCCGATCGATTCGACTTAACACTTGAATGTATAAGGCTTTACTATTTAGGATTACAGAGTCCGTTATACGCGACACTTTTTAGATATCAGAAATTTTTTAATCTATTCGAGAACTTCGCTGGTTACGTAGAATTCTTTTTGCTGCAAGATTTGGTATCCGATGACTATACGCAGATTAAATTACTTTACTGATTTCGATAACTTTGCTTCATCGCCGCTGCCAAGGAACTTAGATAGCTATCTTAACTACAAAAAGAACACTATCAACTATCTCAATAAACGGAACCTGAGAATTACAGATTACTTAATACATTAACTTGTAATTGGTTGCCTTAAAACTTGAATAACCGTGCCGCTAATTTTGCAATCCTTTATTGCTGTCTTCAGGATGAACGAATATGGGTAAGTAATCCTCTGAGACCAGACAGCAGCACTACTTGTTTGTTTTGTTTGTCGAAAAGAAATCTTTTCAGATTAGCGAGTTGATCGACGACTGCAATTATATAATCACCGTTCTTGGGGCTGCGTTTTGATCCATCAACGATAGCGTAGTCTCCGTCGTTGATCGGCTTACCATTGATATTCGCTTGGTTCATAGATGTTCCTGCTACTTTTAGCGCAAATAAGTCTTTATAATTTTTAGAAAGCAATAACTTGGAAGATACTCTCACATAACCGTTGGTATCGTTACTGGCAATTTGTGTGGCTGGGACGGGCACTAACTGAGCCTTTTATAGGGATTCTAATAGATCAGACATAGTTAGCATACCTTTTTGTATTTGGACAGTTGGCTTTCTTTCGAAATTAAGCAAGCCGGAGTCATGGAGCTTTTGGAGATGAAACTTAATAGTCTGTGGGTTCTTTACGCCCAATTCTTTAGCTAAACCCCTAAGCCCCATATCTGATATATCAGTCCTATGAGCAAGCTGTAAGAGCTTTTCTCTAGTGTCATTCATTTACACCCATGTTATCACAACATCTATAATCAGGCAATTTACAATAGCGTTGACAGCCCTACGAGTTATTGCTATATTCAAGATATGTTGCAGATGGGGTGGGGCATCAAACAACAAAAAGTAATAAATTTAATTTTTTAAGAGAGGGAAAAACGATGGCAAATTCACAGCCAAAAATTATTCCAAAATATCACAGTGCAATAACTGGTAGATTTGTATCTCCAGAATATGCAAAAGCTCATCCAAACATAACTGTAAAAGAATCTGGGCCGCATCACCCTAAAGGAACAAATTAATGGCCGACCTACAAGTAACTTGCATAAATAAACCTGGTAGTCACTCTGATCCTTGGACTCGTATCCGTAATCTAGGTGGACCAGGGTGGAAAAGCTCCGAAAATCAAGTAATCAATGAAATTAATCGCAGCATTAATCGATACTTTGTCCGTAATGGCGATTATGCAGCCTGGTTAGAGGTTCAATACCACAATGGAAATCCATATCTTAGAACGATACCTGACGGAACACATATCGATAACCTATTATTTTTAGGAGAGTGCGCTTAAATCGCCAACATAACTTAGGCAGGATTACGAGAGCTGCTTAGGTTATATCTTCTATATTCGTTCTATGAGGGGTATTACTATCGTTTCTTGCCGAATAAGCCTAACAGGCTAGGGAATTTGCCTTTGGCTGTGTTGCGAGCAACTCGCATAGTAGGAGAGTACCAACCTGCACGATACTTTATACGCTGTTTGATTCTACTCGGTCTTGTCCAGCCTTGAACTTGACTAATGCCTAATGAGCGTTTGAATCTTCTCTTAACCGTAGTTATACCAAGTATCCTATTTAGAGAAGGCCGGCGATAGCGCATTAATTTCATGGTTATAGTATAGCCTCTAATAGTCTTATCCGGACTAAAGCGGCCAAAACCTTGAATATTTCTACCATAGCCATAGTATCTAGCCCGCAGTAAACCACGAGATCGTTAAGGATTTGCTCTTTCTCGCCATCACGTTTGCCATCTAAAACTGCTTCCATCCAAAGTCGTTGAGCTGCACCACCCTCTTGGATGCCTAAGGTTTTATAAGATAGTTCGGAGCCAGTACAGGCAATACGCTCTTGATCGATGCACTGCCATAGAAATCTTTATCAACATACCAACATTTGGAAAAGGGCAACATTAAATCAACAATGCGATAGTTTAACTGCTCGAAAAAATCATTATATTCGGGGGATAACCTACCTAAAAGACTATTACAACTTTTCTCAAAACCCATATTCCAAGTAACAACAGAACCATTTTTACCAATCTGCGATTGCAACATTTTAGACAATGACTCCGCAGGATTAGAATTATTACGATGTAAATATTCAAAATGTTGAGGCTCAGCGCCTGGAGAATCGATTAGATGCAACGAATACTGAAAAGGCACCTGTTGATAGGGTTTCAGTCCATCAAAATAGGGCACTATACTTGCAAACGTTTCATAATCAAAAAAGTAAAGTGGGTACGAAAAAGTTCTCAAATACTCTCTTATCTTATCCTCGATTATTATTGGCTTTCCCAAGCTGGCTGATTCTACTTGCAGTTCTTGTTTAGGGAGAAGATTAAAGTCTTCAGGAATATCTGCTAATTTTAATAATTTGATCATGCTCAAGTATTTCGACAAGACTTGGTTTCAAAGCACAAAGGTTGTAGATACTATCATCGCGGCGCAGTTAAGTGCTTATATATCTCTAGCCATTCACCAAAACCATCAACACTAGCAAGGGACGGAGATAAGCTAGGACGAGTACCTGAGTTGAGCATAGCCAAAGCAGCATCAATATTACTAAGTGTTTCTGTACGTTTTGCTTTGACAGCGTCTGTAATATCTAGTAGTAGCGGTTATCTTTATGGATCTACAATCCCCTCACGTATATACTGGTTGTTTACGTGTATCACTGAGATATTTCGTACTGTAAATCCACAAGCCTCAAGAACTACCATTTGGAATGCTAGGCATCATGTTCTGGTTTTGCTTTCGTACTGGATTTTATTTCGTATAGTCTACTTCTTTATCGCCCACTATGGTTACGATGTCGCAAATAAAGGTTAGTTGTTCATGTTCGAATCTTCCCTGGAAGATGGTCTTCGCGCCGCCATCCAGTGCTTTGGTGGTTCGCTCGGGAACTCAAATATTCATTGTAGTTATCAAAGCCAAGAGTTTACGCCACCCGGAAATAGCTGTTCGGCATAGGACTCAAACATATGGCCTGCATCAAACATAGCTTGAGTGTTGTCGTCGACTGGGGTAACTTTGTTTTGTCATGTTTTTTCAGCCACAGCCAAGCAGGGTGCTTTAGGAACATGATGTATTCGGATTTTGATATTTGCATTGTGATTTACTCTTGTGTTTCGTTCCACACTTTTTCAAGCGTAATAGTCTCACTATCGGGTTGCTGGTTTTGAGGAAGCAACTCGATGTCTACTTTAATTGGTATATCTGTTGCCAAACCAGCGACAAAACAACTTCCTACGGATAAAATCGGTATAGAGTCAAAGGATAATTTATCCAGGTAGGCTACGGTTTTCTGGATCGCGTTAATGTCATTGATGTTGATAAGTCTGTGAATGAAGTAATTATGTAGCTGGGAAGAGTCGCTGAAATATCGTATGGTCGCTGACTGGCAATCGTTAAGAATGTCCCAAATTTACGACCCTCTTTAATTATTTCTTCAAATGTTTCGAGACGTAATTTTTCCAAGTTTCACTTTCACGCTCGGATGCCTCCGACAGGATATCGTGAGCCTCATCTATTATTATGTGCAGTGACTTTTTGCTATTCTTCGTCTTCTTGTCATCATAAAGCTGCTTACAAATAATGAGCGGAAGGACTTTTTTCATTTCCATATTTACGTCTCTGAGAGAAACTACACAAACATTATGGCTGGGTGCCGGATCTTTGATCTCAATAACCTTGTTTAGAGCTGCAAATTTCTTAAACATCCTGTTTACAAGGGGTTTGATGTGCTCTTGATTTGAATACCCGTGCGCAATTTCGTGATGGAACGTCAGGATTATTTTTAACTGAATTTGAGCAACCAAATCTTCGTTAAAGCTGATACCTTCTATTGCCGTTTTGAAATGGCCGTCGTAGAGGTCTGTTTGATCTGAATACTCACGATTATCACCTGAACCCCATATGAAGTTTCCATTTTGCGTGTGCTGGTTAAGATTGTTTTCTTATCTCTCGATTTAAGTCGTCAAGGTTCGTGTTAGTAAAATTCGCAATATCTTTCAGCAAATCTTTTATAACGGCTATACCTATAGTCTTTTCGCCCTTCTTTATAACGGTGCGAATAGTGTTTTCGATACTCTGCTTGTAGCTTGCGTTATCGATAATGAAGCCGCCATTTAATGCACGGTTCAAGAAAGGCTTTTGTGTTTTTTGTCGCCTCTAAAAGGACGGATAATATCTCAATGTCTTCTATGTAATGCTGCGAGATTGGGTACTTTGGGCCGTCATCAACCCTTGTTGTGAGCTTGTATACTTCCTTGTCCTTGGTGAGGACGTCTGGATTTACATATTCGCCGTTGAAGTCTATAAAAACAAACTGCGAATTAGATCTAAAACTTGAGAGTCTTTGGCCTGACTAAATAGTTCGCTGTAAAGCCTGGCGAGCGTATTGGATTTTCCGCTACCAGTATTGCCAAATATACCTATATGGCTCGCGAAAATTTTATTGATCCCTAGTTTAATTTTCTTGGGAAGGTTCTTCCGTAAGACTTCCAATTTCTACAGTTTTATCGCTAAGCCTTGCGAATCGGTGTAAGTCGTTAAACTCTTTTCGTTCGAGTATGTAGCATTCATTATCGATGAGCGGCATTTCTTTGATGCCTTGCTTAAACACGCTCCCCACAGTGTCTGAGTTATGATGCTAGAAGATACCGTTTAATCCTTGTTTCTTCGTTGTACTCTCGATTGTAAAATCGCTCTTCTTCTATGTACTCACCCTCAATCTTCCCAATGATGGTGGTAAACCCCTTGAGAATTTTTACATAGCTCCCAACAGAAAAATTCTTTATAGTTTCTCCGTCATAAATAATGTGAGAGTGGTTCTTGTTTTTATTAACACTAATTTTTACTGTTCGACCATCAACGGAATAAACCTTACCGATGACCAAAACCGATTCTTTTTCCAGCACTGCATCGGTATCCATCTTACTCCTCGGTTTTCTCAGGGGTTTCCGAATCTTCTTGGTCAGCGTTGTCGCCGTTACTGATTATCGGTTTCAAGAAAAAGTAAGATACGGTTGTTATGTCGTATCGCACTTCATCCTCTGGGCTTAGTATCTCTACGTTTCGGTATTTCATTTGACCAAACCAACTATCATAGTTCTCCTGGGTTTCCCCCTTGCTATGGCAGAAAATGTAGATCTTTAGCGTTGGATTGGAATTTGCCACACGTATGGTGATCTCCCTAATGTGCTCATCGGCCATCGAGAAGCCAATAACAAATAGGACTGAGTTTTCCTTTTCAAGTTCGCCAGAGTACATCCTAGAAAGTCATAGTGAGTAACTCCCATAACAGTTTGCCTAAACTTGTCCTTTGAAGGATTCACGATCTGCAACTCATTGTACTTTAGCCTAAATTTATTATCATCAGACTTCAGCTTTTCCAGCTCAGGGAGCAGCTCGAGCTTTGTATATTCAAGTTTTTGATTAACGGAATCCGCCTTCCATGATAGTGAGCCGTGTAACTTGATGACGTTGAATGAGGGAATTTCCGATACATTGCCAAAATGTGAGCTTACCTTATGGAGCAACACGAAATGGTGCCAAGTAAAGTAAAAATAACAATAAAC